>CAJUDZ010000033.1 GCA_910584965.1 uncultured Lachnospiraceae bacterium | reverse complement strand
CTATGACCCTCTGCTTGTAAGGCAGATGCTCTCCCAGCTGAGCTAAGATCCCATTCGACTGCGGGTTGTCTTATTTCGTCAACCCGCTTTGCTAGTATACAATTTTTTAGGCCTTCTTGTCAAGTGTTTTTCCAAAAATTTCTTAAAAATTTCTCAAAATTTTTTATACGAACTTTTTTACATCCTTTCCGGCGCAGAAAATCCGAGCAGATCAATGCAGACTTCCAATACATCCTTTGTCAGCATCAAAAGTGCAATCCATCCGGATTGTTTTTCCGAATCTTCTTCTGTCAGGATTTTTGTTTCATGGTAAAAGTGGTTAAAAGCATTCGCCAGATCATAAATATAGGCACAGATCTTATGCGGCGCCACTTCTTCATACGCTGCTTCCAGCATAGCATTGAATTTGGCGATCTCAAGCATCAGCGCTTTTTCCGATTCGCTCGTCGCCTCCCGTAATACAGACTTGCCGGCAAAATTGTCATTATTTGATTCAACGACACTTTCTGAGCATCCCGATACGGATTCTGCGGCATTGTCAATGCCTCCGGAAACAGGCTTTATGCCTTTCTGCTCATCGTATTTTTTCAAAATAGATTTAATCCTGACGATAGTGTAAAGAATATACGGCCCGGTGTCGCCTTCAAAGGAAGTAAATCTGTCGATATCAAAAATATAGTCTTTAGACGCCTGATTGGCCAGATCTCCGTACTTTACTGCGGACAGAGCTACGATGCGGGAAGTTTCCTCCGCCTCTTCTTTTTCCATCTCCCTGTTCTCCGTGATCTTACGATACATTTCCTCATTAATTTCCCGAATCAGGTTTTCGAGACGCATAACGCCGCCTTCTCTTGTTTTAAAAGGCTTGCCGCCTTTGCCGTTCATCGTACCGAATCCGATATGGATAAGCTGTGTTTCCGGCCCTGTCAGTCCGGTTTTTCTTGCACAGCGGAATATCTGCTCAAAATACAGGTTCTGACGCTTATCTGTCACATAAATGAGCTTATCCGGCTGATATTTGTCCATACGGTCCATAATGGTTGCCAAGTCGGTTGTATTATATAAAGAAGCGCCGTCGGATTTCAAAATCATACAGGGAGGCATCTCTTTTGTATCCGTTTCTTCTTTGACATCCACGACAAGCGCGCCTTCGCTTTCATGTGCATAACCGTCATTTTTAAATTTCTCGACCATACCCGGAATAATATCCTGAACGTCCGATTCGCCCTTCCAAAGATCGAACTCCACATTCAAATCCGTATAATTCCTCTTTAAGTCCGACACGGAAACATCCATAATATGATGCCAGAGCGCCCGTAAACCCGGAGCGCCTGTCTGCAGCTGATAAGTCGCTTCCATCGCTTCCGCCTTATAGGCCTCATCCTCTTTGGACTTCGCACTGGCGGTTGGATAGATTTCTTCCAGTTCCGATATGGTAAAAGGCGCCTCTTTTGGGTATTCTCCCTGATATGCTTCGTCAAAATAAGGCAGTTCGGGGTGTCGCTTTTTTAATTCCGTCGCAATCAGTCCCATTTGCAGACCCCAATCGCCCAGATGGATATCCCCCAACACATTATGTCCGGCATAACGGCATATTCTTTTGATGCTTTCCCCGATGATCGCCGGACGCAGATGACCGACGTGAAGCGGTTTGGCAATATTGGGGCCGCCGTAGTCCACCATAATCATCTGCGGCTTTTCCGGCATATCCAGTCCGAATTTGGCATCCGCACGCATTTCCTGCAGATATTCTTTAACGAACTTCTCCGTCACTTTGAGGTTCAGAAATCCCGGCGCAACAACGCTTATTTCCGAAAAAACCGTATTCCCTTGTAATTTTTCCGCCACATCGTTCGCGATCATCAAGGGCGCTTTGTGATACTGTTTCGCTCCCGCCATCGCACCATTACACTGATATTCGCACAAATCAGGGCGGTTGGATATCGTGACTTTCCCCAAATCCGCCTGGTATCCGGCCGCTTCAAAGGCCTTTCCCATCTCTTCTGAAATCAGTTCCAAAAATTTTTTCATTTTATGAACCAAACTCCTTTCTCACCGTTATGTCGCACTCCGCTCCTCTTGCTCTCGTTGTCTGCGGGAATAAATGCAGCCGCAGTAATCCTGTCTGTACAAATCATATTCCTTTGACAGCACGATTGAACGCTGATAGCCGCCGCGTTTTTTAAAATCGGAGGGAAGCCAGTCCACGCCGTATTCTTCCGCAAGACGCTCCCCGATCTCATTCAGCTTCGCCGCATTTTTCAGAGGGCTGATCGAAAGTGTCGTCGTGAAATAATCATATCCGCCGGACAAAGCGAGCTCCGCAGTCTTTCGAAGCCGCATCTCATAACAGTCAAAACATCTTGCGCCGCCTTCGGGGCATTGTTCCTGTCCTTTTGCCATCTCCAGAAAACGCTCCGGCTCATAATCCCCTTCCACGATTTCAATCGGATATACCCGGTGTCCTGCATCCGTTTCGCCCGCTTCCGCATTATGCACGCCGGTCTGCTCTCGCTGTTTCGTTTCCGCACTATATACACCGGTCTGCTCCTGCCGTCCTGTCCCCGCACTATATACGCCGGTCTGCTCCTGCCGTCCTGTCCCCGCACTATATGCACCGGCCTGTTCCTGTCGTTCCGCTTCCGCATTATATGCCATAATCAGCCTTTTCTGCTCCGCGGCGCGTTTCCGGTATTCTTCCTGCATGGAAATATTAGGATTATAATAAAATACCGTAATCCGGAAATACACCCGAAGGTATTCCAGCACGTAACTGCTGCATGGCGCGCAGCAGCTGTGCAGAAAGAGACGCGGCGGCTGTATCTGGTCTTCGTCTGGTGTCCGGCCGCCTGTCTTCCCGCTTATACGGTTTATCATTTTATCCAGTTCTTTCTGATAATTTCTGACCGCATTCATGCTATTGCCATCTTCCGTTTCCGCTTTGCGGGCGTCCGGCGTCATAACGGAACCGCATCGGACGCCGTTTCATTCTCTTTTTATCCCCGTTTCGCTATCGTTGCAATATCAATCAGGTTCAGTTCTCCCTGAGAAGCCGCGTTTTCAAGGCTGGATACGAGCGCATTTGCAGTATCCATCGCCGTAATACAGTACACGCCCGTCTCGATGGCGGTTCTTCTGATCAGGAAGCCGTCTCTGCTCTTATCCCGTCCCTGTGTCGGCGTATCGATTACGAGGTCGATTTCATGTCCTAAAATCAAATCCATGACAGTTGGGGATTCCTGTTGAATCTTATTGACTTTTCGCGCTTTCACACCGGCATCGTTTAAGGCCGCGGCCGTACTTCTTGTCGCATAAATCTTGTAACCGAGTTTTTCGAACCGGCGGGCCGCTTCGATAGCCTCGCCCTTATCGGCGTCTTTCACGGTAATGATCATTCTCTTATACTTGGGCAGGCTGATGCCTGCGCCGAGAAATGCTTTGTATAACGCTTCATTAAAAGTCTTCGCAATGCCGAGACATTCGCCCGTTGATTTCATTTCCGGTCCTAAACTGATCTCTGCGCCCCGAATCTTTTCAAAGGAGAATACCGGCATTTTAACCGCAAAGTAATCGGCAGCCGGCTGTAAACCGGGTTCATAACCGAGTTCGCGTATCTTTTTCCCAATGATGACCTGAGTCGCCAGATCCACGATCGGGATTCCCGTCACCTTGCTGATATAAGGCACGGTACGGGAAGAACGGGGATTCACCTCGATTACGTAAACTTCATCTCCCGTCGCAATAAACTGAATGTTGATGAGTCCGATTACATGAAGGGCCTTCGCAAGCCTTCTGGAATATTCCGCAATCGTTTCCTTCACCTTCTCGCTGACCGTCGGCGCCGGATATACGGAAATACTGTCGCCGGAATGCACACCCGTGCGTTCGATATGTTCCATGATTCCCGGAATCAGAATGTCCGTGCCGTCGCATACCGCATCGACTTCCAGTTCTTTTCCCTGCAAATATTTATCGACAAGAATCGGATGTTCCTGTTCGTAACGATTGATAACCGCCATAAATTCTTCGATTTCCTGATCGGAAATCGCAATCTGCATCCCCTGGCCGCCAAGCACATAGGAAGGCCGGACAAGTACCGGATAGCCCAGACGGTTTGCAACTTCTTTCGCTTCTTCCGCGGTATAGACGGTGCCGCCCGCCGCTCTCGGAATTTCCGTTTCTTCCAGAATCTTATCGAAAAGTTCCCGGTCTTCGGCCGCATCCACATCTTCGGCCTTCGTTCCGAGAATGGGCACGCCCATTTTCATCAGGCTTTCCGTCAGCTTGATCGCTGTCTGCCCGCCAAACTGAACGACCGCTCCGTCAGGTTTTTCAATATTGACAACATTCTCCACGTCTTCCGGCGTCAAAGGTTCAAAATAGAGTTTATCCGCGATATCGAAGTCGGTGCTGACCGTCTCCGGATTGTTATTGATGATAATCGTCTCATAGCCTTCTTTTGCAAATGCCCACGTCGCATGAACCGAGCAGTAATCAAATTCAATTCCCTGACCGATGCGAATCGGGCCGGAACCGAGTACCAGCACTTTTTTCTTAGGATGGGTTTCTTCCACTTCCGACTCGGAACCGAATACGGAATAATAATAAGGCGTTGTCGCCGCAAATTCCGCAGCGCAGGTATCTACCATTTTGAATGCCGCCAGAATGCCGTTATCGTAACGCATCTTTTTGATTTCTTCTTCCGTTTTTCCGGTCAGTCTCGCGATTACATTGTCAGGAAATTCCATTCTCTTCGCTTCTTTTAACAGTTCCACGGTCAGCGGTCCTTTTTCCAGCGCCGCTTCCATTTCTGTCAGAATCGCAATCTTATCAATGAACCAGATATCGATCATGGTAATGTCAAAGATTGTCTTGTAATCAATTCCCTTACGGATTGCTTCCGCAACGATATAGATACGCTGGTCATCCACCGTTTTCATGCGTTCCAGCAGTTCTTCCCTGGAAAGAGCAGAAAAATCATAACTTCTCAGACAGTCCACATGCTGCTCCAGAGAACGGATCGCCTTCATGAGCGCGCCTTCAAAGTTATCTCCGATACTCATGACTTCGCCGGTAGCCTTCATCTGCGTTGTCAGAGTACGTTTTGCCGTTATAAATTTATCAAATGGAAGTCTTGGGATTTTGACCACGCAATAATCGATGGTCGGCTCGAAGCTCGCATAAGTCTTTTTCGTGATCGCATTTTTGATTTCATCCAGCGTATAACCGAGCGCAATCTTCGCCGCTACTTTGGCAATCGGATATCCCGTCGCTTTGGAAGCCAGCGCAGAAGAACGGCTGACGCGGGGATTTACCTCAATGACGCAATACTCAAAGCTGGTCGGATGCAGAGCGAACTGCACATTACATCCTCCCGTAATTTCCAGTTCGTTGATGATATTTAAGGCCGCGCTCCGAAGCATCTGATATTCCTTATCGCCCAGCGTCTGCGCGGGAGCAACGACAATACTGTCTCCTGTATGAACGCCGACCGGATCCACATTTTCCATACTGCACACGGTAATGCAGTTGCCGGCGCCGTCGCGCATAACTTCGTATTCAATTTCTTTCCAGCCGGCAATACAGCGTTCTACAAGAACCTGTCCCACGCGGGAAAGGCGCAATCCGTTTGCCAGAATTTCTTCCAATTCCGTCTGGTTGTGCGCAATACCGCCGCCGGAGCCGCCCAGCGTATATGCGGGACGCAGAACGACCGGATACCCGATCTCATTTGCAAAATCAATTCCGTCCTGAATATTTTCCACAACAAGAGAGGGCGCACAGGGCTCTCCGATTTTCTCCATCGTTTCCTTAAATTCCAGACGGTCTTCCGCTTTTTTGATTGTTTTGGCCGTCGTACCAAGCAGGGTAACGCCGTGTTCGGCAAGAAAACCGGATTCATCCAGTTCCATGCCGAGATTTAATCCGGCCTGTCCGCCCATGTTCGGCAAAAGGCTGTCCGGCTTTTCTTTGATAATGATCTGCTCAAGCACTTTGATGGTCAGGGGTTCTATATACACCTTATCCGCAATATCGCCGTCCGTCATGATGGTCGCCGGATTGGAATTTACTAAAATAACTTCCATCCCCTCTTCTTTCAGGGAGCGGCAGGCCTGCGTGCCCGCATAATCAAATTCGGCCGCCTGTCCGATTACAATCGGTCCGGAACCAATTACAAGTACTCTTTTTACATTTGGATTTTTCGGCATCTTACACCCTCCTCATCATCGCTATAAATTTATCAAACAAGTCTTCTGAATCCTGCGGCCCGGAACATGCTTCCGGATGGAACTGCACGGTAAAAATATTTTTGCCCGTATAAGAAAGTCCCTCATTCGTACCGTCGTTGACATTGACAAACATCGGCACGGCCACTTTATTGTCCAGTTTATCCGTATCTACCACATATCCATGATTCTGAGAAGAAATATAAACCCTTCCTGTTTCCAGGCTCTTCACCGGATGATTTCCGCCCCGGTGTCCGTATTTCATTTTGAACGTATCCGCCCCCGTTGCAAGCGCCATCAGCTGATGTCCGAGACAGATTGCAAAGATCGGAATATCCGTATCATATAACTTCTTCAGCTCCGCAATCACTCCCGTACATTCCTTCGGGTCGCCGGGCCCGTTGCTCAGCATGATGCCGTCGGGTTTCGCCGCCATAATTTCCTCCGCCGTCGTAAACGCCGGATACACCGTCACGTCACAGCCTCTTGCCGCTAACGACCGGACAATATTGTTTTTGGCTCCCAGATCAAGCAGCGCAACTTTCAGGCCTTTTCCGTTTACCTTTTTCACCGTGCTCGGTTTTTTCTCCCGTATACCTTTCGCATAGTCTTCCGCGTTAAAATGGGAGCTTCCGGAAATCGGCCCGTTATCTGCAATATCCTTCGTTCCCGGCACCTCATATTTATCTTTACAGGTTACAAGTTCAACAACTTTTCCTACGCTGTACGCTTTTAATTTTGGAAGGATTTCTTCTAATTGATAAGATTTGTCGGTTGTGATCATACCGTTCATGGTTCCTTTTTCCCTCAGAATCTTTGTAAGGGCTCTCGTATCTATGCCCGCAATGCCCGGTATGCCGTTTTTCTGAAGGAAGTCCTGAATGGTCATATCACATCTGAAATTGCTTGGGATTCTGCTCAGTTCCCTGACGATAAATCCGTCCGGCCAGACTTTGTCCGACTCCATGTCTTCAAAGCAGATTCCGTAATTTCCAATCAACGGATAAGTCATGCACACAGCCTGTCCCGCATAAGAAGGGTCTGTCAACACCTCAACATAACCGGCCATCGAAGTATTAAACACAATTTCACTGATTATTTCCTTCTCCGCGCCGATATGGAGCCCTTCAAATACAGTACCGTCTTCCAAAATTAAAAATGCCTTCATTCTTATAACCCTGCTCCTTTCTGCCTGCGGATTTGTATCTCCGGGCATTGTCTGCCTCAGCCCAAATCCTGCCTTGTATCCTGAATCTTCTGCGTAATCGTTTTATTATAGCACAAGCTTTTTCATTCTTCAATCATTTCTGTTCCTGATACCGCTATTTCTGCCGCCGCTGTTTGCTGCCGCTTTTCTTCCGCCGCTTTCAGATGGTTTTCTTCCGTTCCGGTCCCCGGTATGTTTTTCCTGCCGCCGCATCTTCCGGTTTTCCTTCCGCTTCTTTGCACTTTCCCGCTCCTGTTTTCCCACTCCTGCCTTTCCGCTATTCCGCCAGCAGATCAAAATATACTATCGTCAGCGCCGGGACTACGGGCTGTGTCTTCACAAGGTAGCCGGGAAGTTTACAGCTCCCGAAAAGCTGCCCGTAAACCTGTATCACATCGCCGGCAAGAATCGGCGTATCATCCTCTGGCCGGTCATCCCGTACAATATAATAGCGCGTGATGCCCTGTCCGTCTTCTCTTTTGCACAGATAATAAATGTTTTCGTCAAAAAGTCCGCCGTCAACCTGTTCGATGACGGTCAGCTCTTCCATAACCGCCCCATTCAGATACGTTTCCTGACTGCGCAGCAGCTTCTTATAATCAATGCGCCGGCAGATCTCTCTAAATTCTTCTTCTGTATAATCCGACAGTTCCGATGCTGACAAAACAACGATCTCGGTGTCGGCACCCGCCGTACTCATCGCTTCTTCCGCCATGCCGCCGTCGTTCTCCGCGACCGTTTCGTCCCCGCCTTCCACATTCCGCGCCGCTTCTTTTTTCGGCGTGCCTGCGGTCTCCCGATCATCTTTCGCACTTCCGCTTCCTACCGCTTTCCGGCTATCTTCCGTGCTTCCGTCTCCCGCACTTCCGCTTCTTGCCGCTTCCCGGCTATCCTCCGCGCTTCCGCTTCCGGCGCTTTCCTGATCACTTTCCGCACCCTTCCGGTCTTCTTCTGCGTTTCCGCTTCCGGCCTTTTCTCGGCCTTCTTCCTCATTTCTGTTTCCTGCCGCACCCCGGCCGTCTTCCGCGCTTCCGTTTCCCACACTTTCACTTTCTACATCCTGCCGGCCTTCTCCCGCACTTCCGCTTCTTGCCGCTTCCCGGCTATCCTCCTCGCTTCCGTTTCCGGCGCTTTCCTGGTCACTTTCCACACCCTTCCGGTCTTCTTCCGCGTTCCCGCTTCCTGCTGCTTCCCGGCCATTCTCCGCACTTCCGCTTCCTGCACCTTCCCGGCTGTCTTCCGCATTCCCGCTTCCTGCCGCCTCCCGGCCATTCTCTGCGTTCCCGCTTCCTGCACCTTCCCGGCCTTCCTCCGCGCTCCCGCTTCCTGCACCTTCCCGGCCATTCTCCGCGTTCACGCTTCCTGCACCTTCCCGGCCATTCTCCGCACTTCCGCTTCCTGCACCTTCCCGGCCTTCTCCCGCACTTCCGCCTTCCGTACCGCCCGAACCGCTGTCCGCTTTGCCGGCTTCCTCTGCGGGCTCCGTCTCAGCCGCATCCTTGCCGCCGGCTTCATCGGCCTTCTCCGTTTTGGGACTGCTTCCGGCTTCCTTCTGACCTTCCCCGGCATTCGATGCCGTTTCACCATTTGTTCTGTTTTCCGCAGTCTCTGTTTCTTCCGCTGACTCCGCCATTACTTCGACGACTGCCGTATGTTCCGGCACATAAACCTTCAGGTAATAATAAACTCCCGCTCCACAGACCGCAATAAGACAGATCAGCAGGCCAAGAACCGCCGTGTTCCGTTTCAGCCGCTTCTTACAGTTTGGACATATTTTTGCCGTTTTGGGTATCATCATACGACAATGCCGGCACTCTTTCAGCGCCGCTTCTTCCGGGAACTGATACTCTTTATTCTCCGTCGTATCCGCTTCTTCTTTTTTCTGTCCGTTCTTCTTTATAAATCCCATAATTCCTCTCATTCCGCCGCAAATTACGCGGCTTCGTACTTCTTTATGCCTGCCCCGGTGCATATGGATGGCAGACCGGCAATTTCTCCAAAATATCTTCAAAAAATGATTTTCAAAAAATAAACGCAGGCCCTTTTGCCTGCGTCTATTATACAATAAATTCTCCTTTATTTGCCAGATTTTTTTATGTAGTCCCTTCCTGAACGCCTCTATCGGACATACCAAGACTCAATTTTTTGATACATTCAAGATCTTTGATCAGCGTTTCCGAATATTGTCCCGCTTCCCGGCAAATATTCTCCGCCTTGCCGTACTCCTCCGCAAACAGAGCGTCGATTGCCTGTTTTCCATAAGCGTGGAACTTCTTATGTTTCTCGCCAAGTTCCTTCCAAAGTTTCATAACTTCCGGTTTTTCCGGCTCTATCGCATAATAAAAATGGCCGAATCCGCATTTTCTGTCATTCACCTGTAATGGCAGAATTGTCCGCTCTTTGACTATCCGCTCCAGATTTCCCAGCCAGTTTCTGTGCGCGGTAATTGCTTTCTCGATATATCCGGCAAAATTCTGATCTTCCAGCTTATAAAAAGCGTCCTTCGTCATAACGCCCATAGCTTTAACGGACTCATCCAGCATCGTTTCGATCGTCTCCACCGGTTTCGCGATATTATCGATATGTTTACCGTGTTCCCGCAAATGTACCGTATCTTCATGCAATACACCGCACTGACTGTTGATGTCCGAAGACAGCGATTCGAGTTCGATAATGGTGCTGCTGATCTCCTCGCTGAGGCTTGCCAGAGAAGAGATGCTATTGGTAATTCTCTCTAAATGCTGCCGGTTATCCTCATTTATTGCCCATACATGACTGATCTTCTGCGTAACGGTGCCCAGCGATTCGATGGTGTTATCCATGCTCTCCGCGCTTTTGGCAGAAGCGCTGAGTATGTCGGCCACAAGATTTCCCATGCTCGCGGTCAGTTTCTGTGTTTCGTCGGCCAGTTTCCGGATTTCGTCTGCGACGACCGCAAAGCCTCTGCCGGCTTCTCCGGCCCTTGCCGCTTCGATGGAAGCATTTAACGCCAGAAGATTGGTCTGGGAGGATATGGAGTTGATACCGGCGATCACACTGTTCATCTGATTGATAATCTCGGAAAGCCTGTTCATGTCCTGCTGCATTTCTTTCGATACGCTGATTGTGTTGTCGGACAGCCTCTTTGTATCCGTCAGCTCCTGCTGGCCTTCATTGATACTCTGGTAAACGGTTCCCGATTCCTCTGAGATTTCAACGATTGTATTGGTCAGATCCTCATGCTGTTCGGATACCGTTCTGGAGATGGAATCCGCCCGGCCCGAAGCCGTATGAATCAATTCGGTAGCATCCGAAACGCTGTCCGATACTTTCTGAAGGATTTCGGAATAGTGTTTCAGGGAAAGATCCAGTGAGCTGATCCGCATCAGAGAATCCAGAACATTCTCCATCACCTCTTCAAAGCGGATGCGCCCTGTGCACAGGCGGCGGTATATCCGTTCCAGTTCGGCAGATTTTTTTCCATAGTCCGCTTCTTCAAGTTCTGACATTGACAGTAATAAGTTTTTCTGTTTTGGTTTCATTAAAATTCCCATGGCTATCCTCTTATTATGAATGATGCTGATTCTTTTCCCGCTCCTGACAATCCGGACAGATATAAAAGACTTTTAAATCATAAGTCAGAAATTCCCCGCCCATTTGCTCACGCAGGGAAGCAGTCAGGTCTTCAAAAGAGATATCCGCCAGTTTACCGCATTTTTGGCAAACCAAATGGTCATGCTTTATAATCCGGTCATATCTGTCCGGCATGTTTTCGATTGATATTTTACGAATCATCCCGGCTTTCCACAGTTTATTCACATTGTTATAAACGGTTGCCATAACGACTTTCGGATACTTCTTTCTAAGCTCTGCGTATATCTGCTCTACCGCCAGATGTTCTCTGGACATGGTAATTATGTTATATACTTCTGCCTCATATTTTGTCATATGCTTCGCCCTTATCATTTCAGGAATTAGAATTATTCTAAATTTCTTTTATTTATTCTAATATATGGAAATCAGATTGTCAAGGCAGAAGAAAAGACGATGCAGGATGTGCGTTTGTCATACAACAAAAAAACCGGCGTCCCATATCCGACGCCGGCCCTTCGCTTTTAATTTCTGTATTTTTCTCCAATGGCACGCATATCGTCCCATTTCGCCTCCATATCCGCTACCAGCTTAAACTGTGTTCTCGCCCGGTCCAGATTGTGGCCGTCTCTGTGAATCTTAAAATATACATCTCCCTCCAGATAGTCCGCCAGGAATCGGATGCCGCATTCATAGGTCATCAGCTTTGCCCCCATCGGAAGCATTTCGATTTCCTTATCCGTCAGCCTTCCCCCGCAGCCCTCCAGATAACCTTTCGTAAAAATTTCATACAGGGACAAGTCCATTTCGATTTTGCTCAGGTCTTTTTCGTCTTCCTCTCCGGTGCTCGCGCCGAAGCGGATTGAATCCCCGAAATCGTAATGGGACAGTCCGGGCATAACGGTATCGAGGTCGATGATACAGAGCGCCTTTCTGCTCTCCTCGTCAAACAAAATATTATTTAACTTCGTGTCGTTATGCGTTACCCTGAGCGGAAGCTGCCCGGCCGCGAGAAGGTCTGTCAGCACACAGGTATCCCGTTCCCTCGCAAGGGCAAAGGCGATTTCTTCTCTGACAAGGGCCGCTCTTCCCATTTTGTCTTCCGCCACCGCTTTCCGGAATGCCTGAAATCTTGACGGCGTATGATGAAAATTCGGAATGGTTTCATACAGATTCCCGGCCGGATAGTCAGCCAGCATCCGCTGGAAATTGCCGAACGCCACCGCGCTGTCATAAAAATCTTTTGCGCTTTCCACTTTTTCCAGACAGACTGTCCGTTCGATAAACAAAAACATTCTCCAGTAATTTCCGCCGTCGTCCAGATAATAATTTTCGCCGCCGCGGGTCTTTACCACATTGAGCGTTTCCCTCTCCGGGTCGCCGCCCTGCGCGATAATCGCTTCCCGCAGATACCCGGTCACATGGACGATATTCTCCATCAGTTCGCGGGGCTTTTTGAAAATATCATGGTTCATACGCTGCAGGATATATTGTTTTTTTATGCCTTCCGGCAGCTGATAAACGAGTAAAAAGGTATCGTTGATATGGCCGTTTCCATAGGGCTTTTGTTCCGTCAGAACGCCCGTTGTGGCAAACTGCGCAATCGCTTCTTCTATTCTGGCACAAGCCATATTTTCTGTTTTCATAAGCGCTCCTTATTCATTCTGAATCCACCGCATTTCCATCGGTTCCATATGGAGCTCCTGCACCAGTTTCCCGTGGACATACAGTTCCGTCGTTTTGGGTTCTTTCGAATTATTAATCACCGCAATTTTGCCCGTTTTTTCGAATACGGCAAGTTCCGTGTCCACGTTGGTAACGTAGAACTTCTTCATCTCTTCTTCCTGATGCGCCGCATAATAAATGGCGCGCAGCAAAATCCGGCAGTTCTGCGGAGAATAAGGCAGTCCCGCAAAGTATACGCTTCTTCCTTTTCCATAGGAATTGACTACCAGACGGCTGTATTTTCCGTCCATATTCAAAATCTGATAGTTCTCTCCCTGCGCATAGATACGGCTCTTTCCTTCTCCGAAATCGATTTCACCGTCGATATCCTCCAGAATAAAATGTTTGCTGTCCATTTCGTTATACTTATCCGTACTCATGGAGAAACCGAGCTCCCTGTCCACGCCGAGCACATCGCTTAACTGGAAGTAACGTCCCTCGAACTGGCATGCGCTTGGTTCTCCTACGCCGATAAATCCGCCGCCTTCATCCACAAACCGGCGGATTGCGCATACTACCTTTTCATCCTTCCAGTTCTCCGCGCCGCTCCAGGCCGTATACGCATCGCCCGCATTGATAATGACTCTGATCGCCGGGTCGATGCCCTCTCTCACCTCATCAAAGGTAATGAACTCCACGTCGATCGGCATGCCGCTCAGGCATTCGATGACGCCCACATAGGAATAAATCTCCCGATACCACAGGGCATGATGTACCTGATTGGCCATCCATCTGCGCAGATTGCCCCAGCAGTTTAAAATGCCGACTTTAAAGGGCGCCGTATAAGACTTCGTCCCCTGCATATTTTCGTGTATCTGGCGGAACTCATCCACGACCTTCTGAATCTGGTCGATGAAACCCGGCCACTCGCTGGCCAGTTTCAAATAACCGCCGTAGCCGATTCTGTCAAGAGGCGAACGCAGAATCGCTCTTCTCGCCTTCATCCAGTTATCCTGCGCTTCTCCGATCGGGTCGCCGCCTTCCCGGAACACATCGGGGAAGAAATAGGGCAGCAGCCGTCCTTCCGTATACTTTACACCCTGAATATCCGAGATCATGCGCATCGTAACGCCGTCTCCCACCGAACCGACTACCGCATCCAGTCCGATCTCTTTAAAATACTTTCCGAAAGGCTCCGTTCCAATCCAGTGATCGCCCAGGAACATCATCGCTTCCTTGCCGCAGCTATGAACGATATCAACCATTTCCTTCGCCAGTTTGCAGACCTCTATCTGCTGAAATTCGATGAAATCCCGAAATTCTTTGGACGGCACACGGAATATGGAATTATGATATCCCTGATCTACAATATATTCCGGCCGGAAAGGATAGCCCGCCCATTTTTCAAACTGCTCCAGAATATAAGGACTCACGCTGGCGCTGTATCCAAACCATTCCACAAACTTTTCCCGCTTTTTATCGTCGAAAGTCAGCGTAAACTGATGGAAAAAGGTGGTAAACCGCACCACATCCACATGGGGGTTTTCCTCACACCATCTTTTCAGCTTTTCTTTTACATAAGCCTGCGTCTTCGGCTGTCTCACATCATAGGTAAGCTGATGCGGCGCGTTCTGCCAGTCGTTCGTGATAAAATTGTACATATGTACCGGATCCCAGATCAGAAACGCGAGAAAGCTGACGGTATACTGGTGATAAGGAATCGTTTCAATGACCACCTCTCCTGTCGCCTCGTCATATTCCCATTTCTCCGGCGCAACCACTTCTCCCGTCGTCCGGTCGATGACTTCCCACCAGCGTTTGGGGGAGTCGATCGTATTGACTTTCAGCTGCTCCGTATGAAACCCTTTCATCAGTTCGATGCGCAGACTGCTGCCTTTTGCGGTCACGCGGTCGCTGATCAGATATTCCTGCTGAACTTCTTCCGGGTTTTTCATCGCCCAGTCGTTATCTTTCCTTGTCGTATAGTAAGTCGCATAAATTTTCGCATTCTGGCCGAGCAGTTCTTCCGGCATCGTCGTTCCGTCACAGTCCCGCAGCGCATCCGCTCCGAGCAGTTCTTTCAGCCTGAGCGTCTCATCAACCATATCCACATCAGTAGGCAGCGTCAGTCTGCCCGTGTTTTCCTGCTTCATCTATCTTCCAACCTCCCTTTGTCTTATGCTATTGATATTTTCTGTTATACAGGTAGAGAAGAATCAGGATTCCCGCAAGTCCGGCAATCATCGTCAAAAGCCCGGCCGGACCGATATTACGCTGTCCCATAACGACCAGCGCCATACCCAATATGAAAACCAGCAAATAAGCAATTCTGACCATCCATTTCATAGCATCTCCTCCTTTACCCCTTTAATCCGCCAAGACTCATGCCCTGGGTCAGTTTTTTCTGTACCATAATATACAAAATCAGCGTCGGAAGCATGACGATTACGAGTCCCGCATAGAGCTGTCCGTAATTGGCCGCCGCCTTCTGCGCCTGCATCAGCTGCATCAGCCCAACCGGAAGCGTCTTCGCATCCTTCGTCAGCAGCGTCATGGAAATGATATATTCATTCCAGAAAGACAGGAAATTAAACAATATCACCGTAATGATGCTGGGCAGCGCCATCGGCATCATAATCTTTACCATCGTTCTGAAATATCCGCTGCCATCCACATAGGCCGCCTCTTCATAATCTCTCGGTATCGTCACGAAAAAGCCCGACAGCAGATAAATGGTAAAGGGAAGCGCCGTTGAGGCATATACGAGTGCGACAACAAACAGGTTATTCAGGAAAAAGCCGTCGGCGCCCAGCCCCTTCAAAAATTTATCGGCGTCCACAAACATTAAGAATATGGGCACTACGATATAGTTGACATTGATAAAAAGACCGCCCATAAAAAGAATATTGATCAGCTTGCTCCCGCGGAAACGGTATCTCGCGAGCACATAAGCCGCCGGCAGCGCAACCACCAGCAGAATCAGAAGCGCCAGCGCCGTTACCAGTATGGAATTCAGAAAATATTCTCCCATCCTCGCCTTTTCAAAAGCGTCGATAAAGTTCTGGAAATAAATGCCCTTCGGCATTGTCCACGGATTCCCGTAAAACTCGGAGTTTTCCTTAATGGACGCCAGAAATACCCAGCCCACCGGCACGACAATGCTGACCGCAAGCGTGATCAGAGCCACATAAATAAAAAGCCGGTATAATGTATCGAAACTCATTTCTTTTTTCTTTTTCATATGCGTCCCCCCTTAAAATTCCAACGGTTCCCGTTTGGTCGCAAAATTTACGACTGCGGACAGACCAAAGGAGAATAAGAATACAACAACGCCGATCGCCATACCATATCCATAGGAAGAATTGGTATAAGCCTGTTTATACATATAACTCAGGAATACTTCGGTTGCACCGTCCGGCCCGCCGCTCGTCAGTGCCTTTACGAACAGAAAGCTTAAATTGATCGAACTGATAACGAAGAAAGTCAGCGTCGTTCTGACATTGGTCCAGATCAGCGGAAGCGTGATGGAGAAAAACTGCTGTATCCTTCCCGCACCTTCCAGATTTGCCGACTCATAAAGGCTTTCCGGCACGCTTGCCATACTCGCCATATACATAACCATGTAATAACCGATGGCCTGCCAGATCATGGCAATCACCAGACTGTAAATAACAAGCTTCTGGTCGCCGAGCCAGAGAATCGGCGTTTCGTCTTTTCCCCGGAAAATCCCGATGATGCTGTTTAACAGACCATTGTTCGGATCATAAATTGCGGAAAAAATCGCCGAAATAACTACAACCGACAAGATATTCGGTATGTAAAAAACAATTCTGTAAAAATTCTGTCCCTTGATTTTTTCTCTCGAAAGAATCGCCGCAAAAATCAGAGAAAGCGCCATTGTGACAACGGTCACACAGACGATCAGCAGAACCGTATTCTGGAAGGAACGGAAAAAGTTCATATCTTCTACCAGAATCTTAAAATTGTTCAGTCCCACAAATTCCTTTGTATTGGAATAGCCGCCCCATTTATAAAGCGACATTTTGAATACATTAAACGTGGGAATCAGCATAAAAATCGTAAACAAAATAACTGCGGGCGCAACGCATACCCCAATAAAAACATTTCTTGCTCTGCCCTTTTTCACGTTCATACCTCCGTTTCCTGAATAAAAAAGCGCAGGCTCCGCAGCCTGCGCTCCAGAAATTTATTTCGGTAAATTCCTGTCTGAACTCCACTACGATAACTGCAATTTCCTAAAATGATATGCAAAAGTGCTCCAAAGGCGGAAACACCTTCGGAGCACCCCTTACATTTTATTCCATTGCCGCTCTTAATTTGTCGCTCGCGTCTTCTACTGCCGCCTGCCATTCCTCAACGGTCTTGTCGCCGCTTACAATACTGTTTACCGTACCGCACAGAACATCCAGCATATTCACGCCTTCTACCGGTGCTGTTGCCGCAAATCCGCCCATAACTGCGGTTGCGCCGTTATCATAGATACTGTAAAACATCTTGTTGTCGCCTTCCAGATAATCGCTGACACCTGTAATCGGCTGGATTGCCGCTGCCTTTGCAAAAATCTGTGCCGCTTCGTCGGAATACATGTATGCTACAAATTCCTTCGCCATATCCTGATTCTCTGCCGCTGCCGGAATCCACATCTGCTCAAACCAGCAGAAAGAGCATCCTGCTCCGCCCTCGTTGACTGCCGGAATCGCCATAAAGCCCCATTCGAAGCCGTCTGCTCTCGGCGCATCAGCCATTTCGCCGGGCAGCCATGTGCCGTTCGGACAGAAGATCGCTTTGTTGTCAAGAATCAGCTGCTGATTCTTTGTAAAGTTATCGTTATTTGCATTTGCAACCGTTGTCGCTTCCGTGTAAGTACCGAGTTTTTCGATCAAATTAAATACTTTTGATGCGTTTTCGCTTTCCCAGATACCGTCTTCATAAGTCATACAGCTGTTGAAGAAATCAGAACCGCCTGCGGAAGACAGTGTCGCATAGGTGAATGCGTCAAAATATCCGGTCGTCGGATATGTAAACAGCGCGATGCCGTCTGCTGCCGCCGTATCACCTAATGCCCACATCTCTTCCCATGTTGTCGGAACATCCCATCCTTTTTCCTTGAACAGTCCTGCATTGTAGAATAAACCACAAGGGCTGTAGAACATCGGCGCATAATAGGTTACGCCGTCGCCATAAGGATTGGTTGCCAGTGTATCAAGGAAACCGGGAACGATTTTGTCTTTTACTTTTACATCTTCACCGGGAACTGTCATTTCCAGAACATCCGTTAATGGAAGAAGCGCATTTTCCTTTGTCAGCGTTTCTGTCAGCGCCGCCTCACGTCCTGTCGCAAGATGTACGACATCCGGATAATCGCCGGCCTTCATGCTCGGGCTGATAACGTCTTCCAGTTTCTTATCAACCGTAAGTTCTACCGTAACGCCAGGGTGGGAAGCCTCAAAAGCCGCCGTTACCTCGGACCACATCTCCGCACCGTAACCGCCTTCAAAAGCCGCCACCTTTAATACCTGCTCTTCTACCGGCGCTTCTTCTGCCGCATCCGTCTGAGTCTCTTCCTCTTTTGTTTCTTCTTTTGCCTCTTCCTTAGGCGCTTCCTGCTGTGTGCTGTCTGACTTATTGTCAGCCGCAGGCGCCTGCTGTGTTTCGCCGCTGCCGCCGCATCCGGCCAGAACGGTTGCTGTCATCGTCAACGCCATAACCGCTGAAATCACTTTTTTCAGTTTCATAATAAATTTTCCTCCTTCAAAAAGAATCGTAAACGTTTACTGTTTCGAGTCAACTCTTTTATGTGTTTTCAGTATAGTGGAACGGAAACACATTATCAATCCAATTATTGCTTGCAATTTTATATATCTTGCTTTTATTATTTTTTTCCATTAAATTCAAAATACGGCCTTTTATGATTGTGCATTTTTTATAATCACGCGTTATATATGTTTATTTTTTTATTCACTCTGCCAAACGCGTATGTGATATGAAAAATGAATATACTTTTTCCCAAACATTTCCCGCCGCCTGCCGCAATCCTGATCTTTTCGCTTTTTAGAAATATAATTTCAAATGAAGAATGGACAAAATATCTAAAATCTGCTACATTAAGATAACAAAGATTTGAAATGCCCGTTAAAATAACGGGCGGACAGGAGCTTTCATGGGAAATACAAGACACCGCATCGAAGGTGACAAACTTTCTTCTTTTGATCAGTCCAGACTGTTATATATATCTACATCCAAATATGAGGGAGACTGGCAGAGCATTCTGCACTCCCACCCTTTCAGCGAGCTGTTCTATGTGGTAAACGGCAGCGGCTCTTTTGTTGCGGAAGGCTCAGAATTTCCGGTGGGCCCGAACGACATGGTCATCATCAATCCCCATGTGCAGCATACCGAGAAATCTCTGCACACAACGCCACTTGAATATATCGTGCTCGGTATCGAAGGACTGTCTTTTTCCTTTGAAAATATCGCTTCCGCACAGGACGGCATCTCCATGCAGACCGCTTCCGGAACCGTTTATAAATACAATATGACCAACTCCAATGTCTATGCTTATCTGAATATTATGCTGGAAGAAATTTCCCGCAAAGAAGAGAATTATGAGGCGGTCTGCCAGAACCTTCTGGAAGTGCTTCTGATCTGTATGCTGCGCAACGATTACTTAACGATCATTCAGAGCAGCAATAATATTTTAAACAGAGAATGCACCCAGCTCAAAAACTATCTGGATGCAAACTATTCCGAAAATATTACGCTGGACACGCTGGCGGCGATCACCCATATGAACAAATATTATATGGCTCACGCCTTCACAAAATATATCGGTATTTCCCCTATCAACTACCTGCTTCAGAAACGGATTCAGGAGGGAAAATCCCTGCTGGAATCCACGACCTATTCGATCGCCGAGATTTCAGCCATGCTGGGCTTTTCCTCCCAATCCTACTTTTCACAGACTTTCAAAAAGGCAACCGGCAGGACGCCGATTCAGCATCGGAATGCGTGCCGCCGGGAATCCTGATACGCCGGTACGGCGCATTTCGTCAGACGACACGGCATATGCGCCGATACTTTAGCGGAAATACTCCACGCCGGATTCGAAAATCTTCAAATCCTGTTCCCCGTAGATATTCACCGCGACGCCGTCGCCTCTTCTTTCCGAATGCGCCATCTTGCCGAAACAGCGGCCGTCGGGAGATGTAATGCCTTCGATGGAAGCATAGGAACCGTTGATATTCCATTCCTCATCCATCGTTACATTGCCGTCGATATCCGCATACTGAGTCGCCACCTGTCCGTTCGCAAACAGCTTATCCAGCCATTCCTTTGATGCCACAAACCGGCCTTCGCCGTGGGACGCCGGATTCACATAAGTGTTGCCCAATACCGCCTTCCGCAGCCAGGGCGATTTGTTGGAGACGACTTTCAGATAAGCCATCTTGGAAATATGGCGGTTAATGGTATTGAATGTCAGGGTCGGTGAATCTTCTTTCTGTCCCGTGATCTCTCCGTACGGCACGAGCCCCAGCTTGACCAGCGCCTGGAAACCGTTGCAGATTCCGAGCGCAAGGCCGTCTCTTTCCTGTAATAATTTCATGACCGCTTCTTTCATTTTGTCATTCTGGAAAGCCGTCGCAAAGAACTTCGCGGAACCGTCCGGCTCATCGCCCGCCGAAAAACCGCCGGGGAACATGATGATCTGCGCCTGCCCGATTGCTTTCCCGAAAACTTCCACGCTCTCCCGGATATCATCTGCCGTCATGTTTTTAAATACTTTCGTAATTACATCCGCTCCGGCATTCTCAAACGCCTTCGCACTGTCGTATTCGCAGTTCGTTCCGGGGAAAACCGGAATAAAGACGGTGGGTCTTGCCACTTTATGCCTGCATACATAGATTTCGCCCGCATGATACGTTTCCGAAGCCACCGGACTCTTATCCTTCCCTGCGGTGTAGGGGAACACTTTATCCAGTCTGGAAGTCCATGCCTCCAGAGCCTCTTCCATCGTAACCGCCGCGTCTTTGTATACAAAAACGGGTTCTTCCGTCACCGTACCGATCATGAGGGCAGAAATTTCCCCGCAGTCTTCTTCCCGGGCCAGCGCCTCCGCTGCTGCCGCCGGCATTTCCGCAACGATATTTCCAAGCCCGTTTCCGAAAAGCACGTCCGTTCCAATGCTCTCTTCCAGCGCAGCGCCCAGTTTACTGCCGAAAGCCATCCGGCTGATTGCTGCCACGGCGCCCTTTGCATCCAACGCATAAGCCGCAGCGATTTTCTTTTCCGACATCAATGTCATAATCTTATCGTAAAGCCGCATGACTTTTTCATAAACAGGCAGATCGTATTCGTCTTTCGCAATTCGGAACAGAACAAGCTTATTTCCCGCCTTTTTCAGTTCCGGGCTGACGATATCCTGTTTCTTCCCGATATCTACCGCAAAAGAAACGAGGGTCGGAGGCACATCGATATCGTTAAACGTACCCGACATGGAATCTTTGCCGCCGATGGAAGGCAGACCGTAGGCCATCTGCGCCTGATAAGCGCCGAGCAGCGCTGCGAAAGGCTGGCTCCAGCGCTCCGCCTTTTCCGTCATACGCCTGAAATATTCCTGGAACGTAAAGCGGATTTTCCGATAATCACCGCCGTTTGCCACGATCTTTGCCATCGATTCCGTCACCGCGTAAACCGCGCCGTGATAAGGGCTCCAGCTGGACAGATAAGGGTCAAAGCCGTAACTCATCATCGTCACGGTGTCCGTCTTTCCTTCCAGTACCGGAAGTTTGGCCGCCATCACCTGTGTTTCCGTCAGCTGGTACTTACCGCCGTAAGGCATGTATACGCTGCCCGCGCCGATGGAAGCGTCGAACATCTCCACAAGTCCCTTCTGGGAACATACATTCAAATCGTTTAACAGGGCAAGCCATGCTTTTTTCACATCTCCCTGTTTCAGCGCTTCTTCCACCGCGGGAACCGCCGTTTTCTCCAGATAATTTTCTTCCGGCGACGGCATGTCCACGCACACCTCGGTTTCCTGATGCGCGCCGTTCGTATCCAGAAAGGCCCTTGCAATATTGACGATTTCCTGTCCGCGCCATCTTAAGACAAGCCGGGGTTCTTTCGTCACGACGGCCACCGCCACCGCTTCCAGATTTTCTTCCGCCGCATACCGTAAAAATTTCTCCACATCTTCCGGCGATACGACAACCGCCATCCGCTCCTGGGATTCGGAAATGGCTAACTCCGTTCCGTCAAGACCGGCATATTTCTTAGGCACTTTATCCAAATCCACAACGAGGCCGTCCGCCAGCTCACCGATCGCGACGGAAACGCCGCCCGCACCGAAATCGTTACATTTCTTAATGAGTCTGCTGACCTCTTCCCGGCGGAACAGACGCTGAATCTTTCGTTCCGTCGGCGCATTCCCTTTCTGCACTTCCGCGCCGCATGTCTCGATGGAACTTTCCGTATGGACTTTGGAGGAGCCCGTCGCTCCGCCGCAGCCGTCGCGTCCCGTTCTACCGCCGAGCAGAATAATGATATCGTCCGGGTCGGAAGTCTCTCGAATGACATTCCTGCGCGGCGCCGCGCCCATGACCGCGCCGATTTCCATTCTCTTTGCCACATAATCGGGATGATAGATTTCCTTGACAAGGCCGGTCGCGAGGCCAATCTGGTTTCCATAGGAAGAATAACCGCCCGCCGCGCCGCGCACCAGCTTCTTCTGGGACAGCTTGCCCTTTAACGTATCCGCAACCGGCACCGTCGGGTCGGCCGCTCCCGTGACGCGCATCGCCTGATACACATAGCCGCGCCCGGAAAGCGGATCACGGATGGCGCCGCCAAGACAGGTCGCCGCACCGCCGAAAGGCTCGATTTCCGTCGGATGATTATGCGTCTCGTTCTTGAAAAAGACGAGCCATTCCTCGGTTACCGGTCCGTTGCCGTAATCCATTTCCACCGGAACGACAATCGAACAGGCATTGATCTCGTCCGACTGCTCCATATCTTCCAGTTTCCCGTCCTTTTTCAGCTTGCGCATCGCCATCAGCGCCAAATCCATCAGACAGACAAACTTGTCCGTTCTGCCCGCAAAAATTTCTTCCCTCGTTTTCAGATAGTTTTCGTATGTTTCCTGAATCGGTTTCCGGTAGCAGCCGTCCCGGAAATCCACCTTCGTAAGCTCCGTCGAAAATGTCGTATGACGACAGTGGTCGGACCAGTAAGTGTCCAATACCCGGATTTCCGTCATCGTCGGATCCCTGTGTTCTTCTCCGCTGAAATAGTTCCGGATATGAAGAAAATCCCGATAGGTCATCGCCAGTCCCAGCGAATCATATAATTTTCTGAAATCCGCCTCCGGCATGGAGCAGAAATCCGTAAGCACCGCCACATCCGCCGGTTCCTCATAAACGGCGATCAGCGTTTCCGGTTTTACCATATCCGTCTCCCTGGAATCCACCGGATTGATGCAGTATGCCTTGATTTTATCAAATTCCTCGTCGGATATTTGTCCTGTTATTAAATAAGTGACAGCAGTTCTGATGACAGGTTCTTCGTCCTCTTTCAGGAATTTCACGCACTGTACCGCGGAATCCGCCCGCTGGTCAAACTGCCCCGGCAGATATTCCACGCTGAACACCCGGCTCTGTGCCGGTATCTCGATTTCTTCCTTATATAAAAGGTCAACGGGCGGCTCCGAGAAAACCGTTTTGCAGGCCCTGTCAAAAACCTCCTGTGACACGTTTTCCACATCATACCGGATAAACACCCGTACATCTTTCACACCCGTAATGCCGAGATAGCTTCCGAGCTCTTCCCGCAGTTCCTTTGCCTTCACTGCAAAAGGTTCTTTTTTTTCCACATAGATGCGCTTTACATTTCCCATATCTGCCTCAATCCCTCCGTATTCTTAACCATCAGTCTGTATCGATCAGCAGTCCCGCCATAAGATACAGGAGCTGCTCGTCAACCATTGCTTCCGTAATCCCCATTGTCTGGGAATTAATTTTCATACCCTCAAGCACATACATGATATTATTCGCGGCGCCTTTCGGATTCTCACAATAAAATTCTCCCGAAGAAATGCCGGATTCAATCAGTTTTTCCAACACTCTCACGCCCGCTTCAAACTGCCTGCGCATCATCTGGTCTTTCTTCTCTTTATTCTCAAAAGCATACTCATAGACCGCCATCGTCAGATTATTCTTCTTCCGTAAAAGCTCCTTTTTCTGCTCCTTTAAAAACAGTGTCAGGATATCAGCCGCGGAATCTTCTCCGGCGATGCTCTCCGAAAATATGTCGTCTATTTCCTCCGCATCTTTCTGCAATACCGCAAGCAGAAGCTCCTCCGTGCTGCCAAAATACAGATAAAGACCTCCGCGGCTGATATCGCATGCTTCCACAATATCTTTCATGGTCACATTTTTATATCCTTTTTCCACAAAGACCTTTCTGGCCGTGTCCAATATGTACTGCTTCTTTTGTAACGATTTTTCTCCCATAAGAACATAATACCTTTCTTAATTTCCCATCGGTCTGTCCCAGAACTCCAGGTTATCTTTCATCTTCTTCACGACATTCAAAAAGATGCGGTTCCGGACCGCTTCCGACCACATCCGGCCTTTCGTCATACCACCCATTACATATTTGGACAGAATCCCTTTCAGCACATCCATCCGCGTGATATCCGAATGGGAAATGGCCCGAAGCTCGTCCTGATGGGTGACAATCCTGTTGCGCGAATAGATATACCGGTAATTCCGGTCTAACAGATTCGTCTGCTGCACTTCCCTGACGAATGAAAGAAGCGTACTGTCATAGACGGGAAACGCGATGGAATGCTCGGCGATGCCGGAGCCCGTATACGTCTCCGAAGCTGTGCTGCCCGATTTTTCCTCAAGCCAGGGCAGGTACCGTATCAGACGTTCCACATCCGGCTTATATTCCTGTACCACCTTTTTCCTGTATTCTATATCCTTTTCATCGATTGACATATTTACGACCATGCCTTTCTCTCAGCCTGTATAAACCCATACTACATAATATTTTATCATATCTTTCCTAAAAGTACAGTACCAAAAAAATTTGCCCGACGTGTAAAACTTCCCTTATGTACTATTCGTCTTTCTCTTGTTTTTATGCTATAATCATTTTATAATGTTTTTATATTACTAATGTAGATCTGTACCCACAGACGAAAGGGGAGTTATTTATGGCAGCAAAAGAATTTCCAATGGGAACCCTTCTCATTCAGAGCGAACAGCCGATTTCCGCTCTGCACCTCATTACGAAAGGCTCCGTCAGAGCGTTCTATCCGGGAGGCGAATTTTATCTGAATAAAGGAGATGTCATCGGCGTATGTGAGCTCGCATATGATTCCTATTTTATTTCCTATCAGGCGGTCGAAGATACATCACTTGCTTCTTACGCATGTACGGACGGACATCTGTCCGAACTTCTCCGTGCAAAATCAGACCTTTCCAATCTCATTGTAAGTTCCCTGTTCAGGCAGTTGAAGGAAATTCTTGACCAATACGAACTGACGAAGTTCGATTGTGATAATTTCTATCAGTATTTGATGAAAAGTTATTCCGAATACGGCCGTTTTACCGCCAAACACGGAATTGCGACCAGAGTGCTTCCGGGTCTCGAAGACGTCACGGAAATGGAACTGGAAGATGACGTTCCGGATTGGCTGAACAGTTATTACGGACAGTTACAGCGCATTATGAAAAGCATTACCGCCAAAGCGCAGATTGCGGATTTTATTCTCGGCATGCTGTTAAAAGCGAGTCAGGACGTTTACGAAATTTTCTCCGTATGCCGTGAACTTTATGAATATAAAGCGGAAATTGCGGGGCTTTTGATGAACGAAAACAAACTCGATTTCTTCGATCTGTATGCGAGCATTCTCTACCGGATCGGCGCACACGACGAAGATTCCACCGCCATCACCGCTGCTCTCGGCACGATGATGATACAGCTTGAGAATCAGGCTTCCATCGATAAGGAAATGTACAAAAACCGCGTCCAGGAATACAAGAACAAACTGGAAGCACTTCAGAACGCGGCGGATTCGCCGGAAGAACAGTCCTCTTCCGAAGTGCCTGATCTTACGGATTCCCTTCACACGATTCTGACCTATGCCGGCTGTGACGAAGAGACGACGACAGGCTTTAAAACCGCTGTCGACAAATACAACAAACTTTCCGACAAAAACGGCTCCGACGACGCATGCAGGAAACTGCGCCTGACGGTCAGCAAGCTGTTCTACAAAGTTTATACACAGGCCTTTATGAAAAGCCTTTCCGATTCCAATATACCGAAAATCGTTAAAATGTTCTTTAACTTCGGCTATGTGGACGAAACGCTGGCCGGCATGGAAAACGCGGCCTATCTCTATTCCATTGTAGATTCCCTGCCGAGCGACCCGTCCCGCGGCGTTTATACCGCTTACGAATGGATGAAAGAAGTATACGAGGGACGCAAGGCGCCATGCCGCAACGAATTTGACAACGATTACGGCGCTTATGTACATGAACTGAAAGTGACCGGTAAGATCACGGCAGCGGAAGAAGCGCCCATGCTGGCCGACCGTTCCAAACAGGTTCAGTTCGAGCTGGATAACATGTTCCAGTCCGTCAACAAGATGACTTTCGGCCGTATCAGCATCTTCTGTCCGGTCTTTTCGGAAAGCAACGTATTAAAAGATTTATCGGAATCCCTCGTGTCCGCGGATAAGGTCAGATCAAGTTTTGAGCACATCTGCGCGACCGATTACGGCGCTTATTACCGTGAGACCATGTACAGCAATCCCGATATCGGCATCGCCAAAGAATCCGTCAGCGTGGAAATACTGCCCGACGTCATCCTGATGCCCAATGTCGGCGTCCGCGGCGTTATGTGGCAGGAAATCGAAGGCCGTAAACGTACTACCCCGGCCCGCATGATGGTATCCCTTTTCCAGATGGAAGATCTGAACAACATCCTCGTCCGTCTGACCGGTGAGTACCGTTGGGAAATGTGCAAGCGTATTCAGGGCGCAAGATGGAACGACGTATCGGAGCCGTCCCTCACGAGCGAATATTTCGACTATATTCAGTTCTATAAAAAGAACAGAGAACTTTCCGCCGATGCGAAGGAAAAAGTCAAACTCAGCATGCAGAAAGCGAAAAACAGCTTCAAGGAGATGTTCATTCGGGATTATGAATCATGGATTATTTATGAAGGAGCGGGCTCTCCCCGCCTGAACAAAGTGGCACGTACCATCCTGTTCACGCACTGTCCGTTCTCGAAGGAAATCCGGGATAAACTCAAAGCAAATCCTTTATATAAGGAAATGATGGACCGCTACGGCGTAAAACAGTCCCAGAAAATCCATCATATGGATAACCTGATTCAGAAAGTGAAAAACTCCGGCGCCGCAGTTCCCGACGAAATTGCGGACCAGAGAGCTTATCTGTTAAAATAATATACAGGGTACCATTATCAATCAGTATACTGCCCAATGCGGACGGTATACTGATTTTTTATGCAAACGTTAAAAGCCTTATGACAGCAGATCATTCAGACTGATAATCTTACTGCCTTTACTTTCATAATAGCGCAGCATTTCGTCAATTTTCTTTTTATCATAGCTGGTTATACAGTCTGACAGTACATTTACCCCATAATTTGCCTTACACATGTTGTAACAGGTCGATTTCACACAGGCGGCCGCGTCTGCCCCGGTTATGTAAAAATCACTGATTTCATTCTGACGGATAAATTCCGTAAATTCTTCACTGGTCAGCGCGTTTCCCTTGTATTTTGTAAAAATATTTTCTGACACGATTTTCAGATCGGAAGCAAATTCGGCTCCGGGCGTATTCGGCTTAAACGTCCTTGTGCCGGCCGATAAATTCTCATGCCTGATATAAACGACATGAATATCGTTATTAACAGCCCAGTCAATCGTTTTGTTGATATTGCCGATAATGTCTTTGTAATTCTTTGTTATGTCTTTTTGAATGTCGATTACTACCAAAGCTTTTTTCTGCATACTAATAGTCCTGCCTTTCTCTCAATTTGTTTTCACTTTATCTATTATAACCCATAATTGTTGACAACAATATGTCAGCAATCTATAATCAGAAAAAAATGAAAGGCGGATATCAAATGAAAATAGACAGACTTATCAGCATTATTATGATACTCCTTGACCAAAAACGAATAGGCGCACAGGAATTAGCGGATATGTTTGAAGTCTCACCCCGTACAATTTACCGCGACCTGGACACAATCAACATGGCGGGTATTCCGGTTCGCTCAACGCCGGGAGTCGGCGGCGGCTTTGAAATTATGCCGGAATACAAAACCGGTAAAAAATGTCTCTCTGCCGACGATCTTTCCGCTCTTTTAACGGGGAAATTAAAAACAAGCCAAATCCACATAGATTTGAGTCAATGGACAGGAAACCGCAGCATACAGCCTTATTGGGAAATCATCAGATCCGCTTTACAGAAAAACCGGCTGCTTCTGTTCGAATATACGGCTCATCGTGGAAATAAAACGGTGCGAACGGTGGAACCGTATCAGTTTGTATTAAAAGGCAGTCACTGGTATTTGCAGGGATATTGCCATGTCAGAAATGATTTCCGTTTATTCCGGATATCCCGTATGTCAGATTTAAAAATGACGGACGAGACCTTTACACCAAAAAAATATCAGAAACCGGCTTTAAACTTCTCGGAAATCCTGGAAGCCATGCAGATAAAGATCAAAATCCGCATTCACGAATCCATAATGGACAGAGTGCTTGATTATTGTGCCTGTGATGACTTTGTGCCGGACGGCGGCGCGTATTATATCGTGGATTTTCCTTTCGTAGAAAACGACTACCACTATGATATACTTCTCGGCTTCGGGAACAGATGTGAATGTCTGGAGCCGCCGCATGTCCGCGAAAACATGAAGCGCAAAATACATGACATTGCTGTCATGTACGAAAAATAACAGAACTTTGCCGTCGTAATCTTTTTAACAGGCAGACCCGAAAGATTTCACGCCGATTTCACCCCGGCTTCACGCTGACTTCACCGCATTTTCATAAGCTTACCTCAACGAGAGGACGAACAGGACTCGCAGACAAAGGAGGTAGATTTTATGACATTTTCAGGTATGGAATGGTACTGGTGGCTGGTGATCGCGGCGGCGCTGGCAATTTCCGTTCCGTTCAAGATGAAGTTTCTAAAGTGGTGGAGCAGACGGGAACAGGAAAAGAAAAAAACACAGCGCGGGAAATGGGGTGAGGATGAATGATTGCAGTAAAGGATTTGACTTTCTCCTATGGCAGAGATAAACAGGCGCTGCACGGCCTGGACTTCACTGTGGAAGATGGGGAAATTTTCGGCTTTCTTGGGCCGAACGGCTCCGGGAAATCGACGACGCAAAAGATCCTGACAGGGATTCTGAAAGGACACGGCGGCAGGGTATCGCTGTTCGGACAGGATATTTCCGCGGCGCATACGCGGGCGTTTTTCCAAAAGATCGGCGTCCTGTTTGAGTTTCCCTATCTGTATGCCAATTTGAGCGTGATTGACAATCTCAAATATTTTTCTTCGTTCTATCCGAAAGCGCAGATACGCGGTATTGAAGAAGTTTTGACGGAATTGGAGTTTAAGCCGGACTTCCTGAAAAAGCCTGTTTCATCCTACTCAAAGGGTATGCGCCAGCGGGCGAGCATGGCACGGGCGCTGATCAGCAACCCCAGACTGCTTTTTCTGGACGAACCGACCAGCGGGCTTGACCCCTCCGGCGCCGTCCTGTTCCGCAAGATCATTGAGAAAGAACGCCAAAAGGGCACGACGGTATTTTTGACTACCCACAATATGCTGGACGCCGATCTGCTGTGCGACCGGGTGGCTTTTATATCCAACGGCAAAATCATGGCGCTGGACACGCCCAAAAACCTGAAAGAGCAGAACAGCAATCACCGCGTCGTGATTGACTATCTGTATCAGGGGCTGCGGGAGGAAAAGACGCTTGAAGCCCCTGAGCTGGCGGCCGGCCTCCCCTTCGCACATGACGAGATCATCAGCATCCATTCGCAGGAGCCTACGCTGGAAGATATGTTTATCAAATATACGGGAAGGGGGCTGTCCTGATGTGGCGTAATATATTCAAAAAAGACATCCGAATGTTGGTGTCCGGGAGATTTTTCCTCATGTCGCTGGGCTTTCTGGTTCTTTACACCCTGTATGTGAATTTTGGATATGTGAAGTTCATGAACGCCCGTCTATACAATGTGTACCTGTATGACCCGGATAAAACACAGACAACGGTTTCCGCTTCGGTTCAGCGCGTTTCATCAAAAGAAACGCTCGACGCGATTTTACTCGATGATACAAACGGCGTCGGCATCGATGCCGGTACCGGAACGCCGCGGCTTATATTCTATGAGACAACCGAAAATGCCGACCGCCACCGGGCCGACTACGCCCTTTCTCTCCTGCAGCCGTCAGGACATTACAGCGCGAAGATAATTGGCACCAACACGCCGAAGCAGAAGGCGAGGAAAGAGATCACCTGCGAACTGCTGTTTTTTGAAATTGCCGCCGTCGGGTTTTTAGGGATTGCCGCCGTGCTGTTCAAGGAAAAAAATATGGGCGTTATCCGCGTCCACGCAATTCTGCCTTTGCGGAAAAATCTGTTTATTCTGTCCAAACTGGCAATTTTCCTGCTGTCCGATCTGGTCTTTGCAATACTGCTCACCGCACTGAATGTCGGAATGAGGGATACCGCCTCCATATTGCCTGCGGTGCTGTTCCAAACGACGCTTCTGTCCTTGATTATGGCCCTGACCGGACTGATTTGCGCCCTGCTTCTGAAAGACTTCCGGCAGTTCACGCTGGCCTATCTTTTGATTGCCGTTTTTGTCGCAACTCCCGTTTTTTTATCCGCAAATACGGCGATAAAGCCGGATTGGATTCGCTTCCATCCTTTTTATCACATTTACATGGGACTGAAAAATGCCTATTTTGGTACGCCGATGAACAGTCCCGGCTGCTGTTTGGGATGTCTGGCTGCGATCGCCGTATTATTCGCGGGCGTACAGTGCGCGTTCCGCAGAGAAATGAGAAAGGAAGGCTGATTATGAAAGGTTTACGTTACCAACTGAAAAGCGTGCTGCATGACAGGTTCTGCCTGATGACTTTTCTTCTGCCCATTGTCGCCGCGGCGGCATTGAACTTTGTCGGCGCAATCGATTTTACCGCGCTTGGCGAGCTGCATTTTGGGTTCCTGAAAGGAAAGCTGCCGACGCAGACCGTTACATGGCTGGAACAGTATGGCACGGTGACGGCTTATTCGACGATGGAAAAACTGGCGGATGCGATCATAGAGCCGTCCACGAATCTGATCGGTGTGGAAGCCGATGGAAACGGCATCAAAACAATTCTTTCCGGCGACGAGCTGGATATATTCCGCCAGACCGCGGACACGCTTCCCGATCTGTACGAACACCGAAATACCGCCCGGCAGACAGAAGTTCACATTTTAGACCGCCCGGATATAATGGCCGGATTTCAAAATATGTTCATCGCCGTTACGCTGATTGTGGCCATGTTTATGGGATGCACTTTCAATGCAATGAATATGATTTCCGAAAAAGAGGACGGTGTCGCGCTTGTCAACGAGATTTTGCCAATGACCCACAGCCAGTATATCATGCAAAAGCTCTTTGTCGGATTTATCTGCGGGTGCTTATCCTCCATTATTACGGTTTGTATCTGTTTCCGGCTTTCTTTGCAAAGTGCGGCTCTCATGCTGGCGCTCATTGCGCTTTCCGCATTTGTATCAGCATTAACAGGCTTATTCATCGGCAGAGCTTCCAATGGGCTGATGGCCGGCGTGGTTTATATCAAAATCGTTATGCTGCTGTTTATGGCCGTGCCGATCCTGAGCTTCCTTTTGGGAATAAATCATGCGCTTCTTTCCGCAGTTTTATGCCTTGTCCCCTCGCAGGCCGCATTCGAGGGCATTATGGACCTGGCCGCCGGCAGCAGGACAACGGCTGTAAAAGATATTTTCATTCTTCTGGCTCACTGTATCGGATGGTTCCTGCTATATATCGTCCTTTCCGTGCGGCAGAGAAAAAAAGCATAAACGATTATTCCCGCAGAATAATCACAATTCGCCCCGGGCAAACAGGTTATCTTTTCCCATGCCGCATACGTATGGATTGGAGTTATAAAATTCATTCGGAAGTGTTCTTGCGTATGCGCCGGGGCCTGCCAGCTTAATATTTTTTACGCCATAACCATCCATAAATCAATCTCCTTTTCCGGCTGTCATAATTGCTGCCCTGCCATGCTTAAACTGCCATTTCCTTTGTGAAACAGCGTAACATATTTTAATCCCGCCTTCCATCTCATATTTTTAAGGATAAAATACTCTCATCCATTTCGATTTCCTCCGAATAAACATTATATCCAATATTTTAAGTATATCTCATTCTATCTCTATTTCTGGTATATTTACCAGTTCCTGTAATTTTTCTCTTAATACTTTTTTATCTGGCAACTGCAATTTATATTCGGACACAAGCATTGGCGACATACTCCTGCTCATTGCATATTCAACTACTTCGTCATTCTTTGTTGCACACAGGATCAATCCTACACTTGGATTTTCATGCTCCTTTTTCACCTGTCTGTCCAACGCCTCCAGATAAAAATCCATTTTTGAAACATATTCCGGCTTAAATTTTCCAATCTTTAGTTCAAACGCCACTAAACATTGTAATCCTCGATGAAAAAACAATAAATCCATATTATTCTGAAATCGGAATAATTTGGATTATTCCGATTCTCTGATTATTCCGATTTTAGCATAGAAACCTTGATA
>CAJUDZ010000032.1:2244-33387 GCA_910584965.1 uncultured Lachnospiraceae bacterium | reverse complement strand
GGTGGATAGAGGGACTCGAACCCTCGGCCTCCAGAGCCACAATCTGGCGCGCTAGCCGACTGCGCCATACCCACCATAACGTGCTCGAAGGGATTCGAACCCCCGACCCACGGCTTAGAAGGCCGTTGCTCTATCCAGCTGAGCTACGAACACATATTGATATAACAGCGGGTGATGGGAATCGAACCCACGTGTCCAGCTTGGAAGGCTGGTGTTCTACCATTGAACTACACCCGCATACTGACTGCTTTTCTGTTTTAAGTCGGGGTGACAGGATTCGAACCTGCGACCTCCTGGTCCCAAACCAGGCGCTCTAGCCAAGCTGAGCCACACCCCGGTCAGTATCGCTTCTGTGACTATTCAGCCACAACGCAAGGTATATTATATAATATGAAGATTTGTATGTCAACCACCTTTTTAAATTTCTTTTGCTCTTTTTCGACTTTTTCGACTTTTTCGACTGTTTTACGGAAACCCGCACCGGTGACATATTTTTTCCCGGAACCGCTCTAAATCCGCTCTTGTGGTAATCTTGAAATTTCCTTCGTCTCCCGGAATCATGGCAATATCCATTCCGGCCATAATGGCCGGTTCGGTTGAACCGTTAATGCGCAAAATGGCATCAGGTAAAAGCCTTCTGTTCGCCTCGTAATAGGTCCCGAGCATGAATACTTCCGGCGCCTGCCCTGCGTAGATCTGGCTGCGGTTTAAAAGGGAGGTGATCGTCCGCCCATTCTGGCTGGAATATACCGTATCTTTCATCAGCAATACCGGAATAACGCCGTCATGCTCCCGGACAGCTTCCAGGCAGTCCGCAATCTGTTCTGCGCTCAAAAGCGGTCTGGCGGCGTCGTGGATAAGCACGGAATCCGTATCCGCCGCGTATTTTCTGATATCTTCCAGACCATGCAGAATGGAAAGCTGTCTGTTTTCTCCCGGCTCGGAAAATCCCCGGAATTTTTGCCGCAGCATGGCGCACGGACTTGCCAGTGCGTCGATACTTTTTCCAATCAGATCGTGCCAGTCCTGTTCCGCGACAATCTGTACCGCATCAATCGTTTCACAAAAAAACAGGCGTTCCAGAACATAGGCAATAATCGGTCTGCCGCAAACTTCTATGTATTGCTTCGGGATATCCATTCCCATCCTTCTGCCGGTTCCGCCGGAAAGAATCAGTGCAATATTCATCCAGTCTTCCTCGCTTTCACTTAATATCGCCGGACAGTCAGTGCTCTCATTGTCAGAACCGCAATTCCCGGATATTCTGCAGCGTCTTTCCGTAGGGCCGGTTCCTCCCGAAAAGAAGCGTTGTTCCAAGCACAAATCCTTTTACCCCTTTGGGCGCAAACTCCAGTATTTTATCCGCGCTGCATGCGCCGTCCCAATAGATCTCAAAGTGCATCTCATCTTTCAGCGCCAGAAGTTTCGTATATTTCTTCCCTACATAAGGAAGATACATCTGTCCCGCATTACCGGGATTTACAGACATGACGAGTACCTTTTTCACGATACGCAGCATCTCCATAACCGTCTCTATGCTTGTCCCCGGGTTGATCGCGATTCCAGGTATCATTCCGGCATTGATAACCTTCTGCAGCGTGGTGGAAGGATGGTATTCCGCTTCCGGATGAATATACACCGTGTCCCCCTTGCGCAGTCTGTCCAGAAAAATGTGGATATTGTTATTGGGATGTTCGATCATCAAATGAACATCTAACGGTTTTGAGGCCTCCGACGCGATATAGGCCATATCGTTAAGGGACATGGCAAAATTGGGCACATAGCGGCCGTCCATAATATCTATGTGGAAGGAATCGATGCCGCCCTCCTCCAGCTCCTTTACTTCTTTTTTCAGATTACCGTAGTCAGCGCACATCATAGACGCAGTCAGTTCAAAATCCATATTAATCCTCCATGTCAGAGCAGTTTACTGCGATCAAAGCATGTACCCGGCTCTGACTCAAATCGCCGATTGAAAATCTTTGAATTTCAATCTATTTCCCTTTACCTTCTTATAATAAATCCGTTATATCCGTCATCCGGTTAAAAAAGGGATCTTCCACTTTCAGATTCAGGAAATCCTGATCCCGCACCACAATATGATGTATCAGGGTCAGAAACTGTTCATCCAGCTTTTTATGAATGCCTCCCGTCATATCAGGAGAAAGCGCCTGATACGTCATAAAATAGTCAAAAATGCCTTTCTGCGCCGCCAAAAAGCATCTGATATCCTCTTCTTTCCTCGTCTCTTCCGCGTAAACCGGCATACCCTGCCCGTCAAATCCCTGTACTGACGGTTCCGGGGAAGTCAGCATGGTCTCCAGAATATAGTAATTCTCGAAAATAGAGCTGTTTTCCATCTCTTCCTTTTGATAAAAAGGCAGAATATCCAGCCCTTTATCCGCCATATTTTCCTCCTCCAGACGCAGAAAATAGAATCCCTTCAAAGGATTTTCCAAAAGCCGCGAAAGATACATTTGGCTCGTTCCTTTCGCTACAAAATCAAAAAAGGCAACGGTGCCCTCCCGTTTGGAGATGCCGTCTATGTAACGCTTGTAGTTTTTCCTGTTTTTTTCAGCGCTTTCCAGTATTTCCGTGATGTAGTCGCATAAATTACCTTCTGCCTTTTCCTCCGGCAGAAAGATTCCAAAACGCTTCTGCATCTGTTCCTGAAATGTTCCGCTGAATTTCATGCCGCCTACATATTCTATATCCTCTTTGTTTTCTATTCCGGCCCGTATGGCCGCAGTCCGCGAGATGAGAAAATAAACCGATGACTTATCTTTTTTCCATTCGTCATACATTTTCCGGATTAAATATCCGTCCCGCGCACCGAACCAGATGTTTTTGATTCCGTTCTTTTTTATCTGTTCGTCAAACCATATGACAAAGTCGCTGATGACCGGCGCAAAAAACAAATACCCTATATCATACGCATGGCCGACCCGTATTTCTTTTTTCTCCGTTTCAAACTGGAAGGGACTGTTAAACAGCCTGGCGGCAAACATGCCGGCTTTTATTCTGTCCTGCGGGCTTTCCAGATCATCCCACAGCCCCAGATATCCCACCGCTTCCAAAAGATCCAGGGCGCTGTATATCCGGCAGGAATCAATCCCATATTTCCGGGGACATTCCACATCAGCCACAGGATCGTCTCCGACATGGATGCAGCTCTTTCCTCCGATTCTGCTGATCAGCCGTTCATAAAGATTCTGCAGTTTACCGGTTCCGTAATCGCAGGAGGCCAAAACATCCGTATAACCGCTGATATTCAGTTGGTGCAGTAGAGAAAGAATCTGATTTCCCGTATAATAAGTATCTGAAACAATATACACTTCTTTTCCCATCTCAACCGCTCTGCCAATCAGTCCGCACATTTCCCCACGCGGAATCAGCAATTCACAGTCAACCGACCATTCCAGCCCGGCCAGTTCCTCGGGAATGATTTCCGGAAGAAAATAAGCGTCTTTCATGTATGTGTAAATTTGGCAAAGCGTCGGCGCGGAAGATTTCGCCAGGTATTTTTCGCTTTCCAGGCGCCTGCCGCAAAAATCTTCAATCACAATCCCGCGATCTTTCAGCCGCTTTTCAACCAGCTCGAATACATCCGTTGCAAACAGAGTTTTACGCATAACAAGCGTATCAAACAAGTCAATGCTGAGTACATCCTTTTCCTGTATTTTCCGCAATAACGCTTCTTTGGTAATTCCCGCTGTCTTTTGAAAGTCATAAGTTACTCTGGGCGCTTCGCATAAATCCCTCCCCCGTACATCCAGAAGGGCTATCTGATTTTCCGCACATGTTTTTCCGATGCGTTTCGCAATCGCTTTACAGGAACCGGGCCTTGCCACGACAAGGATCAGTTCCGCCCTGCTCTCCACAGCTTCTTTCAGGGAAATGACCGGCAGGCCGTACATCACGCCGTCTTCTTTATATCCATCCAGCAGGCCGATCACCTGAAACCGGCCGGCAATCTCTTTCAGAACCTTTTCCGTTTCCGTTCCCAGCCCGTAAATGGCAATTTTGCCGTTATAATATTTTTGAAGTAACTGCAATAAATCCGCCATCAGTCATCATGCCTTTCTCTCAGCCTGCAAACGCTGTCCACTCCGCTTTGCTCCACGATTTCCAGCAAATCCTTTTCAAACGCTTCTAATGAAAAATACTTCTCGTAAATCTGTTCCGCCTGTTTTCCCATCCCGCACAGCCGGTCCTCATTTCGTATGCACCACGCAATCTGTGCGGCAAGCCCCTGCACGTCTTCGCTGTGAAAGATCAGGCCGTCGATACCGTCCTGAATGTATGCGGCCGTTCCGACGGCATCGGAGAGAATACACGGAACGCTGTGCATCATTGCTTCCGCAGCTGCCGTAGGCATTGGATCTTCTCTGGACGGGCAGATTAAAACATCCGCCCTGTCGAGCAGTTCATGAATTCCCTCTCTGTCTGTTGACCCCGTTACAATACATTCCGGCATATGCCGTATTTCTTCTTTTATCCGGCACGCCAACAGCGATGAATCCTGTCCAACCAGGTAGAAAACCGCTTTTTCCCGCATATCTTTCGGCAGCATCCGAACCGCCTGTATCAAAATATCCTGTCCTTTTCTCGCTTCCACATAGCCAATCGTGACAAAGCAGATCCTTTGGCCCGTCCGCTCTTTGGCCCGCACCGGCTCCCCATTCTTCTGTCTTTCATCCATCCTATGCCGCTCTACGCCATAAATTAATTTTCTGATAGATACGTCCGGTATAAATTCCCGGACTGCCGTTTCCGGAACCGGGCCGACGGCACAAACCGTCATGTTCTTCCTGTCCAGACTGCGCAGCGTCATCCTCTTAATGCCGTCGTAGAAAAAAGCGGAATCGTGCAGCCACCAGATCACAGGAATCTCCGTATTGCGCTCCGACAGAAAAACATGAAAATTGATCGTGCTGCAGATCAACAGGGAAAAATGATTTACCCAATCCGCCTCCCGCATCGTTTCTATTTGCAGATTCACGTCCACGATCACCGGAATCCCCGCCGCCAGCAGTTGTTCCCTCAACGGCCCGTCCAGCATGGAGGCATACACCGCCTGATATCCATGCTTTACCAGCGCTTTTGCCGCATGAAAAAGCGCAATGGCAGGACCGCCCAGCGTCAAATCCTGCGATAAAAGCAGTATCTTTTTTCCTGCTTCTTCCGGGCCGGGCGCCGTCCCGCTTTCCCTTCCCATCCCGTCATAATACCGGACAGGCTTCTTTCTTTCCCTGTTATAAATCAGTCTGTTCAGATCATAAAAATGATAAATCCTGTTTTCCGGCACGCCCAGCGAAAGCAGCTGTGACCGCATCTGCCTGACATAAAAACTCAGGATGACGACCCCATCATAGGGCAGCTTTACTCCTTCCTGCGGCGGCAGCACCGGAATGTCATCAAGCAGCATATTCTGTTTCGCCTCAGAATTGTCAAGAAGCGCCAGAATATCTTTTTTATCAAACCACTTTTTATACCGTTCATAATAATCGCCTGTGCCAAAAAGAAGGTATTTCATAATAATCATGCCTTTCCGCCGTCCTGTGATATTTGCACCGCCGGCACAAACCCGCATGTGAAAAATCTGCTTTTCACATGAACTATTCCCGCATCATATCGTCTAAAATTTCTTCCAGACTATAAATGCGGCCTGTGTACTTACGACGCAGCATTTCCGTAACCGCGGCCGCATCATAAGCGGTTATCACAATGGCGTCCACATCCGGAAAAGATTCCTGCGGGCGGTATATCATAAAACCGCTGCCATACCGTCCGACATGCCTGTCAATACCAAATGCGGCGTCAATATGCTCTTTTCTGAACTGCTGCAGTAAATGTTTTCCCAAAGCCGCCATACCGTACACCGCAACGCTTCGAATCCCTTCTTTTTCCAGAAAAGAACCAAAGCAGGCCTTATCCGTCTGTACAAGGAACAGCCATTTATCCATGATGCCGAACAGTTTTTTATATTTCCGTACATTATAATCCAGCGCTTCCATCTCCTTTCGGAAACTCTCAGTGCGCGCCGTTTCATCCATTGTCTCTGCTTCTGCCGGAGCCATGCGCAATGCGTCTTTGACCGCCTCCAGATACCCGTACCCGGATGTAACGTCCGGCTCAAGGTACATCCCTTCTCCCCACTCATTCCAGGCATTGATAAAAAGAAACTCGTTTTCATATTTCATGCTCTTATATATCAGGTCCGAAAGCTGTTTCCGGAACAGTGAAGGAGAACTCTCGATCAGGCATTTGCCGTTCCGGCCCTTTCTCGGCGTATCGTCATATCCGGTAACGCCACAGAAATATGTCTTGAAATCAAAAAACGACTCTGTTTCCAGCACCGTCCCGCACAAATCCTGATAGGGAAAGCATCTCACCCCGTTCCTGATCTGCGCTTTATTTGTCTCATTGAGCTTTCGCAGGCTGTTTCCCGGTTCATAAACGATCGCCGCATCGAGATGATGATCCGGCGCCTCCATCCTGGCGCCGATCAAATGCAGACCGGGCAGCCCGGCCTTTAATGCCAGTTCGCGCCAGCACGCTATCATCTCATGCAAAATACTGATATCATCCGGATAATAGAAAATAAAAACGGGCTTTCCGTCTTTTTTTATATACCTGACATCTCGAAAAAAAGGAAGCAGATATTCAAAATGAGAAACCCATTCATCATAACCGCCGTAGTCCTGTTCGGCCAGTATGCCGTCAGAAGAATCCTGTTCGGCTTTTTCGTTCTTTTCCACCCAGACGTTTCCGGTGATTCTGCTCCACGATCTGATCCACGATTCGTTCGCCCAGTTAAAGCAGAACGGCATGTCAATCTCTTTCCACCGTAAGAGATTTTCCGCCGGAAGCTCCAGTTCCTTTTTTCCGTTTTTAAAATAATAATGATAAAAGCAGAATCCTCCGATCCCGTATTCTGCGGCAAGTTCCGCCTGTCTGCGCATCGTTTCCTTTCTGCTTAAATCGTAATATTCTTCATTCGCCGGAATTCTCGGTTCATCATGTTCCGGAAAATACTTTTCCGCCGTCCTGACGGAATCCCAATCCGTAAATCCCTGTCCCCACCACAGGTTATTGTCTTCGTTTTCATAAAACTGCGGCAGATAAATCGCCAGCAGTCTGGGCGGTTTTACTTCCTTCATTTCTGTTCTCCCCCGTCTTTATCTGTCAACACCGTTCAAAATCCGACTTCTCCGGCAAAATCTCCCCAAGCGCAAGATTTATCTCGGATTTCACCCGGTCAAAATGTTCCGTACTCATCTCATTTAAACTGATGACCGGACAACTCCGTTTCCTGACCGCTTCCGCCGCCTCCCGGCAGTTATTTTCATCCACCAGATATAGTTTTCCTTCGAATTTATGCGGCGTAAAACGGCCTGTACAGATCTGCCACATGGTAATCAGGCGCTGCGTGATATCGGAACAGGCGCGAAACTTATTGCGCGAAGCCGCATCCAGAATTTCCGGCTCTTTCTCCCAGATTTCCTTTAATACTGACTTTTTCATGGGCATTGCTTCATGCGGGTACACAAAAGACTCAAAATGATTCCAGTAAGACAAATTAACGTTCTGTTCCAGCCGCTTTCCGTACACCGGATGAAACCATTTATCGTAGTTTTCCCGTACCACCCTGCGCTTATCGAAATGCCTGTTGATCAGCACCATATTATTTACACAGGCATAATTCATCTGTAGATCCATTCCTTTGTCCGCTTTCAGGATGAAATGCGTCTCTACTGCCTCCGCGCATGGCATATTGTCCTGAAAATAATATTCTTCCGGAATCGGTCTAAGCGGAAACAGGTCATCATTAAACAGGATAAAATTTTCGCTCAACGCCTCTATCCGAAAATAATTCATCTCAATTACATTGGAATTGAATGTCGGCAGATATTTCTGCGGAATATAATCACTGTGTCTGACTATTACAAGTTTTTCGCAGGCGGTATTAAGCCACGCCGGCAAGTGTCCCCATGTAACAAAAAATACTTTATGGACCCAGGGCATATACTTTTCGATTCCCCGAAAAGCATATTGCAGATTGTCCCATGATTCATAGCGGACGTCGGATATGCTGCCCGCCGCATCGTATTCATTTTTCTCAGCTCTCCACACCGGGTCATTTCCGTCAACCCAGGGAAGGACAATGTCTATCGGATGTGTCCGCATAGTGGATTCCCTCTGCATGAAATTAATTTATTTACAGCAATTACCTCTGAAGCAAAAAGTGATCAACCGTATAATTTTACAAAATCATCCCTGTTGATATCCGTCCGAAACGAACCGGCCGCATTTTCAGGATTTACGCGTTCATACCAGCGCCACACGCTGTCAATATCGGGCGTCGGCACGCCAAACAAATCTGCAGTATCTCTGATAACCTTCAGGCCGTACGCAAAGTCGGCCGTAAAGTATCTTGATTCAAAATCCGGTATCCATCCTTCCGGTATTCTTTTCATCGGTGAAGTCAGTCCTTTAAAAGCCTGAATGCTCCGAATCTTCTACGTCATTGCGGAAACGGAACTGCTCTCATAATGTTCCCGCAGAGACTTAACGCTTACCAGCTCCATCGGAATGGCGGCGCATAGATTCTGCAGTTCATGATCGCAGTCAAACAAGGTCCGTGAAGCCTCGTCATCCCACTCCTCATAAAACAGGTAATTCCGGGGATATACAATTCCCTCCTCATACTCCCGAAACATACTGTATAAACGCGCCGTATGCAGAATCGGATTCGACGGCGTCAGGGTAACACACAGATAATTGGCCAGCGCCATACACGGCAGTTCAAACAATGATTCCATAACAGGACAAAGCTCTCCAGTGCTGTCTGCCGGTATGGCGCCGATATAAATTTCGCTTTTCCTTCCCAGCATGTAAACGGATTTTCCATATTCTTTTATACGCGCAATGCTGTGCACCCTCTGAAAGCCGAATAAAACACATCCTTTTCCGAGAAGATTCCTGAAGGCAAACTCTGCCCCGCCGCTTCCCGGAACCATGCCGACTCTCATTCCCGGCAGCACATACGGTTCCATCTTCGGAGACAGTTTCCGGAATAACTGGGCAGGCATCGTGATGAAAACGAGTTCCGCCATGTAAAGCGCCTCTTCCATGCTGTCCGTCACCCGGTACACCGCCGTCCTGAACAGTACTTTATCTGTCGGCAAAAGAACCGTGATTTCGTTCTTCCATTCGTCCGGCCTCGAAGTATAGATCGTTACCTTATGCCCTTTTTTCAACATCTCGGCTGCCATCAGGGTGCCTATGCTTCCGCCGCCGATCACAGTTATTCTCACGAAATCCCTTCTTTCTAAAGCCCTGTATCCACCAGCCGTTTTCGTCTGACAGCCGCATCTTTTTCCTGCAGGGTTATTTTTTCCTCCGTCATATCCGTTCCGTCATTCCAGTATTGCACAAAGCGCACCAACCAGTTTCCGGTTGTCTTCTTCCGTTCTCACCGCCAGCCGGATATACTGCCGTTCTCCATCCGGTATCTTACCGGACAGATCTTTTATAAAAAGATTGTGCCCGATCAGCAGACGCCTGGTCAGTTCTTTTGCAGTCATCCCGTTCACGATCTCCGCCATAATATAATTGGCCTGGGACGGAATGACTCGTAGCGCCTTTATGCCGCCAAGAGACGCCGCAAATTTTCTGCGGGATTCTTTAATCCGCGACAGGGATTCTTCGTAATCTTTCCTGTATTTCTCTTCGATCTGCATATAAAATTCGCAAACCGAATTAATATTCCAGATAGACGCTTTCTTCTTCAGCCTGCCTATCAGACGTTCATCTGATGAAACAAGAATGCCCAGCCGGATTCCCGGCACGCCATAGGATTTGGATATGGATTTCACCACGATCAGCTCCGGAAAACGGTTGATTATCTCTTCCGAAATCAGGGAAGCGTTCTCTTCCTGTGCAAAATCCACAAAGGATTCATCCACAGCCAGACGTATTTTTCTGTCGGCGCACCAGGCTGCCAGTCTGAGAACTTCTTTTTGGGTAAGGTAATTGCCGCTTGGATTATCGGGATTGATCAGAATCAGCGTATCGATTTCCCTGTCCCCAAAATACCGCATCAGATCATCCGCCGTATAGGAAAAGTCATCATTCGGGGGCGTAAAAACAATGCGCTGTCCGGCATCATAACGGTTTGGATATTCCTCAAAAGTAGGCCGTATAAATCCCGCTTTTCCGCTGATCTCCTCCATCAGGCATCTGATCAGTTCGGCCGCCCCGTTCCCGACCAGAATATGTTCTTTTCTGACGCCGAAATTTTTGGATGCCAGCAGGCAATTTACTTCCATCCCCGACGGGTACTGGGTCAGAAGTGTTTCGAAGTTCGCCTTTATTTCATCCATCAGTTTCCGCGGCGGATAATAAGGGTTCACCAGATAACAGAAATCCAGCAGTTTCGGATATCTCCAATAGCCTCCGTAACGGGCCCTGATTAAGGATACTTTTTCGTCATCGTCCGGAGAAAACATGGACGATGCGATGTCCAGATCCTGTATATCATCGATCTCATACCATAACTGCCCTTCCAGTTTCTTTGCCTTAATCTCCGGTTCATCCAACATCGCTATGACCCGCAGCACCTGCTCGTAGTATTCATTGTTGCCCAGCGCGGAAGAATATGCCTCCAGAAACGGAACATAATGGGTTTCCGAAAAGTGTCTGCTGAATTTGTAGATATTTACCGTCTTATAATATTCAGGGATATCTTCAAAGACGAATTTTTTCCCCGGAATAAAGGCCTCGATCGTATCGTCTTCGTTGATCTTAATACAGGTTCCGTCCATCCAGCTTTCATACTTGTCCACCAGTGCAAGCGTCTCCCTCTCGTCTTCCATCAAAGCCTGCAGAACGCTGTCTTCAAAAATGAGATCCGATTCCAGCAGTATCGTGTCTTCTTTTAACAAATACTCTTTGGCCAGCATCAGCGAATAAATATTATTCGTCTTATCATAGACCGGATTGCTGACATACGAAATCGGCGTGCGGATATCTAATGATTGTATGTAATCGATCAGTTTCTGTCCCTGATATCCCACTACGATCACGATTCCGGACAAATGCAGGGCTTCCAGCTGATGAAGCATCCTGTCAATCAGCGTCACGTTATTTACTTTCACCATACATTTCGTATTGTCCCGCGTCAGGTCTTTCAGCCTCTTTCCCATTCCCGCCGCCAGAATAATTGCTTGCATTCAAACCACCCATGCCCTTCCCGGTCCCCGCTCGTTTTCTCAGTAAATCTTTTCTTTGGGAACTCCCATTTGTACCAACATCTTCCTAACTTCCTGTTTCACACTGTTTTGGGCGATCGCAATAAACACCGCATCAAACTCCAGATGTTTTATCTCCTCCGCCGATCGAATTTCCATACAGCAAAACCATGGGAGATGGATCCAATCCCTATCCGTCCATGCGATAATTTCTGCACATCCCGCCATCTCTTCACAGAAATATTTCCCATAATTTCCAGCGCCGTAAAGCACTATTTTCTTTCCTTCCAGATACTTCCTGTAAACATCGAACTCTTCTCTGTCATATACCTCTATGCCGCATCCCAGAAACAGAGAAGCATAATATCGTTCCCGAACGGTATCATCCCACAGAATCAGACCGTTTCTGTCGGCGAGTAAATCTTTCCTATCAACAACATTTCTGTAATGTCCATGCCAGCCGCGTTCTTTATTTTCCTTTTCAAATCTGGGCAGTCTGTCCGTAAATACCTTTCTGTATGCCTGTTCCATATTTCTCAGCGGATAGTGCCTGTTCAGTATTTTCAGCGGAAAAATCTTCGGCTTTTCTATCTGGGCGATATGTCCGCCTGTCTTTTTCAGATCCACATTCTTGGTTTTTCTCCATGTCTTTCTGTGCCGGAAATCCGCCGCCGCATGCCGGAAGGCAAAGTAAGTATCGCTCATGAAAATATTGCGGTCATCATCCCCGGTCAGCTTAAAGTCAATTACAAGATTGTCAACGGCATTAAATCCAAGCAGGCCGGCATAGTAAAGGCTTTCCCTGAGATTCCTGCCCGTCCACGGTCCAATCCGCATTTCATCGGCGTCATAATGTATGTACCAGTCGTAATCCGTTTCCCCGGCAATCTCTTCCGTGCGCTCCAGCTGATGATACCAGTCATAATACGGACTTCCTCCCGCCTCCGGGAACCGCTCCAGAAAAATACGGTCGGGAAAGCTTTCCCGGTACTGCTGCGCGATTTCATAACTTCCATCTTCCGACCAGTTATCCACCAGATAAATATCCGTTCCCTGCGACAACAGATAAGCAATCGTCCTTTCCAAAATATCCGCCTCATTATAAAAGTGCATAACCGCCAGCACCTTAAAGCTTTCCGGTACGGTGACAGAATCAGGATACTCAAAAATCCGGCCCGCAAAGTAAAGCGTTCCTTTCAACAGCGTTTCATTGCGGAATTTTTGAAAAAGACCAAACGTCTTTTCCAGTTCCGCATCCCTGTCCCCAGGCGCTTTCACATAAACAAATATCGTCGTGTCTTCCCGGTGTCTGCCAATCCAGTCCTTTATTTCGAAAAGCTCCTCCAGGCGATGCAGCGAAATATAGACTACTTCACATGTTGTCTCCTTTTCCAAATCCTGACGTCTATACTGCTGTACCGCCGGATATATGCCGGAAAGCTCGTCTTCCGTATCGCCGTATACTGTCATTTTATTAATTTGTGCACAGTTTAGCAGGCGATTGACTGTTTCCGCAATCACATTTTTCCCAGATGCGTCCACCTGTGCCCTTCTTTCCCTCTCTTCCCATCCATAGTGAATCTTTTCGAAATCGATTTCCAAATGACAGTCCGGGCTGTCCGCATATCGGTAAATGCGCTCCGTTTCCTGTAACAGCCATTCTCTGAAATCATAAAAAATATGTTCTATATGGGACAGGGCCCTTTGGTCCAATACGCTCTTAATATGAAATTTCATTCTGCTGTAAGCCGCTTTGTTGAGCAACAGTATGCCTTCCTGAAAGTCAAAATAATCTAGCAGGTTATGCTGACAGGCCGCATCCATATCCATATGGTACAGCTCCATTCCACCGCCTCCCGCCAACAGCAAATACCTTCCATCGGTCAGGCTGTATCCTTTATGGAAAGAACGTTCCCGTACTCTCTGCGCCGCATAAGCGTTCCTCGACAACGAATACTTTCTGGCTTCCAATCCCAGGTCTTCCATCCGGTATTTGAGAGCATTTCCTTCTTCCATGATCAATAATTTCTCCACAATCCGGCGTATGTCGGTAGTATCGGTCAACCGCTCCGTTTCCCCCGGCATAAGCCGGTTATCATATATCCAAAACGGCGTATGTATCAGGGAAGCATAGGGCTCGATCGCATGAAGAAGCCCCTGATGTCTGCCATGAGAAAAGAAATCGTCCCCGTGATCTCCATAGAATACTACCGTCGTCGTCTCCAGCAAAGATTTCTTTTCCAGTATCTTCAACAGCTCATCAACGCACCGGTCCATATGTATGTATCCGCTTTCCCACAGCTCAAAACCCGACTGCGCCGTTGTATCTTTCATATATTGATAATAGCTGACATTTCCGATAAAGTTGCAAGCCCACACCGCAAAAGGTTCTTCCGCAGTCATTGCATCGTCAAGCGCATTCATATACTGCTCATAAGACCGCATCTCCTCCATCTCCACATGAAAGCCGACAAAATGCCTTTCATTGCTTTTGGGTACATCGCTTCCTTCTATCGCGGGATAATCCATGATTCTGACCCGGTATCCGTTTTGCCGTAAATCATCCGGCAGAGACGACGGATAACAATACTTATCCAGTCCGCTGACTATACTGTCGCACGGCTCATTTTGCAGTATCCCGCCATAAGCCAGATCGGACACGACCATCAGCGTGGAAGTGGCTGTGGAAAAATACCGCGAAAAGGAAACCGATTTTTCCTCCCATTTTCCAAGCGTCGGAAATAATCTTTTATTCGTCTGATAAGTCGTGTAATTGAGGCTTTCAAGATGAATGAATAACAGATTTCGCATGGTTTTGGGCTCCTTTATTTTTCCTCATAGATCAAATACAATTTCTTCTAACGACACGATCGGACTTTCTGTTTTGTCCCTTAACACCGCTTTGATTTCATCATAAAATGTAATTGCCGTGACAATGACGGAATCCACCGTTTCGGTTATATTGTCCGGTGCAACGACGGGAATGTCCGAATGTAAATTCTCCGCATTCCGATCAATAAAATATGCTATTTCTATATCCTGACTCAGCAGCTCATGGAATAGTGTTTCCCCGGCGCAGCCCATTCCATAGACCGCTATTTTCTTATAGCCTTTCCGGGCAAGATATTCCGCCACATTTTTCCCTTCCTGCTTCACTCTTACCCACTGGTTCATCATCTGAAACAACCGCTGGTATTTATCCTTTTCTTTTATCGTGTCTTCTTTTCGAATGGAAGAAGAACGGTGAATTCTTTCCCGCAATGATTTTTCTAAAATATCCTGCTTGAATAATCCCGTCTTTCGATTTGCATACATTATCCGGTTTAATACGGCCTGTATAGTTTCCCGTTCATCATCTGTACATCCGAACGTGCAATCAACGCACCATTTAAGCCAGATCATTTCTTCCTGCTCTGTCAGCGCTGTTCCCAATAATTTCAGCATCAACTTTCTGGTATTATCCGCACATTTTCGCTGCTGCTCATATCTTGTCATCCCAATTTGATCTCCATGAACACGCCGCTTTACCAGTGGTTCTGGTATATTCGCCAGTTCTCCATGCTGCATAAGCTGGTATAGCAGATTATAATCTTGCGCAAACCGGAAATCTTCATCATAGCAGATATCATATTGATTTAAAATTTCTCTTCTGATAATAAAAGTCGGATGATACATAACAGAGTTAAACAGCATATGGACTCTCAGCCTGTCGTTGTCCAAAACAGCCTTGACCGTATCATATCTCTGCCCGAAATTCTGCATATAGCTGCCCGAAACGACAACTTCCGGATGATTCTCCATAAAATCAACCTGTTTTTCAAGCCTTGTCGGAAAGGCCTTGTCGTCTCCATCGATGCGAATAAGATATTTTCCCTTAGCAAGCGCAATCCCTTTGTTTAAATTTCGCGTAAGCCCTTCATTCTGTTTGTTATGTATTGTAATGATTCTTTTATCGTTATATTGCTTTATCACGTTCCAGGTGTGGTCCGTAGAAGCATCATCTATGATAATGCACTCCCAGTCCTGATAAGTCTGATTCAGAATACTCTCCAGCATCTCTCCTGCGTAATCCTGACAGTTATAGACAGATGTTATAATGGAAACCAGCATTTTTTCTCTCCCATTCACTCTGCAAATACATCACAGTCATACACAATTTCTTCCAATGAAATGACGGGGCAGTCCAATTTCCCGGAAATGTTATTTGCAATTTCATCATAATAATGTATAGCCGTCACTACTACTACATCCACTTTTTCCATAGATTCATCAGGAAACAATACGTCTATATCCGCATATATAGAGGCAGCATTTTTATCAATCGCATACTTCACTTCAATCCCTGAGTTCTTTAGTTCTGCATGCAGCCTTTCTCCCAACTCCTTCATGCCATATATGGCAACCGTTTTATATCCCTTTTTTTCAAAATAGGAAGCCAGCGAATACCCATTTTGTTTCACAGTCAGCCACTGAATTAATAAATTATAAAATTCCAGAAGTTTCTTTCCCGATTTTTTTAATTCCGTTTTCTTTTTATTGTTTACAGCCTCACTTACGGAAATCCCTGTAGATATTCCAAACAGTGCTGCCAGACCGGCAATTGCTTCTTTTTTCAACCTATCTCCTCCCCACTACTGCTTTTACCGTGCACTGGTATTAGACATTAACAAAGAAAAAATCCCATCGGTATATTCACTCTGATGTGCATACAAATCCTTTAATGGCTTTGTATGTGTCAGATAATGCCATATTTCCAAATGTTTTCTAGCATAGTTCTGCCATGTCCAGTCCTTTACCGTATCTGCAATTTCCTTCTTTTCCTCTTGAATTCTTTTCAAAACCCGAATAAAATCTTCTATTGTGCTGCATGGATGTGTCAAACCGCCTTTCGCATCCAAATGGTATCCCTGTGGTGTCGCAATCGTTTTAACACCTGCTGCCAAAGCATCCAGAAATCCCATAGCGCCTTCATCAAAGCCATAATAAAGCCAGTAATCAAGGCTTGGCATTAATTTTTTATATATCTCTTTATCAAACTCTTCATAATAATCTACTTCAAAGCCCATTTCTTTAATTTTTTCAACGATTTTATCCCATCCGGAACCCATAATTTTCCATTTGAAATAACAAGGATCTATTTTTCTGCTGATTTCTATTATGATATCATCACGTTTTCTAAAATCATTTTGATGATAACAGCGATTCGTTACCCCCAAAACAATTTTCCGCGGCGTAATTTCTCCATCCTGTGCCGGATTAACATAGCAGAGCTGATTCCCCGGTATCCCCCACATAGTCAGCTTATTAGCCGTATCAGATGACATACAAATTCCAACAACTCCATTTTGAGTCTGATATCTGATTAAGTCTTTTTTTACTACACTGTCAATATGAGTAATCATAACAGTACGCACGGCATTCGGCTTATCAAAAAATTCAGTCAAGTCCCCATAATATATATAGTGATTAATATCAGCTAACTTATCTTCTTCCTCAGTAATACTCACTTCATATCCAAGTTTGTTTAATTCTTCCTGAAGTTTCTGCGCAAACTTCCCCAATATCCATCCATCATCATTATAGACAATATTTATCTTTAATTTATTTTTTGGGTTCACCTCATATATATATTCTGAATCATCAAATTGAGAAAAAGCAGGATTTTGAAAAAAGGAAAAGATTTCTGCATTTATATGTTGTTTCTCCATCATACTACACACTTCAAAAACCACTTTTTTATTTTTTATACAAATAAGAATGATGATCCTATCATTAAATTTTTTCAGTTCCTCCGGCATCAAACATGAAATATTCCCTATTTTTCCTATGTTTTTTGCATTTTGATCACAAAAAAAATCTATATGGCCCATAAATTTATAATTCTTTCTTGTCATATTTCCGGCACCATATACGACAACCTTGTATTCCGAATGTTTTTTAACATAATCAAAATAATTATCCGTTACGTTCATATTTATCATCTTATCGATTCCTGCCTCATATTTTCCTGTATACAACCTGGTCGTCCTGTACTCCCTCGAACCGCTTCTTATCAATATCCCCGGCGTATGGCCCCTGTTTTATTTCTATCATTTCAACTTCCTCTATAACCTGAAAACCATGTCCGCCGGAAACCAGTAAAATAATATCTCCGGTATATAAATTTCGACTTTCCAGATAGTCCTCATATTCATCATAGAAGTCAACACGCAGGGTTCCTTTTTTAATAACCAATACTTCCTGTGTTAATACTACATTTCTATGAACCATATTATGTACATGCGCTGCTATGGCTTTACCTGTCGGATGGTGCATATATGCTACCTGTTGCGAATACTCTCCAGGTGTAATAAAATCCACTCCATCACCTATATAATCATTGCGAATGATCATCGCTAGCAGCTTTTCTTTTTTCTTTACTTCTTCGACCTTTCCCATAGGTTATGTTTTCCTCCCATTTTCTGAAACCTTTCATTTCATAATTGATCCATTACATGTTTAACCCCCAATATAACCCGATCCATCTGCGCTTCAGTCAATGCCAGCCCACTCGGAATATAAAATCCTTTTCTTGCCAGATATTCCGCATTTACATAAGTTTCATCTAAAAACAGGCCCGCTCTCCTATAGACAGGTTGTTCGTGCATACACCAGAAAAATGTTCTGCTTCCGATGCCTTCCTCGGTTAATCGTTTCTGAACCATTCTGTTATCAGCCTGAATTTCTTTTGTCAGCACCAGTCCATACACCCAATAAATGTTGTCCGCATACTCGGTTTTTTCAACCGGAAGCATCAGGCCTTTCACTTCCTGCAGCCGTTCTGTGTAATACTTCCCCATCGCCCTTTTTCGTTCTATAAACTCATCTAACCTTTCCAGTTGTGCCAAACCTACTGCCGCCTGAAGATTGGTAAAACGATAGTTATCACTAAGTTCATCGTGTACATATCGGGCATCCTTCTTAAAGCATAAATTTCTAATCATCTGACATCTTTCTGCCAGTTCCTTACTATCCGTCACAACCATACCCCCTTCACCGGTCGTAATATGTTTGTTGGGATAAAAACTGAAAATACTGATATCGCCAAAACTGCCGCATGGCTTTCCGTAATATGTTTGTCCATGCATCTCCGCGGCATCCTCTATCACTTTCAAATGATATTTATCTGCTAACGCAAGAATTTCATTAACTTCTACCGGGAGGCCATATAAATGAACTATCATAACAGCTTTCGTTCTGTCCGTAATTTTGGCTTCAATTTCATCTGCTTTCATATTCCATGTATGAACATCGCTATCTATCAAGACGGGAACAGCTCCCGTTTTCGTAACTGCCATTGCACATGAAATAATGGTAAAGGCAGGCATAATTACTTCATCGCCTTCCCCTATTCCCAACGCCTGAACAGCCGTCTCCAACGCCGCAGTACCATTTGAAACGGCAATGCCATATTCTCTGTTTACCGACGCGCTCATCTTTTTTTCAAATTCTTTAACAAAGGGACCTTCCGAAGAAATCCAGCCGGTATCAATACATTCACATAAGTACTTTTTTTCATTTCCATTTAACAGCGGTTCATTTACCGGTATAAAATCAGACATATCCAATCCATTCCTTTACAATATTTGACATTTCTTATTCAAAGTGCCCCCTGAAAAACGGATAAATCATCTTTCTGAAGAGGTGGTGCAGTCTTTCCCAACACTCTTTTCTCAGACTATTCAAAGGTGCTTCCCTTTCTTTTGCAAAACAATATAACGAAAGCAGACGAATTTTCCATAATAAATACCGTCCCAATGACGCATATTGTATGATCTGCTTCTTATACCGTTTCACCATCATCTTACATCCGCTGTACATATTCCATTTATTGCTTGTCATACTTTCTTCGCTTTTTCTGATGACCGCAACAAATTTTCTGCTATGCAAAATCGGATAATTCATTCCTACCGCGACAACAAGCCCGTCATCTGTCCAGCCCTTTTGTTCTTCATCTAACAAACCAATCTTCTGAAAAACAGACGTTCTGAGCATAATCGTATTTTGCTGACATAAAGAAAGCTCCTGCATCAGATACTTTTTCTGACTCAGCTTTTCTTTTTCAATATCCGTATATATCCACTTTATTTTTCTTCTGCCCATCTCACAGAAGGCATTTCCATATACCATCGCCACGCGGTTCTTTTGTAATAATTGAACCCTGCACATAATAGAATCGTCTGTAAGATAATCATCTGAATCCAGAAATGTCAGGTATTTTCCTCTTGCTATTTTAATCGCCGTATTTCTTGCTGCATTTGCTCCTTTTTTCCCTTCCGGTGTCTCGCAATAACGGATTCTTGGATCTCCCTTTATTCGTTCTTTAATATATTCCTTTGTTCCATCCGTAGAATGGTCATCACAGACAATAATTTCTATGTTTTGATAAGATTGTGATAAACAGGAATCAATAGCCTCCCCAATAATATATTTTCGATTATAGGTTGGCATAATAATAGAAATCAAATCCGACTGCATCGATATTACCTCCGCCTTTTACGTTTCATCCCGGGAATCTGTCAATACCCTTTTATGATTAACTCTTCCGCTGTTTAAAAGTGAAATAATGTCATAATCACTATATATTCCTCTCGGTATTCCATTCACAAGCCGCCAAAACGGTTCTTCCGGTTTCCGGTCCGCACACCTGATTGTGCAGGCACATTCATATTTGCTTTCAAATGGAACAAAACAGACTTTCTTTTGATATGGTAATTCTGCAAATTTTTTTAAGATTTCTTCGTTTTCCGTAAACATCATAAAAAACAGATTATTATAATTTACACGCCCAACTCTGTCATACCATTTGGCCTCAACATCCTCCATAGACTTATAATGATTAAAAAACAAATCAATATCGCCTAATTTGCAAACAGGATACGGATCTCCATTTTTTTCATATTCCCACCTGTCAAATTTCAGGCTCAAGGCTAAATAATTTTTTAAATCGGACAATAACCTTAAATAATCATCTGCCAGTTCAAACATATTAATTAACGGAGACCTGAACTGCATCGCCAAAGAATGATATGTCAGCCCACCCCAGCAATCATTTGCAAAAATAGAAATATGGGAGTGTAAGAGCTTAACATATTCTTCAAAATCAAAGCATGGCAGCGAAAAGACTCTGACAGGTAATACATGTTCTCTGTCAAATCCCATATTTTCACACTCCGTTACAATTTCATCAAAATAGCGTCCTGTTGCTGCTATAATGTAATCTGTCTCATAGGATTTTATTAAATTACGTTCTATATATTTATAGCCATCCAAACAATCGTATAGCTTTTCTTTTCCCGTTATTCCTGTTATCTGAATCTTTCCGGACAATTCCTGTAATTTTATTGAATTAAAATAGTGATTATAATCCCTTCCTGTTCCCCATATAATAACCCTGTACATACAACTGCCTCCCGATTATTCCATCAATTCATCACAGCAAACCTCAAACGGATAAATATAATTTGTTATTCCGTTATCCCGTAATGCAGCAAGAATCTCTGAAACCAGCTGCGGCCCTACCGCAATTAAAATTCCTGTTCTGTCTTTTATACATTGTAATTCGCTTAACTTCCGAATCTGTTTGCCCTGCCAGTACTTATTTTCTATTCGATCATCTGAAACAACAAATCCTTCAAATTCCACATTGTTTTCAACTAACTGTTCAGCAGCTAATTTTCCGTATACGCCAACTCCGTATATTAAAATACTATTATTTCTTTTTGCAAATTCTTTTACTTTATCATCGATATAGTTCACATCATGATACTGTCTGAATAAATTTATCATTGCAGCATAGTACTTATGCGCTTCATAATCGCTGTCCTTATCACAGCTCTGACACATTTTTGAAAATTGTTCTATTGATAAATCTGAAAGCTCCCGCAGAAGCGTGTTTATACGATTGTTTATTAACTTTTTAATAACCAATGAGTAAGCTTCATATGTATATTTATTATATTTTTCCAAAAAAACAAATTTATTTGTCCATCGAATAAGATAACTTTTGAAATCGCTTCTTTGCCCGCAGGACCATGACCCCTCACTCAAATATCTGTATACAGACATCACTTTATCAAAATAATGTATTTTTCCTTTCGTCAAAGAGTACAATTTCAGAGGATAATCCCCAACTTTCATGTCAAGAAAAAAACTGTCCATATCCAGTATTTCCCTTCTGAAAACCATGCTTGCCGAAGTGATATCCCTGATGCCGTTTATAAGATCATCCGCCGTCATATCCATTTCACCGGACAACAGCTCTAATCTTTTTTTCTCGCCGGTTCTGCAATTTAACAGCTCCGCATCATGTCCGGTCATAACACAATCCGGATGACTTTCCATATAGTCTGTCTGCATTTGCAGTTTACCAGGATCTGTCCAGTAATCATCGCCCTCGCATATGGCAATATAATCCCCTCTCGCCTCTTTTTTCATCAAATAATAAGAAAATCTCGGGGGATATTTATACTTACTGTACTGGTTCTCCGTTTCATAAATCACATGTATTAATTCAGGATATTGTCTTTCATACTCTTTTAAAATACGAATTGTATCATCCGTAGACGCATCATCATGGATTATAATTTCTAATTCCCTATCTATTTTTTGCATTAAAAAACCATCAATCGCATCTCTGATATATTTGGCATGATTATATGTAAAACAAAAAATCGATATCTGGGGTTTAGAATTCATCCGTTCTTTTTATCCTTTCATATATCTTTTTTCCAATACAATCCTTACTTTTCATATGGTCTCTTACTAAGGCTGTCTTTGCCAGACTGACTATTTCCACATCACTTTCATTAAAAATCAAATTTCCTGAAGAAGCATAAGAATAAATTTTTTTTTCCATTAACGGGTTCCTGATTTTCATTTTTTCTTCTCTGGAAGGTATCGCCGGTTTTATCCATAATAAGCGGCCATCGGCCTTACACACTTTTAACAGGTAATTACCTGAACGCATTGCAAGATAATAATAATTTTCATCTTCACAGTTTCTGTAATATTTTGACCATCTCAATTCCTGATAGCAAAAATCCGCCGGATAATCCTGATATATTTCCATTTCGCCCGTTACCAAATCCAGTATTCTGATATCCTCTCCCAATGAGGGGAAAACAATCAATTTATTGCCGGCAGATATCATCCTGCACACGGACTTCTCAACAAGATGCTCTGTCTCCATCGCCGTAATCTTCTGCACTTCTTTCTGTTCCGTATCCCACCTGTAAATAAGTCCAAACTGATTTAAAATGTACAGATTTCCATTCATAAAAACTGTATCGACAGCATTTTCTATAACCGCTTTCAGACCATAGACTTTCATTTTTCCATCTGCCAGATGATATTCTCCTATAACTTCTCCATTTTCGGGTACAATCCATATCGTATTTCCCGTTCGGCAGCAACATTGCGGTTTATCAATCCCGTTCAGACCGTGTACCACTTCTGTGATTTCGTAGTCGTTCGTGTTTACTCTGAAGACTTTTTTCTCGTGTCGGGGAAATATATAATAAAATGACCCATATCTTTCAAAAGCCGCAAAATTTCCCCAGGCTTGATAACAGCAATTTAACTCTCTGTACTGGCACCGGCTGTTTGCCAAATCAAAGATAACCAGATTTTTCCCGGATGTTTCCAGTGCATAGATCTTTCCCTGATAACTGCTGATAAAATCTATGACATCGCCAAACTTAATAATATATCCTTCCATCTCGTCACAATAAGCAATATCACCGTTTATTGGGTGCATCTTCGCCAGCAGTCCAGACTGTATTTCTACGAAAAATAATTCATTATTCATGAATGTGCAATTTGAAAACAGAAACTTTTCTTCTTTCATTCTGATTTGTTCCAATCAACTCCGTATGATTTCCACCGCTTTTCATAAAGCCGCATATAAAACAGTTTCCCACATATTAGAAGCATAATGTCTGATATAAAACTTATATTCCGGGACAAGCTCCATAATATAGGCGGCAATCTCTATCATATCTAATGGTTTATGATAAATGCAGATTGCCAGACGCGGATGATTTTTAATTATTGTATTTCTGGCACCTTCCAGTGCCTTCATTTCAGCCCCTTCAATGTCCATTTTGATAAATGTCACCTTGCTGTCTTTTACCACAGAATCAATATCCGTTCCTTTTACCATAATTCCGCCCCGGCTGTCCATGTGGGAACCCGCTCCCTCCTCCATAAAATGCAATTCTTCCTGCCGATTCCATGCCGCGTTATGAAAGATCTCAACATTATCAATATTCCGTTCTTTCATTTTCTTCTGTATGATTTCACACATATTCCCCATAGGTTCAAGTGCAAATATTTTTTTATATTTTCCATTTGTCCACCTGTGAAAATCCCATAATGTTTCACCGTCAAAGGTTCCCGCGTCAATATAGACCTCCTCCGGACCCGGCTCAAACACATCAAAATACTGTATTCCACGTATCGCCAGTATCATTTTGTGTTTGGGCAATACGATATTCTGACAGGGAAATCCTTTTTGTACCAGCTCGATATACATTTCCTGGCCATATCCGGATGAACCAATAACAACGATGCTGTCTCGATATTTCTGAATAACCTCCTCTACGGAAATTACCTTCTTTCCATCCACTATTTCACCATATCTCCTGTTGTCGCAGAAACAAAAAATATCATATCCCCAATCCGATAATAACTGGCAGGTTCTTTTGCCATCGTGACCGCATCCAAATATTATAACGGCCCCCCCCTCGGTTGTTTTTATCGCATTTTCAAGTTCGGGAGAAATCCAGTCATCATAAATTTTCCTGACCGTTTCCGTATACTCGTTATAATCGCGGTTAAACAAATAGGAAAGTCTCGCTTCAAACAGCTGCTTTGACTCTTTGTCCTGCAAACGCTTATATATTTCTGCTATTGTTTGATAATAGTTCTGCATCTTTATTCCTCTTTTTGCTGTTACAGATTTTTCTCCATGTAAACAGACTCTCCTTCTATCTTTACTTTTTTAAATCCATATTTTGTATAGAACAAAATTGCTGAAGCATTATTTAAATTTACATCTAAACCGATTATTTTCATTTTCTTTTTCCGACAATATCGAAACATCTGCCCCAGTAAAAAAGCCCCGATTCCGCTTTTTTGATAGATATCTTTTACTACAATGCTGGTCAGATAAGCCCTGTAAGCCTTATAATCGTTACAATAAAAGGCAATCATTCCCGCATCCTCATTGCCGGCTTTCGCTACATACACTTCTGCATGCCTGTATAATTTTTCCGCATATTCTTTATATGTAAATCCGCGCTTTTCCAACGGTATGAACATATATTGGGAAAAATCTGATAATACGTCACATATATTTATTTCCGTTTGTAATCGTATTAAATATTTATTCATATAATATTTTTATCAAAATCTTTCTTCTCATGATATTTTTTGACGCTCTCTCTTATCGATAAAAAGCTGGCACCAAATCTCAAAATTAATTATTTTCCAGAAAATCTCATTATGTTCATAAGAAACCGTGCCCAAATCCGCATACAATTTATCCACCAGTTTTATATCAAATATTCCTCTTTCCCTGATGCCGGGCAGCAGCTGATCCTGATAATATTCAAGAAATACTTTATTTCTTTTAAAATACCTGTAATAAGGAATGCCAAATCCCATTTTTCTTCTATATGCGAAATTTTTTCCCAGATGTTTCTCACAAATCTTTTTCAATAATAACTTTCCTGTTGCATTCTCTGAAATATCTTTATAATCTGATAACTTCGTGATAGTTTTGCTAATATAAAGCAAGTAGTCCTTTGGAACCGTAAACAACAAATCCATAAATCTATAATCCAGAAAAGGCACTCTGTTTTCAATCGAATTAGCCATTGACATCTTATCCTGGCATACTAACAGCTCAGGTAAATACGACTTTAAGGCATATTTTATCTGTTTATCAAAATATGTACCTTGCAGACTTCGAAAATAATCTATTCTGGAATCCAGCATTTGCTGCATATCATATTCCGGCATCAGAGCTTTTACCATTTCCTTATCCGTTATCTGTTGTATACTTACTGCATAATTTGCCAGTTCTCTCTCATTTATATTTTCCCGTCTGTATAATTCTCCTTTTGGGAACATTGCATATCCGCCTGTGAGTTCATCCGCTCCCTCTCCGCTCAGCAATACCGTCACATAATTTTTAGCAAATTTGGATAACAGCATCAGCCCTATGGAATTGGGTCTTCCGATAATAGAATCCGCATGCCAGCATGCACATTCCAGATTTTCTATAAAGTAAGACTCATCAATCACCTTTTTATGGGAACTGATGTTTACACGACTCAAAAGAAAATCAACATACGGTTCCTCACTGTATTCCCGTTCTTCGCCGTCAAAAATGATTGAGACCGCATCCCGCAGCGGATTCTCGCCATATTTCGAAGCAAAATACGTTATTAATGAAGAATCCACCCCACCGGACAATTGACTTCCAAATTTAACATCGCTGATTTTCTGCCGCTCTATGCAGTCTATCAGTACCTGCTCTGTTTCTTCCATGCAGTCCTCCAGCGTTCTGTTTGTATTTAGCGGTCTCTCATAGGAATCTATATCAAAATAGGTACTTGTATTCAGTTCAAAAGTTTCCAGATTTAACGTTACGACGCTGCCCGGAACAATCATTTCAACGTTTTTAAAAAGAGTAGTATGTTCCGGTTTTAATATGCTGATATGCTCTCCAAGATTCTTCATGTCCAATTCATAGTCAAAATCTTTAATACACAACAGACTTTTTATTTCTGATGATATGGCAAAACATGAATTGGTAAACGTATAATACAAGGGCTTAATTCCAAGTCTGTCTCTGAACAGAAACATCCTGTTAATTCTTAAATCCAATATAGAAACGGCATACATCCCATTCATTTTGGATAGAAGAAGATCAATTCCATTCTCTATATAATAGTTTAATATGACTTCCGTATCGCTGCTTCCATTAAAAACATAACCCTTACATAATAATTCCTCCATCATCTCGGATTTATTATAAATTTCGCCATTGTAAACCAAAATAACTCTGTTGTCAGCTCCCAGCATTGGCTGATGTCCGCTTTGTGATAAGTCCTGTATGCTCAGACGATTAAATCCGATCATCCCATCATATACACCCTCTGCAATATGGCTGCATGGCAGGCTTTCTCCCCTTCCTGCTCCCAGTCTGTATGCTGCGATTCCTTCATCATCCGGTCCTCTGTGCTTTTGTTTATCCATCATTTCCAGAATTATTTTATTGGAATCAATGAATTTTTTATTGGGCCTTCTGAACAGACCTACGATACCACACATGCTTTATACCTCATTTAAGTATTTTTTCTGACAAACAATTTCAAATGTATTTTCTTTATACCTGTCCAGCCTGTCGAACCATATATCCTCCTGATGTTCGATTTTTATTAAAGATTCCAGCATAGCCTCATTTAGCAGCTCTTTCGGAATAATTACCACACCGCAGTCATCGCAAACCGCAACGCTGCCATCATACATGTTTCTCCTCTCCTTCAATATATCCTGATTCACTTCTCCCTCCGGTTTCCTGTTAAAACATCCCATTGGGTTAAATCCCGTACACCAGATCGGATAATTTTCCTTCATCAATGCCGCCGCATCACGCACATAACCTTCCACAATAATTGCCGTACTTTGTCTGTATAATAATAAATATTTACTGACCAGTTCTCCAAATGCCGCTCTTTTTCCACAGTCAAACATCTGCACTAAAATGACTTTACCTTCTTCCACTTCCGCAATCTGCTCATGTATCGGCCAATTACTTTCTTCATAAGCATATATGTATTTAACTTCCCCAACGCGGAAATGCCCTCTGTTTACTGCACTTATACCTTCTAAGGCACCTCTTTTCCCCATGCAGTCCGCAACCTCTGTTGTGCTTACCCTGTTCCTTCTTATATAGTCAATAATTTTTTCTCTTATTTCCATCCTTTTTTCACCTCATTCGATTACAATGTTTACTTTCTTTTCAACCACTTTCATAAATTCTTCCAGTTCCTCACGGGTCTCTCCATAAGCAATATAAAAACCCACCCGCATACTGTCATCATCCGCCTTTTTTAAGGTATCTCCGATTTTAAAGCGAAACTTATACAAAATGACCTGTCTGCTGTTTGATAAAATCTCTTCGCCCTTTACTTCTGTTACCGTTCCATTTTTAGTAATATCAAAAAAATGCAGTACAACACATCGCTCCTGATAATATTTCACATTACATTGAAACGCCGGCATATTTTTTCCTGTTGACTGATCTATCAACACTTTATAAGTATCCATATCCACTAATTTATTTACAATATGGGATGAAATAAAATTTCCACCGCCTCTGGCTCCTATTTCAATTAAATAAAACTCTCCATTTTCGTATTTATACTCTGCATGAGTAAATCCCATTTTTAATCCGGTTGTTTCTACATATTTATCATTTATTTTTTTTAAAACTTCGTAATCGCAGTCAGGATTCGCATAAGAAAAAAAGAGCTCATAGGCAATATTGGCGTTGTAAGCATAATGCTTCTTTTGAGAAACCGCTAATGAATAATGTCTGCCTCCTATTACGATTCCATCGACCGTAAATTCCGTTCCGCCAATATACGTTTCACAAATAATCGCTTTTTCCTTTCTGGAGTAATGAATTGCTTTTTCAAAATATTCCATTATCTCATTTTCATCAGATACTTTATAAACTCCCCGGCTGCTGTTACTATCCAGCGGTTTTATCATCATTTTCCGGCAATGAATTGATTCAAAAAAATCACATGCTTCCTTAACCGTTCGGCATTTTGCATAGGCCGGATAGTTAAAGCAATGAGTTTCACAAAACTTCCGCATTTGGTATTTGTCAGTGTAAAGTTCTGCATCTTTAGACGAAAGTGTGTGGAGATTCATTTGTTCCCCTACATAAGCCACTACGGGCATTACAACGTCACATTCATCCGATATCACCCCCGATACCGTGTATTTTCTGGCAGCATCCAACACCGCCTCTTTATTCAGTGCATCCTCCATTATGCAATAATCCGCGTATTCAAAACCCGGAGAATCTTCACACGGGTTGATACATACTACCTCATACCCTTCTTTATGCACTTTCTGTATTAATGGAATTTGCGACTCACTCCCGGGAATTACTAATATTTTTTCCATATGATAATTTTCCTACCGCCGTATATTCTCACATATTTGAATAACTTCAGACTCATTCAATTCTTCATAAAGTGGCAATACCAAAACCTGACTCGATAATTTTCTGGCTGTTTTCAGCTGCACATTCCTGTACTGATTTTTAAAACAGGCCTGATCTGATGTAAGAGGGTAAAAATATTTTCTGGCAAAAATACCGGATTCCTTCAGTTTATCGTATAACTCATTTCTATCAAGTATGTAATCTCCTTCAACCAGAATCGGAAAATACGCGTAATTATTTCCGGCCTCTTTTTTTCTTTGAAAAAAACGTATTCCGTCTACTTTTTCCAATTTGTTAATATATAAATCATATTTTTTCTGCCGGGCCTTCAACACTTCCTCTACCCGCTTCAGATTACACAACCCCATAATTGCCGCAAACTCGTTCATCTTCGCATTTGCACCAACCTCCGTAACCAATTCTTCGCCACGGATTCCAAAATTTTTCAAGTTATACAGCCTGTCATAAATTCTGCGTTCCGAAAAAGCTACCGCTCCGCCCTCGATCGTATTGTATACTTTGGTCGCATGGAAACTGAAAACGGAAGCGTCCCCATAATTTCCAATGCCCTTTCCTTTATATTTCACGCCAAACGCATGCGCGGCGTCATATATGACTTTCAAATCATATTTATCCGCAATCTCCTGTATGGCCTCTACATTGCAGACATTGCCATAAACATGTACCGGAACTATCGCAACGGTATGTTCCGTAATCAACTCTTCGATTTTACTCTCATCTATTGTTCCATCCTCTGGTTTTACATCGCAAAAAACCGGTTTTAGATGATTTCTCACGATAGCATGGGTTGAAGAGATAAACGTAAATGGCGTTGTAATGACCTCCGCCCCTTCCGGAAACCGAAATGCCTGAATTGCCATCTCCAGCGCCAGATGTCCGTTTACCATTAAGGAAAGCTGCGGTACATCCAAATACTCTTTCAGCTTTTCTTCCAGTTCCTGATGATATTTTCCCATATTGGTCAGCCAGCGGCTTTCCCACAATGGCCTGATCGCTTCTATATATTCTTCGTATGGCGGCATGCTGGAACGTGTCACCAATATTTTATTTTCCATGGCTTTTTCTCCAGTCTGCTCACTATGCCCTGCTTTTCGTTAATACCCTATAACTTCCACATTCTGCATCATCACCGGTTTTCCCGTCATCTGATACAACTGCACAATACTGCTCGCATCCCCATAATACGCATCACTCAGCGCCACCGCGCGATCCATATCCGCCGTATCGTCATAAATTCCCCAGGAAGCTTCTTTATATTCTCCAAGCAGCCTTTCATATGCCGTCCACAGCTGTGGCCTCATAGACTCTATCGTCGCCCTGATCAGCGGATGCGGTCTCCAAAGCAGGACGACGTCCTCCTGATTTTCCCGAAAAACCCGAAATACATCCTGCATCTTTTGCAACATCTTCTCTTCGTGCTGTAACAACGCGCTGACACTCGTATTATAGAAAACGATCCTTTTAAAACTCCCGTCCGGCTTCTGAATGACTCTTTTCCATTCCGGCGGAATTTCCAGATCTTCTTTGCCGGTATTCAGCACCTTATCGACCTTCGGTGAGCCAAGCCCCAGAATCTTCCGTTCCCAATAGCTTCTGTCAAACACGTCTTCTCCAAGCAGTTTCAGCATCGCATTGACATAAATTTTCTTCATATCTTCGGACTGTACGATCACTTTATCCGCATAGATAACCGCCGGAACATTACAGAAATGCTCAATATTTTCCGCCCTTTCCTGATCGTCCGCCCGGATTTCATTTAATATATAGTAAGGTACATACACTAACTGTTCAGTGAACTGTTTCAGATTTTTGGAATAACAGAAAGGATGTACACTCGTTACATGGTTATAATTATCATATGGATTATGTATAAAAATCATATCCGGCCGATGTTTTGCAAAATCAAACGTCTCGTACGGGGTAACCGGTACATAATCCGGATACTGATTCCCTTCGTAGTGCATTTCCCGGAAACTGCCGTCCGGATTTTTGTCATAATACGGAATCGGAATGACATATGTGTCACAATCCGGATCTTCATCTGCCGCCTTCCATATGCTTTCCAGCGAATCCCACATGGATGCCTTATAAGGCAGAAAAACAGCTTCTATACGGATTTTGATATCGTTTTTGATGCTGTTCTCTATTCGAATTAACGCTTTTTTTAAATTCTTATGTACTTTGCCTGCATTCACAGACTGATTCTGCGCAAGCTCTTCATGCGTCAGATAAAGCAGTTCGCAATAGGCTTCCAGCAATTTTACCGTTATAAAGCCCTCGCCTTCTGTGCTTTCAATCATGCTGCCCATCTGAATCGCGCCGTCCTGGCATTGTTCCAGAAGCAGCATGGCCTGCGGATTGTTTCCGGATTCTATGAACTTTCTGATCTCGTCATGAGACTGGGAAAGCAATTCTACGAACTTTTCGATCTGCTTTTTCTGTGACTTTCGCATAATACCGCTCTCCTCACTGCACACGGCTGGTTCCGCACATATGTGCTTCATCTCAGTCCTTTGCACAGCTTTTTCCGCTCTGCTCGCTCGATTCCGCACATATGTGCTTCATCTCAGTCCTTTG
>CAJUDZ010000032.1:0-2144 GCA_910584965.1 uncultured Lachnospiraceae bacterium | reverse complement strand
TGCTCGCTCGATTCCGCACATATGTGCTTCATCTCAGTCCTTTGCACAGCTTTTTTCCGCTCTGCTCGCTCGATTCCGCACATATGTGCTTCATCTCAGTCCTTTGCACAGCTTTTTTCCGCTCTGCTCGCTCGATTCCGCACATATGTGCTTCATCTCAGTCCTTTGCACAGCTTTTTTCCGCTGTGCTCGCTCGATTCCGCACATATGTGCTTCATCTCGCTTTCGGGCATTCGCCCTATAAGCCATTACAAAATCATCTGGCCGTCTGCAAGCAGCCGTCAGCTGTTTTTGTAATGGCTTGCACAGCTCATTGATTACGAAAATAAGGTATATTGGTCACTTTCGTGATGCGGGGATCCGCTTCGCTCCCTATTACGTCATGGGATTCCCATGTTCACAGGGTCCTGGCATACCCAATACACAGGTGTTTCCTGTCTTCTAATGCCGTTGTTGTTTTTTATATCAGGAACTGCTCTTCAAGTCCGAATCCGGTAAAATCTCGGAACCGTTGTCCGAAATTTATCTGAAGCGCTGTTCTTACCGATCTGTTAATGTAATATTCTGCCTTCTTCACCGCGCTTGAACACGTTCCGGGCAGTATTGATTTTTTCTTCCACCGTACAGCCGCATGTTTTACATGTAAATACGCCGTCTTTTTTTATGCCCGCCGCACCGCAGTTGCTACATTCGCTGCCGATACCCGCGCCGATAACCTCGACAAATCCGACTGACTGTTCCTTGCATTTCTGCATCAGGCGGTTTCTGATATATCCCCGCTGCCACAGATTAACGGAATAGTTTATTTTTTTATCATAGCCGCCGGCCTGTGGCTTTGGCAGTTTTGGAAAATATACTATCTGCGGTTTTTCCGACTGAAAAAATAAATTCAGTTCATGGTTGATATAGCTATGAAGCTGTTCTTCATATCGCTTTTTTCTGGCATAATACTTTTTACGTCCGGGATTATTGCTTCGATTGATGCGATAACTCCCGTTCTGCTGCCCAAGCCACGCAGCATATTCCGTCTGATAGTCTCCCAGCTTTTCGCCATACCGGTGCCCTTCCTGCGTTGTCAACATCACAAAAACACCAACGGATATGCCAATCCGCCTCGTATAATCCGAATGTGTCCTGACTGCTACTTTCACAGGTACTTTTATTTCCACCCTCCCCTGTTCCGGATACAGTTTCATATAAAGCTGCGACCGGTATTGGTTATTATCTGTCAGCGGAATAAAAATGCGTTTCCGCTTTTCTTTGATGGAAACATAAATCCCATGATCGGCATAGCGATAGGCTCTTTCTGTTATTCCAAACCCATCCGCCGTATCCGTGTGCATCTTTACATGGTGCTTCCTGACCTGTCTGCGCAGATATCTGCATAATTTTTCCGTATCCACCGACTCTGCAAGTTTATCGTGCTGCCTTTGGATATCTTCCGGAAGCTCCGGTACTTTTTCATTTAATACCATCTCAAACGCATTATTGACTTTCATCAGGAAACGGATATAATGCTTTTCATCCGCATTCAGCATTTCGTTCCGGTTAAGAAGTTTTAATATTTTCGTTTTGGTTCTCGTCCACTGGCTCTTGATTTCTCCCAAAGCATCGAATATTGCCAGATAAAAATACACTGACGGCATCTGTAGCTGCTCCCGCAATCCGCTTGCCGTCATCTCATTTTGTACCGTATAACCGGGATAAAGTTTTGAAAGACTGCCAATTCCTCCAAAACGGCCGTACACATAATTTTTCACCTGACGATAATCTTCAGCCACCTCCAACAGCTTCTTCATATCGTCGCCCGAAACCGGACCTTTATTATACTGGTGAATCGTTTTGCATATTCTGTCCGGCGGCATCTCCCGTCATCCTTTACCCTTTAGAAACGCTTTCAACCTGATACGTCTGAAACTCTCCATTTTCGTAATTTTCAAAAGGTGTACTTTTTGAAAAACGATATATCGCACAAAAATATCTTTGCATGATAATAAGGGAAAAAGAGGAAAAAAGAAAATACTGCAATCTCTATTGATTTTTAAGAATTTTTATTGTATATTTTTAGTGGATATAGAAATCAGCATAATTTTCAAAAAGTACACATTCTGGCAAGCAAAAGACCCATAATACTCCGAATCTAT
>CAJUDZ010000031.1 GCA_910584965.1 uncultured Lachnospiraceae bacterium | reverse complement strand
TTGACGTGATGACGGACTGTGAAAAGACAGCCAACCAGATTGACAGCATCGGGGACGAGTTAAAGCAGATCGGGAACAGCGTTTCCAACGTGGGCAGGCTGTTAGCCGGGAAAGGCACGAAAGAGGTATCGGACGAAAAGCCGGGTGTCGGTCTGACAAGGGCAGTCAACACGCCTGTAAAAAAGGCGGTGGAGAACCTGCGGAAGAAGATTGACGGGGCGGATCAGGCGTTTGAAAAGCTGGATCGGCTCTCTGCCCGTCTGGATGCCGGGAAGGAAGCGGAGAAAGGAGGGCGGGTGTCCGTAAAGGATAAGCTGTCGCAGATGAAGGAAAAGGCGGGACAGCAGAAAAAAGCGCCGGAGCCGGATAAGGCAAAAAATAAAGAGGAATGTTTATAAAATTATCAGTACATAAAAATATCTAAAGAGGGGGCAGACAGGGAAACTTATCTGCCCTCTGTTTTTATGGAGGAAAAGGAGAGATAACCATATGGCAGATGCAAGAACTGAAAAACAGAAAGTAAAAGAGATAACGGACAGGCTGGAGGAAGGCTTGAAGGAGCTGTTTGAAGGGGAGAAATATAAAAGCTACCTGAACACCATGTCAAAATTCCACAATTACAGCGCAAACAATATCCAGCTCATAGAGATGCAATGCCCGGATGCGACATACGTTGCCGGGTACAAGGCATGGCAGAGGAATTTTGAACGCCATGTAAACAAGGGCGAGAGGGGTATCCGTATCCTTGCGCCTGCGCCTTATAAAATCAAAGAGGAACAGGAGAAGATTGATCCGGTAACGAATGAGCCTGTGCTTGACCGGGACGGGATGCCCGTCATGGAGGAAGTGGAGATAAAGATACCCGCCTTTCGTGTCGTGACAGTGTTCGATTATTCCCAGACGGACGGGAAAGAGCTTCCCGGACTTGGCGTGAATGAACTGCATGGGGATGTGGAGCGTTACCGGGATTTTATGGAAGCGTTAGAGAGGGTTTCCCCTGTCCCAATCCGATATGAGGAAATGGAGGGTGACAGGAAAGGATATTTTATTGATTTAAGCCGCCCTATCGCCATTAAAGAGGGCATGAGCGAAGCGCAGACCGCAAAGACCGGAGTCCATGAAGTGGCGCACGCAAAGCTCCATGCAAGGGAAGCGGAGCAGGATACGGAGAAAGCAGTCTATAAAGACCGGGAAACCAAAGAAGTGGAAGCCGAGAGCATCGCCTATACCGTATGCCAGCATTTCGGGATTGACACGTCCGATTATTCTTTCGGGTATATCGCCGGGTGGAGCAGCGGAAAAGAGATGCCGGAGCTGAAATCTTCCCTCGACACCATACGCCGGACTTCCTCGGAACTGATAAAGGGGATTGAAGCGCAGCTTCTGGAGATTGAAAAGGAACGTGCCGCAGAACAGTCACAGGAGGACATTATCCTGCTTGTGTCGAATACAGACCGTTCCGAATATGACCTTTTGAATGTTAAGGGCATGGAGAGGACGGAAATATTTAATCTGCTGTCCGCTATGAAAGACGATGACAGGCAGAATGTGGAAGCCTACCTTGAAAGAGCCGGGGCATGGGTAACGCTGCTTGCCAATGAACGGAGTGAGGAAGTAGATATAAATAATCATTAAGAATGACAAAAAAGTAAAAAAGTGAAAAAATCCGAAAAGCCCCGAAAAATAATGAACGCGGCTATTTATAAAGTGAAAATTGTCATTTTAAGTGAATAGAAAAATAGAGCCTTAAAATACGAGTAGAAATACTCGTATTTTTTGCTTTCAAGAAAGTTTAAATTTTTAAACTGAAAAAATTCCGTAAATATAGCATTTTAAAGAATTTGTAAAAGTGGGTTAAATATCTTTTAGGCATTGCAAACAAGGAATTCGGAACTTTTTACAGACTTGCAAAGTTTAGTTCCGAATTCCCTATTTAGCATAAATTCTAGGATTGTAAATAAAGTGAAAATTATTTCGGAACCAAAATAGGAAAATAAGTAAATTGCAAATCTACCTTTATTATATAGGTCAAGTTGGTTCCGAAATTAAAAATAGTTTACGGATAAATCCGTAAGCAAAATTAAAAAAATAAAAATGAAGAGGAATTTTATTCAATTTTTCATCCATTTAAATTATGTTTAAAAGTTATTAAAGTATATTTTATGCAAAACGATTATCACCTAGAGCTGATGCGGAAGGGGATGATATTACTTCTCTTTTTTCTTGAAATTTACTATATTTATATTCTAGCATATGAATAATTTCTTCTTTACTATCTTCTGGAAGAGAGTGTAATTTTTTTAAAATCTCTATGTCATTAGAAGTAATCTCATGATTGTAAGATTTTGGACAATCAGATAACCCTACCAAATAATCTACTGAACAATCAAAATATTTTGCAATATTAATAAGAATCTTGCCATTCGGGTAAGAAATACCATTTTTCCATTTAGTTAGAACAGAAGAAGATATGCCCAATTCTTCTGCAACAGGATTAGGTTTTGAAGAAATATCGGTACATAATTTATAAAATCTTTCCCAAAACATTATTTTACCTCCAAATCTCACAAATGAGAGAAAATATATTGACAATCTTACGAATGTGAGGTAGCATTTAATTACGGACAAATCCGCAGACTACAATCTACATAATACCATGTTGCGGAATCCGTAACAAATACAAGATGTAGTGCATGATGCCCAAGATGTATTGCATCTGGAAAGGAGCAAAGAAAATGTTCAAAAAAATTTATAAAGAACTGGTTCTTATAAGAACAGATTTAATTGCAATAAGAAAAGAACTCCAGAGCATTAGAAAAGCAAAGGAGTCTGTGGAAAGAAAAAGAGGCCATATTATGGTAGGAATTGACTGGTGTGGTGAAAATGAATCAGATTTTTCGACAATAAATGGTTATAAAAAAAAATATCCTACAAGTGGTACGGAACTTCAGGATGCAGTTAGGAAATATCGCCAATCCCGCCAATATCAATCCGGGCACATTTGAGCAAAGTTTTACGCAGATAATCATGATAGACCGAGATAGAGGCTAGAGCGTGCATTTGAAGGTATTCCTGAAAGTACAAATCCTGATGTAATTGCCTGTTAGAATATTTTAATTCTCCAATATCACGGACAGAGAGAGGTTTAGAATGTATCTGTTCGTTGCATAAGTGTTTGTACAAATCATCAATGGAAGTCATCATTTCATCAATATTCATAGGTTATCATCCTCCTTTTAATGTGGTGTTATCAGGAAGATTATAACATAAATCCCATAACGGGAAAAGGCGCACAGCCGAAACAGCGGAGCAGTCCGCTGTCTGCCGGGAATGGCCGCCCGGCACCGATGAGGCAGGCCGGAAAGAAAAATGGAAAGAAGGTTGAATATATGACGTTAGGGAAAATTTATGACATGGGACTCATTAAAGACGACACAGAAATATTTATACGCCAGGACGAGAATTTCAATGTGCTTGCACACGGAAACTGGTACCAGGACAACATGTTGGAATATATGCACCATGAAGCAGAAAGTTTCACCTGGCAGGATGATAACAAACTTTATATTGATTTGAAAATGTAGTCAGGAAAGCAGAACAGGCTGCGGACAGCAGAAAGGAAAGGGCATGAAAAAGAGGATTATTGAGTTTCTATGTGATTTGGCTGCCGGTATATCCATATTTATCACGCTGTTCTTTCTGTATATTCTGATGGCGGCACTGGGATAGGAGAAGACGGAAGATGGGAAGAAGAAAAACGGATAAAAATATCGGGGCATTCCATAAAAAAGCGGCTGAAAACGGTCTTACATATGCGGAAGCACAGATGCGGGAGACACGGGAAATGATGGGAAAGGTAAGGGCGCCAAAAGGAGACGGTCCGGATGAAATGCCATATCAGAAGGTATCGGCAAGAAACGCATTAAAAAAGATACAGAATCTTTAAGCCGAAACAGCGGGGCATTCCGCTGTCTGCCGGGAATGGCCGTCCGGCACTGATGAGGCGGGCCGGAAAGGGTGACAGAGTGAAAAGAGACAGTCTGGTCTTTATTTTTTACATACTCGGAATCATAGCGGGTATTTTTATTGTTCTGCTGTTAGAAAGATATGGTCTGTAAAAACTGGATGATGTAATGTGAAGCCACGGCGGTAAGTATGCCGGCAATGAATCCCCAGAGACGGTTTGTCCATATTTCGCGGCGTGTCAGGAGATATATGGAGGATTCGCGTCCTTCTCGGATGACGTATGGGCGGTTGCTGTTATCAGTATATGACAGGGAAACGCAGTTTACGGCTTCCAGAGCTTTCAGGATTTTCAATTTTGACCTGGTATCGGAAAACTTTAAAGCATCTTCACCTGTAATAAAATCATTATTCAGATACCACTGTTTTTCAAGTACATGCAGACAATGGCGCATTCTGATTCGCATAATAAGGCCATTCATAACTGACGCCTCCGGGTATAAGTATAAGGAGATTGTATCACAGAAACAGAGCCGGAACAACAGCCGAAACAGCGGGGCATTCCGCTGTCTGCCGGGGATGGCCGCCCGGCACCGATGAGGCAGGCCGTTATTATAAGGAAAGGAGGCACAGAAATGCCGCGGAAAAGACCACTGACAGAAATCGGGCTCCGAATCAGGGCAGAGCTGGACCGGAAGGGCTGGACACAGCGGGAGCTTGCGGAGAAATGCGGCATCAATTACCGCGTTGTAAATGACGTGATGACCGGGCAGAACAGAAAACCGGAAAACATAGCGAAAATAAAGGAAATTCTTGGATGCCGGGAGGAAAAAGATGCTGTATGAAATGGAAAGAGCCGTACCCTTGCGGATACGGCTTGGAAAAAATCAGGTCGGAATAGGAGCTAGACCTGACATCTAAAGCGTATCATTGCGGAAGGAAAATGTCAAGAAGCAAAGAAGGTGATGGATTGGAATACCTGACGGTAAAGGAGTATGCAGAGCTGCGGGGGTGTACCGAGCGGTATATCAGGAAACTGATAGATGAAGATAAATTAATGGTAGAAGAATCGTGGGGCAATCGTGGAAACAAAGGTCTTAATTATCAGATACCTTTGGCCTCCATTGAGCCAGAACTGCAGGCAAAATACAGACGTATTCAAAGCCGGAAGGAAAATGCCGGGAAGCCGAAAGGGCGGAAGCCGATTCTGCTTCCGGATGTGGAGCAGATGGCACAGTCAGAGCGGGAGGAAATTGTTTTCTGGCAGAATATTCTAACGGAATGGAAAAACTATAAGCCACCGGGAAAGAACCGAAAGGAAGCGACAGATGATTTTGTCCTGTATCTGCGGGAGAAATACCCTGACATTACATTTTCGGAACGGATACTATACCGGAAGGATAAGGCGCTCCGGGAACATGGTCCGGCCGCGCTGGTAGACAGGCGCGGGAAGCATGGGAAGCATAAAAAGGCGGTACCGGATAAAGTGTTTGATGTCTTTGAATATTTTTATCTGGACCAGAGCAGAAAGTCCATCCAGCTCTGCATTACGCTGACGGAACTGGAAATCAGGCAGCATCCTGACAAATATGACCAAAGCCTTCTGCCGCTTGCATCCCAGGCATCCTTTGTCAGAGAAGTAGAACGTAGTATTCCGGTGCCAGTTCTGAAATATTTCCGTCTGGGAGAGAAGGCATTTAAAGATGAATGCGGCAACTACATAGAGCGCTCTTATGACGATTTGCACAGCAACGATATCTGGGTCTGCGATAACCATACGTTTGATGTTTTTGTCAATAACGGTGAATCAGAAAAGCCTGTAAGGGTATATCTGACGGGTTTTCTGGATGTCAGGAGCCGGAAGATGGTCGGCTGGTATGTGACAGACGCGCCTTCGTCCGATGCAACATTACAGGCGCTCAGGCGCGGAATTGCGGCTTACGGCATACCGAAACGGATATATTCCGATAACGGCCGGGAATTCCTGACGCATGATATTGGCGGCCGCGGATTCAGGAAGAGCGCTAAAACGGATGAGCATGAGCCGCCTACGATTCTGCAGCATTTGCAGATTGAGTTCCGGACCGCACTTGTAAAAAATGCCAGGGCGAAGATTATCGAAAGGGCTTTTCTTGAGATTAAAGAGAGCTTTTCCAAGCTTTTTGAAGGCTATACCGGCGGAAATATCTTAGAGAGGCCGGAACGGCTGAAAGCAATAGGGAAAAAGGCAGATAACTTTATCATCCTTGATGATTTCAGCCGTTATGTTGATACATTTCTTACCGGCTGGTTTAATAAACAGAATCACAGCGGCACCGGAATGAATGGAAAGAGCCGGGATGAAGTTTATGCGGCCTGTCTTTATGAGCAGCGGCTGGCAACGCCGGAAGAACTGAATCTGATGATGATGCGCACAACGCGGATGCAGACTGTCAACCGTGGCGTAAAGATTAAGTTTTATGATGAGGATATCCGTTTTTATTCAGATGAACTGATTATGCAGCACGACCATGAAAAGGTGTATGTCCGTTATAATCCGGATGATTTGGCCCAGGTGCGTATCTATGATGAACAGGACAGGTTCCTGTGTACGGCGAAACAGCAGCCTAAACTAAGTTATTTTGCTTCAAAAGATGAAGTCGGGGAACGTATGCGGGAAAACAGGCTGCTGGAAAAGACTGTCAGGGCATACAAAAAGCAGAAAGGCATCGAGGCTGATGACGAATTGGAGCTTATTATGCGGAAGGCAGAGTCTAACATGGCAGCGGGCGAACGGCTTGACCCTAAAATCATAACGCCAATCAGGGCGGTTGATGATAATTATGAGGCAGATGTGCTTGCGGCGGCGGTGGGCGGAACAATAGAACCCATTGACTGGACAGAGGCACTGGAAAGAATGGAAAAAGCAAAAAAGGAATAGGAGGAAAAAGGACATGGAACAAAAAATGGCGGAAATGATGGAAGAGGAACGGACAAAAATGACGTTTGACCAGTCGGTGGCATTTATTCGCCAGTATATTGAATCGACGGGAAAAACACAGTCACAGGTTGCACAGGAACTGGGAATTTCTCCGGGAGCTTTATCTTCGTTTTTATCAGGAACTTATAAAGCGCCGCACACAATTATTGTCAGGATTGAAGACCTGGCAGACATCAATACACAGAAGAATGTAGCTCCAATGGCGCCGATGTTTAAGGAAACCAGTATCAGTAAGATGGTCAGCCAGGCAATCAGATACAGCCATCTTCAGGGCAAGATATCGGTGGTATATGGGGATGCCGGAGTCGGCAAAACAGTGGCTTACCGGAACTATCTGGAAAGTAATACGCTGGCCATTGGGATAACGATATCACCTACTTACGCATCCATAACCGGCGTAAATGAGTTGATTGCGGAGCAGCTTGGTGTGCGGGAACGTGTGGCAAGAAAGCAGACGGCAGAAATCATAAATAAACTGCGGGATTCCGGGCGCGTTCTTGTGATAGATGAGGCACAGCATCTGACTGTAAGGGCATTGAACCATTTACGCTGTATTTCTGATGAAAGCGGCGTGGGTATCTGCCTGATTGGCAATGATGAGGTGTATACAAAGATGAAAGGCTCCGGCAAGGCTGATTTTGCACAGCTGTTTTCCCGGATTGGAATGCGGAAACAGGTACTTGTCGGAAATATATCCAAAAGTGACATACAGACAGTATTCGGGGAAACAGTACCGGAGCCAGATGCGATTGAAATACTGTACCGGATATGCCGGACAAATTATGGTTTACGCGGGGCAGTCAATGTATTTATCAATACGGCAGCAGTATTTGAACAGATAACGGCATCGGGGCTTACCAAGATGATGCGGGAAATGAATATAGGGTAGGTGATGGATATGTCAGGACTGGACGAATTGAAGGAAAAATATTGGAGAACTATATCCCAAACCCGCAAATCCGGAAGAATTGCCGGAAGTGTCAAAGAACGGATTGAAAACGAATGGAAACAGTTTGGCGAAGATGTAATAGCAGAAGCGCTGCGGATTCATATTGACCGATACAGGACATATAAAGAGCGGTATACCATCGGGATTATGAGAAATCTGCAGAAACAGAAAAATGCCACCGGCCATGTAGGAAACAGCAATCAATTTGGCAGTATGATGAAACAGAACTATGACATGGAGTCGTTAGAAAGAGAATTACTGGCTAATTAGCCGGAAAGGAGAATCATATGGCGATAAAAGGAGCGAAAACGTTAGCGGAATATGCAGTCATGCAATGGATGATGGACCAGCATTTTGACATGGAATATTTTACGCTTTCCATGAGTGGAAACAAAGGCATCATCAAAGACAGGACAAATGACACATTATCGGTAGTCTATAATCCTGGAACGAAGAAAGTATCTGCAGATTACTGATATATTTTCGGGAAAAGGAAGGAGTGAATAATATTATGGCAAGAAAAAGAGTTACGGAGCCGCAGCTTAGGAGTTGGGAAGAAGTAGACGGATGCCTGAAAGTGATGGCTGATGCGGAAAATGAAATTTCCAAGATTGAGGCGGAAATGAACAGGCAGATTGCGGCAATTAAGAAAGAAGCAGAGGAAAATGCGAAAGAGCATAAGGCACTGATTAAACAGAATGAGAGCAAAATAAAGGAATATACGGGAGCACATAAGGAAGAACTAAAAGGAAAAAGCAAAGTGCTTACTTTTGGAACCGTCGGCTTCCGTCTTAGTACAAAACTGCTGCTTCCGTCTTCCATTGCAGAGGTAATCCTGAAACTCCGCGAAAAGGGAATGCTGGACTGCATCAACGTCAAAGAAAGCGTCGATAAGGACGCCATCAAAAAGTACGGGGAAGATGATATTGTATCTATCGGTGGTTATCTGCAGAAAACGGATACTTTCTGGTATGAGACGGATAAGGACGCTTTGGCCGTAGAGTAGGAAAGATGATATCAGGAAAGAAAGGAAAAAGATATGGGAATGGGAGTTAGTTTAAGCGGCTTTAAAGTTATACATAATGAAGTTGTTTTAAATGCACTTGCGCTTAAAAACATGAAGATGCGTGAGGGAATGGATATAAACAACAGGGAAACAATAGAAAAGCCGGTATGGATTGAAGTATTTGCAATTAATGGGGATGGGAATATTGTTTCAATTAGGGATGAGGCATGGACATTTCAGTTTCTGCCAATCGTTACAAAATAAATATCCGGCAGTTGACTAGAAAGAGGTAGTGGAAAGAATGGAAAAAATCATATCGGCAGGCCAGATGAGAAAAATATATGCCCTCGCAAAGGAGCGGGGCATGGATAACGATCTGCTCCATGCACATATACAGACGCTTACTGAAAAAGAGAGTATGAAAGACCTGACAACGCCGGAAGGAATCCGGGTAATAGAGTCGCTGGAAGGAAAGCCGTCAGAACTGAAAGGGCAGATAAAAGCAAGTTACCGGCAGATGCAGTATATATACGGGCTGATGAAACAGCTTGGGTGGGTAACAGATACGGGTGAACCGGATACGGAAAGGCTTGACAGATTTCTCCAGTCTCCAAAGGCCGGCATCAATCTGGGAAGCTACAAGTGGCTTACGAAAACGAAGGCCAGCAAAGTGATTGAAGCGTTAAAGAGTATGACGGCAAGAACAGTGGCAGAAAATGGGAAATGTGCTGCTTGCAGAACGGAGAGGAGTGGTATATAATGAGACAGTCAGGTTATAATGCTATGACTCCACAGACAGAGAAAATTTTTGACGCACTGGGGCTGGATGATTTACAGGAGAACCACAGGGAGATTGCTGACGTAGTAGGATTCGATAACCTGATAAAGCTGATAGAGCATTTTGGCGGAAACAGCATTTATATTCCGCAGAAATATGAACTATACCGGTTCAAGCTGTATGCGGTAATTCTGGAACAGTATGACGGGACGAATGTCAAACGGCTTGCCACGGATTACGGTGTATCGGAAAAGACTATTTATACCATTGTGAAGAACAAACTTTTAAAAGGAAGTGAAAAAAAGCAGCTGGAAGGACAGTTATCATTTGCAGATATAGGTCTGGAATGATTTCTGACAAGATTTGTAACTTACAATTATAAAAGGCGGGTGCATTCAATTACAATAGCCATGTACAGGAGACTGTATGTGGCTATTATTATATTCAAAATTGGAGGATATGCTTATGTTTACAACAACTATTATGGCATTGCTGGCAGTATTTGCAACGCTGACATCCCTGTTGACACAGGGACTGAAGATGTTTCTGGATGGAATGAAGGTGCGTTATGCGTCTAATATTCTGGTACTGATTTGTTCACTGCTCATCGGATGCGGCGGAACTGCGCTTTATTATGTGAATTATCAGGTGCCCTTTACTGCCCTGAACAGCGTATATCTTGCGCTGATGGGTATAGCGAACTGGATGGTATCGATGCTTGGATATGACAAGGTCAGACAGGCAGTTGCCCAGATTGGAGCGATTGGTAAGGAGTAAACGCATGGGGAAATTGAAGAAAATCGGGGATATATCAAAATATAATGCGGTATCAAATTATTCTTTGCTAAAAGAACATTTTGACGGTGTTATCGTCAGGATTGGATACCGGGGCTATACAGCCGGGACAATCAAAGAGGACACCCTGTTCAGAAAACATATGGCCGGACTGGAAAAGGAAGGGATTCCATATGGGTTCTATTTCATGTCACAGGCAGTAACGGAATCGGAGGCGGCTGCCGAAGCAGATTATTGCAGGGAACGCACAAAGGAATACCATCCTTCCTATCCGGTATATTATGATTCGGAGCTTTCCAATCCGAAAGGAAACGGCCGGGCGGATAATCTTTCCAGGCGGGAACGCACCGATATAGCGAAAGTATTCTGCAAAAGACTGACAGAGCTCGGATTACTGGCCGGGGTCTATGCGTCAAAGGCATGGCTTCAGGAAAAGCTGTATGCGGCGGAGCTGGCCGGATACAGCATCTGGGTAGCACAGTATAACAGCAGATGCGGGTATATGCTGACGCCGTATGATATGTGGCAGTATACAAGCAGATATCTGATTCCGGGATTATCCTGTTGCTTTGACCGTTCTTACTGCTATAAGGACTTTACCGCAGAGGTTCCTGACAGGGCAGAAGCGGATACGGAAGTGATGGCGGAAGGGATTCATACATACAGCCTGAAAGAACAGGGGGATAAAGCATTCCTGATTGACGGCGCAGAGAGTAATTTTAAAATACGGGAATTCCGCTGTAAGGATGGCAGCGACCGCATACTGATTGACAGCCGACTGGTCAGAATGCTGCAGAAGGTACGGAGCCATTTTGGAAATGCCGTATCCATAACAAGCGCGTACCGGACAGAAAGCTATAACAAAAAAATAAATGGCGCTCCGGCTTCTTATCATACAAAGGGCATGGCAGCGGATTTTACGGTTACAGGTGTCGCAAATCGGGAAGTTGCGTATTACCTTGAAAAATCAGGAGCAAAGGGGATTGGGTTCTATAATTATACCGGCGGATTTGTACACGCAGATACAAGGGCACAGAAGTATTACTGGCAGCAGGACAGCAGAAATGAAAAGTATTACAGCGTTTCCGGGTTCAGCAGCAGCCCGGTATATATTGTGAAAGACCGGCTTGTTTCAACGGTAAGATACAATGACCGGAATGAGTCAGTAAAACTGCTGCAGATGAAACTTGGAATCCGGGCAGATGGAATTTTTGGTCCGGCCACAGAAGATGCCGTCCGGATATTTCAGAAGACGCACGGGCTTACGGTGGACGGCGTAGCCGGCTACAATACATGGAGCGTATTATTATAGAAAAGGAATGCCGTCATGACCGATAAAAAGCTATGGACAGCTTCGGCTGCCATATATTTGACAGCCGCCCTGCGTGTTATGGCCGGCATATCTTGTCTGGGAGGACACAGCATGGATGGAATAGGAATGGCAGAAACGATTAGATTTATTACGGAAGTAGGAATTACGCCTGTACTGCTGGTTTTGTTTGTCTGGTTTTTTATCAGCCGCGCTAAAGATGATGATAATAAAGTGAAGGAAGCATATAAAACGGCACAGGATAACATGGAACGGAACAACGAAGCAGTCAGGGAACGGGAAGATTATCTGATGGCCGAAAGTGCAAAACGGGAAGAACTTATCCGCCAGGAGGCAGAGCGCAGGGAAAAGTTAATCCGGCAGGAAGCGGAAAAGAGGGAAAGCATCCTGATGGCGAGCCAGGACCGGATGCTTGAAACACTGGACAACATAGCGGGTTCTCTGAACAGGATGGAGGGTGCGCTCACAAAACTGGAAGTGTCTTTTTCCAAATCGGAGGCGCGTCTGGATGTTATCGAAAGGAAACTTGGCGATGGATGAAATAAAAGTGATGGAAGCTAAAATGCTCCGGGGAGCCGTAATTGAAAAACTGTATCTTACTTATGGAACAGATATCAGAATTTCGGCGCTGAAAAATACGCTGCGCAGCAAAGGTTTTATCCCTGATGCAGAACTGAAAAAGATTATTTTTTATCTGGGCGGGGAAGGAAAAAAATATATTCACGTTGAAATCAATAAGGACAACTGGACAGACAGCCTGATCTGGCTGACGCCTGCGGGAGTAAATCTTGCAGAGAGAGATGTGGAAGATATAGGAGTGGTTTTCGATGAGTAATTTACTGGATTTGGCGGCAAAGGAAATATTGAGAAAGGAAATACTGCAGCTTTGCTTTGAGGCGGCTCCGGTGGGATGTAGCATGGATGTGCTAAAAGCCGCATTTGCCCATAACGGCGTGGAAAATGCAAACGAACTGGAACGACAGGTAGATTATCTTGAGGGAAAGGGAATGGTATCCGTCGAGAAAGTAGGAAACCAGAGATTGAATCTATCAAAGACAATCGTTAAGATTACGGCGGCGGGAATTGACCTGATGGAAGGAAATACAGAACAGGTCAGAGGGATTGGAATATAGGCTGGCAAGTAGAAAGAAGGACATAGTATTCGTATGGGAAATGAAAAGAACAGGAGCCACGGAAAAATAGAAGCCCTGCCCGCAACACTGAAAAAGAAAGTGGAGGAAAAACTGCTGACAGGGGAGACTTATGAAGAGATAGCCTCCTATCTGCAGAAACAGGGGGAAGACATTCACTTTTCCAGCGTGGGGCGGTATGGGAGGAAATTTCTGAATAAGTTTGAATCTGTCCGAATAGCAAAGGAATATGCAAGGCTGCTTGCGGAAGATAATGCGGAGCGTCCGGCGACAGAACTTCATGAGGCAAATAACCTTCTGGCGAGCCAGCTGATTATGCAGGCGCTTGTCGATGATGATATGGATGCGGATGCCAGGGCGGATATCGCGAAGAGCATAGCCAGTCTGCAGCGGGCACAGGTAAGCAATGAAAAGCTGAAACTTCAGGCGAGAAAGGAACAGGGAGCGGTTCACATCGCCTTAGAATTGCTGAAGGATAAGGTGTATGGAGAACTGGGAGAGGCTTATCCGGAAATAGCGGCGACGCTGCTTTTGCTGGCGGAACAGACCGAGGCAGAAATGGAAAAACTGCAGTAAGGCCGTAAAACGGATTTTAAGGCTGTTTTCGCTCTGGATGGATGTTTCTTCGGACAGAAAAGTTGAACGCGAATTAAACGAAGTTAAACCTATTGTAAAGGGTGAAAAAGCAGATACCCTTACTGCGCCCAAAACCGTGAGGACAAAAATGTAAAGCGGGTGAACAGGATGGACTGGAAAGCAAGTGCAGAAAAAATGTATTTTGATGGCAGTTCCATAAATGATATAGCAGCGGAAACCGGAAAAAGCCGGCAGGCAGTATCCGGATATTTGAAATCACTTCTTGGATTTAAAGAAGAAAAAGAACGCCGTAAGATGGAAAATCGGGAAAAGAGGCGGGAATATAAGCGTGTAAAGAATAAACAGTACCGGATTCCGATGGAAATTACAGCGGATACGATAAAAAGGGAACATGATATCGCAGTTATGCTTCTGTCCCATGAACGGTACTGATAAGCAGTAAAAAGCTATTTTAGATAATGTATTCTGTTCGTGCGTATACCTCATAATACGATTAGAGGAGGGTATGGTATGGATAGCTTTATAAAATGGATTGGCGGGAAAAAGTTATTACGGAAAGAAATCTTGGATAATTTTCCTCCAGAACAGCAATATGACAGGTACATAGAAGTATTTGGCGGTGCCGGGTGGGTGTTGTTTGCAAAAGAAAAACACGCAAAGCTGGAAGTGTTTAACGACATTAACGGGGAACTTATAAATCTGTACCGGTGCGTAAAGCACCATGCGGAAGAGCTTCAGCGGGAACTGCAATTTCTGTTTGTATCACGGGAACAGTTCTTTTGGATGAAGGGTCAGCTGCCGGAGTATATGACGGATATTCAGAGAGCAGCAAGATTTTATATTTTAATTAAAGAATCCTATGGCTGCGATTTGAAAAGTTTTGGAGTAAGGAGTATAAATCTTGCATCGGCGGTGGAAATGCTTAACGAAGTATCGGATAGGTTATCGCGGGTAGTGATAGAGCATCATGATTTTGAAAGGCTGATAAAAACTTATGACAGGGACAGGGCGCTTTTTTATCTTGACCCGCCTTATTATGAGGCAGAAAAATATTATTCTGACCGATTTGGAGTAGAGGACCATATCAGGTTGAAGAAATCGTTAAATTCCATAAAAGGATTATTTATTCTGTCTTATAATGACTGCGATTATATCCGGGAATTATACAAAGATTATACGATAATTGCAGTTACGCGGAATCATAATCTTGTTACCAAAAACGGGTCACAACAGTACAAAGAGCTGATTATAAAGAACTTCTAATAACACATACTGTTATTTTGTATCAATATGCGTATTTATATACTGATATGGGTTATTCTGTATCAGTAGAGGTAACGCATATGATTAGAATACATTTATCAGGACTACTAGGAGAAAAGAGGTGGACGCAGGCGTATTTGTCGCAAATGACGGGAATAAGGCCCAATACTATCTCTGATATTTATAACGAAATCGCGGAGAGAATAAGCCTGGAGCATTTGGACAGAATTTGCGAAGTATTGGAATGTGAACTGACAGATTTAATGGAATATGTACCTAATGAAACAAAAAAAACAGGTAACGATTTAATTAAAGAGAAACATGGAAATCAAAAGCATAATTAAAAGGGCGTTGGGTTCAACGCTCTTTTAAATTGGCTTTAAATATTATTTTAGATTATTCGATGGAGCAGATATCTGGATGGGAATAGCAGCAGAGTACAAAGCAAAAGTGAATAACAGCGGCGTTCCGGAGAAAATACTGGAGGCAAGGAATAATCTGTGGGAATATAACAAACTGATTAATTCAAAATTTTTCCGGGATTCAAGATGGCATCTTAAAGTGATTGCAGATACGCTTCAGGCATTATTTGAACACCGGATAATTAAGTTGTCCGAAGATGAAAGCTGGCGTTTTGTTACGCTGGAAGAAAAACGCCGGATGGATGAAAATAACGTGGAATATATTGTCTGCCGTAATCTTGCAATAGATATTCCACCAAGACACGGGAAAAGTTACAATCTTTCCCAGTTCTGTGACTGGGTATTTGGAAAAGACCAGGAGCAGCGGGTCATAGCTGTTACTTATAATGAAATACTTGCCGGAAGGTTTTCCGTTAATGTAAGGGATGGCATCGAAGCCACAAAAGAAGATAAGCGTTTTACAGTATTTAATGATGTGTTTCCTGATGTACATATTAAATATGGCGACAGTGCGAAAGGAATGTGGTCGCTGGAAGGGCAGTATTTTTCCTATCTTGGCACCGGATTTGGCGGAACGATTACCGGCGTAGGCTGTTCCATAGGAATCATAGACGACCCGGTAAAAAATCATTCGGAAGCATTCAATGATGAACTTTTAGATGCACAGTACCAATGGTATACGGATACTTTTCTTTCCAGACTGGAAGAGGATGCCATCCAGATTATTAATATGACGCGGTGGAATTCAAGGGACCTGGTAGGCCGGGTGCTTTCGGATGAGGATGCGGGTGACTGGTATGTATTGGAAATGAAAGCGTGCCTGAACGAAGAAACACAGGAAATGCTCTGTCCGGAACTGTTCAGCTGGAAATCTTATCTGAAGAAAAAGGTTAAAATGTCGCTTGCTATTTTTATGGCAAATTATCAGCAGACGCCTGTGGACTTACAGGGGGCATTGTATAAAAAATTTCAGGAATACGACCATCTGCCAATGGACAGTGAAGGACACCTATTGTTGGAGGAAATCAAATCCTATTGCGATACTGCGGATGAAGGCAATGATTTTCTCTGCGATATTATTTATGGTGTTTATAACATGGAAGCATATGTCCTGAATGTTATATTTACTGATAAAGATATGGGCATAACAGAAAAACAGGTAGCGGAAGCATATTTTCACTGGCATGTCGGTTGGGCAGATATCGAGAGTAATAATGGTGGCCGGGGATTCGCAAGAGCGGTTGAACGTATTTTAAAGGAAGAATATGATTCCAACTATACGCACATTGAATCTTTTTATCAGGGAGAAAATAAGATTGCCAGGATAAAGAGCAATGCCACATGGGTACAGGAACATATCCATTATCCGAAGAACTGGAAGGACAAATGGCCGGATTATTATCTGGCCATGAAGTCTTATCAGTCTGACAAAAAAAATAAGCATGATGACGCCCCGGATGCAACTACCGGAATCTGTGAAAAGATGGGATTTGCAGCTGACAACTGGCTCTACAAATAGGAAAGGAAAGAAATGCTAAGTGTTCAGAGGATAATGTCTGCCATTGCGGCAGACAAGTACAGCAGACGGAAAAGGCAGGCGCGAACAGGACAGAAATATTATGACGGAAGACATGATATTCTGGATGCCCGTATTTTTTATATAGACCAGAATGGAAAAATACAAGAAGACGTGGCCAAGAGTAATGCAAGAATACCGCATCCGTTTTTTAAGGAAATAGCAGACCAGGAAGTTTCTTATATTCTATCCGGGGGGATTCGTTTCAGAACAAAGGATTCCGAACTGGAAGAATATCTGCTTCCATACTTCGGGGATGCCTTCATTGGACAGATACAGGAACTGCTGACAGATACAGTGGTAAGGGGATTCGGCTATCTGTACTGGTATAAGGATGACCGGAACCGGATAAGATTCCAGCATGCGGATTCAATGGGGCTTGTGGAAGTAAAGGATGGCGGTTCCGATACGGATACTGTCAATGATTATATCATCCGGTACTATCCGGTACTGGTAAAGGATAACCGCACGGCGACCAGGATAGAAGTGTGGGACGGGAATAAGACATATTATTATATCAGTACCGGGGGAATACTGGAACTGGACAGAAATGTTCCGGTGAATCCATGTCCGCATCTTCTGTATAAGGTGGGGAGTGAATACTATTATGAGGAAATGAACCGGCTTCCGTTTTTGCGGCTGGACAACGACCGGAGCCAGCAGTCCGGGTTACGGGCCATTAAGGAAATCATTGATGATTACGATGTGATGAACAGCGGTCTTTCCAATAATCTTCAGGATGTGGCAGAAGGTATTTATGTAGTGAAAGGATTTAAAGGAAACTCTCTCGATGAACTTATATGGAATGTTAAATCGAGAAAGACCGTAGGAGTATCGGAAAAAGGCGACCTGGATATCAAGACAGTAAATATTCCCTATGAAGCACGAAAAACAAAAATGGAAATTGACGAAAAAAATATTTACCGGCTGGCTCTGGCCTTCAACTCGTCACAGACCGGAGACGGGAATATTACGAATATCGTGTTAAAGAGCAGATATACCTTACTGGATATGAAGGCAAAAAAGCTGATTACGCGGATAAAGGATTTCTTACAGACTCCGCTGGAGATTGTGCTGGATGAAATCAATGCGGAACATCATACGGCTTTTGAACCGGAAGATGTTTATATAGAAATTATTCCAGTTATACCGACGGATGAAAAAGAAGATGCGGAGATTGAGAAACTCAATGCGGAAACGTTGCAGATAAAGATAGGGACCGTGCTTGATGTGGCATCGGTCGTCGATGAAGAGACACTCCTGAAAGAAGTATGCAGAATCATGGAGCTGGATTTTGAAGAAATACGGGGAAAAATGATGCAGCCAAGTGAGGCGGAAGTCCTTCGGGAGGTACTGAGTGGATAAGTATCAGAAACAGGTACAGCTGGAACTGCTGGAGCATGAGAATGAAAATAAGAAAAGGCTGACTGCAAATTATAAGGCAGCACTGGGAGAAATAAAAAAGCAGATAGCGGCCATAATGGAAGACCCTGATTTCGATGGAAATAAAATGACCAGAGCAAAATGGAACCAGATGCTGGAAGCGCAGCTTCAAGCAATTCTGTATCGTCTCGGAGAAAAGAACGTGTCCGATATGACAGATTATCTGAATGAAATGTACAAAGAAAGTTATCTGGGATGTCTGTATGGAGTGCATCAGGATGGCGTCGGGCTTATTCTGCAAATTCATGAAGATAAGGTAGAACGTTCTGTAAACAGAAAAACAGAGGATTTAAAGTTTTCAGATCGTCTGTATGAAAATGCGGATAAGCTGAAAGAAGATGTAAAGGCTGAGATGGCGCGTGGATTCAGCACTGGCGCAGATTATACTGCAATCGCAAGACAGGTATCGCTTCGGAGCGGAGTGAGTCTGGGAAGAGCCTGTACAATAGCCAGAACAGAGGGACACCGGGTGACAGAAGAATCCCGTCTGGACTGCATGAAAGATTCGGTTGAAAAAGGAGCAGATATTGTAAAACAGTGGGATTCCACATTAGATGATATAACGAGAGGCACGCATCGGGAACTTGACGGACAGATAAGAAATGTGGATGAACCGTTTGAAATACCGTCGTCCGGAGCGAAAGCAATGTATCCGGGCGGGTTCGGTATCGCGAAAGAAGACATCAACTGCAGATGTGCTACGCTTACAAGAGCAAAATGGGCACTTGGGGATGAAGAATACAAGTATAGCAGATTTGTGGGTGATATTGTCAGTATCAGTTCAGAGCAGTATGTGCATTGGAAAAAAGAATATAAAAAAGAAGTTATCCGAAAAAATACATTATTAAATGATGAGGATAAGAGAGCATTATATGATTATATGAGTTTTAACTCATATCTGTTAAATGAGGCTTTGAGGAATCATTGGGAACTGACAGAAGAACAGGAGATATTGATAAGCCGTCTGGATGCAGCAGTTGATAAATTGCCAGAATATAAAGGAAATTTATCCCGGTCACTGACTTTTAATAATAAACAGGAACTTGATGATTTTATTGAAAGTATGAAAATAGGAAGTATAAAATGTTTCGGACAATATCTGAGCTGTACATATGGAGACTGCTATAATCCAGATGGTAATGTGCATATTTTTATTCAGAATGCTTCAAAGGGAAAAGATTTAAGCGGATTTAATGATACTGAAAAAGAGGTCATTTATAAAAGAGATGTACAATTTGCTGTTTTGAATGTTAAAATGATAAAAGGAACATATTACTTTTTATTAGAGGAAGCTATGAAATGAATGGAAAAAAATATTCTGACAGTAGATGGCATGAGCCATTAAAAGGAGAAACAGTAGGAACTAGAGAAATTCAGGAAGCGGAAAAGAAAGAGATTGAAAAGGGAACAGAAGAGATGCTGAGATATTTTGGTGTTCTGAATCAGGACGAGGAATATCAGGATGATTAACGTATGATTTTCTGCTCTGCATTGTAGCGCAGAATTTTATAAAAAAGAAAAAGGACCTTCGGGTCTTTTTTTAGTACAAAAAAATAATAACAGGAGGAATTAAGAAGAGATGAGCTTAAAAGAAATTCTCAAGAGTCAGGGTTATACGGACGAACAGATTCAGGCAATCGTAAACGCCATGAAGGAAAACGGCATTTATACCGCTTCCGTAGAAAATCCGGAAGAAACAATCAGGAAGCTGCAGACGGATAACGAACAGCTGAAAAGTGAGATGGGAAGTCTGCAGAAGCAGAAAAAGGAAGATGTATCTGCGGTGGAGACTATTAAGAAACTTCAGGAAGAAATCCACAAAGGGAAAATCGAGACTGCAGCAATTATCGGGTTGACAAAGGCCGGGGCCCTGGATGTGGATTATCTGCTGTACAAGGCAGAAAAAGCCGGAGAGCTTAAAAAGTTAAAAGTGGATGAAAACGGAAAAGTGGCCGGGACGGAAGAACTGGTGGACAGTCTAAAGAAAAATTATGCGGCCCAGTTCAAAAGTGAAACCAGCCAGCCGGAGATGATTACCAGGGCTGGAATTAAGAAACTTGAAAAGAATGATTTGCCGGACGATGAGCCTGCAACACTGGAAGAGGCCATTGCCCAGAAGTTTTCGGAAGAATAGGAGGTTTTCAGAATGATTACATTAGCGGAAGCAAGAGTAGGCAGAGAAGACAAGGTAGACCAGCAGGTCATTGATTCCTTCAGGAGAAATTCCCTGTTACTGGACCGGCTCGTATTTGATGATGCGCTGGTTCCGAATGGAACGGGCGCTACATTAGGTTACACTTATATGCGTGTAAAAACACCTTCGATGGCACAGTTCCGGGAAATTAATACGGAGTATACGCCACAGGAGCAGACGCGGGAAAAGCATACTGCAGAAGTAAAAGTATTTGGCGGCTCTTATCAGGTGGACAGAGTCATCGAGGGAACAAGCGGCAGAGCATCCGAAGTTGCAAGGCAGACGGAAGCAAAAGTCAAAGCGGCCTGTAATCTTTTTCAGAAAACGGTTATTGACGGTGACAGTGCATCAGATAAGAATGCTTTTGACGGGCTTGATAAGGCTTTAAAAGGAACCAATACGGAGATTAATGCCAGCTCTTATCTTGATATTTCGACATCCGTGCTTATGGATGCGAATTATAAGACACTTCTGGATTTGCTGGATGAATTCCTGTCAAGCCTCAGCGGACGCCCGGCCTGTATCATGGCAAATACGTCAATGATTACAAAATTAAAGTCAGCAGCAAGGCGGGCGGGCTATCTGACCCATACGGAAGATGCCTTCGGCAGAAGTATTTCGGCGTATGATGATATTCCTTTCATGGATATGGGATATTTTGCGAAGAAAGAAAGCGACGGGAGTTATACGGAGCAGCCCTGTGTGCCCGTACAGACAAGAACCATAGGAGAAAGCGAGATAAAAGGCCTTACGGATATCTATGCGCCGGTCATTGGCCTTGATGCTTTTCACGGGATTACTGTGAAAGGAGAAAAATTCGTTTCCCAGTATCTTCCGGATTTCAATGCACCCGGAGCAGTCAAGACCGGGGAAGTGGAAATGCTGGCGGCGGTAGCGCTCAAAAACAGCCGGGGCGCAGCGGTTCTCCGGAATATTAAGATTAAATAAGGCGGTGACGGGTATGGAAAAAAAGAAAAAAGCGCCAGCGAATCAAAAACCGGATAACCATACCGCAGCATCAGAAGAAAGGGCGGAAATGTCTGTTAAAGAATCGGAAGCGCTGGAAAAGGCAGATACAGAACCTGTATACCAGATAACGTGTTGTAATCCAGTCAGTGAGTATTTTGGCGGAGTCATTTTTAAAGAGGGAGTTGCCTACACAAAGGATGGTTTTACAGCTTCCTGGTTCAGGAATAAAGAAGGATATATCGTCAGCAGAAGCGGCTGAGAAAGGGGCAGGGTTTTAAAGATGGTTGTAAGTGTTCGGGATGCTTTGGAATATCTGAAAAAAGATGTATCAGAGAATGAGCTGGAGCGTAAAATCAACGCAATCGAAAGCCTGATACGGGATGAAACGAATAATAACTTCCAGATGCGCAGAATGAGATTTTATGCGCCCTCTGAACAGGAAGGCGTTATCGGAAGCAGTCCTTTTCTGGAGCCCGGCGATACGGTCGAAATTAACGAATCCATTAATGAAGGAATTTATACAGTCGTGAAGATTGAAAATGGAATTATCGGGCTTGACCGTAAACTTTACGCCGCGGGCTGTAATATGGTTACAAAAGTGGTATATCCGGAGGCTGTTAAGGAGGGTGTTTTAAACATGCTTCAATGGGAGTTAAATATGCGTTCCAAGACAGGTATAAAGTCAGAAACATTATCAAGGCATTCTGTAACTTACTTTGATATGGATGCAGCAAACAGCATTGACGGATATCCGGCGTCGCTGCTGGGCTTTCTTGAACCGTATTATAAAGCAAGGTAAGGTTGAAAACTCAGAGATTTTTCTTAGCCGAATTTATTCGGCAAGCGAATATTTGTGCCTGTGCGCTTTTAGCGCGGGCTCAAATATCGCGGACATAAAGAAAGGTATGGTTATTAATATGGGCAGCATAGGCGGAAATACAGCCGCAGTCATTCAGATCGGGACGTTTGCGGATAATGATTATGGAAATGATGTTGTCAAATGGGAAAATGCTTTTCAAGAGCCTGTATATGGTTTTCTGGATATGGTAAACGAGGGGACTAACAGCAGAAGCCTGATGCACCGGGTTGAAGATGCAGATTATATCTTTTTGTGTGATTATTTTCTCCCGGCCGCAGGCGGCGTAAAGCTCACTGCCGAAAACAGCCGTGTCCTGATCGACGGGGAAGTATATGAGGTGAAAGTATATGATGACCCCATGCGGATGCATGAGCATATGGAGATTTATCTGAAATATCTTGGAGGACAGCAGGGCAATGGGGGTTGAGTTCAAGGATAACCGGGAAGCGGTCAAGGAGAAACTGCGCCAGTGCGGGACGGCATGGCTCCATGAAGCATCAGCGGAACTGAACAGCCAGGTCATGCGGAACCAGCGCGTGCGGACCGGGCGGACGAAGGGCTCATGGAGATACCTTGTCGATGAGGAAAAAATGGAAGCTTACGTGGCATCCGATGCCATGAACGCAGTATATGAGGAATTTGGAACCGGTGAGTACGCACTGGAAGGTAATGGGCGGAAGGGCGGCTGGTGGTATATGGATGAAAAAGGGAAATACCACTTTACGAAGGGCAAAAAGCCGCACCGCCCATTATACCGGGCTTATGTCATGCTGAAAGAAAAGATCATTGCAAGGGCAAAAGCAATTTTTCAGGAGATGATGGCGTGAAGGATATCAATAAAGCAGTCGCGGACAGGATGAAAGAATATCAGATCAATTATGCAAAAGGGAAAATGAGAAGAAAACCTGTATATCCCTATTTTGTCGGCCAGCTGTACCTGACGGATTCCGGGGATGAAAGCGGCGGGCAGGAATATGAAATGCTGCTGGATGGATTTGACCGCAGCCCGGATGAAGAGGCTATGCTGTCAGCGGTTGAGAAGCTGGAAGAGGCGTTCCCGGCAATAGGCGGCCATATCGTCAGGACAAAAAAGAATGTCACCATGATTTGCTTTGATTCGCTGATACCGGATATCCCGACAGATACGGATGCTGACCTTAACAGAAATCAGATAAAACTTAGAATCAAAAAGTGGAGGTGTTAATGTTGAAAGAATTGCATTCTTTTAACAGCAAATTTGGTGCTAATGCGCTTTTGGCGTTGCGCTTTCAGCACCGAACAAATTCGCAAGCTGAGAAAGGAGCATAGTTATAAAATGAGCATGTTTGATAAATTTAAAAAGTCTGGGATTACGCAGCAGACGCCAAAAAGTCTGCTGCTCAATGCCGCGGTTCTCTATAAAAGCCTGAAATATATTCCGGAAGAAAAGAAGTGGAGCGGGGTTCTTTTGGGAGCGACGTCTGGAGGGACAAAAGTAAATATTTCCAGCGATTATCAGGAAATCGAAGTGGATGGTGCGATTGTTAAAGTCGTGGGGCTGACCCAGAAACAGGGGGAGAGCGGCTCGATTGAGGCGAATCTGGTAGAAGTAACAGAGGATAACCTGAAAATGGCGATCGTGGGGAAGGAAAGCGAATCGGATATCGAGGGATATGATCTGATTGAAACAAAGGCGCTTCTGGAAGCATCGGACTATATCGATAATATTGCCGCGGTAGGGACATTATCAAATGGGAAGCCTGTTATCGTGGTCATGGAAAATATGCTCTGTACGAGCGGTCTGGAGATAGATACGAAAAACAAGAAGAATGCTGTTATGAAAGTCAAATTTGAATGTCATGCTGGATTTGATGATGACCATGATACGCTTCCTATCAGTATTTATTATCCGAAAAATACGACGTCGCAGCCGGAAATTCTTATTTATGCAAAAGAAGATTTAGAGGCTATGACCGTAACACAGATAGAGGCGCTGGCAAATGAACGTGGCTACACACTGACCGGAACCAATAAGGAAGAGAAAATCTTATCTTTTATGGAGCAGCAGAACGGAGGTAACGCATAATGGACGGGCAGATTTATGGGATGGATAAAGAAACAGATGCGCTGGCAGAGTGCCAGGAACGGGAAGAAATCATTGAGCGGCCTTACAAACTACGGGTATTAAAGGACAAGGATTTGTTCCCAATGTTGAAAATATTAAAGAGAATTGGAGTCAAAGACTTTAAGGATGCTTTTATTCAGAGCCGGTCGGATAAGCAGGCCGTTGACGGAAAAGAAGTTGTCAAAAATATTGGTATTTTAACAGCATTAGATATGGCGGATATTCTGCTCGGGAATCTGGAAAGGGCAGAAAAAGAAATCTATACTTTATGGTCGGATATCTCCGGTATACCGGCCGACGAGATGAAGGAAATGGAATTCGGGACACTTCCGCTCATGATTCTGGACACTTTTTCTAATGTGAGGAATTCCTCTTTTTTCAGGGTGTTATCCAAATTTCTTTCATAGGAGAATTTCGGTTTATGGACTTGTTGTATTCAAGATACGCAAGTCCTTTTGAGTTCATGAGCCTGTACATAGAACAGGGGAGATTTGGAGAATTTGTGTCCGAGCTATATGAGATGTTTATTGAACGCGAAAAGGAAAAAGTGGAAAAGGAAAATGACGACAGATTATGGAGTCTGTATATCCGCAGTCTGTCTGAAAAAAGTTTTACAGACTGGAAAGCGGATTTGCACAGCAATGCCGGGGATGATTTCGGTGATAATCCAGTGACAAGCAAAGATGTCAGTACGGCCATCAGGAAGTCACAGGATATTTTAGGCAGTTTTGTGCCGGATTGATGATGGTGGATGGATATGGAATTGTTTACATTATTAGGAAAAATTGCAATAGATGATGGGAATTCCATACAGATGCTGGATTCCATAGGTGAAAAGGCTCAGAGCGTTCAGAGCAAAATGGAGACATTTGGAAACAATATCCAGAATGCCGGAAACAAAATTGCGGGCGTCGGGACAAAACTGACGCTTGGTGTTACGACGCCGCTTGCATTAATCGGAAAGACTGCTATTTCAGCGACAGCGGATTTTGAATCGTCCATGTCGGAAGTGGCTGCTATTTCCGGTGCGACAGGGGAAGATTTGAAGGCACTGGAAGAAAAAGCGAAGGAGATGGGGAAAACAACGAAGTTTTCCGCATCCGAATCAGCAGAGGCTCTAAAATATATGGCGATGGCTGGCTGGAAAACATCGGATATGCTGGACGGTCTGGAGGGCATCATGAACCTTGCGGCGGCATCGGGAGAAAATCTGGGAACGACTTCCGATATCGTGACAGACGCACTTACTGCATTTGGCCTGAAAGCCTCTGACAGCGGGCATTTTGCTGATATCCTTGCGACGGCTTCCAGTAATGCCAATACCAATGTCAGTATGATGGGGGAAACATTTAAATATGTTGCACCCGTAGCTGGTGCTTTGGGGTATAGTGCCGAAGACACGGCGGAGGCTATCGGTCTGATGGCCAATGCCGGTATTAAATCATCCCAGGCCGGAACTTCCCTGCGGAGTATTCTTTCCAATTTACAGGGAGAAGTCAAATTTGCCGGAGCGCAGTTTGGGGAAATGACAATACAGACTACCAATGCGGACGGAAGTATGCGCAGTCTGGGAGAAATACTGGGAGACTGCCGTGTGGCATTTTCCATGATGTCAGAATCTGAGAGGGCTTCTAATGCGGAAATGGTTGTCGGAAGAGAAGCTATGAGCGGATTCCTTGCCATTATGAACGCGGCGCCTTCGGATATTGAAAAACTCAATACTGCAATTAAAAACTGTGGCGGCTCGGCCAAAAGCATGGCAGATACAATGAATAATAACCTGAACGGACAGATAACGATTCTGAAATCACAACTGGAAGCGCTGGCCATTCAGTTTGTCACGCTGATTATGCCTTACCTGAAACAGGGAGTTGAATGGCTCCAGAAGCTGTGCGATTGGATTGCCGGACTGGATGAGAATACACAGAGAATGATTTTGACAGCTGCAGGAATTGCGGCGGCTTTAGGACCTGTTTTGATAGTCGGTGGCAAGGTTATCAGCGGGGCGGGAAAGATTGTTTCCGGAATAGCCGGCATAATCGGTGTGATTGGAAAACTGTCGCCAGCGATCGGCGCGGTCATTTCGGGCGGCGGTAAAATCATTATGGGAATCGGTTCGTTGGTGGGAAAGATAGGCACTTCCCTGCTTCCGGCGCTTGCGGCAGTTCCGGCACCGATATGGATTGTCATAGGCGTTATAACGGCGCTGATTGCAATCGGTGTTGCACTGTATAAAAACTGGGATGAAATCAAGGCATGGGCTTCCCAGACATGGGGGGCCATTAAAGATGTCATTGGGAACGCCATTGATGGTATTATAGGATTTTTCCAGAAAGTGGTTGATTTTATTGCCAATAACTGGCAGGGGCTTCTGCTTCTGATTGTGAATCCCTTTGTAGGCGGTTTTAAGCTGCTTTATGATAACTGCGAGGCATTCCGGAACTTTATAGACGGATTCCTGGGTAATTTAAAAGAAGGTTTTCGGAACTTTAAAGATAATGTTTCCGAAAAATTTCATGAGCTGAAAGAAAACGTGACAAACAAAATACAGGAAATGAAAGAAAATGTTGTCACGAAGGTGACGGAATTAAAAGACAATGCAGTTGCAAAGATAACGGAGTTTAAAGAAGGCGCTGCTGCAAAATTTCAGGAGCTGAAAGAGAACGCTTCGGAAAAATTTCATTCCATGAAAGAATCTGTTGTTTCCAAAGTGGAAGAAATGAAGGAGAATGCTTCCGAGAAAATTCGGGAAATGGGAGACAAAGTTGCTTCCGGATTTCAGGAAATGAAGGATAAAGCAGCTGAAAAGTTCAGTGACCTGAAAGAAAGGTGGACGTCCAAGTTTACGGAAACCAAAGAAAAAATGATATCCGAAGCGACGGAAATGAAAGATAAAGTCGTAGGGAAGCTGGAAGAATTTAAGACAAGAGCGGTTGAAAAAATTGATTCCTTAAAAAACAGCGCTGTGCAGAAATTTGGTGAGATGAAGGATAATGCGTCTGCAAAAGTATCCGAATTATCACAGAAAAGCATTGAGGGATTTCATAATATAAAGGAAAAAGGCAGCACCGCATTCAGCAGCTTAAAGGATTTGGCCGTTTCAAAATTCCAGGAGATGGGAGATGCCGCTGGAAATAAATTCCGTTCGATTGCCGATACAATAAAGGATATTTTTAACGGTGTAAAGGACAGATTAGCTAATATTATTGATTCCATTAAAGGATTCTTTGATTTTGAATGGAAACTTCCAGAGATTAAATTACCGCATTTTAGTATTGACGGGAATTTCTCCCTGAATCCGCCTTCCATACCACATTTCGGTATTGAATGGTACGAAAAAGGCGGTATTATGACTGACCCGACGGCATTCGGAATCAATCCCTATTCCGGTAATGTTATGGTAGGCGGCGAAGCGGGGGCGGAGGCAATCGCACCGATTGAAACGTTGAAATCCTATGTCCGGGAAGCGGTGGATGGAAGCAATGTGCAGTTATATGGTTTACTGAATGCAATCCTTACGCTGTTGCGCGAATATTTGCCGGAACTGGCAAATATGCAGCTTGTTACGGATACCGGCGCGCTGGTCGGAGAACTGGGAGCGCCTTTGTATGAGGAATTTGGAAGGATTGCACACAACAGGGGAAGGCGGAACTGATGAGGGGAGCAGCATTTGGTGATAAGCGCACGGAAGATTACGGCGCGATTATGAATTATGCGAGGATAACGCCGCCAGCGGTAAAGGAAAATTATGTGGATATTCCGGGCGGCGATTCTTCTCTGGATTTGACGGAAACAGTCGGAGGCATCGTTTATAATGACGGAATGATAGACTTTAAGTTCACACTGTTTGATTTTTCTAAAAAAGAAGCGATGAAAAATGACCTGCATGGCAAACGGTTGAAAATTATCCTTGAGCGTGAACCGGAGTTTTATTATGACGGAAGACTGTCCTGTAATGCGGAGGAATGGCCCGGAGGACGATATGAACTTCTGATGAATGCAAGGGTAAAACCTTATAAGTATGAGGTGCGGGAGACAATTCATGCTGATAAAACAGACGGGGCGGAGAAGGAAATCAGGCTGATAAATACGAAGATGCCAGTTATGCCCCGCATTACTGTTGACGGAACTGTACAGGTGGTTTATGGCGGCAGCAGATATACCATGAAAACGGGTACATATCAGATACCGGAGATTACACTGTATGAGGGCCTGAACAGAATCGGGATATCGGGGAAGGGAACTATCAGATTTGATTACCGGAAGGGGCGGTTGATTTGATTCTTATAGCAAGTGGAGACAGGCAGATATATAATCCAGGCAATCCCTATCTGAAACTGATTAATCCGAAACTGAGTCTGGAAGATAACGCCGCCGGCTGCCTGACTTTTAAGATTTATGAGACAAACAGGAATTATGATGCAGTCAGAAAACTGCATCCGGTTATATCTGTTATCCGGAATGGGGAAACCATTTTTAAAGGAAGGGCGGTTACGGACACAAAAGATTTTTATAATGGCAAAAGCGTGGAAGTCGAAGGAAAGCTGGCTTTTTTAAATGATTCTTATGTGGAGCCGTTTTCCTTTTCCGGTTCTCCTGAAGAACTCTTTAGAATGCTGATTGAGAATCATAACGCACAGGTCATGGAATGGCAGCAGTTTAAGACAGGAGCTGTTACGGTAAAGGATTCCAATGATTATATTGTCCGGAGCAGTGAATTTATGCTGAATACATGGGAGGCACTGAAAGAAAAGTGTTTTCAGTCCTCTCTGGGCGGTCATCTTCGCATACGTTATGAGAAAGATGGTGATTACGTTGACTGGCTGGCCGATTATGAAAAAGTATCTTCCCAGAGCATAGAATTTGCAAGAAACATGCTGGACATGTCACTGACGGTAGACGCGACAGAGACCTATACGGCAATCAGGCCGATCGGTGCAGAAGTTGAAGGAAACCGGATTGATATATCATCCGTGAATGACGGGAAAAAATATCTGGTGAATGAAGAAAAAGCGGCCGAGTATGGAATTATTTACGCCCCGGAATTGGAGTCAACATGGCCGGATGTTACGCTGCCGGAAAATCTGTTGAAAAAAGCAAAAGAGAAATTATTCGGGACATTTATAACGCTGAGTGAAACTTATGAAATCAGTGCCATCGACCTGAATCTGACGGATGAGGATATTGAGGCACTGGATATCTGTGAATATATTCCGGTAAAAAGCCGGATGCACAATATAGATGAACGTTATCTCCTTAACAGAGCAGATATCTGCATTGATGCTCCTCAAAATTCTGTTTATTATCTTGGCGCATCGAAAAGGACATTTGGCGATGCAAATAGCAGCAAGGTGATAAAAACGGCAGAGGTTCCGAAAGATATCAGTGCCTTCCGGAATGATGCAAAATATGTGTCGGAAGAACAGGCGGAGGAACTGCTTGCGGAATATACAAAAGAAACGGATGTGGAAGTCATTGTCAGCCAGCATGTTGAAAAGATTCCGGCCGGAAAAGACGGAGCCGATGGGGCCGACGGTCAGAATGGACTTTCGGCCTATGAAATCGCGGTTGAAAACGGGTTTGAGGGAACGGAGCCGGAATGGTTGGAGTCTTTGAAAGGGGAACCCGGAGAAGCGGGGCCGGATGGCGCAAAAGGGGATGCCGGAGAAAAAGGAGCAGACGGCAAAACGCCGATTATCAGGGTAGGGACCGTAAAAACAGGAGCACCGGGAACCAATGCAGTAGTGACAAATTCCGGTACGGAAACAGAGATTATTCTGGACTTTACGATTCCCAGAGGTGATAAAGGAGAGCCGGGAGATGGGAGCGGGGCCGGAGCAGAAATTGTTTTCGCAGAATATGATACGGCTGTTAATGAATTTGATTACATAAATCAACGTGGCATATACAGTCCGCTTATTATAGAAGAAAATCCGAGCTGGATGGAACTGAAAGGATTTGTTTCTATCGCGGTAACATCCGATTTTACACCGATAACAAAGACGGTACAGGAGGGTTGAGAATGTATTATAGAAAGTATTTTGAAGGTGATGTAGGCGGGGCAACCGCTGAGACGGCAATAGTTACCTTTGGAGCGTGCACTACCAAATATACTGTCTATGTCAATCAAAGCAGAGTAATAGGACACGCGATAGAAGAGGTACTGCGTGATGCCGGAATGAATGCTTATTATGATGACGATAGTTTTATTTTGTATCCGGACAGGTCTGAGGGGTTAGGGATTGGAATTATTAAGGGGGCCCTTCTTGCCCTCGGTTATGTTATTTATGCTTCTGACAGTACATATGTTAATTTTAATCAACCCTCTGCGAGTCTGGCGAATCAGCCTTTTGATACAGGCGGAAATTACAAGTTTTATGTGAGTATCATTGGCGAACCGAAAGGATGGCTGCGGGTTCATATTGGAACTTATAACGCGCCTGCGAGTATGAGCTATGGATTTGGAATCGGATATGGAAAGGATATCAGGGATAACAGGCGAGTCGGATATTTAGTGATGAATCCGACAAATGCTACGTCGGCTTTTTATGTCAGGCATACAGATGACGGCAGTCTGGTTGATGGTATCATATATTCGGGAATGGTAAAATTCTCAGCGGCGGCAGTTACCGGACAGACAAACATGCTTGTTTTAATCAATGCGTATGATTCTTCGGGATATCTGACAATGGATAACTGCTATCTTGGATGCCAGGCATTAACGTCTGGAGCAACAAGTTTTTATATGATAAATGGAGTTGAATATTATTATCCGAATAACAGTATGTTAATAAAATGTATTTCCAAGGTGAGCATAGTGGAATGAGAAAGGGGCATGAATAAATGACGACATTGGAACTGCAAGTGGAGAACCAGCTTTTAACGTTGCTGAATCAGGAAATTATCGCAAGCGGCGATGCCAATATTGATAAATGTACCTTTTCTTTCAGTAAAGAGTGGAATGGCTTTGTAAAGACGGCTGTATTTTATCAGAATAAGAATAATGTGCAGTATGCGGTGCTCGGCTTGGATAATGCCTGTATAATACCGGCAGCGGCGATGGCCAGGCCGGGCCGTATGTACATAGGCGTTTTTGGCATCAAAGAAACAGCCGTATTTACATCTACATTAGTAACAACCGATATCCATGAGGGAGCTGTTTCAGGTGAGAATATATCAGTAGAACCGACAGACGATGTTTTTCTTGCCATTATTGCTCAGTATCAGCGGATTGCCGAGTTAATGAGTTCTTATGAAAAAACAGCAGAGCAGTTCAATATCCAGATGGCGGAGCAGAATACAATTCTGGAAACATTGAATGCATTTGATGTTGTGGAGCTGAAACAGAAGTTAGATACAATAGAAAATAAGATGGAAGAGTATGCGGAACTGGCTGAAAAAATTATGAGCCGGGAAGTGGTTATCAGGGATGTTCCTGTCAGGTTTGTCAATAAGGTATGCCGTATCGAAAATAAACTTATCACCGAAAGTTCTTTATGTGATGTATACTTTGATGAATACTCTTATGAAATGGCATCGACAGCACTGATACTGCCCGTGTCTCATGACGGTTATCTTGAACTAAACAGCTCTGCCGATATCGTAGACGAATTGACCGCAAATATACTGGTCAGGAGGGAATAAGGATGCTTGGGAAAACGAATATCAACACTTTAACAGAGGGCACGATTGTGACGGAAATTGAGAATTACAGATGGATACAAATGAAATCGGGGATTTTTAGCGATTTTGTGAAGGCCATTTATAAAAATGATTATCTGGCAGCTATTACAGCAGATGGTAAAGTGGTCTATACGACGGATGGAGAAGTTTGGACGGTTTCGGTTCTGGAATATGAAGACTGTAGGCTGCATGACATAGATTTTGACGGGAGCCAGTTTATTCTGGTGGGAAGTTATCTGCTGGAAGAATATTCGGATCCGGATTTTTCACGGGAAGGGTTGATACTTGTCACATCGGATTTTAATTTTTATGAGAAAAAAAATATTATGTTTAATAGTGGAGTAGCAGTAGATTATCTGGCTGTTTATCCACAAAATGGGAAATATATAGTGGTTGCAGATAAAGGTTCACGTATAACAGGAGAGGGGCACATATGTGTTGGAAATTTGGAAACCCAGTGGGAAACAGATGAAAAAATACAAGAAGTTACGAAATGTGAAACCTTTTCAATAGCTAAAAATGCAAGTGGCATTATTATAACAGGTTTGAATTACGAAGGCAGTAATTATTATAATAGCGCATGCCAGATTATAAATGGTGTTGAAGTTGATGTGGAAATAAGATATGAAATAAAGCAGACCGATAGATATTATGTGAAAAATATCAATGCCTTTGAATGCAAAGACGAACTCTATTATATATTTCTTCGAGAGTGTGAAGAGTATGAGTTTGCTAAAGTGGTTAATTCTAATTCGGGTGATGTGATTGTTATAAGCAATCATATCAATTATATGTTTAAAGATGGTGTTTATTTTAATGGATGTCAGCTTTTCATAAATGCACATGAAATGCTCATTGTAAAAAAGGGGGAAAACATTACAGATAAAAAATTGGATGATTTAATAGAGATTGCTCCAGAACTGACGATGAACTGCATTACGAAAGCGTTTGGACAGCTATTCATATTTGGGAATCAGGGTGTGATTTTAAAATCGAGCGTTGAGGTGAATAATGAAGAAGCTGTTGTTGTGCAGACATTATCCGCTAAAAAGGCGTTGGCTGAAGCGAAAACATATGCGGATGAGCGATATGCGGCTTTGGAAGCAAGGATTGTAGCTTTAGAAGAATTTAAAGAGGCGTAAAAAGTTATTCAATAAGTCTTTAACATGATGAAAAAATAGAGATAGAATAACAGAAATTGAAGAAATAGCTAAATAAATTGTAAGATACAATTAATTGTCATTTTAAGTGAGGAAAATTGTCATTCTTTTTGCTCGCTTATAGTAGAGGAATACCATTTAGACTATGCCTATGATACGGATACCCATGAGATAACGGATTTTAAGGCATTACAGGAAGAACGGGAAAAGGCGAATGTTCCGATTGAATATGGCGATGTGATTGTGAGAATCTCCACGCCGGAC
>CAJUDZ010000030.1 GCA_910584965.1 uncultured Lachnospiraceae bacterium | reverse complement strand
TTTTGCGTACATCAATAATTTAATATCAAAAAATAGAATGTTTTTCAGCGGCCTCCTTATAAATTTGGGGGTATCATTCAAACTACTGTTAATTTATCTTTTGAGAATGTTCTGCCAATCAGCCTTATTATACAAAACTCTGACTATGTATACTATATCATTTTGCATATCATAATAATAGAAAATGTTGTAGTTATCAAAGTATGTTATGCGTATCCCCATACGCCCCAGTAATTCATCTCCTACTAACGGGTGTCCTTCCGGATATTCTGCCAGTTTACCTGCTGCACCTAAAATGCCATCGGATATCCTCTGCGCCGCCTGTGGGTTACAAAGATCAACAAAAATATAGTATTCTATGTCCAGCAGGTCATATTCCGCCGGCTCAGTAAATACCACCCTAGCCACGTTCTTTTCTCCTCTTTTCCAGTTTTTCCCTTACTTCTTCAATTGTACTGGTTCTGCCTTCCTGCATTGCTTTATAGCCTTCGCCAATTAATCTATATAACTCCAGTTTTGCAGAATCCGATGTTTCTGTAGTTATTTGCGGTTTGGTTGCTAACATATTAATCACACCCTTTCTAATCAGTTACAGTATAGCATATATCTTTATTCTCAACAACAAATTCCAAATATATTTTACCATCTATATTATATGCTATAAAATACTATACCACTCTTCCAATTGATTATGCAAAAAGGAAATTTTGTCTTAAAAATTTATTTCAATGCCTTTTTCCCGTCAAATAATCCTATGCTTCCTCATCGCTCCTTGTATCAAGAAACCACCCCATAACTCCGCCAACCACAAAAGCCACAGCCGTAAATATCATATACCTCCCCACTAACCCCGTTACAAAACCCATCTTCTCACCTCTCCATTCCTTTATCTCTTTCTGCGCCAACAATAAAACACCCGTCCCCCGACAGGCATTTTATTCTTACCGCAGACCGGCAGGAACAACGCTCTTTATTCTGTTGTCATCCCTGCCCCGGTTTACTCATTCCCGATCTCCTGTTCCATGACGATACCGGACTGGAACTGTATCTGTATCCTGTCCGCCGATATTACCCTGATACTTGCAACCAGCCTTCTGACAAGGTCATTATCAAATTCTGGTATCTGGCTGCTGTTCCCGCTCAGGAATGCGTCCATGTCCTTCACCCGCTGTTCATAGTTTTCCGCCAGTCTTTTCTTTTTCTCTGCCTCCGCCTGTTCTTCTTTCAGGGCATTGATCTCTTCCGCGATCCTGCGGTAGCGTTCATCGAACTCCTGCGTGTAGGCGCCGGTCTTGGCGTTCTCCGCAATCAGGGCGACCATCTCTTCCTGTTTTGCTTTTATCCTGTCCGTGTATTCGTCTGGCTGCTGTTCCCTGCCGTAGCTGCCGATTACCCGGATGACGTGCCACCTCCTGTACCGTCCTGTATGTCCTTCCGTCAATGATGCAGACCGGAAGCCCGGATATCATTTTTTCTCTGGGGATTCCTATTCGGTCTTTTGTTTCCAGAAGGATATCCACTGCCGTCTCAAAATCAAGGTTATTATTGACCATCATCTCATGGATGCAGCCCGTACTGAGCCCGATCTCGCGGGACAGCTGCCGCTTGCTTGCATACGTCTTCCCATCGTATTCGATTGCAAATTCCGGCCTGTCCATCCGGCGGATAGGCTGGGACAATGCCCGCTCTAGCGTCATCCCATATATCAGCCTGTCACTTATTAAGGCACTGTCATGTCCATATGCCGCCGCGAGGGAAGCTATTCCGGCATATTCCCTGCCGCGGAACAGGATGGTATCCTTTTCAAGCATTTCCGAAACAGTTTCCGCCAGTGCTTTTCCTCCGGCAACCCGCACACGCAGGGAACCCGTATTCAGCCCGAATGCCTTAGCGATATCATTCAGCGTATCATACTGCCGCCCCCACAGGACAAATCCCGCTTTCCTTACCTGCACTTTTTTTGCCCATTCAACTGACTCCTCAATGCTCTTGGTCCGGTAATACTTATGCATAACCTGAGAATATGGAAGGCTTAAATCCCTGCAGAGTTCCCGGAGGGAAATATATTTCCTACCATCATAAGTTACTTCAGTTCCACTTTTTATTGGTATGTACCCTCCTTCCTCCCCGCCGTTTCATAGTGATTACATATTCAGCTTCATTCCTTCCTCTGGTTCTTCACCGGGAATCTCTTCCCGCAACTTTGCTACCTCATCCATCATATCGAAAACCTCTTTGTACGGATGGTAGTTCATTGCGCCGGTTTCATCAACCGCTGCCGCAAACTCTCCATTTAAGTTTAGGTTCAAGGCTCCTCCTCTTACGCCGTCGACTTCAAACCCCCTGTTCTCTGCCAGTTCCGCTACCGCTAAAAAGAATGGATTCATCTCTTCTTTCAATCTGGTTTCCACCTCCTTCTCATTCTGAAAATATCCCCAAATCGTCCCCAAAACCGATTTTGGCTCCCCTGCATCTATAAAAACGGGCATAAAAATAGGGCAAAAACTGGTCAATTTTCGCTCCAATTTTTGCCCGCAAACCACAACATCTTGTGGTTTAGACCCCCTAATTCTTCTCTTTTCCACAATACTGCATCATTATTATTACCTCAACGTGACTACCTTTGTCCAAACTTAAATCCATATCATTTTCGATGATTGGTAGATTGAAACTTATGGATTTCAGCCATTGACCGTTTGACCGTTCTTCCTCATATACTTGTATTTCATCTATTAAGGTAGTCAACAGATTTCTTTTGTCTGCATCTTCCATTACTGCATATAACTTATCAAAGTAAATCAGCACTTTATATATGTTATCGCCTGTCAGCTTTTCGGCTTCGATTGCCTTTTTTCTGTCCTTACATACTGCTATGCTTTTTTCTGCATCATCTATATTATCATACATCTTATCCAACCTGTCCTGCAAATCTGACAGCTTTCTATCATAATGCCTGTCCTCAACATCCAGATTGTCAATCTGTTTTTCAAGGCTTCTTTTTGTGCCTATATACTGCCCTAATTGTTTCTGTATGTTTGCAATCTCTGTTTCTATCTCGGTTGTATCAACTTTCATATTGATTTTTTTCTGCATCATGTCTGCAAATTTCGGATTGCTTACAAGTCTGCTTATGACCTCCGCAACGGCATTATCCATTTTTTCTTCCTGCAACTGCTTACTAAATGCGCATGAATGTCCTCTTGTGTTTCTTCTGTGCTTGCAACCATAATAATAATAATCTTTATAGTGCTTTCCGTTCCTGTTCTTTATCGACTTATTTCCATACATTCCCGCACCGCATACTGGACAACGCAACAATCCGGACAATAAATGAATCCTTTCGTCTTTCCCTTTGTTGACATGCTCGTATTTTTTAGCCATTTCCTTTCTTTTCTCTTGTACTGTTTCCCACACATCCATATCAATAATCGCTTCATGGATACCATCACATAGCATATAATCATCCTGCTTTACAAGGTGGTATTCATCCCTTGTGCCTATAATCTTTTCTTTTTTCCTACGACCAAAAGCAATCTTTCCGCAGTATACAGGATTTTCAAGTATTGTCCTTATTAGATGTGCATCAAACATTGTGTTACTTCCATTCTGCCTTGCTATCTTATTTATTCCCTGTTGTGCCAGATACTTTGCTATACCATTAGAACCCAATTCCGTATTAGCATATTTATCAAATATGATTCTGATTGCTTCCGCTTCCTGTTCTTCAATTTCCAGTCTTCCATTAACAAGTTTATAACCATATGGCGAAAATCCCCCATTCCACTTACCCTCTCTGGCTTTCTGTTTCCGACCTTCCATAGTCTGTACTAGGATATTTTCTCTCTCAATCTCTGCTACTGCCGATAATACGGAAATCATCAGCTTTCCGGCATCCTTTGAACTGTCTATGCCATCTTCGACACATATCAGATTTACGCCAAAATCCTGCATAAGCTGTAAAGAGTTCAAAACGTCAGCGGCATTTCTGCCAAATCTTGATAACTTGAATACCAGAACATAAGAAACCCCATCTTTATTGGCTTCTATATCTTCAAGCATTTTTTTAAATTCCGCTCTACCCGCTATCGACTTTCCAGATTTTCCAGCATCCTCATATTCCCCCACTATTTCATAATCAAACGCATCTGCATATTTCCTTATCTTCTCTTTTTGTGCGTCAAGTGAATATCCGTCTACCTGCATGGATGTTGATACCCTTATATACATATAGACTTTTATTTTTTTCATCATCATATTTATTACCTCTCTATGGTTTGGACATGGTATTCACGACCCATTTATATTATACTCCTGTTTATACGCTAATACAAGTGAAAATGCCATAAAATAAGACCAACAACTTATTCAGTCGTTGGTCTTGGAGGGTCTGGAAGACTTTCCAGTTCTAGTTTATCACCGTATTTTTCTATAATATATGCAAGCAAATTTGCAAGCCGTTCCAATTCCATGTCCATATTTTTCCTTTCTGCATCAGCCTATAAAATTTTGACCTATATAAAGATTAAATGTCGGATATTTCTTTTGATAATCTATCTTGTTCTTTCTCAACCATAACAGGCAGTCATTGCTTGGCTCAAATTCATCTGTCAGATATTCCGCCATATATTCCAACAGATACACCGCCGCTTCCACTCCCCATATTTCTTCAACTTTATATAAAGTGTTCATAATACCGCTTCCCTTAAAGATATAATCTATATTGCGCATCAAACTATAATTTCTTGTGGATGGTGCTTTCAATTTAAAACTTTTATTGTTTATAGCATCCAAAAGCATCTGCGTATAATCCGTATTTACATCAGCCTTGCCAGTCTTTTTATCTATTGTCATAAAACAGAACTTTTGAACCAAAACCAATGCTATAAGATTCAAATATTCATCATCTGATGATATATTAAATAGCTGTTCGGAAATTTGGTGTGCATATTCGTGTTTAAACACTCCCTCAAACCGAACCCAGTTTTTACACCTAACCGCTTTATCAAATTTTGTTCCTTTATTCTCTATCTGCTCACATTTCTTGTCATAAATCCTAAGACGTGAATCTGACTGTACACTGCCTATGTAAATTGTTGGTACATCCTGTTCTTTTAGGAAACCACTATAACCCATTGAAACCTTTTTATATTCGAGTTTTCCAGTTTTTTTGCTTGTATACTCCCGAAATACGCTGATTCTGCCATCCATTAAATTTTGATATATCCTTGTAATGTTTATATCTTCGTCTATGTAATCTGCTGTTAAATCAATCCTTGACAATCTAATAGTATAATCTGGATAAATCACTTTCTGCATGAAACGGTAAACTTCAAGTCCAGTCGCTTCAACATAATAATCTAATGCCTGCGCACTAAATTTCACGATAATTCCCATATCAGGATAATAAGGATGATATGCAACGCAGAAATAAAAAGGATGACTACCATATTTATAGGCTATCTTATATCCCTCTGGTGCTTTTTCTTCTTTTTCCTTATCTCCGAAAACTGAAAGAAATCCTGCTCTCTTTACAAATTCTTCCAACAGTTCTTCCGCCACAGAATCCCAATCCCTTACTCCAAGCACTGATTTTCGATTGCGTGAAAGCTGGAAAACCAGCGTTATTTCATCCACACCTATTTCAAGCATATATCTTACCTTCTTTCTCTCATGGTGTTTAAATCAAAAATATAAATAGTTAATAAGTTAGTATATTTTTTGTGGAACCCGGGTGATTACATCACCCGGGTTCTTGCACAAGCCAGTATATCGAAATCAAGTTGTGCGAATTGTACCAGTTTTGGTTGTGGGGCAAGTTCTGGTTCAGTAAACACTCCCTCACCTACAAAATAATGTCTTTTCGGAATATCAACGCCACTTCCAAACGCTGTTACATAGGTTTGCTGTTCGGAATTTCCAAGAACAATCTTTAAAGGTATATTGTCTCGCAATGCAGTATCTATGAGCGAAGCATCGCTTTTCTGCATGATGAGAAATAGGAAGAAACCAAGCTGTCTGCCCTGCAATATCACCTCATAGAGCATATCTTTTATACTGTCACGCATTTTCTTTTCCAGAGTTGCAATCTTGCTGGAAAAACCTGCAAACTCATCAAAGCAAAATACATAGGGCGGCATCTGGAAATCTGAGTAATCAGCATCAATCTTTTCTTTCAACTTTTCCCTTAATTCTTCTTTGCGATTACGCATTAAAGACACAAATTTTTCCAGCAGTTTTATAATATCTGCTACCTCTACCGCCGTCCTTTCCGGCGCAACAATATAGCCTATTACAGCCAGCGAAGAGCCTTTCGGGTCAGCATAAAAAAGCTGATACGGAACATCTTTATTCATCATCTGCAACAAAAGATTATATAGTGCATAGGTTTTTCCGCTCCCGGTCATGCCTACCAGCAGACAATGTTGCAGTTTAACCACGGAACGTTTATCAAGGAACAATTTATATGTAGGTGTTGATCCACTATTCTGCTTAAAATCCTCAAAAGATTTAAAAATCATTTTGTAAGACACAGAGCCGTCTATGAGTTCGTAAATATACATATTCCCATCATCTGACTGATAGTGGCTTTCAACGATAAACTTTCCAAGTGCCGCCGACATTACAACATCATCTAATTTTTTATCAAATTTCAAGGCATTTCTGATTTTGAGTGTTCCAGCAGAAAAACCTTTGTCAAAGACCAACCTTATTTTGGGAAGTTCTATAAAACAATTCCTCTGGATTGCAAATCCGGCGTCTAGCATCTGCCTTTCAAGTCTATCTTTTATGCGCCAGTGATTCCAAAAATACCGAAAGCCTTTCCACACCCTATTAGAAATGAAAAACTCTAATACTAAAAAAACAACCAGACTAATCGACACAACCAGACACAAAGGAAAACACTTTTCCAATATCCGAACCCGCACTAATTCGTAAATTGCCTTTGCACCCATTCCGAGTGCAAAAGCAATAAAAGCAATAACAAAAATTATCAGTTTAATAACCTGTCTCTTACGCATGAGGTTTTACCCCCTGCGGCTGAAGAATCTCTACGTCCTTGAAACGTAACAGCAAATCAAAGTTAATTGCATAAGAGTGTTCTTCATCAAAATCCAAAAGCCTAACGACATCGCCCTTTTTAATATCATGCTTGCGGTTTAAAATAGTCACATCAAAGTTCTGATAGAGATTGTTCTCCCTTTGCTGTCCGTTCTTGTCCACACCGTAATCAAAATCGTCTTTCATCACCATTAGCGTCAAACTGACTCCGTCCGGCAGAATACCTTTTTTGTCAACATACGGTCTGGAAGAAACCACTCTAAACTGGTTATGCATTGCTTTTGCTATCTTGTCCCAATCAATGATAGCCTTTGTAAAAAACCATGTGTTAATCAGACTCATATCGCCATCCTCCTTTCTTAGAATATTCTGGGAATAGGAAGATTCAACCCCTCATAGGCGTTTGAATGAACCATGCCCATGTAAGTTCTGACATCATATACCTTGCCAACAGGGTCAAAATCTTCATTTCCAGTTGTAAGTGTAACTTTTCCGCCAAAATAAGCATCCGCAATAGTTTTAATTTTCCGCAATGCTTTCTCTTGACGTTCCAGTTCATTTAGTAAAGCCTGTATGGCTTCACGTTGCTGGACAGCATTAAGCTGTTCCAAGTCTATAAGACGTAGCATCTTATTTTCTCCTTTCCTCAATATTTAATCTCTAGCTAGTTTTTGATTATAGCGTCATTATATGCCTTGAAAAGTGACATGTAAATCCCTATAACTCTATATATTGACTTTATCAAAACCTATGTTATAATAGTGTTTATAATGATTTTGATGTTTTTTCAAAAGTGACACTTTAAAATCAAAGAGGACATTTAGGAGGATAAAGCAATGAACAAAAAACAAATTCATACTACCATTTGCGATTTATATGAATTAAACGGTGTTACAAATAGAGCCAGTCTTAGAAGACTAATAAACAGACATTTAAAAAAAGAATACCCTAATAAGACATGGGATGAATTAACTCTTTTAGAACAGCATATTTTTACTCATATACTTATAACAGAACCAATATTTGATAAGTATGTTCAAGATGATATAAAGCAAAAAAAGATAAGCAGAAAAATCCAAAAGGAATCTAAGGAAATGTCTCTTGATATTGATGTAAAACTTAAAGAGCAGAACGAAATAAATGAAAAAATAATGAAACAGTATTATGTAGAAAATGATACTGAACAGGGAAAAAAAGAAGCATACAGACAACTTTGTGAAGATTATAAGGCTATTATAAAAGAAGGAACCCCACAAACATATGAGGAATGGACTAAGACCCCATTAAGATTATATGACTATATAATGAGTAGAAGCCTAGAAACCGCACAAGAATCAATTGATGAAGAAATGTCCGTTCTACCAGAAAGAATAAATGATACGATAATAAAGACTATCCTTAAAATACTCAAAGTTGAGTTTGAAATCGAAATAGATATACAACGCATTACGGATTGCCTTACTTTTCTTTATAATTTTGAACCGGGCAACGAATTTGAAGAACTACTATTTGAATATGACCCTGCACTTCCTCTTTCTAAGGAAGCACAACAAGAAATAATTTCTATGAACAAACAATTTCAACTATATACTGATATGCTTGATAAATTAGATTTTTTTCATAAAAAAGAGAAAGCCTAAACCGCTTTCTCTTTTTCATTCATTTTTATTTTGTTGTTTTAGCGGCGGATTCTGATTCGATGTCAATTATGATTTCATCGTTGATTGTAACGTAGCTTACACCGAGCGTGCTGTACATATAGGTTCTATCCAGAGGAGCACCAACGGTTAAGCCGGTAGCGTCATCAACCTGGAAGTCGATAGCGTATTTCTTGTCTTCACGCTGCTTGAGCGTAACTGCTGTGCAGGAAACTGCCTTTTTGTCAGAATCCATAAGGCTGAACGTTGCGATTTCCACGCCTTTGTGAGTTACTTTGTAAGTGCCTGCACCAGCCTTTGCGACTGCGCGGAATGTCTCTTTGCCTGCGGATGCAGCTTTGCCTGCCGCTTTGGGCGCTGTGTAGGATGCTGTGGAGCTGGAACCGCCGTTGCCGCTACCGATATCATCGTTGCCGTTTGATGCGCTGGAACCGCCGTCTCCCATACCATCGCCATGATATGCTCCATCATCGGTAGAACCGCTGTTATTGCTGGAGCTGGAATTGCTGGAACCACTGTTGCCGCCACCACCGATATCATCGCTTCCGTCAGATGCGCTGGAACCGCCATCTGCCATATCATCGCCATGATATGCACCGTCATCCGTTGCAGCATGAACTGTTAAACCTGTATTTCCTACGACCAGAGCGCATGCCATAGCCATCGTGATAACCTTCGTTAAGATTCTTTTCTTCATCCTTAAAGTCCTCGCTTTCTTGTTGAGAGATTTTTATATAACATCATCTTATATTTTAGACCGAAATAGTCTAAAAATCAATAGTCCATTTCGGTCTTTTTTATATTTATATTGAGGTATAGATATGAAATATGAAAGAATACGCAATCTTCGAGAAGATAGAGACTTAACGCAAACAGATATTGCAAAATATTTACACATATCTCAACGAACTTATTCAAGATATGAAAATGATGAAAGAGCCATCCCGATAGAAATATTATCTTTATTAGCGGATTTTCATTATACAAGTACAGATTACCTTATTGGACGTACAGATATAAAAAAACCATATCCACAAAAACCAAGTAAAAATAAAAACGCTTAACTATAAATATTATGTATATGCTATAAATAACCGTACCAGTCAGTCGCACTAAGTTCGCAACGATTTTTGTCTGTCAGTTTTGGTATGCGGTAGGTTGGACAGACAAAAATCTACCTCTCCAAGTGCTTTGTGACAGCCTAGACGCTAGGCAAATTATTAACAAGAAAGTAGGGGAAGTGCAACATAAACTTTTACGGCTATCCGGCAACGCATTATAAATCTTTTAAATAGGAAAAGGGGCTGACAGCTTTTGTCATACCCCTAAACGCTTTATTTCGGCTTATATCATCTTAAAATGCTTTAGAGCATCCTCTATTGCCTTTTCTTTCTCTAAAGGCACTTGCGGCACTCTTGCCTTTCCCTCTCCTATATTATAGTTGGTTCTTTCTATTATGCCATGCTTTCTTTTCACTTGTGCAATATAAAGCTGTGATACTTTCAAGCCAAACTTATCTAATACATATTGTTTTATCTCCGCATAAGTCGCCTTGCTCTCCGCTTTCGTTAAATCCATTTCATCAAGGTCAATCTTCACTTCTATATGTTGTGTCGTTTTGAGTTTGGACAATAATACGCACGTCTCCACATGCACCGTCCCCCCAAACAAATCCACTCCCCGCACCCTCTTCAATTCATACCCGCCCTCGCACAGCACCTTCAAATCCCGCGCCAGCGTTGCGGAGTCACAACTCACATACACAATTCTTTCCGGCTTCATCGCAAGCATCGTTTCCAGGCACCGCTCATCACAGCCCTTCCGCGGCGGATCCACCACTATAACGTCTGCCCGAATCCCTTCTTTGTCATATTTCTCCGGCAGAACTTCTTCTGCCTTTCCCACATAAAATTCCGCATTGTCAATTCCATTGATACGGGCATTTTCCCTGGCATCTTCGATTGCCTGTGGAATCACTTCCACGCCGTATACCCGTCTGGCATACTTGGCAAGAAAAAGAGAGATCGTTCCGATACCGCAGTACAAATCCCAGACCGTTTCGTTACCGCTCAGTCCTGCGAAGGCCAGCGCAAGACTGTATAATTTTTCTGTCTGTCCAGGATTGACCTGGTAAAAAGAAAGCGGTGAAATCCGAAACTTCACACGGCTTTCCTCTGCTTCTCCCAATATCCGGATGCTGTCCTCAATATATCCTTTTCCCCACAGAATCCGGATATCTTTTCCCATAATAACATTGGTTCTTTCTGTATTCACACTGACAGAAATACCCACAATCCGCTTTTCGGCGCAATTTTCAGTCTCCAAATCACATTGCTTATCGTCCCCGCCGCTTTTTGCACCGTGTACGGAAACAGCCTCCGCAAAAGAAATCCCGGTCAGTTTTTTAACCAGTTCTTTTTCTTTCGGAAGCCTCGTGCCGTTGATAATCAGGCACACCATAATTTCACCGGATGCAAAACCTGTACGAATCAGAATGTGGCGCACAAGTCCTTCTCCGGTCTGCTCCCGGTAAGCCGAGACGTTATTTTCTTCCATATAAGAAAGCACAGTCTCCAATATCCGTTTATTTTCAGGGGCGCCTAAAAGGCAGTCCGTATTGGCAATAATATCATGGGTACGGCCCGCATAAAATCCGGTAATGAGATTTCCGTTTTTATCGTATCCCACCGGAAACTGCGCTTTATTTCGATAGTGCCAGGGGTGTTCCATCCCCACAACAGGTTCCATGATTTCATCGATCATAGCCGCATCAAAACCGCCGATGCGAATCAGATTATTCCGGATTTTTTCGTGTTTAAAAAGAAGCTGTCTTTCATAAGCCATCGCCTGAATCTGACAGCCGCCGCATTGTCTGTGGAAGTTACACCTGGGTTCCACTCTGAAAGAGGATGGAACCACAATTTTTTCCATCCTCGCATATCCGTAATTTTTCTTTACTTTTGTAATCCTTGCTTCTACGGTATCACCGATAACGGCGTCTTTTACAAACAGTGTATATCCGTCCGTTTTTCCAATGCCTTCTCCGTCATTCCCTATATCTTCAATCTGCACCGTTACAATATCGTTTTTCCGGTATTCCATTCTGTTATATTTCCTCCATGCTGCCGCAGTACCTGTCTTTTGGGCAAACCGGATTTCTGCCTAATCCAGTTTTGTTCTGATCACATTGGAATCAAAGAGCCGGTTATATCCGAGCCATCCTGTCTCGGTCGTTCCATTTAACAGTTCCGTAAAGATCTGCATTTTGGCATCCGTATTGTCTGCAAAATATAATGCCATCGCTTCCATGATCGCCGGCTTTTTCGGAGCGCCAAACTCATATTCACCGTGATGGGATAAAATACAATGCTTTAATTCGTTCGACAGAACTTTGGGAAACCCTTCTATTTCCCGCATCTTTTCTCCTACCATTTCCACGCCGATCACGATATGTCCCAGGAACTGTCCGTCATCGGTATAATCATTCTGCGGAAAGGGCGAAAGCTCTTTCGTTTTTCCGATATCATGGCAGATCGCCGCACAAATCAGCAGATCTCTGTTTAAAAGCGGATATTGTCTGCTGTAAAAATCGCACAGCTTTGTCACGCTCAGCGTATGCTCCAACAGTCCGCCGACAAAGCCGTGGTGTACGGTTTTTGCCGCGGAAGACTGGGAAAAGGCTTTCATAAATTTCTCGTCCTTGACAAATAAATTCCGTAAAAGCGTCTGCAAATATTGATTTTGGATGCTGTCGATCAAATGCAGCAGCTCTTCCTTCATCCCGTCGATATCTTTGCTGCTGACCGGAAGATAATCGGCCGGATTATATTCTCCTTCGCGGCAGCGTCTGACCCTTTTTACATTGACCTGCAAGGCACCCTGAAAACTGTTGACGTCTCCGAAGACTTCTATGTAATCCAGCGAATCGAACTCTTCAATTCCCGCGCTGTGCGGATCCCATATCTTGGCATCGAGCGTCCCTGTTTTGTCCTGTAATATCACGTTTTCATAGGGCTTCCCGTTCTTCGTCACCGCTGACTGCTTATGTTTACACAAATAAATATCCGAAATTCTTTCCCCTTCTTTATAATCCTTAATATACTTCTTCATAATTCCTCCTTCATTGGTTTTCCTTTAGCATCCATTGCCTGTTCCGGCGGATATCCGTTTTACGTCTGCTGCGTTCTTCTTGTAAACGTTACCGTTACCGTCATTTCCTGAAAAGAATCTATTCCCTGGCGCATCAGCGTAATCGTGGCGACATCATCCGGCGAAGCGTTATATAGTTCATTCAGCAGTTCGCTGTAAGTCACGATTTCCTTATCGTTTATCTTTACAATAACGTCTCCGCTTTGAATCCCCGCCGTCATGGCCGGCGAATCCATTTCTATTTCCTTAATATAGGCACCGCGCGGCACACCGGATTCCAGAATCGCCTCCGGCGGCACATCAGCTCCGTAAATGCCGAAATATGCGCGGTACTGATTATTGGACATTTTGGTAATCGTTCTTTTCAGTTCCGAAATCCCGTATGCTGAAATCAGGTTTCCTCTGTCGCTGCTGTTATACGAATTGTCAATGATTCCGACTACCATGCCTCTTAAATCGACCAGCACGCCGGTCGCGTTCTTGCTGCCGTACATATCCGTGAAAATCAATTTATATGCCGAATCCACCTGCTCAATGACAGAACCGGAAGAGGTAATAATGCCATAGCAGACGGAGCCGCTTGTTCCCATCGGGCTGCCCAGCGCCATCACGGGCATTCCCGGCATATTCCCGGTGTTGGAACTGCCGAGCGTCGCAATATTAATGACATCCATCGTTTCTTCGTCTATCGCCATCAGAGATACCGACAATATGGCAAATCCCGTCGAATCATCTTTCTGTACCAGTTTCGCATCCGCCTGTGTCTGATCGCAGAAAGTCACGACGATCTTTTCCGCCTTTTTGATATTGTTCATGCTGACAAGAATTAACATCGCCCGGCCGTTGTTAGCTACAATAACACCCGACGCAGACGCTTCGCTTTCATATATATTGTTAAACCAGTCCACATCGGAGGTCACGCCGGTAACGGTGACAATCGCCCGGCTGACATTCTTTGCCAGCGCAGAAAGCTCCTCATACACCGTACCGTATTCTTCGAGCCCGAATGTCATCTGGGAAAGCAGTTCTTCAATTTTCTCATCCACAAGCTCCAGTTCTGCCGGTTCTTTCTCCTCCGGCTCGTCCACGGTCAGCATATCTTCCGGATTCATTTCTTCCGTAATGGTCTCTTCTGGAAACTGCACTTCTTTGGCCTCTTCCGGCGGATAGAGCCAGTTGTTGATAACCGGTTCCAGAAGCAGAAAGGTAAGACACGCCACGATTCCAAAGACCACCGCCAGTACTGCCGTGACGATTGTCCGGCGCAGCAGCTTCTTTTTGTTGACCGGTCTCTGCTTCATTTTCTCCCGCAGAAAATCCGACTGTACCGAAGGCGTATATTCGGCCTGTTCCTTTATCCCTTCCGTCTGTCCGGACTCTGTTTTTTTCTTATCATCCTCTGTCATAACGTTCTCCCCAAATCCTGTGCCGGTCCATAATGCTTCTATGACCGTCCCGTCGCTCCGATGTCATTTGGATATGTCTAAGTATATCTTTTTCATAGTAAATTTACAACCTTTATGGTATGATATTTCTAAAACAACGCCGCAGAAGGTTTAAAGTGAATGCAGGAAATTACCCCATTCACAATATTTTCAGTAAAAAAAGAGGTCAATTATGAACAGTAAAGCATTACACGTTTTAGAATACAACAAAATCATTGAACGTCTGACGGAAAAAGCGACTTCCGAGCCGGGGCGGAAACTCTGCCGGGAACTGCTGCCGATGACCGATCATGACGACATCGAACACGCACAGCAGGAAACGGCCGACGCGCTGAGCCGCCTTTTCAAAAAGGGTTCTACTTCATTCGGAGGCAATAAGGATTTGGGAAGATGTTTCAAATCGCTGGAAGTGGGAAGCGCGCTCAGTGCCATAGAGCTCCTCCATATCGCCGCCATGCTGGAGAACGTCAGCAGAATCAAGGCATACGGAAGAAGCGACAGAGACGATACACCTGCCGATTCACTGAATGAATATTTTGACGGTCTGGAACCATTGACAAATCTGGCAAACGAAATCCGCAGATGTATTTTATCGGAAGAAGAAATAGCGGATGACGCCAGTCCGTCCTTAAAACAGATACGGCGGAAAAAAGCGCTCACCAACGATAAAATCCATTCCCAGCTCACCTCCATGGTAAACGGTTCTTACCGCACTTATTTACAGGATGCGGTCATTACCATGCGGAGCGGCCGTTACTGTCTTCCCGTCAAATCGGAATACAAAGGCCAGGTTTCGGGCATGGTGCATGATCAGTCCTCCACCGGTTCTACTTTTTTCATCGAGCCGGCCGCCGTCGTGACGCTCAACAATGACTTAAAAGAACTGGATATTAAGGAACAGGAAGAAATCGAAAAAATTCTCGCCGATTTAAGCGCTCAGGCCGGCGAATACACGGACGCGCTCGCGAATAATCAGAAAATCATGACCGCTCTCGACTTTATTTTTGCGAAAGCGTCTTTAGCGATGGAAGAAAACGGAAGCAAACCCGTCTTCAACACGGAACATCATTTAAAACTCCGTAAGGGCCGTCATCCTCTGTTGGATAAAAAGAAAGTCGTTCCGATTGACATCGAACTCGGCGCGGATTTTGACCTGCTTGTCATCACCGGACCGAATACCGGCGGCAAGACCGTTTCCCTGAAAACGGTCGGGCTTCTGACGCTGATGGGGCAGGCGGGGCTGCATATTCCGGCGCTCGATCGTTCCGAACTGTCTGTTTTTACGGAAGTTTACGCGGATATCGGAGACGAGCAGAGCATTGAGCAGAATCTTTCCACTTTTTCTTCCCATATGACGTCGATCGTCTCAATTTTGCAAAATGCGGACGCGGATTCCCTTTGTCTTTTCGATGAGCTTGGCGCCGGAACCGATCCGACGGAAGGCGCCGCTCTTGCAGCCGCCATATTGGACGATCTGCATACGCGGGGCATCCGCACGATGGCCACCACCCATTACAGCGAATTGAAAGTTTATGCTTTATCCACGCCCTTTGTGGAAAATGCCTGCTGTGAATTTAATGTGGAAACGCTGCGGCCGACGTACCGCCTGCTGATCGGCATTCCGGGCAAAAGCAATGCCTTTGCCATTTCCTCCAAACTTGGGCTTTCCGATCAGATCATCGAAAGCGCCAGAAAACACATTACGGAAGATAAGGAAAGTTTTGAGGATCTGTTATCCGATCTGGAAAACAGCCGCGTCACCATCGAAAAAGAACGGCTGGAAATCGCTTCTTATAAAGAGGAGATTAAATCGCTGAAAAAACGGCTGGAATCCAAACAGGAAAAAATTGACCAGTCAAAAGAACGCATTCTGAGGGAAGCAAACGAGGAAGCAAGGCAGATCTTACAGGAAGCCAAAGACGTTGCCGACGAAACAATCCGCACCTTCCAGAAGGCCGGAACTTCCACGATGAAAGATCTGGAACAGTCCCGTCAGAAAGTCCGGGACAAAATATCCGAGAAAAATGCAAAGCTGTCGCTCAAACCGGCTGAAAAACCGACCCATAAGCTGTTAAAACCGAATCAGGTAAATCCCGGAGACCGCGTAAAAGTCGTTTCGATGGGCTTAACGGGAATCGTCAGCACGCGTCCCGATAAAAGCGGAAAGCTGTTCGTACAATGCGGCATTATCCGCTCCCAGGTAAACCTGAACGATCTGGTTTTACTGAACGAAGAAACCGTTACCACCGCCGCACCGATGCAGCGGAGCAGTTCGGGCAAACTGAAAATGTCCAAGTCCTATTCTATTTCGACAGAAATCAATCTGCTCGGAAAAACGGTGGACGAAGCGCTTTCCGCCCTCGATAAATATCTGGACGACGCTTATCTTGCACACCTGCCGAGCGTCCGCATCGTACACGGAAAGGGAACCGGCGCACTGCGAAAAGCCGTACAGGACTATCTCCGCCGCTGTAAATATGTCAAAAATTACCGGCTCGGAGAATATGGCGAAGGGGATGCAGGTGTCACCATTGCAGAATTTAAATAACTTAGAAAGGGGTGTTCTGATCCGATGGTAAACAAACAGAAAATATTAATTGTGGACGACGATAATAATATTGCCGAACTGATTTCTCTTTATCTGACAAAAGAATGCTTTGAAACGATGATTGTCAACGACGGGGAATCCGCCCTCACGGCGGCAAAAAGTTTTGAACCGAACCTGATGCTTCTCGATCTGATGCTTCCCGGCATCGACGGATATCAGGTCTGCAGGGAAATCCGTACCGGGTCATCCCTTCCGATTATCATGCTGTCCGCCAAAGGAGAGGTTTTCGACAAGGTACTCGGTCTGGAGCTTGGCGCCGACGACTACATGGAAAAGCCTTTTGATTCCAAAGAACTTGTCGCGAGGGTCAAAGCGGTTCTGCGCCGTTATAAACCCGTTATCGCCGCGCCCGCTTCCGATGCAAAATGCGCGGAGTATCCCGACCTTGTCATCAACCAGACCAATTATTCCGTGCTCTATATGGGAAAAACAGTGGAAATGCCGCCAAAAGAGCTGGAACTTCTTTATTACCTTGCCGCTTCTCCGAATCAGGTCTTTACAAGGGAGCAGCTGCTCGATCAGATCTGGGGGTATGAATATGTCGGCGATACCCGGACGGTCGACGTTCATATCAAACGGCTCCGGGAAAAAATCAACGATCACGAAAAATGGCGCATCGCTACGATATGGGGCGTCGGCTACAAATTTGAAGTAAGAACCTGATTGAAACAGGAATCTGCATCGAACCCGGCTCTGTCGCAGACGTTTTAACCGAAAGGAAGGCAGTCACAGCACAATGAGAAAGACTTTGTATCTGAAATTTATACTGGCGTATTTCATTTTCGGCTTTTTTGGCTTTATCGTCGTTGCCACTTTCGTCTCCAATATGACGCTCGATCATTTAAAAAAAGACAAGGCCGATTCCCTCTACCGGGAAGCGACGCTGATTGCAAATACTTATGCTTCCGATCTGTACAGCAGCGAAACGACGCTGGACGCGGTAAAGACACAGCTGGATGCTCTGGATACCTATTTAAACGCTACAATCTGGATTATCAATCCTTCAGGCCGTATGGTGCTCGATTCTTCTTCACCGATCGATGTAGAAAACGAAATCGTGATCGAGAATTTTGATTCCACCATTACGGAGGGTTCTTATTTCACGACCGGAAACTTTTTCGGTTCTTTCACGGAAGAAACGCTGAGCGTTTTTGCACCGATTACCTCCGATTTCAAGGTAAAGGGCTATGTTGTCATCCATTGTCCCATGAGCGTAATCCAAAATTCGACCAACAGTCTGTTAAATATTTCCTACATTATGCTGGTCATTCTGTTTCTGCTGTCGCTGATCATCCTGATCTTTTTTACGGAAATGGTTTATATTCCGCTGCGCAAAATTACGGAAGCGACGGAACAATACGCCAGCGGCAATATGCACTATGAGCTCACCGTGGAAAGTGAGGATGAAATGGGGTATCTGGCCGCCGCCCTGTCCTATATGGCAGGTGAAATCGCCCGTTCCGAAGACGATCAGAAAAAATTTGTCGCCAACGTTTCCCATGATTTCCGTTCGCCCCTGACTTCCATCAAAGGTTATCTGGAGGCCATGCTGGACGGTACGATTCCGCCGGAACTGTACGAAAAATATCTGACAATTGTTTTAAACGAAACGGAACGCCTGACGAAACTCACCAACAGCCTTCTTACCTTAAATAACCTGAACACCAAAGGCATTCTCCTGGAAAAAACAGATTTCGATATCAATCAGGTTATCCGGAATGTGGCGGCGTCTTTCGAAGGAACATGCCGTGAAAAAAAGATTGCGATCGAACTCATTCTGACCGGAGAAGAAATGTATGTCACCGCCGATATGGGAAAAATTCAGCAGGTGCTTTACAACTTACTGGATAACGCAATCAAGTTCAGCCATCATAACTCCATGATCAAGCTGGAAACGACCGAAAAACACAACAAAATATTTGTCAGCGTAAAGGACTCCGGCATCGGGATTCCGAAAGACAATCTGAAGCTGATCTGGGACCGTTTTTATAAATCGGACATCTCCCGCGGCAAAGATAAAAAAGGGACCGGTCTCGGTCTCTCCATTACGAAAGAGATCATCCAGTCCCACGGTGAACATATTAATGTCATCAGTACGGAAGGCGCCGGCTCGGAGTTTATCTTCTCTCTGCCGGAAGCGGATATTGAAGATGAATATTAGCACAACGAAACAAACTTCAATTTTCGCTGTAAAGGGATTCATTCTGCCAGTGAAGGTGGTGCAGTTCTCCCTCTTTCCGCATCTTCTCAAAACCGTTCTGCCGCAGCGCTTCATAGAGCACAATCGCGGCGGCGTTGGAAAGATTCAGGGAACGAATCTGGTCGAGCATGGGAATCCTGATACAGTTTTCCTCGTTCTCAACCAGAATTTCCTCCGGAATGCCGCCGCTTTCTTTCCCGAACATGATAAAATCATCCATGCCGAAATCCGCCTCCGTATAAATCTTTTTGGCTTTTGTCGTCGCCATCCATATCTTCGCGCCGGGATTCTTTTCCGTAAATTCCCGGTAATTTATGTATCTCGTCACATGAAGATGTTCCCAGTAATCCATTCCGGCCCGTTTAATCGAACGTTCATCCAGATGAAAGCCCAGCGGCTCGATCAGATGCAGATCCGTTCCTGTCGCCACACAGGTTCTTCCGATATTTCCCGTATTGGCCGGTATTTCCGGCTGGTGCAGGACAATGTGCATTGTAATCCTCCATTCTTATCCGCAGGCTGTCGTACCCGGGTGATTCATGAACCAAACGCGCCGGACGGTTCCTTCCGCCCTCTTTATTCTTTGCGCAGTCTTTCGATAAATTCCTCCAGCTTTTTCATGGCAATTTTCAGGTTTTCCAGCGAATACGCATAGGAAATCCGGAGAAATCCCTCTCCGCAGCCGCCAAACGCCGTTCCCGGCACAACCGCAACCTTTTCTTCCTTTAAGAACCTCGTCGCAAATTCGTCGCTTGTCATCCCAAATTCCTTAATACAGGGGAACACATAAAACGCGCCGAAAGGCTCAAAACACGGAAGATTCATTTCCCGAAAAGCATGCATCAGATATCTTCTCCGCTGATTATATGCCTCTTTCATTTCCGCCACATCTTCATCGCCGTTACGGAGCGCTTCTATGGCCGCATACTGGCTGGTCGTCGGCGCGCACATAATCGCGAACTGATGGATTTTAAGCATCTGGGCAATGATTTCCTTCGGGCCGCATGCGTAGCCGAGCCGCCATCCGGTCATCGCGAATGCTTTGGAAAAGCCGTTGATCAGGATAGTTCTCTCCTGCATGCCCGGTATTTCCACAATCGATACATGTTTTTCTTTATAAGTCAGTTCCGCATAGATTTCATCGGAAATCACAAAGATATCGTGCTTGATAATGACCTCTGCAATTTCTTCCAGATCTTTTCTTTCCATAATGGCGCCGGTCGGATTGTTCGGAAACGGAAGCACCAGTATTTTTGTTTTTTCGGTAATGGCTTCTTCCAGTTCCTTTGCCGTAAGACGAAATTCGTTTTCCGCTTTTAACTCGATAATAACCGGAACGCCGTCCGCCAGTATTGCACAGGGTTCATAGGATACGTAACTCGGCTGGGGAATCAGCACTTCTTCTCCGGGATTCAGCATGGCGCGCATTGCCGCATCGATTCCCTCGGAACCGCCGACCGTCAGGAATACTTCTTCCTTCGGGTCATATTCTACCCCCTGTTTTCTTTTCAGGTAATTGCATACTTCTTCTTTTAATTCTTTCAGCCCTGCATTGGAAGTATAAAAAGTGCGTCCCTTCTCCAGCGAATAAATGCCCTCGTCCCGGATATGCCAGGGCGTATCGAAATCCGGTTCGCCAACGCTTAACGAAATGACATCGTCCATCTCATTGACGATATCAAAAAATTTACGGATGCCGGACGGTTTAATGTCCACCACTTTATCTGCTAATGGATTTCTCACGGTGTCACCTTCTCTCTCGTATCCTCATGTTTTTTTGCCAGAATCGTTCCGTGGTCTTTGTATTTTTTCAGGATAAAATGCGTCGCCGTGCTGAGCACCGTTTCCAGTGTGGAAAGCTTATCCGATACAAACGCGGAAATTTCTTTCAGGGATTTTCCTTCCAGCGTAACGAGCAGATCATAACCGCCGGAAATCAGATAAACGGAATTGACTTCCGGATACTTGTAAATGCGTTCCGCAATTTTGTCAAATCCCTGTCCGCGCTGCGGTGTTACTCTCACTTCAATCAATGCGCTGACTTTTTCGATCGAAGTCTTTTCCCAGTCGATCAGCGTATGATATCCGCAGATAACGCCTTCACTCTCCATCGCCGCCAGCTCATTGACAATATCGATTTCCTCCGCTCCCATGATGACAGCCAGTTCTTTTATATCGATACGGCTGTTTTTCTCAATTACCGATAATAATTTTTCTCTCATTTTAATAACCTTGCCCCTTTCCTGTTCCGCGGTTATTTCTGCCGCGGACATCTTCTACATATTATGAATCACTTGCTATTTTACAGAGTTCATCCGCTTTGGGCGGCTCCAGAAAACGCCGTTCTTCTTCGTTATAAAGAATTCTGTCATTTCCTCCGGTCGTCTTTCCGACAACAACCGCCGGGATTCCCTTTTTTTCCAATGCAGCGGCAAGTCCGTTTCCGTCCTCTGCCGTCATCAGAAGGCATCCTGTCGATGACAGTTCATAAGGATTCAAATCAAAAAATTCGCAAACTTCTATCGTTTCCTGCCGCACAGGCAGTTTCTTCAAGTCGATTTCCAGTCCAACGCCGGCTCCGTTTGCCATCTCCCAGAGCGCTCCAAAAATACCGCCCTCAGAAACGTCATGGATTCCGCAGACGCCGGACTTACGGGCGGTAGCGGCCTCCGGTATCACGGAGAAGAACTGTTCAAATTCCGCCGCCTCATCTATCATTCTTGCCGGATATCTGGTAAGCAGTGCCGTCCTGTGTTCCCTGGCAATCCGCACCGTTCCGTCAAGCCCAATCCATTTACTGATTACCACGTCCTGTCCGGGCTTTATGCCGCCGGCACATACCCCGGTTTTTCGCTTTCCGATGCCCGTCACTGTCAGCAGCGGCCGGTTCACCGCTTTCGTTACTGCCGTATGTCCGCCGGCAATCTGCACATGATATTGTTTGCAGATATCCTCCGCCTGCGCCATCATATCCTGTAATTCCTTTTCTTCCGTCCCTTCCGGGAGCGTACAGGAAAGCAGAATCCCAACAGGCTCCGCACCGGCCGCCGCCACATTATTCAATGCGCGGTGCACGCCGTACGCACAGACCATGTCCGCGGGCGCGCTGACGGGATTCGTGGAACAAACGGTCTCTTCGCCTTCTTCAAACGAAAAAACGGCGCAGTCTACCCCTATTCCTGCGCCGCAAACCATTTCTTCCCGTTTGGTTTTGATTTTTCGCAATACGGAGCGCACGAGCACGCTCTCCGAAATTTTCCCGTTTCTCATAATAATCAGCTTCCCGCTGCCTTTCATAGAATCATCCGCTGTTTTAGCCCTCAGGCGCCGGTTCCTGCGGCGGCTGCTCCGGAGGAGGCGTCTGTTCTGCGGGCGGCTGCTGTGCCTGCGCCGCCGCTGCCTGTGCCGCAGCCTGCGCTGCCGCCGCATCGGCCTGTGCCTGATAAGCCCCGGCAACTGCCTTTACCTGATCGATGCTGTTTGTCGCGATCGCCGCCATAATCGCATTATGCGCTTCCGGATCCGCCGTTGCGGTTCCCACCGTTGCATTTCTCGGCGATTTATTATACGAACTGCTGTTCACCTGTTCTCTGCTGACTTCCACGCCGTCCACTTTAACGACTTTCCATAACTGCGCTTTATAGCCGACATGCGCCGACTGAACGGAACAATAGCCGAGCGGCAGCGATTCATTCGCATAAATAACCTCTTCTTCCGGCACATTCCGCTCCAGCACGACGCTTTCATAGATCACTTCTCTGTTGCTGTCCCTCGTCTCCATGCCGTATATCGTAAACGTAATATGTTTGTCGGGTGTCGCAATGCCTTCAATATAAATCGGATGTTCCGTATTATTTACAAATTTAAAATCTTTTCCCGAAGATTCCGCGATCGCCGCATCCGCGGAAGGATCCACATATGTAACGATCATAGAGTGATTGTATCGTTCCGTTACTTCCAGTTCCGCTCTCAGAACGGCATTATACAGGGTTGTGGAAACCTGGCAGATACCGCCGCCCAGACTGTCCACTACCTGCCCGTTTAAATAAGATGCCGCCATATAGTATCCGTTATCCTTAGAAAAAGGAGATACTGCTTCATAGCAGGAAAATTCATCTCCCGGATACAGAAGGCTTCCGTCAATGAGCTTACAGCCGTTGGCCACATTCGCACTTCTGGATGAATTGGAAGTGGAATAGCTTGTCGTAAAAGTTCCCAGAACATCCGTTATCTGCGACAATTCTTCTGCATTTCCCCGCGGCTCCTGAACCGTTACCGCCAGATCAACATATCCTTCTTCGCCTCTCCATTCGTTAGTCAGATACTGATAGACCGCTTCTGCAGAGGCATTCACATCCACTATCACACCGGGCTGTCCTTCCGTAATCCGGAAAGCGCCATCCGCCCGCGTCAGTACCGCATCGACCGCCTCCTGATTATACTGTGCGCTCTGCTCTTCGATCAGCGCCCGGATTTTTTCCTTGTCAAAATCAAATTTTACTTCGTATACTTTATTGCTGCGTTCCAGATCTTTCAGCATTTTGTAACACTGTACAATATTTCCGTCTTTCCCCAGCGCGGCCGCCTCTTCGATGATCTCCGGATTGGCCCACTTTAAACCCGCCTCCGCTGCCGTCGTAACGATCGCCTGATCGTCCACCGCATGCAGAGTGATCTGTACTTCCCCGCAGGAATCCACATATTCCTGCACCGCATTCCTGGCTTCGGAAACCGTCATCCCGGAAATATTAATCTGATCCGCATAAATTCCTGATTCAATTTTCTCTTCCGCCGCATGTACCGTTGCTCCAATCGATAAAAAACCGATAAACAATGCTGTTATGACTGTCAGCATTCCCCTTCTTCTGCGCATAACCATAACCTTTCCCTTCCTGCTGCGTTGCTTCCCTTACAAAAATGTGTTAAACTAAACTACGTAGCTATCCCGCCACACTCAGTACCAGAGGCAGCACCATGGCCAGTACCAGTATGACGATAATAACCGCCGATATTCTCTGCTTTGTTTTTTTATTATGAAATGAAAACACAGTAACCACCCCCATTCTCTGAAAGGATATTATATATGAAATTTCCCTTTTTTGCAAGTTTCCTCGTATTTGTTGCATGGCTTACTTATGAGATTTCCAAACACAGCCGCCTGGATGCCGAAAAAGAACGTTCTTTCTGGGAGAAAGAGCACCGGGCCAATAACACAAGGCGAAAATCGCTGGACGATCTTCCCTATATCGCGGTTCCGCTCGACAGCCTTTTTTTGCAGCTTCTTCCGGAAGACGAACAGGCAGCCGAATACAAGGAAACACTCCGCACATTAAGCGAAGCCCGGATCGTCAACTTCACCGGTATCACCAATACGGACCTGAAATTAAAATACGGCGCTCCCAATATCGACCTGTTATCCCGATACGACCAGAACTATACCATTCTTGCCAGAACCCTGAATCAATGGGCTTCCTGTCTGCATAAGAACGGCTGCGCGGCACAGGCCCGCGAAGTACTGGAGTTTGCCGTCTCAACCGGAACCGACGTCAGCAGTTCTTATAAACTGCTTTGCGATATCTACCGGGAAGAAAACACTCCCGAAAAAATCAAAGAGCTCTATCCGGCGGCCGAAGCCTTAAACTCCGCAATGAAAAAAGCTATCGTCCGTATTCTGCAAGAAGCTGAGCAATAATGCGGCTTGCTTCATTGCGGGTAAGCTTTTCCACCTGATAGTCTACTTTCAGTTTATGCCTGTCCAATAATTTATATAACTGCTCTTTTTGGGGTATTGTTACCGGCGTTTCCCGTTTCACCTGATATAAAAGGCGTTTCGGCGTAAACGCCGTTTCGTTTCCCTGATAAAAAAGCATCGCCAGCTTCTGATACAGATCGGAAGCCGCTCTGGCATCGGCAAATGCCCGATGTGCATTGTGCTCAATTCCGTAATGTCCGCACAAAAAGGCAAGGCTTCTGCTCTCCAAATCCGGCAGAAAAGTTTTGGCGAGTTTCAGCGTATCGATTCCCGTTTTCTCAAAAGTATAGCGATGATTGACCGCCGCCTTTTTGATAAAAGAGTAATCGAATAAAATCCTGTGTCCGACCAGAATATCGTCTCCGATAAAACGCAGTACTTCCGGCATGATTTCTCCAATGTCCCGCGCGTCCGAAAGCTGCTCGTTCCGAATCCCCGTCAGCTCGATGATACGCTCCGTAAGCGGCCTGCCCGGATTGACAAAAGATTCAAACTGCGCCGCAATTTTGCCGGAACGCACTTTCACCATTCCGATTTCAATTATTTTATCCCGCTTGGGGTCGAGCCCGGTCGTCTCCACATCCAAAGCCACATACGAATCTGTCATTTCATGCGCTCCGTTTACCGTTCCGTTTCATTTTACTTTTCATTTTACTTTTCCTTTTCCTCTTTGCCTTTCTTTCCGCCCTGTCTTTTCTTATAATCCGCGCAATTTTCCCGCAGAAAACATTCTTCACATTTCGGCGTCGGTGCCTTACAGATCTGCCGGCCGTGTGTGATGATCTGAATATTCCATAAAATCCAGTGATCTTTCGGCAGCGCCTTCATCAGTTCCATTTCTACTTTAACAGGATCATCCTCTTCTGTAATGCCCAGTTTTTTGGAAATACGCTTCACATGCGTATCCACAACGATACTCGGCTCATGGTAAATATTACCCCGGATAACGTTGGCAGTCTTACGCCCAACGCCCGCAAGGGAAGTCAGTTCTTCAATGCTTTTCGGCACTTCGCCGCCGAATTTATCGCGCAGATCTTTACAGCAGGCGATGATGTTTTTGGCCTTATTGTGATAAAATCCGGTCGAATGAATATCCTGCTCCAGTTCTTCCAGATCCGCTTCGGCAAAATCATCGATACTCCGGTACTTCACAAAAAGGTCTTTTGTCACGATATTCACTCTGGCGTCCGTGCATTGTGCGCTCAGCATCGTGGCGATCAAAAGCTGCCATGCGTTTTCATGATGGAGATAACAGATAAATTCCGTTCCGTAATGGGCATCCAGCAGGTCCAGAATCTCTTTCGTATTTTTTGTCATCGGTCTGATGTCCTTTCTTCGTCCGTCGGGATAACCACATACCGCGCTTCATAAGTCAGCGCATCCCTCACATGATAATCAAACAGAACCATTGCCGGAGCCGCAAGATACTCCGTTCGTTTTCCGGTATCCTGCTCCCAGACCGGATAATCGAAAACTTCCATATGCGTCATTTTCGCAAGCTGCCGGCTGTCGTATCCGCCATAACCTGGCAGATAACGCCTGCATGCCTCTTCTTTCCGGTAAAAATCCCGAATCATCTGTTTATACGGCAGAAGCGCTCCGGCAAAATCAGGTCTGCTCTTCATATTCTCTCGCAGATACAGATCAAAAGTCAAGAGCTGACGCAGCATTTCCACATATTCCGACATTTTTTCCTCTTTTTTCCCAATCCGCTCCGTCTGTAAGGCGAAGTCAAGCAATGCCTCATATCGGCTGCTTCGCGCGGGAGAAGAAAAAAGGCCGCTCCTTTTTTCATAAAACTCCGCCAGTTCCAGATACATCGAAAAGGCATCCGGAAATGCCGCCTGTATCACGGGAAGCGTATGCGTAAACTGGCCGCTGTTATAATAAATCTCTACCATCGCTTCCACTTTTTTTAACTGCAGAAGCTGTTCATACGACAGCCATTTCGTGGAAAGCACTTCATAAGGCGGCGCATCCGTATAACGGAGGCCGTAATCAGCCGCTTTTTCATATAAATAAGAACCCTTCAGCACTTTCAGAAAACCGAGCTGAAGCTGCTGCGGCCGCATCGCGTGCACGCAGTTGAAGGAATGCACAAAACTGTCGTAGTCTTCATACGGAAGCCCGGCGATCAGGTCGAGATGCACATGAATATTATGGTTTTCCTCAATGCGCTCCACTACTTCCCGGATTCTGTCCGTATCCGCCTTACGCCTGATTTCCCTCAGCGTCTCCGGATTAACCGTCTGCACGCCGATTTCCATCTGGGCCAATCCCGGCCGCAGTCCGGCGAGAATCCGCAGTTCTTCTTCCGTAATCCTGTCCGCTTCGATCTCAAAATGAAAATTCGTCACGCCGTTATCATGCTCCGCCAGATATTTCCAGATTTCCACCGCATGTTCGTGATTACAATTGAACGTCCGGTCTACGAACTTTACCTGCCTGACTTTATGGTCCAGGAAAAACTGCAGTTCTTTTTTTACCATATCGATATTGCGCAGGCGCACTTTTTTATCGATGGAAGAAAGACAGTAACTGCACCGGTATGGACATCCTCTGCTGCTCTCATAATATATAATTTTATTCTCAAACGGCCCTAAATCCTCATACAGGAAAGGCAGCGCGGAAATATCCGTCAGTTCTCTCTCCGGCGTAAGGCAGATTTTGCCCTGCGCATTTTTCTCCGCCCGTGCGGCCCTGTCCCCGGCCACGACGGTCTCTTCCAAATCCTCCGGCCGCCCTTCTCCATCGCTTCCTGTCCGGTATGCAATTCCCCGGATTTTCTGCAGCCCTTCTCGTCCCTGTGTTCCTCCGCAGTAATATTCCACAAGTTCCCGGAATGTCTCTTCCCCTTCCCCGATCATTACGCCGGTCACCGCCCGATACTGTCCGAGTACTTTTTCCGCATCGTAGGAAACTTCCGGCCCGCCCAGCCAAACCGGAACTTCCGGCATTATTTTGGGCAGTTCCGCAAGAAGGCTTCCAGTCATGCTCCGGTTCCAGATATAGCAGGAAAAAGCGATGACGTCCGGCTTTCTCCGATAAATATCCGCCAATATTTCTTCACAGCGGTTATTAATCGTATATTCCACAATCTCAATGAACGGCCGGAAAGCCTCGTCCGCACCGGCACGCAGGCTGTAAACGGCCGGATTTGAGTGAATATACTTTGCATTGATCGCGATCAAAAGAATTTTCATACTATCCATGCCCTTCTCTCAGCTTGTAAACTTTGAGCCGCAGGCAAAAATTCCCTACGGATTATTGTCAAGCGTTAATTTTACCTTGTTTTGTGTTATTTTTGCTTTCACCCTGTCTTCCCCATATTCAATAGTGAATAAACATTCCGGGCAGAATATATCAATTAAAAATTGGAATGTCCTGTCCCGGAAAACAATATACAATGGAAGAAAGGATATTACGAATGAAAACAAGAATCAAGGAATTACGATTGGAAAAAAAATTAACTCAAAAAGTTCTTGCCGAGTATCTTGGCGCAAATCAGACAATGCTCAGCAAAATCGAAACCGGCACAAGCGTTCCAGACGCCATGCTTCTAATTGATCTGTCGCGTTTTTTCCACGTCTCTACCGACTACATTCTTTATCTTTCAGAAGAGCGGACTAATGCGGATTCTCTGCTCGCAGACAACATGCACAATCTCAAAAAATATCAAAGGCTTATATCCTTATATCAGAAAATGAATAACGAGCAGCAGGGAGATTTCTATTCGTTTCTTTCCAGTATGCTCGGCGTTTCCAAAGAATGATAAAGCCCGGATAGAATAATATCTGCATATCAAATGGATGTTCTTCCATTTTGCGCAATTCTGCGTGTCTGAAATACAGGCGGAGCCTATGACTCTTCCTGTATTTTCTTTTGCAGTTCCATATTGTATGTTTCCCGGTCGCAGGGAACCGTCGTCTTTTTCTGCTGCCAGTCCGACAGATAAGCCGCGTTGCAGTTTTCCAGCGCGCGTTTTCCGTCCGAAAGCGTCGCAAGCGGTTTGGCTCTACCTTCCATTGCATCCGCAAAATTCCGAAGCATTATCGTGTATTCGCTTTCCGCCTGAGCCACCTCCCGGCGTTCTGCCGTATAAGGAATCTTTGCATACATTTCCTCGGAAGTTTTTGATACCTGTGTCGTCGAATCTTCATTCCTGTAAATCGTCAGAAAACGGTCATCCTCCACTACCAGTCTGCCCAGCTCTCCGTGTATTTCAAGCCGGTTTGTTCCCGGAGAGTCCCCGCTTGAGGAAATAAAAGCGCCCCACATGCCGTTCTCATGCCGGAAAAAGAGAGAGGCCTTGTCATCCACCTTAATATCGCTGTACTGCCCGTAACCGAGCTGCGCCGAAACTTCGCAGGGCTGTCCGAAAAGCCAGTTCCACATGTCTAACAGATGCTGGCACTGATTGATCAGCAGGCCTCCCCCTTCGCCGCCCCAGCTGCTCCTCCAGCCGGAGGCCCGATGATAACAGGCCGGGCGGTACCAGAAATTGGCCACCCATACTGCCTGCGTCAGACGTCCCATTTTTCCGTCGCGGATATACGCATATATCTGACGGTAAATTTCCCGCGCCCGCCAGTTAAAGACCATTGCATTCACCCGTTCTCCCTTTTCAAAACACAGATCTTCACACTCCTTCATCGTTACGCCGAGCGGTTTCTCACACAGCACATGAAGGCCTGACTGCTGCGCTTTACGCACCACCCGCACATGTTCCTTATGCGGCGTCGTGATGATCAGCGCATCAAAGTTTTCGTGTGCCGCAAACATACTGTCTTCATCCGGAAAAATAACAACTTCCGGCATATTCTCCCGAATCTTCCGCTGCCCCTCCTGATTTCTGCACAATATCCCGTAAAGGGATAAATCCTTTATGTTCCCATTATAAATTTCTCCGGCATATTTGCTTCCCATATTGCCATAACCGACAATAACCGCTTTTTTCATATTCCGCTTCTCCTTTACCGTGCTTCCGCCGTCCGGCCGGTCACAAATCTGATTCTATTTTAGCCGATGTCCTTTGTTAATACAAGAAGCAGGCAAAAACTGCCCGATGTAAAAATTTCCGGATGCCTGCCAAGAGCAGGGAAATCTGTCGAAAAAAGTCTGCCGGAAAAAGTCTGCCATAAAAGAACTGCCATAAAATCCACGGAGGGGTTGCCTGATGCGGAAGATATGCTACAATATACAATAAAATAATCTTCTCGCGGACGCCGCGGCAAACGGTCCTCTCCGCGTGAAGGCAGCAAAAAAATATCATTGCAGGAGGCTTGTTATGCACTATACACACATTGTATTTGATGTCGACGGAACTTTGGTAGATACGGAATATGCGGTTCTGCATTCCCTGCAGGATACGATCGGAACGCTCACCGGCCAAAAGCCGCCTCTCGAAGAACTGACTTTCGCGCTTGGCATTACCGGAGAAGATGCCCTGAAGCGGCTGGCGGTTTCGGATATCCCCGGCACACTTGCATTGTGGATAGACTATCTGAGGCAGTATGATGATACCACCGCCCTCTTTCAGGGTATGGAAGAAACTCTGAGCGCCCTGTCGCAAAAAGGCTGTCGGCTGGGCGTCGTTACATCGAGAGTCCGGGACGAGTTCGAAAAAGAATTTAAACGGTTTCCCGTCCGTCATTATTTCGACACCGTCGTCTGTGCGGATGATACCGAAGAACACAAACCGACCGCGGCGCCTCTTTTAAAGTACATGGAGCTGTCCGGAAGCAGCCGCAGCCAGATTCTGTATGTAGGAGACAGCCGCTATGACAGGGAATGCGCCCGGAATGCAGGCGTGGATTTTGCACTGGCAGGCTGGGGAAGCCATCTGAAGGACTGCGATGCGGCATACTGCCTGTCCACCCCCACGGAGCTTACGGCAATCATTTAAAAAGCTTTCTTCCGCGCCCCGCTTCGATGACGGCACTTCTTATACAATTACAATGAAAAGCGCAGGCTGCTCCGCCTGCGCTTCAATCTGTATTTTCAGAATCCCATCATTACCGGTTCAGGCTTTCCACAAACCGGTCAAATGCTGCCTGTCCTTCTGCGGTTCTCTTATAAACGCCGGAATCCTCCAATACCCGCATAAAGACGCTGCCGATTTCCTTATGCAGAATCTCCATGATGTTCTCCCGGTTTACTTCCGGATACGCGGGAAGAAAAGCATCCACCCAGTCCGCATGTTTCTCCAGCAGTTCGTCTTCCCGGATATCTTTTCCGGCAAGTATTGCTTCCGCAAGCTGCTCCATTTCATCTTTCAGCCTGGCCGGCAGCACCGCAAGCCCCATAACCTCAATCAGGCCGATATTTTCCTTTTTAATATGATGCAGCTCCGCATGAGGGTGATAAACGCCGAGCGGATGTTCCGGCGTCGTAATATTATTGCGCAGAACAAGATCCAGTTCAAACTTATCTCCCCGTTTTCTGGCAATCGGCGTAATGGTATTATGAGGTTCCCCGTCCGTCTCTGCCAAAATAAACGCCGCTTCGTCAGTATATCCCCGCCATGCGTTCAGGATAACATCTGCAAGCGCAATCAGCCTGTTCGTATCAGCCGACGCGATGCGGATAACAGACATGGGCCAGTTGACAATGCCGGTCTCCACATCCTCAAACCCTTTTATCACAAAAGTCCGCTCCACTGCCGCTCTCGCCATGGCAAACTCGTAATGTCCGCCCTGAAAATGATCGTGGCTCAGGATGGAACCGCCGACGATCGGCAGATCCGCGTTGGAGCCCACAAAATAATGCGGGAACTGCTTTACAAAATCGAACAGCTTGCAGAACGTGTCGTGCTCGATTTTCATCGGAATATGTTTTGCGTTAAAAACGATACAATGCTCATTATAATATACATATGGCGAATACTGAAAACCCCATCTGCTTTCGTGAATGGTTACGGGAATTACCCTGTGGTTCTGTCTCGCCGGATGATTGACTCTGCCCGCATACCCTTCATTTTCCATACAGAGAAGGCACTTGGGATAACCGCTTTGTTTCGCGCTCTTTGCCGCCGCGATCGCCTTCGGATCCTTCTCCGGTTTCGACAGATTGATCGTAATATCCAGATCGCCATACTTTGTCGACGCAATCCATTTCTGGTCTTTTTTGATGCGGTATCTTCTGATATAGTCCGTGTCCTGGCTCAGCTTATAGAAATAATCCGTTGCCGCCTGCGGACTTTGTTCGTATTTTTCCGCAAATTTTGCAATCACTTCGCTCGGTCTCGGAACGAGCATGCTCATAATTTTCGTATCGAACAGATCGCGGTATACGATGCTGTCTTCCGTCATAATTCCCTGTGCATAGGCATAATCCATCATCTCCGAAAGCACCGTTTCCAGTTCATCCGGCTCCATTGTGACATCCGTGTCATTTTCTTCCAGTTCATCCAAACAAAAGAGCTCCAAAAGCCGGTTGGTCGTATAAATTTTATCCGCCTCTTCAATCAGGCCTGTGTTCAGACCATACTGGACTAATTTTTTGATATTTTTCTGAATCATTGACCGATTCTCCCTTCCTGTTTTTACATCCGCACCGGACGCAGGCCGTACCGACGGACCGCACCTTTTACCGGAACGGAACACCCCTTATCAAGCGCAAGATTTTACAGTTTTACCGGGCCGTCCCCGATTTCTACCACATAGAAATCCGCTTCTTTGCCGACTCTCTCCCGATAAGCCGCTCCCACTTTCTCCTGGAACTCCTCCACGGCCTCATCCTTTACGATGCTGACCGTACAGCCGCCGAAACCGCCTCCGGTAATGCGGGAACCGATAACGCCGGGAACTTTCCATGCTTCTTCCACCAGCACGTCGATCTCATCGCAGGACACCTGATAATCGTCTCTGAGAGATACATGAGATTCGTTCATCAGCCGGCCGAAAAGCGCGAGATCATTCTTTTTCAGGGCCTCCACGGCACGAATTGTTCTCTGGTTTTCATATACCGCATGTTTTGCCCTGCGTACCCTTACTTCATCTTTAATTGCGGTTTTATACTGCTCAAACTGCTCTTCCGACAGGTCTCCGAGACCATTAATGCCGATAACGGTCTGTAATTCTTCCAGCGCTTTTTCGCACTCGCTTCTTCTGACATTGTATTCCGAATCCACAAGCGAATGTTTCACCTTGCTGTTTGTTACGATAATTTTCGCGCCTTCCAGAACGAGCGGCGCATATTCGAAAGACAAATCCGCCGTATCCAGGAAAATCGCGTTGTCTTTTTTGCCCATTGCGGAAGCGAACTGATCCATAATACCGCAGTTCATACCGTTAAAGTTATTCTCCGAATACTGCCCGATCAGCGCCAAATCCACATTTGTCACTTCAAAACCAAATAAATCCCGCAGCAGATATCCGGTCAGGACTTCCAGCGATGCGGAAGAAGAAAGGCCGGAACCGTTTGGAATGTTGCCGTTTAATACGATATCCAGACCGCAGGGCATCTTAAATCCTCTTTTTTCAAAAGCCCACATAACGCCCTTGGGATAATTGGTCCAGTGCGCTTCTTTATCCGGCTTTAAATCCTGAATGGAAGATTCAATAACCCCCAGCTTATCGAAATTCATGGAATAGAAACGCAGTTTATCGTCTTCCCTTTTCCTTGCCGCCGCATAAGTTCCGATCGTCAGCGCACACGGAAAAACGTGTCCGCCGTTATAATCCGTATGTTCCCCAATCATATTGACACGCCCCGGCGCAAAGTATACGTTGACATCCTTAATGTCGCCAAAAAGTTCTTCAAATTTTTTTAAAACAGTTTCTTTCATAACCCCATCTCCTTTACAAATACTGTTTTTACAGAATAATCATATAAAAAATATGCCCGGCATAAAATATCCGTTTGTTCTTTTTATCTGTCAAAATGTTAATTATTCAGCCTGTTGATCTGACTGATAAAATCCTCTACCTGCTTCAGATATTCTTTGTTTCTTCGTTTCCCGCCCTTCTGCATCTCTTTCCTGTATGCCGTAGGCGATGTTTTTTTCATCTGCCGAAAAGCCTTCGCAAATACCATCGGATCGCTGTACCCGCAGGAAAACGCGATGCTCTCAACCGGGAGCGATGTCAGCTGCAGAAGTTCCGTCGCTTTTGTGATCCGAAAGGTCGTCAGGAACTGCTGCGGAGACATGCCGATCGATTTCTGAAAAAGCGTATATAGATAACTTCTGTTAATGCAGACATAATCCGCTACATCCGTCACTTTGATTGCATTACAGTAATTGCTCTGAATAAACGAAACCGCCTTTTTCACGTATATATTGGCCCTGTCAACCTCATTCTTTTCCGTAACCGCCGCGCTTTCCGCAATCACGGAAAGAAAGATGCCAAGCTGCCCGTTCCGCCGCAGATCATTGGACATACCGAACGTATTATGTTCCATCATATCCTTGACAATCTGATACAGTTCGTCCGAACGCTCGGATTTAAAAACCGGCTGTTTCACCGACAGACCCATATTCCCGATATATTCCGCCGCCTGTACGCCGCTGAAGCCGACCCATACGTAAGTCCACGGCTCCTCTTCATCCGCCTGATAAAAAACCAGCTCATCCGGCGTAATCAGAAAACCATAGCCTTCTTCCAGCGGATATTCTTTCCCGCCGATCGAAAAAATGCCCCGGCCGCTCAAAATATAATGAATCATATAATGAGGCTTTAACGCCGGCCCGAAACTGTGAAGCGGCTCCGTCTGCGAAAGTCCGCAGCAGTTCACATACAGGCTGCCGTTCTGCGCCCCCGCAAATTCCAGCTTATACGCTTTCTCCATAACCCATCCATACCTTTCTCTTCCCCGTTCCTGTCAGGCGCACAGACCATAATCCGGCCGCGTCGTCACGCGCGATGCAGCTCCCACGGGCATTTTTCCGAAAGCCCCGTCTGCAGCAATTCCTGCATCTGCGCATCCCATGCCGAATCCGGATTATACAATCTGACCATCCGCAAAAGACGTTTCATTTTTTCATCTTCTGGCATTCTGTTCTTTACTTCTTCCAGAACCTTTTCCTGTAAATCCCGGATTTCCACATCGCCTTCCGGTATGGAAATTCCAGTCTGATTTGAGAGAAATCCGAGCGCATACGCCAGCTCATAATTTCCCGTTAAAATGCTGGTATCGTTTCCTGATTTGATGATGACTGCCTGTCGTGCCAAAGACGTGACCATTGATGACCCCCATATGTTTTTTCGTGGATGTTCCGGCATAAAGGAATCATACCGACATCACAGATACTTATAGAGTATACCTAAAAACGCAGATTGTCAAAAAGGGATGGCATATGTGTTTCCGGTCACATAGCCATCCTTTTTGGGCATTAGAAAAAGCGGGTGATGGGAATCGAACCCACGTATCCAGCTTGGAAGGCTGGTGTTC
>CAJUDZ010000029.1 GCA_910584965.1 uncultured Lachnospiraceae bacterium | reverse complement strand
TTATAAATGTGCTTTTTCCGCTGCCGCCCTCTCCAAGCAGGACAAGAAATTTCTGCTGCCCCACATCCTTTGTATGGGTATATCCTGCGAACTGTAAAGCCATTTCCCGGTTGTCCGGCTCCGGGCAGATAAAACTTAAAAATTCCTCTGTGCGCTTTCCCTGATATACCGCATCCGGCTTGTACTCATGTGGTATCTGATTGATGGCTTTATATTTTGGGCTGTGTGGCAGCAGGCGTTTTTCCTTGCAATCGTACATCCCATTTTCAAAACATATCCAGTGTGCCGGATAGTGGTTCAATTCCTCGAAAGATACTTCCAGGGATATATCACAAAGGAAACGGTCATATATCCTTTTCAGTGTGGTACTTTTAATGAACTGCGGATATATCAGCTTGCTAATCATTGTTTTCAGCCTTGCGCCGCTTACATCAGCCTTAAAATAGCCGCCGTCATAAATATAGACCGTACCACCGCACACAAATAAATCCTGCTGCCCTTTTATGTATTTAAAGATAGCTTCATCAAATACGCCCGTTGCTATGCCCTTATCATTCACAAGATGAAACTGTGACAAGTCCAGCGTGTTTCCCTCTGCCCTTTTTTCTGTAACGGCTCCGTCCTGCTGCAAAAGGCTTTCAAACTCTGCCTTACTATGTCCGGCCATAAAGTAATCTGATATATCAGCTTTGGGAATATCCGGCACTGGAACAATTACCTTTGCGCTATTCGCTATGCCCTGCAGATCACTCTGAATAATGTTCGCCACACGCCGCCCCGGTTCGTCATTGTCTGCCAGTACATAGACAACCGCCCCTTTGCAAAGCTGCGCCATATCTGCCGACCAATCATTCACACCCCCATAAGAAAACGCCGTATAGCCTTGTTTTGCCAGTGTATCAGCGTCTTTTTCGCCCTCCGGGATAAATATAGGCTTGCCCTCTGAAACTGCCTTATTTATGGCTTGTACGCCGTCAGGCGCATAGACAGCGCATAACTCTTTCCGTGTGCGCCCTCCCAGTCCATAAGTGAACCGCTCATTTGCCAACGTGCCATATATCATTTTCTTTCCTTGCATCCGCACTTTGGTAAAAAGATAGCCGCCGTTACTGGAAACGTAGTTATAAACTGCTTCAATCCGCTTTTTCTCCCGGTTCTCAATATAGGCTTGCCAACTGCTGCCAGTCCGCTTTTCCTGATAGAATAAATCTGATTTTTCCAATCCTGCTGCCGATAGCACATTATCAATGTCGCATCCTGCATGACAGTGTATAAGGACGGAATCACGCCCCTTTGTGACAGTAAGGGAAGCCTGCCTATCATCATGCGCCGGACATTTACACTGTGCTTTGTCCTGCTGCCGTTTTTTCACTTGAAAATATGTTAATACTTCATCATAGGTCACTGTTTCGCCCCCGTTCCGTCAATAGATTTCATAATGCTTTCCATGATGCCTTATTCTCCTGCTATCGCATCCATGTACCGCCGAATCTTATCAACTTTATTTACTTTGCGGTTTCCTATCCGGCATACTGCGCTTGCATCCTCCGCTATCTTCCTTGCCGTTGGCAGACCGACACCAAGCATGAAAGCAAGTTCCTTGTCAGATACCGCTATACGCTTTTCTAAAACTGCAACGTCAAAACTCTCTGCGTTTGTTTTTCTCATTTTGTCACACTCCTATAAAATTTTTATGTTTATGTTGCCTTTTGTCCTCGTTGGTGCTAATATAATATTAAACCAAACATTAAGAATAGTAAAACAACTGATTAAGAAATTTTACATTCATTTTAAGGGAGAATAAAGGGCATGAAGCAGGAAGAATTAAACATAATTTGTGGTGAAAGATTAAGAAAGTGCATTGAAGAAAAGAATATGAAGCAAAAGGACGTTGCCGCCGCCGCACACTTTACAGAACAATATATTTCCAATATGGTAAGGGGAAAATGCAAATTAACAACGGATGCCGCACGAACTTTATCAAAGGTACTGGATGTGAGAATGGAATATCTGTTATGTGAAGATGATTATAAAACCAGTTTTGAAGAGAGCCTAACATTTATGAAAAAACACGGACAAATTACCGATTGTTTGTGTCAAATTCTCGACTGCAAAGGTTATAGCTTTTATCAGGACGAATATACAGAAAATGCCAAACCATATAAAGTCATTACCATATATTCTACCGAAATTGAAGATACGCCAGAAAATGAATTAAATAAATTGATAGAACGAAAGTTATATCTCGAAGATGAACAAACCGTTTTTGCATTAAAGCATCCAGACGGCAGAGTTATAAGAATTTCATCTAAACATTTTTTTGATTTACTGGACGATATAAGGAAATATATAGATTTTAAATTACAAATGGAATTTGACGATATAACTCATTATATGATCCAAAAAGATATGCTTGACGATGATGGAAATAATATTTTTGATAAACCCCACAAGCGGCATATTTAAAGCTACTTGCACATTCTTTTATTCCGATTTAACGTCTGATACAATTTCCTGTCGGGAAAATGTTGTAAACTCTGGGAGTTACCGCTTGCGGGCGGTAGCTCCTTTTGGCGTTTAACCCCTACCTTACCCCTACCCGATATTTTTGCTCAATAGTTTACTGCGCTATCCAGTTTTCGGATTTCATCCTGTTTCAAATCGTCCAATACGTGCGTATAGGTATCGGCTGTTTCCTTTATGGTCGCATGACCTAAGAATTTCTGCATAACACGCACGTCCACATTATTTTCTGCCCCTCTGGTCGTGAAAGTATGACGCAGGCAATGAGGGTGGATGTCACTGACACCGATTTTCTCACAGATAGAATAACAGGTGCGCCGTATATTGTTCGGGTCAAGAGGTCTGCCTAACTGGGTACAGAAAACAAGGTCATTGTCCTCGTATGCGCTACTGGCTTTTTCCTTATTTTTCTCCTGTTGCTCCCAGACATCAGCAAGTACTTTGATAGCCGTATCATTGAGAGGGATTGTTCGCTCACTGGACAGGGTTTTCGGTGTGCCAAATTCTAAGTGCCAATGTTCGTCTGCATTGTCAGGGTCTTTCACCTTGCGGAGGATTCTCCTGATGTGCAACTGGTTCTGCTCAAAGTCTATGTCCTGCCATTTCAGCCCTAATAATTCCCCAAGCCGCATACCTGTGCAGAGGTCGAAAATATAGACAACTCCCATATAGGTCACTTTCGCCTGTTCCACAAATGCGTTTTGCTGTTCCTGTGTTAAAACATTGATTTGCGGCTTTGTTGTTTTGGGAAGTTTTACCCTGTTAGCGGTGTTACGGACAATCAAGCCGTCATCTACCGCCGTTTCTAAGGCGTTGCTTAACAGCTTGTAAACATCTATTACCGTAGATGGCGCTAACCCCTTATCGGACAGGCTGTTGACAAATTTCTGAATGATGTCCTGTCGGAGTGCCTTTAGCTTATAGTGACCGATAGCTGGTTTGATGTGGTTTTTTACCTTTACCGTATAATTGATATAGGTAGTAGGCTTTACATACCGCTTTTTGTATTCGGACATATAATAGTCAAGCCATTCGGCAAGGGTCATTTCTGTAGGATTGGTGATAATGCCTTTTTGCAGATTATTCAGCAAGTCGGTCATTTTGGCGGATACTTCCTGTCGGGTCTTTCCATACAGGGATTTACGCTGTTGCTTTCCGTCCGCTGAAATGCCAATCGTTACACGGGCTTCCCATGTGCCATCTTTGCGTTTGCGGATAGAGCCTTCATTTTGTCCCCGTTTTGCCATATGAATCAATCCTCCTTATCAAGCATTTCTTTAAACTGTTCCTCAAATTCTGTCATCTTTAATGATTTTTTAGAGCCTGTACGTTGTCCTGCCCTGATACGCAAGGCTTTTTTAGCATTTACAGAAAAGGTAAGAACAGATGAAATACCAGCCCGTCTAATGTCATCTATTATACTGTATATATCATCAAAGCCGCTGATGTGCGCCAGTTTCACAGCTATATCATCTGCGGTTAAACCATTTGTGCTCACTTTTTCAGATAAATACTTTCCATATGACGTTGACATTTCAATATATTCTGCAAATGAATAGAACAACTGTCCCATGCACTCAATAAGATTTCGCCGTTGGGGATTTCCGTTGTTAAGAGACAATGAATTTATGGTATTTGCTATGGAATCAGCTAAAAAGTCTCCTTCATCTTCTGCAACCATATCCAAAGAATGAAGTAAGCGATTTACGCTATCTCGCTTGGAATAGTCCGTAGATGATGGATTCATTTTTTCTGTCAGTCCGTAAAGGTAATCAGCGGTGCATCCGTAATATTTTGCAAGGTCAATGAGGATAGTCTGGTCGGGAAGATGCCTGCCGCTTTCGTAACTGCTTAAAGCCTGTTTGGTAATACCGATTTCGTCAGCAACATCTTTTTGCCCTAAATCTGTTTTTGCCTTGCGGAGTTCTTTTAACCGTTGTCCTACTATGCTTGCTAAATCTTCTTTAGAAGTTTTTCCCATGTTATTTGTATCTCCTTTCCGATGATATTGCTATTATACTCCTTTTTATTCAAAAAGTAAATAGTCTAAAGATTATTTCCTGATTAAGAAAAAATAAAAAGTCCATTGACAGGTAGCGGCTCATGTGTTATACTGTCAACAGAAACACGATTCAGACAAGAATAGGAAATAATAAAGAGAGGAGAACGATGTGATGAACTACTGTTCCGAAGAAGATTTACCAATCATTATGCAGGCAAAGCACGTTCAGTCGGTTTTGGGGATTTCTAAAGGGAAAACATATGAACTTATGAATTCCAGTGATTTCCCTACGATTTATCTCAACAAACGTATGGTTGTGCCAAAAGACAAGTTTTTTGAGTGGCTGAATCAAGACAAACGAAAAATCAAAAGGAGGGCAATTTATGTGTCAAGAAAAGGTTGAAAATAAGATTAAGTTTAGCGGCTCATGTATGGATGTAAACACGGGTGCGGAAGTGATTTTTGAAGGATACCGTGAAGGGGGCAACTTATTGCTGGAAGCTAAATGTATATCGGATATCTTAAAGAAACAAGCGGCTCAGGGGCAGAAGGCGCAACAATTTCTGGGTGCAGTCAGGTCTACACTCAAAAAATGTAAATATCTATCTCTGCTTTCAAGCCCTGAACAGAATGTAAGCTTGTTCTGTGAAATCAGAAGAAAATGTGACGGCGTTAGAATTGGTTATGTAGAGGATACGGATTATTTACTGGACTGTGAATATTTTTACATGCAGATTTTTAAACCTCCCGTAGAATCTCTTCCTCCTGTTGGAACTTTCTTATTCCCACCAAGTGAGCTTGCATATTATTCAGAATTGTTCCAGTTGGGAGTGCTGAAACCTTATATGAATGATTCATCAAAGGAGTTCTACATGATTGAAGACTTTGACAAGCGGTATATTCGTGTTTCCAATGCTCTTGTAAATTTTGATATTGCCAAATCAGAAATTCTGTAAATAAAGCATAGCCCTAGAAGCCATTACAGTTTCTAGGGCTATTATATTATCTCTTTTTCAAAATCCCCTCGTCAATCAAACTGGATACCCGTGCAAACTCTTCTTTGGGGTCATGTACATAATATCCACAGGGAGCAGGGGGCGGTACTATATCCTCCCACATACATTCTACGCCCATTCCCTGTAAAGAGCCGAAAAGATAAGGGCAGTCATTACAACCTTTATATTCTGGAGCTACTTTCCGCACTTTATCCTGTCGCTTACAGAAAATCCGTCCGTTTCCGTCCATATAATTAAAATGATTGACCGATTCCAGATGAATAGCCATTTTCATTCCCCCTCTCCGTCAGTACCTATATCGGGCAGTTGAATGTAAGTGCCGTCATATCTCCAAGATTCTGTAGAAGTGATGATTAGTTCATTATCTTGAATAATGGCAGATGTATATACTCTGTCCTCAAATTCCCAGTTGATAAACTCCCAGCCTGTGTCTGCTCCGTTTCTGTCAAGGACAAAGGTTTCTGCTTCTGGCTCAAAGTACAGTACCAGTGAACCATTCTGCGTTTCTACATTTACAAATGTGTCTGTTTCAAAACATTGGTATCTGCCATAGGTGGTATATTCACCGTCCCTATAGAAATCATCAGCCTGTTCCTCTATAGCTGTTTCATTAGGCAATTCTGGCTCTTGTGTAGGTTTTGGTTGTTCTTCCTGTGTTTCAACATCACTGATATAAGTACCGTCCCAATTGATTTGAGTTTTATAAATTACAGGTCTGCCTGTTAAATCCTCAAATAAATACATACTTGATTCATAAGTCCAACCCAACATAATGTTTTCTGTAGTAGCGACACACTCTACATATCTTGTCTCATTATTCTTAGGTGAAGCAGGCAAGGCACAATATGCGTCCACATAAAAACTGATACGATACTCGTTTTTAGATAGCTTTTCCACGGTTGGCTCCAAATAAGTAAATTCTATACCCTTACCGCCGTAAACGGTTTCATAATAGGATACAGCTAAAGATGTAGCTGTGTCTGGGTCTACCTTATTTATAGAACTGGAAACATTTTCCTCTATGGGTGTCGTTACCTCTGTTGTCTGAGTATTCCCACAACCTGAGAGAAGCGTTGTAATAAATAAGGCTACAGCAATAAATCTATGTTTCATTCTCTTATCTCCTGTGTTGTTTTGCAATTTCCCTGTTATGCTGAATGGTTCTAATAACTTCTTTGACAAACCGCTCCGTTCTCTGTTTCCCATAATACCGATAAGGGTCTACGGCTTTCTCCGTCTTTTCGTCCATCCACGGATTGACGATACAATAACCTTTGTAATCAAATCTCACCATGCTAATCGTAGCCGTTCCAGAATTGTCATGCCACATAGCGTCCAACTGTTGCCACGCAAATTCTTTTACCTGTTCAATCGTTATTTCCATAGCTATCCCCCGATTTAATCATCTTCCTCATAATACGCTAAATCGTCAAAATACCCACCCTCGGCATCATCTTCAAGCAATTCTTCCTCGGTCATTTCCGTTACATATTCCAGAGCCTTATTCATTTCAAGGGCTAATTCTTTAGCCGATTTCTGGGTGAAAGGCAATCTTTCTTTTGGTTCAACGAATCTCTCCATGTCATTATCCCTCATTTCTTTGTCAATAAATGCTTTTTAGAATGAATCCGTACATAGTGTTCATGTCTAACGGTTCTGTATCAATCTGTCCACCCAGTCACATAAATTCCGTTCTTGTTTGGGAGTAGAAGCGGTTACAACAAATTCCTGTCCTCTGCAAGCAGAATTTAATTCTGCATAACCGTCCTTTAGTATAGGGCGGTTATCGCCTTGCCATGAAATGGATATACCGTCCTCACCAAAGAACGCAGGCAAAGCCCATAGCCGCCGATTGTCCTGCCCTCTCTTTGTAAGTATCAGTGAATCGTCATACTGGAATGTGCTGTATGTATCGGGCAAATATAAGCGGTTATTCGGACGGTTACAATTTATACTGTGAGGGTGCCAGAAATAGCGGCTTTTTATTTCCTGTTTCTCCCTCAATACTTCTCCAACTTTCATATAGCCGTAGATGATATGGACAATAGGAGCGTTACGGTCAAAACACAGTGTTTTATTAGGTTGAACCATTGTTTTTTGAAACATTCCGTAGAATAAAAATATATCGCCCACGCCTACGCCCAATTTATCCAGATGTACGGCAGATACGCCATGTTGTCCGAATGCTGGTTTCCATTCATCTGTTGCCGTTCTGCCCTCTATATCCTCATATATGTCGGGGTCAAGATGACAGGTCTGGCTTTTGCCAAAATCAAATTTAGGGCATAGCTGACTGATGATTTCCTCTAAACTCTGCCCTTTGTAACATAAATCCTTGTATGCCGTTCCTACCGTGTTATCTGGGATTGGGAGAGATAACAGCGTACCATCTGGCAAAATAGGGCTTGCCATACCTCCCGATGTACTGTCCATGCCTTTTCTGCTCAGTATCACTTTCATAATGCCATGCCTCCTACTAAGCACCATCTTAGCATATAGCACAACAAAAAGCAACTGACAGCATATACAAATAACGCAACGTGCGGATTATCTAAGACATAAGCAATTAGTATCATTTACATATACTATTTGCATTGGAGGGAAAACGCATGGAGCAACAGGCATTAGGAAAGCGTATTCGTGAGGAACGGCTAAAGCTGAATCTGACACAGGAAAGACTGGCAGAAGATGTAAACCTTTCAACCGCCTATATCGGGCAGATTGAGCGTGGGGAACGCAGCTTAACATTAGAAAATCTGGCAGCAGTTGCTAACCGTCTGGGCGTTACCATAGATTATCTGTTGTCTGATTCCGTCGTTTCTGACAGTGACGGTCAATATCGGCTATGGTGTCAACTGATGAACGGCAGGACAGAGGAACAAAAAGCCTTAGCTATCAATATGGTAAAACTCATGTTTGGCTATCTGGACGAAAATTCCTGAATGATACAGTGATGGGGAAGATACCCTTTAACAGAGAATCTTCCCCATTTTAAATGACCAGAAATCACCGCTAATGCATTTTAACCGCTTGACTGAGAATAACTCCACCTATCGCCGAAAAGCAACTTAGCCGCTTATAAGCCTTGTAAAAATCCTATTTCCGTTCTACAAAAGCTGATAGAAAATCCATATGGCTAAAATGTCATTCCTCAATCGCTTACAAGACAGATTCCTTACAGCGGTTTACATATCGTTTTATTCCGCATCCCGCTTACAAACCGCCTAAAATCTTTAACCCTGTGACTGATACCGTTATAAGCATTTCAGCATAAACCGTATTCCCTCGCTGAATCCCTTACAAAACCCCTCTCTTTCCAGCTCATTATAGAAACGGTTCAATTCTTCTTCAATCTGTAGGTATTCCTCACCAGAGATAAGAGCAGACAGCCTTGTATAAAGCTGTTTTTCCCTCAACTCAATTTCTGCCGCCTTTTCCGTAACGGTATGAGTGTAAATCGTATCTGTGATATATCGTTCCATGACATTCCCCCTTGTCTGTAAAATTATTTTAAACTCAATCCTTATCATTTCACCTGAACGAAAACAGTGTTTCCAGTCTACTTTAAAATAAGTTTAAAACCATTTTCGCCCATAAATCTCATTTAAAATAAAACCTCAAGTTTAAAATAAATTTTATTTTCGGTGCTTTGTTTTCAGCACGATATATCTTTCATCGCCAGATAGGCGGCTTAACGGCTCATAGGAGCAGACGGGCTTTTCCTTACAGACAAGATAGCTTTCCAACGTCTGGTACTCCTGTTCGGTATAGGCTTCTGTGTTCAGTTCCTTTACATTATAGAATACGCCATAGCTTTGTATCTGGCGGATATGGGAGAGGGCAGAATACAAAGTCTTGAAGTTGTCATACCGCATACGGCTGTTATCCTCGGAGTACATTTTTGTCATATACCCAAACAGTTTCTTATAGTCCTCTGGCTGAAATTTATCCACGATACAGCTATATCGCTGGAAAGAATTGTCCTCACCTAAGATATTATCAGAGGTAAGCCGCTTTTGATTGACTAAGAGCCACCATATCCTCTGGATGATGGTTTCAAAATCAGAAAACAGGCGGCTTTCTATACCAGAAAATTGATTGGCAATATGCTTCTCCCCAATCCCGTTGTTCCCAAAAACAACGGCTACATGAAAGTGAGGGTGGTAGACATCTTCTCTGTATGTGACTTCTAAGGAACGGATACAGCCTTGAAAGCCATACTGTGACAGGTCTACTCCCTTCACTTTTTTGTTGCCGTTTAGATACGTTACCAAAGTTTTAAAGCAGTAAGCCATATGCTGTATGGTTCCTCTCAATTCCTCGCCGTTACAGTCTGGAACGGTCAGCACCATATGATACAGAGAATCCTTATATTGTTCCATATAGGGCAGGAAACGGTTTTGCAGTAACATTTTCTTCACCTGATTACAATTACTGCAAAATTTATCCTTACATAAAAAGGTTCGCAGTAACACTCTTACATGGCTGGCTTCATAAGTTTCCATAGACCAGAATCGGTTACAGTTTTCCAGACGTTTCTTGCGTTCCCTTATTATATGAGCTTCATGAGGCGACAGGCGTTTCTTTACAATGCCGTTTGCAAGCAGTTTCAGATAGTTCATAACCATTTCTTCATTCCGCTTTGCGTTCCCATGCACTTTTCCCATATGGTATTTTGTTACTTCCTTTACAACAGGCGTATGTTCCATGTTCCCCATGTCTGCAATCCCTCCATTTCCTTTTTCCATATCCTTTTTGTTTTAGTACGCTTAACTCTAATTAGAGAATAGATAATTATATAGGGGTTCGCCGCCTGTAATTTACAAGGTTTCTCAAACAGGCTTTGAACCCCTACCATCACCCCTAACCCCTTGACGCAATCTGGATTTTATGGTATATATTGAACTGGTAAAGTAGAAGAAATTCAACATAATGTGAAAGGACGGAATTGTATAGACATGATGAAATTTCGGTTTATAGTATTCTGATATAAAATCCTGCTGCCTTCTCCGACTTTTCGTCCGCAGACTTAAAAGAACAAAAGAGAGTACCGAAATACTCCCTATGTACTATCAATATTTACTTTTTCTCGCTTATCTCCTATACTGTAAGTACCAGACTGCCATCTGGAATACGAAAGAAAGGAGAAAGCTATGAATAAATTTGAATTTAAGTGCCAAAGCTGCAATGAGCAGTTTAATGTTGGGTTTGAGTATATGCTCAAAAAAGAATCTCTCGTTTGCCCAAACTGCTCAAATACTCTTCCGGATGATGTTTTTAAACATCTAATAACTATCACAAAGTCTATAGAAGAGTACGAAGCAAGCGGAATGAATAATCACAGAGAAAATCCGAATCACTTCGCCATGACTATTCACTGATAGGAAGCTTTTTCAGATCTTCTTGTGCGATAGTCAAAATTTCAGAAGCCTGTCCGAAAGAGATACCTTTTTTGCAAAACATTTCCACTATTTCAACAACAAGGTCTAACTTTTCTCTTTCGGGCAGTTCTTTTTCTACAATTGCCTGCATCTCCATAACCTCCAATCATTTTTTTCATTATATCATTTTCACAAAGAAATTTATACCATTTTAAATGAGAAAAGAACTTGAATAGTTGAATACAACAAAAGCCCTTGCTACTTTTTACAGTATCAAGGACTTTCATTTCTTTAAAACTCTATTGAATTGAGATAAATATGAGATAAAACCGCCATTCCGGCAGTATTGTAACAACAAACTTTCCTTTATTTCCGGGCTTTCCCGGTTCTAAAATCAGGAAAGACTTTTCATCGTCGGAAACAACAAAACATCCCTGATCGCCGGCGAGTTAGTCAACAGCATCACCAGTCTGTCAATGCCATACCCGATGCCTCCGGTCGGCGGCATGCCGATATCGAGCGCATTCAGGAAATCGTCATCGGTATGGTTTGCTTCTTCGTCTCCGGCCGCAAACGCCTCCTCCTGTGCCCGGAAACGCTCCCTTTGGTCGATCGGATCGTTCAGCTCCGAGTAAGCGTTGCACATCTCGCGGCATGTAATGAACAGTTCGAAACGCTCCACATAATCCGGCTTGTCCGGCTTTTTCTTGGTAAGAGGAGAAATTTCTATCGGATGGTCGGTAATAAAGGTTGGCTGTACCAGATGTTCTTCCACAAATTCCTCGAAAAACAGGTTCAGAATATCTCCCTTTTTATGTCTTTCTTCATAATGGACATTTTTTTCATCGGCAATTTTCTTTGCCTCCGCCGTATCCTTAATCTCGTCAAAGTCAACGTCCGCATATTTTTTTACGGCTTCCGTCATCGTCATCCGGGCAAAAGGTTTCCCCAGATCGATTTCCACATCGCCATAAGGAATCATCGTCGTTCCGCAGACTTCTTCGGCCACATGGCGGAACATGTTCTCCGTCAGCTCCATCATGCCGTTATAATCCGTATAGGCCTGATACAGCTCCATCAGGGTAAATTCCGGATTATGTCTTGTGTCGAGACCTTCATTCCGAAAAACCCGTCCGATTTCATAAACTCTTTCCATACCGCCCACAATCAGCCTTTTCAGATAAAGTTCCAGAGAGATGCGAAGTTTTACGTCTTCATCCAACGCATTGTAATGTGTTTCAAAAGGTCTCGCCGCCGCGCCGCCCGCATTGGACACGAGCATCGGGGTTTCCACTTCTAAAAATCCCTGCCCGTCCAGATAGCGTCTGATGGAACTGATGATTTTAGAACGCATAACAAAGGTTTTTTTAACCTCTTCATTCATAATCAAGTCCGTATACCGCTGGCGGTAACGGATATCGGTATTCACAAGACCGTGGTATTTTTCAGGCAGAATCTGCAGGCTCTTGGATAGCAGTGTTACCTTTGCGGCATGAATCGAAATTTCGCCTGTTTTGGTCTTAAAAACTTCGCCTTCAATACCGACAATGTCGCCCACGTCATATTTCTTAAAGTCCGCATAAGCTTCCTCGCCAATGCTGTCTCTTGCCACATAGGACTGAATGTTTCCCTGCAGATCCTGAACATTGCAGAAAGATGCCTTGCCCATCACGCGTTTGGACATGACACGGCCCGCTATGGATACGATCTGTCCTTCCAGCGCATTGAAATTGTCTTTGATTTCCTGACTGTGATTTGTCACATCATATTTCGTAATGGCAAAAGGGTCTTTGCCGCTTTCCTGTAAAGCGGCCAGCTTCTCCCGCCTTACTTTCAAAAGCTGATTAATATCCTGAACCTGTTGTCCGTTTTCCTGATTCCGTTGTTCTGCCATCCTGCTAACCATGCCTTTCTCTCAGTCCGCCGCCCCGCCGCTTTCGTATCCCCTGCGGCCACGCCGTAACTGCTTTCGTTGAATATGTTAATTGGATCTCTGAATCGTCAATACCTTATAGCGTAAAACGCCTGCCTGTGTCTCGACTTCCACAACATCGCCGACCTTACTGCCGATCAGTGCTTTTCCTACCGGGGATTCATTGGAAATCTTGCCTTTCAGGCTGTTTGCCTCGGTAGAACCTACAATTTTATACTCCAGTTCTTCCGCATACTCCATATCGAGAATTGTTACCTGGCATCCGATATTGATTTTATCCAGATCAACTTCGTCTTCCACAACGACTTCCGCGTTCTTTAAAATCTTCTCCAGTTCTTCGATTCTCGCCTCAATGTCGCGCTGCTCATCTTTTGCCGCATCGTATTCCGCATTTTCCGATAAGTCGCCCTGTTCCCGTGCTTCTTTAATTTTCTGGGCAACTTCCTGACGTTTGACGACTTTCAGCTCATGAAGCTCATCCTCATATTTTCTAAGACCCTCATAGGTTAAAATGTTCTTTTTTTCTTCCATGACGATACGCCCTTTCCTGTCCTTGCTTTGTTCTTTTTTTCTGTTGTTTTCAGCATGCGCTCTCCTGGCAGATGTCCGGTCAGGAGAGCGTAATGTCTGATTAACTCATTTATCATAACCACTTTTTACCACAGTGTCAAGGTATTTCCGGGGAGACTGATAGAAAATTCCCCTGTACTTTCTTCTGAATAACGCTTCTTTTTTTTCCGACGAAGCAACGTCCAGATAAATGCCTCCTTCTTTCAGCATACGGTACGGCATCGCTCCGGCATATCCATAGTCCAAAAACAAAACCGGAATTTGTCCGACCGGACGGATAAAACGAACGGACGGCGCTTCCGGACTGCGAATGATCTGGCTGACCAGACCATACTCGTAATACAGTTCTTCCGCATACGCATGAATCGCCTGTTCCAAATATCCCGTACCGGACTCCACGGTCTGTTCCGTTTCCGTTCCGAAGCCGGCAGTTCCGATTGCTTCCACTTCTGTTCCGAAGCCGGCCGTTCCGGTTGTTTCCGCTTCCGCCCGGGTTCCGATCTTTCTTCCCGTTTCTGCCTCCGCCCGGATTCCCGTATTTCCGCCCGGTTCCGTTCCTGCTTCCGTTTCGATTCCCGCATCTGCCGTTTTGCGGCTCCCGCCGCAGTTCTCCCCGGCATCTCCTGCCTCATAAAAAATCGTGAGAGCGTTTATGCACGGCAGATAGGGCGCGATCATCTCCGCGAGGTGCTGCATCTGTTCTTCCGGGAAAAAAAGAGTTCCCATCAAGATCACCACCGATTCCGGCCCGATCATGCCGGCTTTTCTTCCCTGAAGCGGAAACCGTTCCCGTAAAATTCTTTCGGACAGCGGAAAACATACGGCCAAAAATGTTTCCGTCCATGCCTGCTGTCGATATATTTCCGATTTTGAGGAAGTATCCCGATTTTTCTCTTCCGGCTCCGCCAGCAGATACCGCACCTGTGGTTGAATTAAAATCCTGACACCGCCTGCGCGCAGCGGATGTTCTTCCGCGCTCTCCTGCATCAGTTGAAACAGCTTTTCTCTCTTCCATCCTTTTTGCAGTCCGGGAATTAAAAACGTGACAACTGTCATTTCTTCTTTTTCCACTACAAAGGAAACCGGCCTGATTTTCTGCCAGAAGTGTTTTTTCCGATATTCAGGGCGTCCTGTCATCGATTCTTCCGTAACATAATAGAATATTGTTTCGCTTCTCATATGAGAATATACGCTACATCTGTCCGATTAATTCCTCCAGCGCCGCAAAATCTTCCACCGTATTTACCTGTTCTCTGAGTCTTGCGGAATGCGGCATTCCGGCAGTATACCAGGAAACATGTTTGCGCATTTCGCGCACCCCCGTATACTCGCCTTTGTATTGCATCTGAAGCCTCGCATGGCGCAGCATCGTTTCCCTGCATTCCTCTCCGGTCTTAGGCGGAAGTTTCGTTTTGTCCGTCAGGTAAGCGTTAATTTCCCGGAAAATCCAGGGGTTTCCCCTTGCCGCACGGCCGATCATAATCCCGTCGCAGCCGGTCTGCGCAAGCATCTTTGCCGCACTCTCACCATCCGTAATATCACCGTTGCCGATGACCGGAATGGACACGGCTTCTTTGACTTTCGCAATGATTTCCCAGTCCGCCCGTCCCGCGTAGAACTGCTCTCTTGTCCTCCCATGCACCGTAATCGCCGCTGCTCCCGCGTTTTCTATGACTTTGGCCATCTCCACCGCGTTGATATGGTCTTTATCAAAACCGCTGCGAATTTTCACCGTAACAGGCTTTTGAATCGCACGTACCACCGCGGCGACGATTTCTCCTGCCAGTTTCTGGTTTTTCATCAGCGCGGAGCCTTCTCCGTTATTGACAATCTTGGGTACGGGGCATCCCATGTTGATATCCAGAATGGAAAAGGGCCGCTCTTCGAGCTGTTTTGCAATTTTACCCATAATATCGGGATCGGAACCGAACATCTGCAAAGATACGGGGCCTTCCTGCGGATGAATTTCCAGTAAAGATTCCGTATTTTTATTGTTATATAAAACCGCTTTGGCACTGATCATCTCCATGCAGACGAGTCCCGCCCCCTGTTCTTTGCACAGCAGACGAAAAGGCAGGTCCGTAACACCTGCCATCGGAGCGAGTATGATTGAATTGTTAAGCGTTACATTACCGATTTTCATAACAGTCCGTCAATGTTCTCCTTTAATATAAAAATTCTGTAATACAGGCTCAGTGATTCAAACATTTCCTGTCTGTTCCTGCGGATTTCCCGTACCATAAGGCCGCTGCTGATCTCATCATAGAGAAGATCTTCTTCTTTGGCATCGGTTTCCAGCGAAATACTGCCGTCTTCTTCAAATACAATCGTGAAAATGCCGCCGACTTCTTCCGTAAAAAGAACGCAGATAATATGCAGTTCTTCTTTAATTGAATCCGGAACCGCAGCAAACTTTTCATTATAAAAATATTTTTGCTCATAAGCGTTTGCACCGCAGAGCACGATGCGTCCGTCCGCCATAATACTGCCTCCTTTTCCCGCCTTAAACATATCCGTACAGCCCTCTGACGGAAACCTCACCCGCATAGACTGTCTTCATCACGCCGTTTTCCGCTTCCACCAGAAGTTCTCCGGTAGTGCTGATGCCTCTTGCAATCCCTGTATAATTTCCTTTCGGGTCCAGCACGTTTACTTCCGCGTTCAAATTCAGCAGATGCCTGCTGTATGCCTCTATCAGCAGACGCAGATCAAGGGTTGTGACAAAAGTGTCATAATTATGTTCGAAGCGTTCCAGAACGCGCTCGATCAGCGCAGCTCTGGAGATCGAAAGCCCGGTTTCGATTTTCAGAGAAGTCGCCGTCTGTCTGATTTCTTCCGGAAACTCTTCCGGCGCGGCGTTATTGACATTGATGCCGACGCCGATGACAACATGGCGGATATAATCCATCTCCGCATTTAATTCCGTTAAAATACCGCATATCTTCTTTTTATTGACAACAACATCGTTCGGCCACTTGATGCCCGCATGCAGACCGGTCGCTTCCGTGACCGCTTCCGCCACGCTGAGCGCCATGACAAGCGTCAGCATGGAAGCCTTATCCGGCGCAAAATCCGGTTTCAGCATGATCGTCATGTAAATGGCGGTGCCCGGCGGAGATTCCCAGTATTTCCCGCGTCTTCCGCGTCCGGCATTTTGCTTTTCCGCCACAACGGTCGTTCCGTGGGGTTCGCCTTCTTCCGCATATCTTGTGGCATCTATATTCGTAGAGCCGGTTTCCTCGAGATAAAATAACTGCCTTCCGGCCCATTTTGTTTTCAGCCTGCTCAATATTTCGCTTCTGGAAAGCACGTCCGGACTTTTCAAAAGGCGGTATCCTTTATGAGAGACCGCATCGATCCGATAGCCTTCCTCCTTCAACTGGTTGATCGCTTTCCAGACCGCCGTCCTGGAAACACCGAACTGATCGCACAACTGCTGCCCCGACACATAATCCCGGCTGTCCCGCAAAAGTGCAAGAATGTTTGATTTATCTGTTTTCATATCTTCCTCCACGCCGCCGTTTCACAACCCTCTTCCGAAAAGTGCTGTGTTTCAGCCATTCTCCGGCATTCCGATCGTAACTGCCATCACGGCCTTGATCGTGTGCATGCGGTTCTCCGCCTCATCAAATACGATGGACTGCGCAGACTCGAATACTTCATCTGTCACTTCCATTTCCGCAATGCCGAATTTTTCGCTGATCTCTTTGCCGATTTTCGTATTCAGATCGTGAAAGGCAGGCAGACAGTGCATGAACACGGCATTTTCTCCCGCGTTTTCCATCGCGCGGCGGTTGACCTGATAAGGCATCAGATCATGGATGCGGCTCGTCCAGACTTCGTCCGGCTCGCCCATGGAAACCCACACGTCCGTATAAATAACGTCCACATTTTTCGTGCCTTCCTCCACGTCTTCCGTCAGGCGGATGCTCCCGCCTGTCTGCGCCGCGATTTTCTCACATTCCGCCACAAGATCTTTTTCCGGAAAATAAGCTTTCGCGGTGCAGGCCGTAAAGTGCATTCCCATTTTTGCACAGGCCGCCATCAGAGAATTGCCCATATTGTAGCGGGCATCGCCCATATACGTCAGTTTTATGCCCTGTAAATGCCCGAAATGTTCCCGGATTGTCAGTAAGTCCGCAAGCATCTGGGTCGGATGAAACTCATTGGTCAGTCCGTTCCACACGGGCACGCCCGCGTATTCCGCCAGCTCTTCCACAATCTTCTGTTCAAATCCCCGATATTCGATTCCTTCATACATCCGGCCAAGCACTCTTGCCGTATCGGCGATGCTTTCTTTTTTCCCGATCTGGGAACCGGCCGGGTCAAGATAAGTCGTTCCCATACCAAGATCATGCGCCGCCACTTCGAAAGAACAACGGGTTCTCGTACTCGTTTTTTCAAAAATCAGGGCAGCGTTCTTTCCCCGCAGAAAATCCACGGGGATTCCTTTCTTCTTTTTTTCCTTAAAATCAGCCGCTACATCCAGTATATATGTTATTTCTTCCGGCGTAAAATCCAGAATCTTCAAAAAATTACGTCCCTTTAAATTGATTTCCATTTTACTCACATTCCTTTCCCAGTCTTCTCCAATTCCAGAATAGGACGGTTCCGGAGAACCGTCCTATCATATACATTGTCATGCAGTTATTTTATTGCTCAGTCTTTGAAAATCGTTTTTGCGGATGCCGCCAGCCCTGCCATTCCCTGAATCTCGGAAGGAATGATAATCTTGGTTGCCTTGCCGTCCGCCGCTTTTTCAAAAGCTTCCAGACTCTTGATGCGCAGAACCGCTTCGTCCGCGCCCGCCTCACGAATCATACGAATACCGTCTGCGGTAGCCTGCTGTACTTTCAGAATCGCAGCCGCCTCACCTTCCGCCTCGCGGATCATCTTTTCTTTCTGCGCTTCCGCACGCAGGATTGCCGACTGTTTCTCGGCTTCTGCTTCCAGAATCGCGGATTCTTTCTTACCTTCCGCAACAAGGACTGTGGATTTCTTCTCACCTTCCGCACGCAGAATTGCCTCACGGCGTTCACGCTCCGCTTTCATCTGTTTCTCCATCGCATCCTGAATCGCTGCCGGAGGAATGATGTTCTTTAATTCGACCCGGTTTACCTTAATGCCCCAGGGATCCGTTGCAATATCAAGGGACGCTCTCATCTTCGTATTAATAACTTCTCTGGAAGTCAGCGTCTGGTCGAGTTCCATCTCACCGATAATATTTCTCAGTGTCGTAGCCGTCAGATTTTCAATCGCCATAATCGGATTTTCCACACCGTACGCGAACAGTTTGGGATCCGTAATCTGATAAAATACGACCGTATCGATTCTCATCGTTACGTTATCTTTTGTAATAACCGGCTGCGGCGCAAAATCTACAACCTGTTCCTTCAAAATAACCCGCTTCGCCACCTTATCTACGAAAGGCATTTTAAAATGAATACCTACCGGCCACGTCTGCTGATAAGCGCCAAGTCGTTCTACAACATACGCATATGCCTGCGGAACGATCTTAATACAGGATGCCAAAAGAGCAATCACTAAAATAAGCAACACAAGAATAAAATAAAGTCCCTCCATAATTAAACCTCTTTTCTTTCTTCTACAATCAGTTTCACGCCATCGACACCGAGTACCGTAACAACCGTTCCGACCGGCAATACCACGTTATGAAAACTGCTTCTCGCAGACCATTCCATACCGCCCGTATTCACCTGGCCGATGCCTTCCAGATTGTTAATCTCGCTGATGACAATCGCCTGTCTTCCGATCATGCTTTCTACATTCGTTCTGATTCTATCTCTGTTAAAATATTTGACAGCAACCGGTCTTGTAAAATACAGAAGAAGCCCCGATACGATCAGAAAAATCAGAATCTGCAAAGCGAGCGGTGTTCCCGGTATCGAAATCAAAGCCGCCGCCAGCGCGCCTCCCGCAAACCAGATCGTCGTAAGCCCCATCGTAATCAGCTCAATGACTATCAGGATTACAAGAATCACCAGCCATGCCACTGTCATATTTACATCCAACATCGCCATCACCTTTCACCCCTTTCCAGTTTATCTTACTATATTATCCGGGCAGAAACAAGGTTTTCTGAAAAGCTTTCTTTTTTTCTTTATTATTTCAACAGGCCATAAGAACGCTAATGATAAATGCTCCGGATCATTCACAGCCGCACGGCCGGAAATTCCCCGAAGCATCCTGTTATCTGAATCTGTCTGCCCGATACCCTGCACGCCTGCAGACGGCACCGCCCAAAAAGCATTCCTCCCCCGGCCCGTGAGTCCGTGCCGGCATTACCGGCCCGGCATAAATCTACGGCCGAAAGAACGCATTTTTCCAATCTTTACCAGAACACCTGATTATCAATCAGAATCCCTTCGTGGTTACCCGCTCTTCTGAAATGCGTGGCGCCGCCCACATTGCTCACGCCCGCCATCGCTTCCTGCGCTGCGGTATAACAGCTCGGCGCAATGTCGGTATTATAAATTCTGGCAACCTTGCCGTTCATTGCCGGCGTAAACTGCCCCGACGCGTAAATAACGCCCGAAATTGTATTCGGGTATGCGCCGCTCCGCACTCTGTTCATAACGACAGCCCCTACCGCAAGCTGTCCCTGATATGATTCGGATCCGGCCTCGCAGTAAATCAGCGCCGCCAGAAGCCTGAGATCGTCCGCATCCGTGATCACCGCCTGATTCGCGTCCTGCATCGCTTTCTTTCTGGCCTCCTCTGCTTCGGCTTCCCGCTGTCTGATGACTTCCATCGTCTCTCCCGCATCGATATGAAAATCCACTTCTACAAACTCTGCGAGAACATAGGCGTCATCATGAAAAAAATCCACCTTTATCCATTCATCGTCCATGACTTCTACGACATTCAGCGCATCATTCTGTGCCAAAAGTCCCAGGACTTCCGAATCCGTATCCGGTTCCTGCCGCACGCGCAGCGTCTCCGCCTCGTTCAGTATAATCAAATTTCCCACTTCGCCGGCCAGCTCTTCCGCCTCGTCTTCAAAAAGAAGAAACTCATCGCTTGCCCATCCAACCAGTTCTCCCGATTGCAGCTTGGTCCATCCGTCTTTTCTCTCCAGAATTTTTCCGCCGCAGTCCTTATAGAGAAGTCCTACCTTCTCCGATTCTTCCGACGCCTCTGCGCGTACATTCAGCGCCACCTGTACATCTGCCATTACAAGATCGGACTTTTCTTTCTCCGCTTCTTCTACAATCTGTGTCAGCGCTTCGATTGCTTCTTCATTGCCATCGGCGCCCGGCTCAATCACATTGGAAATACCCACGTTCAAAGAATCCAGATAATCCTTCGTACCGGACGCAGCTGCTTCTAATTTCATTCCGCAAAGCATGGCCAGACTGATCATCCATCCGGCCAGCATAAGGAACATGCCTCTGCCTTTTAACATGAATGCTTACCTCCGCTTTTTTCTACTTTGTTACAATTATTACGAAAATATTAAGTAATTGTTTTGCATTATTCTAGCAAAACATCTACCCTTTGTCAAGTTTTCACAGATTTTCTTTAATTTATAAGCAGAAATAAGCACAAAATTGTTACAGGCTCTTAGTTTTTTCGACACATGCGGCAAGCGCTGCCATCACGGCGCCGCGCATGCCCCTTTCTTCCAGCACACGCAAACCCTGAATGGTCGTGCCGCCCGGCGAACATACCATGTCTTTCAGTTCCCCCGGATGTTTTCCGCTTTCCAGCACCAGCTTTGCACTTCCGTAAACGGCCTGCGCCGCAAATTCATAAGCCTGTGCACGCGGCATTCCCGCCGCCACACCGGCGTCCGCCATCGCTTCGATGAACATAAAAACATAGGCCGGGGAACTGCCGGATACCGCACCGGCCGCATCGATCAGTCGTTCCGGCATGAGGTCTGCCTTTCCAAAACTTTCCATGAGTCTGAGGCTGTAATTTTTCTCTTCCTCCGATACCGCTTCGCCGGCGCAGACGCCCGTGCAGCCCGCGCCCACAAGCGCCGGGGTATTGGGCATGCAGCGCACCAGTTTCATTTTTCTGCCGAAAGCCTCTTCGAGCCAGGCAAGGCTCTTGCCCGCCGCGACGCTGATGACCAGCGTATCCGGTTTTGTTACATCTTTGATCTCCCGAATTACTTCTTCCAGAAACTGCGGTTTCACCGCGAGCACAAGAACATCCGCCCGGGCCGCCGCATCCGCATTTTTTTCCATCGTCTGAATGCCGAATTCGGCCGCCGTTTTTTCCCGCGTCTCGCGTGTTTTGGCCGTTCCGATGATATCCTCCGGCTTTACAATATCTTTCCGAAGCATTCCTCCGATCACCGCCCTGGCCATATTCCCTAACCCGATGAATACAATTTTCATTTTCCGTACCTGCCTTTCTTCTATATTTATATCCTTATATCCGACATATGCCGCACTTCAAAAACCACGCCTGTTTGTCAGCGCAAACCGCTCCGGGACAATTCTGTCAAACGAGAACGATTGCGGCACAAACCGGCCGTCGGCCATATCTCACCTTCGTCTTTGTCTTGCCGCCTCAAACAGTAAGATCGAAGCCGCTACCGCCGCATTAAGCGATTCCACTTTTCCCGCCATCGGAATCTTGACGGAGTCATCCGCGCATTCCGCCGTTTCTTCCCGCAGCCCGTTTGCCTCGTTCCCGATCAGAAATGCCGTTCCGTTTCGGTAACCGCATTCATCATATACGGCCGCGCCGCGCAGATGCGCCGCATGAACGGCAATCTTTCGTTCCTGCAGCTTTCCGACAGTCTCTTTCAAATCCGCCACATAGAGAAACGGCATCCGGTAAATGGACCCCATCGTAGAACGGATGGTTTTCGGATTATAAACGTCCACGGTTCCGCCGCTCATGAGAATGCCCGTTACGCCGGCGCCTTCGCCGGCGCGGAAAATCGTTCCCAAATTGCCCGGATCCTGTATGTCCTCTAAAAGTACAAGCAGTGGTTCCTCCGCCGCAAGCATCTCTTCCATCGAACAGGAAAGCTGTCTGACCACACACAGGATTCCCTGGGGTGTTTTCGTATCCGACATTTTCCGGAAAACATCGTCCGCCACGGTTTCCAGACAACCGTCAGACGCCGCAAGCTTTTCTTCGCATTCCGGCGGCATTTCCCTGATAAAACTCTCCGCCGCATAGATTTTCACAATCTTTTCTGCCGGCGCTTCCAAAAACATCTTAACGCCTTCCACAACGAAAAGCTGTTTTTCTTTTCTCACCTTTGCCTTCTGCATAAGCTGAATGACTTCTTTCACATTCTTATTGGAAGGGCTCGTTATCATAGCGTTTTTCTCCTTCAATACAAAAAACTTCCCCATATGATATATTTCATATGGGGAAAACCCAATTTTGATTTACGAAGCTCACAATTGTCTCTTATTCAGCAGAAGCACATAATGTGCTTCTGCACGGCGAAGAAGATTTGCGAAGCAAATCGTAGAATTTCTTAGTCCGCGTTTTATGCAGACTTAGAAATTCTCTTCGCCGTATTATAGGGAAAGTATTTTACTGACCTCAAATACATATTCCGGAATATTCTTTTTCATATTCAACGCTTCTTCGATGTCGAAATCCAGAAATTCTCCGTGCTGATATCCAACGACTCTGTTTGTCTTGCCTTCACAGAGGATATCCGCCGCGTATGCGCCCATGATGGAAGCATAATAGCGGTCTTTACAGGTCGGCGAACCGCCGCGCTGCATATAGCCGAGAATCGTTGCTCTCGTCTCGATGCCCGTCGCCGCTTCAATCCGGCGGGCCATCGAGGTGGAATGTCCGATGCCTTCCGCATTGATAATGATATGATGGGTCTTGCCGCGTTTTCTGTTGGCGATGATGTTATTGATTATCTGCTGTTCGTTATAATCGTATTTCTCCGGTATCAGAATGTCTTCCGCACCGTTGGCGATACCGCACCAGAGGGCAATGTAACCCGCATTTCTTCCCATAACTTCGATGATGCTGCATCTTTCGTGGGAGGATGAAGTATCCCGCACCTTGTCGATCGCCTGCATTGCGGTATTGATCGCCGTATCAAAGCCGATCGTATATTCTGAGCAGGCAATGTCCAGATCGATCGTGCCGGGCAGGCCGATCGTATTGATGCCGAGCCTGGAAAGCGCCTGCGCACCGCGGTAAGAGCCGTCTCCTCCGATGACAACAAGACCGTCGATCTTATATTTTTTACAAACTTCTACTGCGCGCTGCTGTCCTTCTTCCGTGCGCATCTCGGAGCAGCGGGCCGTACCCAGAATGGTTCCGCCGCGCTGGATAGTATCGGAAACATACCATTTTTCCAGATCTATGATTTCTTCATTCATCAGGCCCTGATAGCCTTTTTTAATACCTTTTACCCTGACGCCGTTGGCAAGCGCCTTTCTGACGACCGCACGAATCGCGGCATTCATGCCCGGTGCATCGCCTCCGCTCGTTAAAACCCCAATTGTTTTAATTTCTTTTGCCATATGATAACCATGCCCCTTCCCCGGTCTGCAAATTTGTCTGGTTCATTGACCGATTCCATTTTACCCCAATTATTCAGGGTTTTCAATCTTTTTTAAACGACTCTGATATTTTCTTTACCGTAAAGCGATTCCAGTCTGTCTATCAGCGCGCTGTCCGCATTCACATTCTGATTCGGCGGCAGCGTCTTCATCGCCCTGGGGCTTTCGATGTAGATCACAACCTGATCTCCGCCCTCGGAGTCCCGGAGCGACGTCATCAGTTCTTCTTTTCTTTTTTCAAAAGACTCCTTATCCGGGAACTTTATCCACAGCTTCTTCGGCATTTCCTCAAAAGTCGTAATTTTCTCGCAGATCAGTTTTGCGTCTTTTTCATCCTCCACGGAGACGCGGCCTTTGATGAACACCTTTTTGTCCTCGGCCAGCTTATCCGAATATTTTTCATAATCCCGCGGAAACACGATAACCTCTGCCGTTCCGAGAAGATCTTCGATCTGTAAAAAAGCCATCACCTGTTCCCGTTTCGTATATTTCAGCCGTTTATCCGCAATGATGCCGCCGATGACTACGGGCTGTCCGTCTTTTACGACAGTCGTGTCAGTTTCTTCATCCAACAGAAAATCCGATGTCTTATTGGTAATATTCTTCTGCCAGATCTCCTGATATTCTTCCAGCGGGTGGCCGCTGACATAAATGCCCAGCACCTCTTTTTCAAAACCGAGCTTCGTTTCTTTGGAATACTCGCCAACGTCTGGAAGCCTGATTTCATAATTTTCTTTTTCTTCCTCGCCCGCAATGTCAAACAGGGAAATCTGTCCCGCCATATTGTTCTTCTTATCCTGATGGATGCTGTCCAGAATCTGCACATATACGCTCATGAACTGCTTCCGCGTACCGCCCAGACTGTCCATTGCGCCCGCTTTGATAAAATTCTCGATAGCTCGTTTGTTGATTTCGCGATCGGCCAGTCTCGAAATAAAATCTTTCAGGTTTGTATAAGGGCCTCTCCGGTTCCGCTCCTCCACGACCATCTCGATCACGGGCCGCCCCACGCTCTTGATCGCCGTCAGCGCATAGCGGATGGCATTGCCCGATACCGAAAAACCGATTTCGCCCTCGTTAATATCGGGCGGCAGTATTTCAATTCCCATGCTCCGGCATCCCATAATATATTCCGACACTTTCCCCGAATTATCGATTACCGAAGTCAGAAGCGCCGCCATAAATTCGATCGGATGATAGTATTTCAGATATGCGGTCTGATATGCCACCACCGCATAGCAGGCCGCATGAGATTTGTTGAAAGCGTACTTGGCAAAATCCATCATCGTATCGTATATGTGGTCGGCCACCTGCGCGCTGATGCCGTTTTCCACACAGCCCGGCACGCCCTCCTCCGGGTTTCCGTAGGTAAAGTTTTTCCGCTCCTGTTCCATGACATGCTGTTTCTTTTTACTCATGGCACGGCGCACCAGATCGCTCCGGCCCATCGTATAGCCGCCCAGCTCCCGCACGATCTGCATAACCTGTTCCTGGTAGACAATACATCCATAGGTCGGCTCCAGAATCGGCTCCAGCTGCGGACAATCGTAAGTGATTGTTTCCGGGTGGTTTTTTCCTTTGATATATCTGGGAATAAAATCCATCGGCCCCGGCCGGTACAGGGAAATGCCCGCGATAACATCCTCCAGGCTCTGCGGCTTCAGCTCTTTCATAAAGTTCTTCATCCCGCCGCTTTCAAGCTGGAACACGCCGTCTGTCCGGCCGGTTCCGATGGAAGCAAGCACCGCCTGATCATTATAGTCGATGTTATCGATATCGATGTGAATCCCCTTATCTTTTTCCACCATAAAAACGGCATTCTGAATAACGGTCAGGGTACGCAGTCCAAGAAAATCCATTTTCAGAAGACCCAGTTCTTCGATTGTCGTCATCGTAAACTGGGTATTGATCGTTCCGTCCGCGCCTCTTGAGAGGGGCACATAATTTTCTGCCGCCGCCGGACAGATAACCACCCCCGCCGCATGGGTGGACGTATGCCGGGGCAGCCCTTCCAGACGCCTTGACATATCCACCAGATCATGGACCTGTTCGTCTTCCGTGTAAAGCTTTTTAAATTCCGGGTTCATTTCCAACGCCTTATCGATGGTGATGTTCAGTTCCTTTGGAACCATCTTGGCAATCGAATCCACATAGGCATAGGGAAGATCCATGACGCGTCCCACATCCCGGATAACAGCCTTCGCCGCCATCGTACCGAAAGTCACGATCTGCACTACTTTATCCGAACCGTACTTCCGTCCCACATAGTCGATGACTTCCTGCCTGCGTTCAAAGCAGAAATCCACGTCGATATCCGGCATGGAAACGCGCTCCGGGTTCAGAAAACGCTCGAAAAGCAGGTTGTACTTGATCGGGTCGATGTCTGTAATCCGAAGAGAATAAGAGACGATGCTTCCCGCCGCCGAACCGCGTCCCGGCCCCACCGCAATACCGTTTTCCCGGCAATAGTTTATATAATCCCATACGATGAGAAAATAATCCACAAATCCCATCGTATGAATGATATCCAGTTCATAATCCATCCGCTTCCGGAGCATTCCGTCATCCTCCGGGTATCTTTTTTTCAGACCTTCCAGACAGAGCTTTGTCAGATAGCTCCAGGAATCATGCCCGTCGGGCACCTCATAATGCGGCACTTTATATGCGCCAAATTCGATTTCCACCTGACAGCGGTCCGCAATGCGCTGTGTATTTTCCACCGCTTCCCAGGCATAGGGAAAAAGCCCTTTCATCTCTTCTTCGCTCTTTACATAATACTGCCCGCCCACATAGCGGAGCCGGTCTTCATCCGCCAGCTTTTTTCCCGTCTGCAGACACAGCAGAATATCATGGGATTTTTCGTCTTCCGCATACGTATAATGCACGTCGTTTGTCGCCACAAGCGGAATTTCCAGTTCTCTGCTCATGTTAAGGAGCGCCGTATTTACCGTCTTCTGGGCCGGAATGCCGTGATCCTGTAATTCCAGAAAAAAGTTCCCCTTCCCGAAACAATCCTCATATTTACGCGCGGATTTCTTCGCTTCCTCCGGCATGCCTTTCTGAATATAACGCTGCACCTCTCCCGCCAGGCAGGCGGAAAGCGCGATAATTCCCTCATGAAATTCACGCAGGATTTCCATATCCACACGCGGCCTGTAATAATACCCTTCCGTATGGCCCCGGCTGACAATTTTCGTCAGGTTTTCATAGCCCGTATTATTTTCCGCCAGAAGAACAAGATGGTAATAGCGGTCCTCCCCGCCGACCAGTTCCTTGTCAAAACGGGAATTGGGCGCAACATAAACTTCACAGCCAAGAATCGGTTTGATACCCGCATCCTTTGCCGCTTTATAAAAATCAATAACGCCGTACATAACGCCGTGATCCGTGATCGCCGCGCTGTCCATGCCAAGCTCTTTCACCCGCCTGACATATTCTTTGATTTTGTTCGAACCGTCTAAAAGACTGTATTCCGTATGGACATGTAAATGCGCAAAAGCCATGTGTAAACCTCTCGTTTCTGCCGTTCGGCCGGCCTGGAAGGAATTTCTGCCGAAACCTTCTGTTGGGATGAATCCCCTTCATTCCAGTATACATTATTTTGCCAAAAAAGGATATGCCTTTCGGCATATCCTCAGACTGTAGACAAAATGGTTCGGAGAATGCCATTCCCGAACCATTTTTCATCCATAATTATTTTTTCCACCTTTAAACAGACTTTTAGAAAATAAAAAGAGTGGTATTTCCCGCTCCACTTTATACGCCATTTCCAAACTGCCATTTTCTTTAGATTCATACAGCCGAATAAGAGGTTCAGCTCCATCCTCACCTTTGCTAATCCTCTGTACTGGGTATATCTCATTCCGTGTTTTTCCTTTGCATCCGCAAATATCCGTTCGATCGTTTCCTTCCGTTTTTGGTATCTTTCTTTCATTCCCTCTGTGTGACGGATATCTTCGGTTTTTTCCATATAATCCTCCCATACATGCCGGGTCACCACTTTTACACTGTTCCGGCTTCCTGTACATTGCCCTTTATTGGGACAGTCCTTACATAGAAATCCGTCACTTTTATATTCTCTGTATCCCTCCCTGTTTGTTGTGCTGTATTTCAGGATACGGTTGTTGGGGCACAGATAACAGTCAAAATGTTCATCATAGATATATTCACTCTTTCTGAAGAAGCCCTCCTTCGTCATCCGTCTTTTGTATGGCATCACCGGGAGCTTTCCATCCTCTATCAGCTGACGGGTTATTGCTGGTATCTTATATCCTGCATCCATAACATAATATACCCCATATTTCCAGTCCCGTTTTAATCGTTTGTACAGGTCCCAGAAGGATACGCTGTCATGCACGTTTCCAGCCGTTACTTCAAAGTCCGGTATTGTAGTTATTCTTATCACAGCAGGTATTCGCCGAATAGGCAAAGACCTGTTTATGTTCTCCTTTATGGAACCAGCCGCTGTCCGGGTCTGTCGTACTCACTTTACGGCTGATTTCTTCCGGTCCTTTTTCTGCTTCCTTTAATGGCTTTTTCCCATGTGCCGTCCGGTCCTTCCCGATCTCTTCCAGCAGTTCCTTTTCATAGACCCGGGCTTCTTTCTTTATGGTCTCATTCCGGTACTTATGGGCATTAGCGCTGGCTTTTATATGTGTCCCGTCTATGAAGAGACTTTCTGTATCCAGAAAACCGTTAGCCGCAGCTTCTGACAGTATTCTGGCAAAAATTTTCTCGAACAGGTCCGTGTCCTGAAAACGTCTGGTGTAATTTTTTCCAAAAGTAGAAAAATGTGGGATTTCTTCGTACATCCCGTAACCAAGATACCAGCGGTAGGCAAAATTGACTTCGATCTCCCGGATCGTTTTTCTCATAGACGGGATACCAAAGATGTATTGTATCATGGCGATCTTGATCAGAACGACCGGGTCAATGCTTTCGCGTCCGAAATCACTATACAGCCCCTTTACTTCATCATAAATAAAACTGAGATCGATCCATCCTCAAGTTTTCGGACGAGATGATTTCTTGGTACGAGGTCCTCCAGACTTGCTATTTCCATTTGTGTACGCTCCGCACTATCTTTTTTACCCATCATAACGAAAAACCTCCCTTTCCTTATTAATTATTATACCATTTGGAAAATACAGGTTAAATAAAAAGTAGACAATCACACATTTAAGAATGATTGTCTACAGTCTGAGGATATGCCTTTCGGCATATCCTTTTCGTAAATGCTTTTCGTAAAAGTAACGGTCCTCTCCGCACCGAAGCACTATGTGCTGCCGGGCGAAATACCGGATTGTTACGTCTTATCTTTTCATCATTACTTTTATCACATCAGAGATACTTCTTCAAAACATCCACTTTATCGAGTTTTTCCCAGGGCAGATTGAGGTCGTTGCGGCCAAAGTGTCCGTAAGCCGCTGTCTGCTTGTAAATCGGGCGGCGCAGATCAAGCATTTTAATGATGCCGGCCGGACGAAGGTCAAACTGTTCGCGGATAATCTCCACGAGTTTTTCATCGGAAACTTTTCCGGTTCCGAAAGTATCGACCATGATGGATGTCGGATGTGCCACACCGATCGCGTAAGAAAGCTGAATCTCGCATTTCTCCGCAAGACCTGCCGCAACGATATTCTTCGCAACATAGCGCGCCGCATAAGCTGCGGAACGGTCTACCTTTGTACAGTCTTTTCCGGAAAAAGCGCCGCCGCCGTGACGCGCATAGCCGCCGTATGTATCAACGATAATCTTACGGCCTGTCAGACCGGCATCGCCGTGCGGTCCGCCGATTACGAAACGGCCTGTCGGGTTGATGAAGAATTTCGTATCCGCATCGACAAGTTCTGCCGGAAGCACCGGATCAAAAACATATTTTTTGATATCTTCATGAATCTGTTCCTGTGTAACATCCTCGTCATGCTGTGTCGATAAAACAACCGCTTCCAGCCTTACCGGTTTGCCGTTTTCATCGTACTCTACGGATACCTGGCTTTTTCCATCAGGTCTTAAATATTTCAATGTGCCGTCTTTCCGCACTTTCGTCAACTGCAAAGCCAGTTTGTGCGCAAGCGAAATCGGATAAGGCATAAATTCTTCCGTCTCGTTGGTCGCATAGCCGAACATCATACCCTGATCGCCGGCGCCCGTCGCTTCAATTTCCTCTTCGGACATTTCCTGACGCTTCGCCTCCAGCGCTTTGTCAACGCCCATCGCGATATCCGCGGACTGCTCGTCGATCGCCACCATTACGGCGCAGGTGTTGCCGTCAAAACCATATTCTGACTTGGTATAACCGATTTCTTTTACGGTATCGCGCACGATCTTCTGAATATCCACATATGCGTTTGTGGTGATCTCACCCGTTACGAGAACAAAACCTGTACAGGTCGCTGTTTCACAGGCAACACGGCTCATCGGGTCTTTTTCCATGCAGGCATCCAGAATGGCGTCTGAAATCGCATCGCAGACTTTATCGGGATGGCCTTCTGTCACTGATTCGGAAGTAAATAATCTTTTCTCCATTTCTTCTTTTCTCCTTTTTTCTCTTAATTTTGTATTCCTGTTCCACAGAGATTTCTATGGAACAAAAAAATCCGCTTATTCTAAATAAGCGGACCTGACAGTCGATAATCAAATCCTCTTATTGTTCGAGCTGCCGCATGGCAGTTTGTTCGCTCAGGTTAGCACCTTCCATATTGGGGTTGCTGTGGTTTCACCGGTCCTATGTACCTCCGCCACTCTGAATAAGAGAACACACAATATTGAATTTTCATATCTGTATGACGTCTACAAGTAACATACACCTATTGCATAAGACTGTCAATAGAAATCGTTCAAACTTTCAAAAAAAATTAATCGGCAGTCATCACCTGCCGGCGAATCCCCGTGTCAGACTACTCTCAGTTTGAATTTCTGAAGTTCTCTCTCGGTACTGATCTTCTCAATCTGCGCGCCCAGAGACTGCAGTTTCAAATCGAAATCCTCATAGCCGCGTTCGATATACTGGATATCGTCGATTGTTGTCGTACCTTCCGCCGCCAGCGCCGCAATGACAAGCGCAGCCCCTGCGCGAAGATCAGGCGCCGATATGCTCGCCCCGGTATATTTTTCAACACCGTCGATAATCGCGGTATTGCTTTCCACTTTGATATTTGCGCCCATTCTGGTAAGCTCGTCCACATATTTAAAGCGGTTTTCGAAAATACTTTCCGTTACAATGCTCGTTCCGCCGGAAAGTCCGAGCGCAACCGTAATCTGCGGCTGCATGTCCGTCGGGAATCCCGGATAAGGAAGCGTTTTAACATGAGTATGCCCAAGAGGTTTGGAAGCAACCACCCGGACCGCGTCGTCGGATTCTTCCAACTCGCATCCAATCTCCAGAAGTTTTGCGCTGATGGATTCCAGATGCTTCGGAATGACATTTTTAACCGTCACATCCCCCTTCGTCACCGCCGCCGCAAACATAAAAGTACCGGCTTCAATCTGATCCGGAATAATCGTATATTCCGTCCCGTGCAGTCTGGGAACGCCCTTGATTTTAATCACGTCCGTGCCCGCGCCTTTAATATTGGCGCCCATGCTGTTTAAAAAGTTTGCCAGATCTACAACATGAGGTTCCTTCGCCGCATTCTCAACAGTCGTCTGTCCTTCTGCCATGACAGCCGCCATCATCACATTAATGGTAGCGCCGACCGATACGACGTCCATATAAACGTGACTGCCGATTAATTTATCCGTTTCGGTAATAATCAGACCATGTTCGATTCTGACATTGGCGCCAAGCGCGCGAAAGCCTTTGATATGCTGGTCGATCGGCCGCAGCCCGATATTACAGCCGCCCGGCAGCGCCACTTCGGCCTTTCTGTATTTTCCAAGAAGCGCGCCTATCAGATAATAAGACGCTCTGATTTTTTTGATATAATCGTCTTCAATAATCAGGTCATGAACCTGAGCCGCATTGACTTTTATCGTATGTCTGTCTATCTTCGTTACGATAACGCCAACGCTTTCCATCGCCTGCAATAACACATTGGTATCTCTTACATCCGGTACATTTTCTATCAAAACAGTCTCGTCCGTCATGACAGCCGCGGCCAGAATCGCCAGCGCTGCATTCTTTGCGCCGCCGATTTCCACTTCCCCGACTAACGGATTCCCACCTTTAATCGCATATTGTTCCATATATAGTCCCCTGCATCATTTAATCGCAAATGCAAATATTATTTTATTTTCCATCCTGAATCTATCGTATCGTAAAGGAGCCCTGTCGGACACCTGTTTATCCTGAACAATTACCATACAGTATACCATAATTTTCACATTTGTAAAGTGCGAGAAGAAATTCTAAGGCGTCAAAGAACGCCGCCTGAGAATTTCTTCGGGTTGCTTCGCAATCCTTTCTTCCGTTTGTAACGCCGCTTTAGTTCAGATAATTGAGCGGGTTGACCTGGGAACCGTTGATTAAGATTTCAAAGTGCACGTGCGGCCCGGTGCTGACACCGGTATTACCGCTCAGGGCGATCTTCTGTCCCTGGGAAACGGTCTGACCCGTCGATACGAGAACCTTGCTCAGATGGCCGTATCTTGTCTGTCGTCCGTCGGCATGGTTGATATAGACTACGTAACCATATCCGCTTCCCCATCCGGCTTTGACAACGGTGCCGGCGGAGGATGCCATTACCGCCGTACCTGTCGGCGTCGCCCAGTCGATTCCTTTATGATAGGTGCTGGCGCCCCTCGTCGGTGCATTTCTTCTTCCGAAGCCTGAGGACTGTCTTCCGCCGGAAATCGGTTTGATATAGGTAGGCGGAATCTTTGTTCCCCGCTCCACAATCTTCGGCACCGCTTCATAAGTAATCTCTTCTTTCAGGATTTCCCGGCTGACCTCCTCTTTGTTGCGGTAAGATACGTCCGCAACGACGATTCTGTGGCCGGCGGAAGGCTCCTGCAATGTTTTCGTCTGTGTCGTATACCAGTCGTCGTTATCTACATAGATAATTTCCGCCTCATAATCTTCTTCGTAGTAAACTTCTTCCGTACGCTCTACGGAAAGCTCCGGCTCAGGTACCGTGATTATCAGCTCGTCCCCGACACGTATGGTCGAATTTTCATTTTCGATCGTGTCGTTCATGGCAATGAGCGCATCCAGTGTAAGCTCGTTCCGTTCCGCTATCTGGGAAAGCGTATCGCCGGGCACCACTTCATAGATCTGCTCCTTTTCCTGATCTTTCGTCACTTCCTCTATCGCATCCTGTAAAGAAGTGATTTCATAATCCTGAAGATAAGCTTCTACAACCTCTACCGTATCGCCAAATCCGATGGTCTGGAGTCCCAGCTCATAATCGCCAAAATCTTTCTCCACTTCCGGCTCCACCGATGCAAAAATATCATCCAGTTCCGCGTCGATGCCGGCGCTGACGATCATTTCCTGTTCTTCCTCCACGGCTTCCTCTTTCGAACAAATCGCGGTCGTCAGCACGGTAAGCTCTCTGTCAGGGTCCATCACAAGATCGACATAATACTCTTTTTCCGCATCGTATTTTCCAAGAGATGCCTGTAATAATGCAAGCACCTCCTCCGCGCTGGAAAGATTGACCGTGTATTCATTGATTTTTACCGTGTATGACCTGTTAAGCGTTTCTTTTTCGCTATTGCGGAGAACCGCCGCCATATTATCGATGAGGACACTGTCGTCGTCGATTTCGCCCCACAGCACTTCCTGCCCTTCATAGGAAATCTCGCTGTCGGCAAGTATCATCTCGTCGCTGTCCCCGGCAATCTGCCTTCTGGCCGCGATCAGGCATCCGTCCACCGTATCAAGGTCGCCCACCACCCCGACTTCTTCTCCATTCAGGCTGATTACAAACAGGTTGTCCCCCGTGCTTTCCAGTTTCTGATAGTGCGGCAGAAAAAAAGCTGCTGTTACTACTGCAAGTCCCGCAGCTTTAATATATGCAATTTTCATTTTTTTATAATGTCTGCTGATAAATTTCATAAAATTAACCACGCCTTTCTCACAGCATATGGCATACGCGTACCCGGATGCCTTAAACACCGGCGCAAATCCGCTGTGAAAAAATTTTTACGGCTTATTCCTTTATTCGTTTTCATAAAATCGGTTTTCAGAGTTGTAACAAATTCGTAACATTTTATATTCTAACAGTATTTCCGGGAAAAGTAAAGAGATATTCCTCCCCTTTTCGGGGCGATTCATGATAAAATAAAAATGATACCGGCCGGACTCCGGCAGAAAATATCGCTCTGCCGGGGCGTCCCCGGAATGATGAAGCCAAAACAGGAGACCCCGCAATGGAACAGATCATTTTTCATATTGACGTCAATTCCGCATATCTGAGCTGGACCGCGCTTTACAAAATGCAGCACGGCTGTGACACAGATATTCGCACGATTCCCGCCATCATCGGCGGCGATATGGCAAAACGGCACGGGGTTGTACTCGCCAAATCCATTCCCGCCAAAGCTTTCGGCATCGTGACGGGAGAGCCCATCGTAAACGCCATGCGCAAATGCCCGATGCTGCATATTGACCCCCCGGATCATAAACTGTACGATCAGAGGAGCGCCGAACTCATGCGGCTTCTTTCCGACATCTGCCCTGATCTGGAGCAGGTCAGCATTGACGAATGTTATATGGATTATACCCCTGTAAAAGAACATTTTCCTTCCCCCGAAGCCGCCGCGGAACACATCCGTACCCGGATACGGGAAAGTCTCGGATTTACGGTTAATATCGGCATTTCTGACCGCAAGGTACTGGCCAAAATGGCCTCGGATTTTAAAAAACCTGATCTGACGCACACGCTCTATTCATATGAAATTCAGGAAAAGATGTGGCCCCTTCCGGTTTCTTCTTTATTTTTATGCGGCCATTCCAGTGTCGAAACACTCCACAAATTGGAAATCAGGACGATCGGCGATCTGGCCAGAAGCGATGTGTCGATTTTAACGGCCCATCTGAAAAGTCATGGGCAGACGCTCTGGGAATATGCGAACGGAATCGACGATTCCATTGTGGAAACGGAGCAGGCCGAGGCAAAAGGCATCGGCAATTCCACCACGTTGTCAAAGGATGCCGCTACCAGAGAAGAAGCGCATCTTGTTCTGCTCGCTCTTGCAGAATCCGTCGCCCGCAGACTGCGCGGTTCGAATCAGAATGCCGAAATGATCAGCGTGGAAATTAAATATAATACCTTTCGGAAAGTTTCACATCAGACCATACTGCCAGGCCCCACCTCCGGCAGCGACACGATCTACCGGACCGCCTGCGTGCTTTTTGACGAGCTCTGGAACGGAACTCCCGTAAGGCTGCTCGGCATCCGTTCTTCCAAACTCGTTTCCGCCAAAGAACCGGTACAGCTCAGCCTGTTCGATCTGCCCGGCATCCGGGATGAAGGAAACGGAGCCGCTTCCCATATTCCGGCCGAAAAAGAAGCCCGTCTGGAACAGGCCCTGGATACAATCCGGCAAAAATACGGAGCAGACGCCATTGTCCGCGGCAGCCTGCTCCAGCCAAAATCCGATTAAACATTTATTTTTTACGTTGAACGCTGTATCCGAAAAAGCCGATTTCTTTTCCGGTGGAAAGATATCTTCCATGGGAATAAACGAGAGGTTTTGCATCGTTTAAATGAAATTTTCCGGTCTCATCCATATACTTTTCATCCACATGGACCGCCACCACTTCCGCAAGAAACATATGATGGGATCCCAGCTCCTTTTTCTCCGTCACCCTGCATTCCAGAGTAACGGGGCTCTCCTCCACCATCGGCACATTTACCTTTTCGCCCGGCACCTTTTGAAGCCCCGTCTCCTTCCACTTATCCACGTCTTTTCCGCTTTTCACACCGCAGTAGTCGGTGGCATATGCCAGCGCTTCGGTCGTCAGATTAATAACAAACTCTCCCGTTTCTTCTATCATATGGTAAGAATACCGTTCCGGCCTGACGGAAATCGATACCATCGGCGGATCGGAACAGATCGTTCCCGTCCACGCGACCGTAAAAAGATTACTGTTTCCTTTTTTGTCCGCCACGCTGACCAATACGGCCGGAAGCGGGTAGAGCATGTTGCCCGGTTTAAAGTTTTGTTTTCCCATGAAAAATTATCCGCCTTTCCCTAAAACAACTTGATATTCAACAAATATAAAAAATGAACCGCAAGATCAGCCAAAAGCGCCAGCAGAATAAAAACGGTAAGCGGCAGTACAGCCTTCTGTTTTTTTCCGGATGCCGTCTGTAAAACCGAAAGCGACTCCGTCTGCTTGTTCGTCTCTTCCGTCATGGCCGCCTGTACATTACGATAGACTTTCACGCTCTCTTTGTGGAAAAAATCCTCCGACTGGCGGAAGGCTTCTTCCAGCTGCTTTTTCATTTCTTCGGAAAAAGCTTCCTGTTGTTTTTTTGTCTCTTCCAAAAGCGCTTTCTGTTGTTCTTTTACTTCTTCGGATAGCGTTTCCTGCTGCTTCTTTACTTCTTCGGATAGCGCTTCCTGCTGTTTTCTTATTTCTTCGGATAGCGTTTCCTGCTGCTTTTGGGTTTCTCTGAAAAACGTTTCCTGCTGTTTTTTTACCTCTCCGGAAATTGCCTTCTGTTGTATCTTTATTTCTTCGGATATCATTTCCTGCTGCTTCTTTACTTCTCCGGAAAACACTTCCTGTTGTTTTCTTATTTCTTCGGATAGCGTTTCCTGCTGCTTTTGGGTTTCTCTGAAAAACGCTTCCTGCTGTTTTTTTACCTCTTCGGATATCATTTCCTGCTGGTCTTGTATCGCAGGTAAAATCGCTTCCAACTGACTTTTTATTTCGGTCAGCATCTGATCTTTCTCAGCCTGCACCGCGTTTTCGGCCTGAAATGCCTCGAGTTTATCGATTCCAGTCTGTATCGCTTTCCGCATCTGTCCGGCGTTTTCTGCGGTCTTTAAATTCACTTTGCGCATTTCCTGTAATAACAGTTCGTATTCGCTCACCTGGCTTTTCAGTTTCTCTATTTTCGCGGCATCCGCGGCGGCGTTCGCATCAATCATTCCCTGCGCTTTCTTCCTCTGCGCAAATTTATCCATAAAAGTATCCATTTCCCCGGCCCCTTTCTCTTTCGACGGCATAAACTGACTGCAATAATTATGGCAATTATATCATGAAACGCTTACAACCGCAATCGCCCCGCGATTTTCTACAAAATCCTTACGTTTTTGTGCACTTTTTATAGTTTTTCATTTACTGATTTTCGTTTTTTATAAGAATTAACGATAACTTCATACGGTGTTCATACTTTATTCATAATTTCTGTCTATACTATAACTATCATAACAAATGACAAACACATAGATAAATTTTTTCATAATAGCCCGGGTGCCGCAAGGCGCCTGGGCACTCCTCATTTTAAGGGGAAACGCTGCTTACTAATATGGACAAGACCACAAAAATCTAAGCGGAGCTGCTGACAATACCACCTTTACCCATAAGGGCACATAGATTTTGAACACCAAAAATGCAGCGAAGACTATGACAATCTCCGCTGCATTTTTTGACATTATATTATCCCTGTCAGTCAAATTCGATTATGCTCTCCCCATTCGCACATTTCATCCAGAATAGGCATCAAGGATTTTCCCCTCTCCGTTAAGCTGTACTCGACTTTAGGCGGAATTTGAGGATATTCCTCCCTATGTACCAGTTTGTCAGCTTCTAATTCTTTCAGTGTGGAACTCAATGTTTTATAAGAAATCTCTCTAATGTATTTTTTCATTTCATTAAAGCGTACAACTTTGAATTCCATCAGGGTATAGAGAATTGTCATTTTGTATTTACCGTTGATTAAAGACAAGGTATAGCTGAAACCTGTATCATTAAGGCACTCTTGCGCAATACATCTTTCGTTCATCATACGCTTTCCTCCAGGTAAGTATCGCACTTATATGTGCGTACTTGATTTTGCTTCAGTTCTCGCTACAATGATACTATCAGGAACGGGCAAAGTCAAGCCCGCAAAATTGGGAGGTACTTTACATGAGCAAAAAAATTGTTGTTATTACCGGAAGCCCTCGAAAGAAAGGCAACAGCTTTGCCATGACAGAGGCATTTATTCAAACGGCAGAGTCCAAAGGTCATACCGTCACTCGCTTTGATGCCGCCATGAAAAATATTGGCGGCTGCCGGGCTTGTGAAACGTGCTTTAAGACTGGAAAAGCCTGCTCCTTCGATGATGACTTCAACACGATTGCCCCAGCTATCCTGGAGGCTGATGCGGTGGTTTTTTCCATGCCTGTATATTGGTATTCCATCCCCGCGCAAATCAAAGGGGTCATTGACCGCCTGTTCTCCTTTATGGTAAGCGGGACGGATATTTCCGGGAAAGAGTGCGCAGTTATTGCCTGCTGTGAAGAACAGGATATGTCTGTTTTTGACGGGGTTCGCATTCCGATGGAACGCTCTGCCGCACTAATGAAATGGAAAATAGTAGGCGAGGTTCTTGTTCCTGGCGTTCTGAATGTTGGTGATATTGAAAAAACAGACGGCTGTACGCGAGCGGCAGCCCTGGCAGAAAAATTTTAAGAAGGAGGAACACCATGCCAAAAAAAATTGTCATTCTCAACGGCAGTCCTCGGAAAAAAGGCAACACTTCC
>CAJUDZ010000028.1:1783-42190 GCA_910584965.1 uncultured Lachnospiraceae bacterium | reverse complement strand
TTTCATTGCTATTTGTGCCGCCAACCAAAGGCGGCGGAATGGAGATTTTTATGAATCATATGATAACGGAAGTATGATGATGGCGGACTGTGTGAAAGAGATATGCAGGGAACGGGAAAAGCATGAGACAACGGAGGAACTCTTGCAGTCCGCAGGCTGTCTTTCGGACTGGGAGACCGTTAAGGAACATATATATCCCATTCTGCTCTCCACAAAAGAGAATGAAGAAATGCTGGAAGAACTGGCAGCGGTTCCGATGTTAGACCTATCGGTGGCCTATGTTATACGGATAGGAGTGACGGAGGAACAGAAGGGCTGCATAAAGGTGAAAAAACAGATGTTGGAACAATATGGAATAGAGACTGCACAATTGCATGAACAGGCGATGAAGAACCTTGAGAAAGACGGATACGAATTTCAGGATATAGAAGCCTTTGTCCGGAGGATGCTCAACATGGGATATGATGCGGAGGAAAGCGGAGGAGAAAATGGGAGAAACGTTATGGATGGCAGGATGTATGTGCTGACTAATGCGGTAAAAACTTATGGTGCGGCGGGTATACTGAATAAGAAGCTGATACGGGAATTTGCCGGGGAACGGAATTTCTTTATCCTGCCGTCATCGATTCACGAGACGATCTTTGTATGTGCCAATGATTTATCAGAAAAAGAAGTTTTTGACAGCATGGTGGTGGAAGTGAATGAAGCACAGGTAGAGGCAGAAGAACGTCTTTCTGACCACTGTTATTTTTATGACGGACAGACGGGAGAAATCAGGATGTGCGCCTGAGTATCAGAAGGAAGGTGGTGTTTTGGATGGAGCAGATAGTCAAGGCGGTCGTGATTGGAATCCTGTCGGTCGTAATTGCGGCATTAAATGAAAATAAAGAAGATTAAAAAACGAGCGATATTAAATGCCAAACAATAAAAACATATGATATTTATAACAGGAAATTCCATTTTCCAATGATATCTGTTGAGTTAGACAGGGGACAAATAGGTATGTATTTGACATCAACCTTGACATCAACAATGAAATGAGTTAGTGTAATGATGATATACGATAATAGGTAAAACCCAAGCCTTTAAATGATTTCTGTGAGCATATAAATTGCGGTCTTATGATTTAGGTTCTGGTGGGAGACCGTGCAGGTTCAAGTCCTGTTATCCGCAGTAAAATATCAAGAAAGCGAAGAGAGGACTTGAACCTGTTCAAAGTCCTGTTATCCGCATCTGAGAAGTGCTTAAAACGAGCACTTCTTTTATTTTGTATTGCATTTTATGCTGCGGACTTTGTATAATATGATTGCTTCATTATTTGTATGACAAGGAGGCCTTTTTGTGACTTTTGCTCAGATTACGGCCGCCAATGTATGGAGCCTGACCGTCAATACCGTATTTCTTCTCTGGATGTCCGGTATTCTGCTCGGCCGGATTCCGCGCTGCGGAATAAGGCATGCGGCGGGCTGTATTTTGGCGGGGACGTGCAGAATATTGTTGACCGCGTCATCGGGGGCGGCCTGTTATCTGGCAGGTGTGCTTCGATGGAAATATGGGATCGGCATGATTGCGTGGCAGTATTTTGTGATAGCCGGCAGTTTATTGTTTTTGAAGATTTTATACAGGCGGTCTTTCCGCGACTGCTTCCTTTGCGCCGTGATGGTTGAAATTTTGTGTACGTACGGGCAGCTTCTTTCGGAGCTGTACATACAGTTATATGGAAAGAATTTCTATAACATAGCGGTTGCCGAAGACCGAAGGGAATATCTTTTCTGGATGATGGTGGTCAGTCCGGCCTGCCTTTTGCTCTGCGGGTTTGGAATTGACAGAAGCGGCATGGGAAAAACATACAGAAAGTGGCTGGAACAGGAAAAGGTACATAAAGGGATTTTCCTTTTGCTGGTGTTTTTTCCGATGGTTTATGATTTATTGGAGCCTGTCATATATGGAAAGGAACTGAAAGCGGCAGTTTTACTGATTCCGTTGTCCCTGCTTTTGGTGATTCACTTGATCTGCGTTTATGTGGGGCGCGACTGGCGGCAGAAGGAATATATTCTGGCTCAGCAGGCCAGCCTGCGGCAGCAGACGATTTATATAGAAAAAATGGAGCGGATGCAGTCCGAGCTGCGCAGATTCCGCCATGATTTTCAGAATATGATGGCGGGTATTTATTTGCAGGCAAAAGAAGGCGATCTGGAAGCCGTTCAGAATTTTATCCAGGAAATGACAGGGGATTTCGACAGACAGGTGGGCGGGCAGATACAGTTGATGAACCAGCTTGAAAATATTCGCGTGATGGCGGTAAAGAGCCTGCTCCTGGAGAAGCTTGCCTGTATGCAGCAGGAGGGAATGTCCTGTGAACTGGAAGTATACAATCCTTTTGAAAGCTGCCGGATGAACGGTACCGATCTTTGCAGGTGTCTGGGCATCCTGGTCGATAACGCGATGGACGAGGTGCGGGGGCAGAAAGGCGGGCGGATTCATCTGCTGATCAGCGTCCGGAACGGCTGCATTACTTTTGTCATAAAAAATACGCTCTTTGGAACAGTGGATTTTAAGCAGCTTGGAAGAGCCGGTTATACTACGAAAGGGAGCGGACATGGAACCGGTCTGGACAGCTATCGGAAAATATTGGAAAGATATGATTCCGTATTTTCTTTTACGGCCATACAGGACGGCTGTTTTGTGCAGGAATTAAAAATAAAAGAATCATGACGGGAGGGGCCTATGCTTCCAGTCTATTTATGTGAAGATGATGAACGGATTCGGGAGGCAGAGCGGATCTGGCTGGAAAAGCAGATACTGATCGAGAATTTTGACATGGAAATTGTGCTCTGTACCGGCAGGCCGGAAGAACTCCTGGAGCGCCTTTCGTATGAGCAGCGCCAGGGCGTCTATTTTCTGGACGTGGAGTTGAAAGGGGCATCGATGGATGGTTTTCAGCTTGGGGAGGAAATCCGGAAAATGGATGCCGGGGGATTTTTAATCTATGTTACGGCGTTCCAGGATCTGGCGTTTGAGACATTCCGTTATCATCTTGAAGCGCTGGATTATATTTGTAAAAAGGATCCCGGTCAGATGTACGCGGGGCTTTCGCAATGCCTGAAGGTGATTGCGGAGCGGGTTGGCCGGGAGAAGGGCGGGCAGCAGGAATATTTTACGGTAAAGACATTGGATATCGTCCGGCACATTCCGCTGGGAGAAATCCTGTACTTTGCGACGTCCGAACGGACGCACCGGATAGAACTGCGGGCCATGCAGGAACGGCTTGACTTTATCGGCAGCATGTCAAAGCTGGAAGAACGACTGAAGCCGCATTTTGTCCGCGTGCACAGAGCTTATCTGGTACGGAAAGACCAGATTGCGGGGATCGAGCGCAAGAGCAGGGAAATAGTATTAAAAAACGGGGAGCGGTGCCCTTTTTCCAGAAGCATGCGAAAGTATCTGGAAAGTCTGGTGTGTCCCAAAGAGGGCTGAAAACGGCGAATGTAAAAAACGGATGTTATGTAAAATGGCTTTCCATTCAGGCAGAAAAAGGACCGTCTGGGCATTTTTTTCCTGAAAAAAGCGCAGGGTGATATTATGTACTGAGAACTTTCCGGCAGAACAGAGCGATGGAAGGTGAAAGAAAGGTGTGGTTGTGAATATGACAGAAACAGACAAGACTAAAAAGCAGCTTATTATTTTTCTTCTGGTCACGTATGGCGTGACTTGCCTGATGGGCATTCTGATCTGGTACGGAAGCACGATATCGGCAGAGATGGGCGTATTTCCCATTGCACAGATGCACTATCCGGCGGCAGGCGTAATGTTGGCGTATCTGCTGACAAGGTGGGAGGACAGTCTGATGCCCAGATGGTTTTACCTGTTTTTTATCATCCTGACGATTGGGCAGATAGCGCTTTCGGTATTATCCATTGTGATGCCGGGGCAGATGATGACGGTAAACGGAATGGAGATTTCCGCATGGGGAATGATTTCTCAGTATGTCATAATCGGAGTAAGCATTTTATGCTGGTTTTTCTTATTGGCGGCGGGGAAAAAGAGGCGGGGGGCCTATGGCCTTTCATGGAAATGCTGGAAAGCGTCTGTCCTTTGCATCTGTTTATTTGTCGGGCTTTATTTCGGAAGGGCAGCCCTGTCCTGTGCGATAAGCGGCCAGATGGGCATGTTAATTGATATTTTAACAAGTCCGGTATCTTATAGCTATATGCTTCTTATGCCGATCAACTTTTTCCTTGCGTTTGTGCCGTTTTTCGGAGAAGAATACGGATGGCGTTATTATTTTCAGCCAATCCTTCAGAAACGGTTCGGCATGCGCAGAGGCGTCCTGATTCTGGGCGTTGTCTGGGGACTGTGGCATATTTTTCTGGACTTTTTTTACTATACGACGCCGGACAGAGGGCTTGCCATGACCGGGGGACAAATGATAACGTGTGTTTTTCTTGGGATTTTCTTCGCCTGGGCTTATATGAAGACCGGCAATATCTGGGTTCCCGTCATTCTGCATTTTATCAATAATAACATGGCGCCCGTGATGGCCGGTAATTATTCTATGGATGTGCTGGAAAACCAGCAGATAACCTGGGCAATGATTCCAGAGGCGCTGTTGATCAACGGCATTGTATTCGGCTTTTTCCTGTTATCGAAAGAATTTCGGAAAAAAGAAGTTACGGAAGAATAACCGTGAAGTTACTTCCGCCGCCGGGATTGTCTTCGACGAAGATTTTTCCATGATGCGCGTTTACAATTTCATAAGCGATTGAAAGTCCAAGCCCGAAGTGCTCCTTAGCGCTTCGGGCTTTTTCTGCCCGATAGAAACGTTCGAAAATATGTTTTTTGTCGGCATCGGAAATGCCGGATCCCGTATCGGAAACAATTATTGCAAAACAGTTGTTATATAATGAGCGGAAAGAAGAAAGGGCGGGTTTCGCGGCAGAATGGCGCATTGATTTCCGAATGGAACCGTAAGCGCCTTTGTGGTATTTTAATGTCAGGGCGATTTTACCGCCCTCCGGCGTATAACTGACGGCGTTGTGGAGCAGAATGGAAATCACCTGGGCGATGCGTCCGGCGTCACAGGTGCAGCGAGGGGGTACGTCTTCGGGCAGACTGAGGGATAACGTCTGTTTTTTTCCACGGCACAGGGATTCAAAGGCCTCATAGGCGTTAAGGCACAGGGTATCGAGCTGGGCCGGAGCCGGTTCGATGGGAAAATGGTTCGTGCCGGCGTGGGAGAGCGTCAGCATATCACCAAGAAGGGTATTCATCCGCCGGCCTTCATTCCGTATGGTGCGAAGAAATCCCTTCTGTTCTCCGGCCTCAGCGTCTTCGCAGCATTCCGCGCTGGCAAGCATGACGGAGAGCGGCGTGCGCAGTTCGTGGGAAGCGGCGGCAAAGAACCGCATCTGTGCTTCCTGATTTTTTTGCAGCGGTTTTAAAATTCTGCCTGTAAAAAAGAAAGAAAAAGAAAGGAGCGCGGCCGCGGCCAGCAGATCGATGAGCACAAAGCGGACGCGCTGGCGGAATATCTGTGCATTCAGCAGTTTTAACGGGTAAAGAATGATCATCTGCGTCTGGGCAGAATCGCCTTCGATATCGATTACGGAAGCATAATAAGAGCCTTTTGCGGAAGCGGAACGGAACTGAAATTCGTGGTGCCGGATGCCGGAAAAAGCATAACTGGTCGTCACGGTTACGAAATATTGTTCATTACTGTCGCTATCGATTGAAATCCTGTATACTTCGTCGGCATTGATCTGAGAGAAAAAAGAAGGAAACATTTTTCGATAAGCATCCTGGCTTTCCTGTAACAAAGAGTGACCGTTTGAGTCAACATCGTTGTGAAGCGAATTAGAAAGAAAAGGGGTGCCATTGTCGATTACATAGATGATGCAGTCGTTCTGGGTCTCGATTTTTTTCAGCCATTGCATGGAAATGGAAGAAGCGCCTTCCAGACTGGCGGCAATCGTGCTGATATCGTTCCGGAAAGAGCGGAACTGGTTTTCGGAGAGACTGCTCTCCGAAACCTGCAGGTAGAGCGTTGATATCAGAATGATGATTGCGATCGTTGTGCCGGAGCACAGGAGGGTAAAAAGAAAATGAGCCTTCCGGAACATATAATATCCTTTCAGGGAGCGTTCAGGCCGTATCCCACGCCCCATACGGTTTTAATCTGTAAAGCGGAGCCGACTGCCTTGAGCCGTCTGCGCAGAAAATGAATATAGTTATCCAGGTTGCCGTTTTCCACTTCGCTGTCGGGCCCCCACACTTTTAACAGAAGCGTTTCCCTTGCAAACGTAACGCCCGGCGAATGGAGAAAACTTTCCAGCAGATCGCCCTCGCGTCTTGACAGCATACAGTCCCCGGACGGACCTGTCAGGCACATTTCCCGCGGGGACCATGTGATATCGTGATAGGATATCAGGCCGTCCGGCTGTGTGCTTAACGAGGCGGATCGTCTGGTGACGCAGCGAATCCGGGCAAGCAGTTCTTCAAAATCGAAAGGTTTGACAAGATAGTCGTCCGCGCCCAGATCGAGTCCGGTAATTTTATCCTGCAGGAGTCCGAGCGCCGTGATCAGGATGATCGGTGTGTTGACGGAGAGTTTCCTCAGTGTGGTCATGACTTCCGTGCCTTCCTTATCGGGCAGCATCCGGTCGAGCAGAATGACATCGTAGATATTCTGTTTTCCATAATAAAGGGCTTCTTCCCCGCTGCCGCAGGAATCGACGTTATATCCGCGGGCAGCGAGCTGCCAGGTCAGCGCTTTGTTTATGTCCTTATCGTCTTCCGCCAGTAGAATACGCATGGATAGGCCTCCTTTCGGGAATTTGCCGGTGCGCCGTCAGGCGCCTGTAAGTTTAGTACGATTTTATCATAAGTTTCTCAAAAAATCCTCTAAGAAATTCTTAAAAATTATTAGAGAAAGTTTAGAGAAGTTTCTGGTATTTTGGGGATATATTAAAACAGTAGGGAGGTTTCTATATGATAAAAGGGAAAAAAAGAAAGAAGCAGAAAATTCTCAGTCTGCTTCTTGCCATGTCTCTGGCGGCACTGACGGGCTGTGCCGGAGGCGGGGAAGGGGTGCCGGGGAATACGGACGGAAAGCAGGACGGCCGGATACAGGACAATGCCGGAGAAGATAACGGAAAGACGGCAATGGGGAGGTATGTGGAAGAGGAGACTGATCTGACGGATTCATTGAGCAATCCGGGCAATTTATGCAGACGGGAGGACGGCAGTATTGTCATTCCGGACAGCTATCGCGGTCTTCTTGTTTCCAAAGATGAAGGGCTGACATGGGAGAGCGAAATGCCGTCCTGGATGGAAGAGATGCTTGCGCAGCAATATTATATCGGAGAGATAGGCATGTCGCCCGATGGGACGGTGGGCATTATCTATGATGCTGAAATCAATGACGACGATTATACGCCGGCTTTGAAGCTGATTCTGGCGGATGGAACGCAGGTGCCGGTAGAACCTGCGTTAGAGGAAGAGGACAAAAAGATCCGCTCGTTTTTTATGACGGAGGATAACCGTATTTTCATCAGTACTTACGGCGTGTCTGTTTATGAAGTCTTTAAGGACGGCAGCAGCGAAAAAGTGCTGGATGCTTCGGAACCGATTTACTGGTTCTGGGTACAGGACGATCTGCTTATCATTGATAATGATTACGGTACAGGAGCAGACCTGCCCCTGCTTTATGATATGGAAGCAGGAGAGTATATTGAGGATTCCGTTCTGACGGATTTTGTCTCCGGCAGTTATGGAGATCGTTATTATAACGGCAATGATTATGGGACGATGATATTTTTGCCGGGAGAAGAACAGACGATTTACGTTTTGGGAGAACAGGGAATCCACAGACATGTGATCGAAGGCAACCTGATGGAGCAGATTGTGGACGGCAGGCTGTCCATGCTGAGCAATCCGGCTTACCAGATAAGCAGCGCCATGCGGCTTGACGGGGATGTTTTTCTTGTGCTGTTTGCCAACGGAAAGCTGATACGTTATACTTATGACCCGGATGTTCCGTCCGTGCCCGAGAAGGAGCTGACCATATACAGCCTGCGGGAAGATAAGGATTTGCGGCAGGCCGTATCCCTTTATCAGGCAAAGCACCTGGACACTTTCGTTTCCTATGAGGTCGGTATGGAAGAGAGCGGATCGGTGACGAGAGAAGATGCGATCAAAAAGCTGAATACGGAGGTGATGGCGGGGAACGGTCCCGATCTGATCATGATGGATGACCTCCCCTTCCAGTCTTATGTGAGCAAAGGCCTGCTGCTCGATATCACTGATTATCTGGCGCAGTACAGCGCGCAGGAACCGCTTTTTGACAATGTGATCGATGCGCTGAAAGTGGACGGAAAGGCTTATGTGGCGCCGGCGACCTTTGGCGTTCCGAGACTGGCCGGTAAATCCGGCGATGTTTCGGGCATGACGGACTTATCCGATATCGGTGCGGGTGTGGAAGCGATGCGGAGCGCCCATCCGGGCGATGATATCATCGGTATGTGCAGCGCCGATACGATATTAAAGCGGTTTGCGATGACGAGCGCACCCGTCTGGATTTCGGACAACGGTTCCTTAAACCGGGAGGCAATCGGAACATTTCTGGAGCAGAGCAAGCGCATCTATGATGCGCAGATGGATGGCATCCGGCCGGAAATCGTGCAGTCCTATGAAGAGGAAAGCACAAGAGGATACAGCCGAAACATGCGGGTGGACTGGGGACTGGCCGACAGTATTTTCAATTATGTCAGCGATTCTCTGTATCTGATCAGCGGCTGGATTGACACGGCATACGGTTATATGGAAAGCGCATCTGTCGAAAAAACGGCCGGTTATGAGGACACCCTGGTTCTGCCTGTTCAGGGAGAATGCAGCGGACTGTTTCTTCCAAAGACGATGCTGGGTATCAGCGCCGCCTCTGCACAGACGGAGGACGCCAAAGAATTTCTGGGATTTTTCCTTTCAGCGGAAGTACAGCAGAACTATTACGGACTGCCTCTGAACCAGAATGCGTATGACATACAGCTAACGCCGGATATGGATTATCTGGGAAAAGACAGGGAATTCGGTTATCTTTCACTTGTAAACGAGGACGGTCTGGTTATCGATTTTACCATATATTGGCCGACGGACGAACAGATAGCGGCATTTAAAGCAGAGCTGGCTTCGGTGAATACGGTATATTTTTCGGACAGCATGCTGGAAGATGCGGTGTTCACGAGCGGGGCTTTGTATGTGGAAGGTGAAAAGACGTTGGACGAAGCGCTGAATGAGATCGAAAAACAGGTGGCGATCTATATGGCGGAATAGAGAGGAGAGGCGCCCGATAAGCGTCTGAGAGATGCCTGCTTTTTATATAAAGAATCCGGAACGAATCTGCGGGGGTTGCAGATTCGTCCGGATTTTTTTGCGCAGGAACCGATGCAGCTTACCGGAAAAAAAGTGCATGGTGGCGGGGCGGGGGTTGCTTTTTGGGGCAGGAAGTTATATAAAGGAGATAGAAAGGCGGAGCAGGACAGCCCGGGACGGAATCGGGGATTTGTCCTGACATGGAGGGATAGTTTGAGAGTCACATTACAGCAGATCGACAGGGGAAATGAAGAAGTGATTGTCCGGTACAGACAGATGACGGACCATCTCGCGGGAATTGTCCGGTATCTGGAAGGAAAGAGCGAAAAGCTGTCAGGCATGAAGGACGGCCAGCAGTTTTTCATAAATGTGCAGGATATTCTTTATCTGGAGAGCGTTGACGGTGTTACGTATTTTTATACGGAAAGCGAGGTATACCGGACGGGGCATACGCTTGCGCTCTTTGAGACACTCTATGCGCACGATGGTTTTTTCCGGTGCAGTAAGTCGGTAATGCTCAACATTTATCGAATTAACAGGCTGAAAAGCATGAACGGGAACCGCATCGACGCAACGATGGACAATGGAGAACATATCGTCATTTCGAGACGTTATGCGGGTGCGCTGAGAAATATTCTGAGGGAGGAAGCATGAAAGGAAGAGCGGAGAAAAAAAGACGAAAAATCACGTTACTGCAGTCGGAAAAATTCAAACGGTTTTTATCGATGGAGATCGGCATCGAGATCAAGGCCTGTTTATATTTTTCCATCATCCTGTTTTATTATTTTTTGCACCGTGTTGTGCAGGGCAGTTATGTAGCCGGCATTCCGGTCATGATCGAAATGGTTCTGACATCCTATGCCATGAGTTATTTACAGGTATATCTGTTGCAAAATTTTGATGAGGCGGAGCGGTTTGGCGCCGGGGTGGCGGGGCGCTCGGTTTTCTGCACGGCCTTATATACGGTTATCGCTTATCTGTTTCGCTGGTTTGACGGGAATCTGACGGTGACGTTTTGCTTTTTCCCTTACATGCTGATCACTTATCTATGCGTGTTCCTGATTTATAAACTCAAACGGGATATCGACACGGCCCAGTTGAACCGGGAGCTGGAACGGTTCAAGAGCAGACGGGATAAGGAGGAACGGTAAAGTGAGCGGACAGGAATATGCAGTATCCATTCAGAATATGACCAAAAATTACGGAAAGAACAGGGGCGTCAGTCATCTGTCCCTGTCCGTGGAAAAAGGAGATATTTACGGGTTTCTCGGCCCGAACGGCGCGGGGAAATCCACGACGATTCGAAGCATTCTGGGACTTCTTCGGTTTCAGGAAGGGAGTATCAGCGTTTTCGGGATGGATGTGCGGAAGCATCAAAGGGAAATCCTGAAGGAAATCGGTTATATGCCTTCTGAAGCGATGTTTTATCCCTCCATGAAAACAAAAGAGGTGATCCGGCTTGCCGCGGACATGCGCGGCATGGACTGCCGGAAGGAGGCGGCCATGCTGTGCGAACGTCTGAAGGTGGAGCCTGAGAAGAAAATAGAAGAACTGTCGCTGGGAAACCGGAAAAAAGTCAGCATTGTCTGCGCCATGCAGCACCGGCCGCGGCTTTTTATCTTCGATGAACCGACGAGCGGCCTCGATCCGCTGATGCAGTCCGAATTTTTTAACCTGATTCTGGAATATAACAAACAGGGGACGACATGTTTTTTGTCTTCCCATGTCCTGTCGGAAATTAAAAAGTATTGCAGACATGCCGCTATTATTAAAGAGGGAAAGCTCATTTGCAGCGATACGGTGGAAAACCTGACCAAAAGCAACGCGAAACATATTCATATGATACGGGACGGAAAAGAGGAGGATTTCATGTATCAGGGCAGTCTGAACGAGCTTTTTGCCGGATTTGCCGGCCATGATATCGGGGATATTACGATTGAAGAGCCGGGATTAGAGGAAATTTTTATGCACTATTATGAAAAAGAAGCAGAAGAAGCGGCAGATTAAAAAGATACGGAAAAACGGAAGGACAGGAAAAAGGAAAAGGAGAAATAACATATGATATTATATAAACATGAAATGAAGATGAATGCAAAGAACCTTCTGATCTGGACGCTCAGCGTTGGATTGATCTGTTTTGGCTGTATTCTGCTTTATACGAGTCTGGAAGAGTCCATTCAGGGAATTGCCGATTCCTTTTCCGATCTGGGCGCCATGTCCGCCGCGCTTGGCATGGATAAAATGAATGTGGCGACGCTGAGAGGATATTATGCGACGGAAATCGCCATGATGCACAGTCTCGGAGGCGCCATGTTCGCGGCAATTCTGGGAACCGGCATGCTGGCTAAGGAAGAAAGCGGCCATACAACGGAGTTTCTGTGTGTACTTCCGATTGAAAGGGGCCGGATTGTTTTTCAAAAATATCTGACGCTTGTCAGCAATATCGTGATTTTAAATCTGGCCTGCATCGGTCTGTATGTCCTGGGATTTATAGCGATGGGGGAATCCGGCGATCTTCTGACAAAAGAATTGGCATTGTATCACGGGGCTGCTGTGATGATGCAGCTGGAGGTCGGAACGATCTGCTTTCTGATTTCGGCCTGTGTGCGGAAAAGCATGATGGGAGCCGGGCTTGGCCTGACGCTTCTGCTCTTTGCGGCCGATATGATGTGCCGCATAGTGCCGGCGATTGAAGATCTGAAATACGTCACGCCCTTTTACTATGCCAATGCGGCTGTTATTTTTGCGGAAGGAAATGTAAATCTGGTTATGGCGGCGGGCGGCGCCGGCGTGATCATCGCCTGTTATGCGGCGGCGCAATGGGTTTACTGCAAAAAGGATTTTGCATAATTGCGATGCATGTACAAAGCATAACGCAGTCCGGAAAATTTTTCTGCAAAATAAAAGAATGACTCAACAGGGCCATTCTTTTATAACACATGTTATTGAATGTTGTTTTCCGATTTGACGACCAGATTTACATCGTCCAGACCGGTCAGGTTGACATTGCGGTTGACTTTTGCGTCATAAGTATCGGCCTTGATGATTTCGGAAAGGTCGATGCCGGTCGCTTCTTTCATGCTTTCGAACAGTTTTGCCATCACGACGGGGACATTGCCCGCAACCTGATCGACGCCGTTATTGTCGCCGTTTCCGCCGATAATCGTGATTTTATCGATCTGTCCGAGCGGTTCTGCGATCTTCGCGGCGATATCGGGAAGGACTTTAATCATCATTTCCGCCACGGCCGCCTTATTGTATTTCGCATACGCTTCGGCTTTTCGTTCCATCGCTTCCGCTTCGGCGATACCTTTTGCCTGAATGGCGGATGCTTCCGCTTCACCCACGGCCCGGATACCTTCCGCTTCCTGTTCTTTGGAGAAACGGTCGGCTTCGGCCTGTGCCTTTCTTGCTTCCGCTTCGCGCTGGGCTTCGAACTGTTTTGCCTCCGCCTCTTTCTGACGCTGGTAGAGCGCGGCGTCCGCTTTCTGCTGTGCCGCGTATTTGTCTGCATCGGCCTGTTTTTTAACTTCCGCTTCCAGCGCGCGTTCTTTGACGGCGACCTGTTTCTGCTTTAACTCGATCTCCCGTTCCTGTCTCGCGATATCGGCATTGGCGGTGGTGACTTCGATTGTCTTACGCTGTTCTTCTTTCTGAATCTCATAAGCCGCGTCCGCCATCGCCTTTTTCGTGTCGGATTCCTGCTGTAATTCGGATTTTTTGATGGCCAGTTCGTTCTGTTTCTTGGCGATTTCCGTCTGTGCGGCAACGGCCGCGTCATTGGATTCTTTATCGGCGGCGGCCTGTGCGACTTTGATGTCCCTTTCGCTCTCGGCTCTGGCGATCGCCGCCGTTTTCTTGATCTTGACGATGTTATCGATACCGAGGTTTTCGATGACGTCGTTGCCGTCCACGAAATTCTGTACGTTAAAACTGATGATATCCAGTCCCATCGCCGCCAGATCGGGTTCGGCGTTTTCTTTTACCAGATTGGCAAATTTCTGTCTGTCGGAGACCATTTCTTCCAGACGCATCTTGCCCACGATCTCGCGCACGTTGCCTTCCAGGACTTCCCTTGCAACGCTCGCTATGTACGCGGTATCTTTATTTAAAAAGTTTTCCGCGGCAAGCCGCAGTTTATCGGGATTATTGCTGATTTTGATATTGACGGTCGCATCCACGTTGATATTGATGTAATCGGCGGTCGGAACGGCGTTGCTCGTCTTGACGTCGATCGGAATCAGGCGCAGGTTCAGTTTATCCAGCCGTTCAAAGAAAGGAATGCGGATGCTGGCCTTTCCGATAACGATTTTGGATTTCTTTTTAAAACCGGAAATGATGTATGCCATATCCGGCGGCGCCTTTACATAGCCGATTGCCATGAAAAGGATTAACAGAAACAACACGGCTGCAATGAGTACTAATGGTATGAGAATTGTTTTCAATCGTTTTACCTCCTGTTTTCAGATACGGGTTTTTCAGGATATTTCACCGAGCGGATATTCTACCACATAAAAATCATATGCGTTGATAACCGTGGTATTGGCGTAGATATCCTTTCTTTTGAAGTTTCGGCCGTAGTTGGCGTGAACATGGCCGTGAAAAAAGAACTTTGGCTCATATTTTTCCATCAGCGTGCGGAAGACGGAAAAACCGCGGTGGGGCAGGTCTTCCATGTCGTTGACATGATAGGCGGGCGCGTGGGTGACGAGGATGTCGAATCCTTTGTGCCGCCAGAGTTTGAAACGGAGTTTCCGTACCCTTCTTTTCATCTGATGTTCCGTATACTGCCCGCCGGCACCGGGGATATATTCCATGGAGCCGCCGAGTCCCATGATGCGGATGCCCTGATGGACATAGATGTCGTCCTCAATGCAGATACAGCCTTCCGGCGGCTTTGTATCGTATTTGTTATCATGGTTTCCTCTAACATACAGTAAGGGCACGTTGCAGAGCGTGACGAAAAAAGTCAGATATTCCGGCGGAAGGTCTCCGCAGGAAATGATAAGGTCGATATTTTTTACCCGTTCCGGATCATAATAATCGTATAAAAATTTTGATTTGTGATCGGCCAGCACCAATATGTGCAGGGTGTTATCTGTCTGTGGAACGTCATTTCCCGGGGAACCGCCCTCCGGCGGCATCTCGTTGTTTGTCTGTGGGGCGTCATTTATCCGTGTTTTCATCTGCTTTAATGCCCTGAAGCTGCATAAGCGCCTGGGCTTCCTCCGTCAGTTCTTCCAGTTCGGGAATTTTTCCCATTACATTTTCCACAAGCCAGTCCATTGTGATGATTTCGTCCGGACTCAGGCTTTCGCCTTCTTTACACCGAAGAACGCCTTCCTGTGCGTAGATCGGTCCGTCAAAAGGATGAAAGGCGCCGGCGCGGATAGAGTTTTTCAGAAATTCGATCAGCCGGTAAGTTCCGTGAGGCATTGCTTTGGAGCATATGACGTCGATGACTTCCGCAGACATTCCCCACCAGTAATTGACGGCGCTTTTTCCTTTCTGGGCGCTTTCCTCGCTGCTTCCGTTACAGATATTTCTGATGATCCGTTCGTAGAATTTTCCCCAGTGCCAGATCGGCGTAGCCAGATTATCGAGGGTTCCGTCCTCTTTTTTCATATAAAGGCCGTAGGCTCTGGAAGCGTGTTCCGGTGTGATCATGTCGTTATCGGAGACAAAAAGGATGCCTTCCTGGTTTAAACGTTCTCTGGCGTCCTGGCCTTTTATTTTGGACCATTCCAGATAGATTTTGACATAGGGATTGATCATTTTCGCGCCGAGCGCATAGGCGTTGATATTTGCCAGCGTTCCGTAAATCGGATAGTCCGCCACATAACCGAGCCTGTCGGTTCGTGAAAGAGCGGCCGCGATGGCGCCCATCAGGAATTTCGACTCATACATCCGCGCATAATAGGTACAGATGGAGGAGTAGGACATCATGATGGAACAGTTATATATTTTTACTTTTGGATGCAGGATCGCGGAGCGCACGCTCTGGTTGGCCATCTGTGCGGCAGTCGTGAAAACCAGATTGCAGCCCTGTTCGATGGCCATCTCGATCGCTTCGGCTACTTCGGCGTCGCTGTCGGCTTTGTCAAAAGCCATTGTTTTTATTTTTCCCTCATAAATCTGTTCTATGTACAGTCTTCCCAATTCGTGTGCGTAAGCCCAGCTCGACGTATCGGGCGTTTTGGTATACACGAACGCAATTTTCAAAGTTTCCGGTGAGACTGCGGGAAGCAGACGGTTTAACAGCGTGGATTTGGGTTCCGCCGGATTCTGAACGAGTTCTACCTGATTGCCCTTGTCGGCCAGCGTGATTTCCGTCCACATCTTCTGGAGGGCAGCGAACATTTCATTCTCCGTTTCGCCTTTTACCTGATCGTATCCGTAAATTTCCACATAAACAAGAAACGCGTCGGATACGGGAAGGTCAAGTTTTTCACCGTGCGCTTTCCGGAAGGCTTCGGAAAAACTGTAACATGCGGCGTGAAAAGTAAGCCTGTCGTCGTCACTCCACATTTCGTCTTCTTTTTTGCCCATCAGTTTCAGCAGTTTTTTGTAGCTGCCTTCTTTCCCAAACCACACGTCGTAGCTCTGGGAAACCGCATAAAAGTCCAGAAACTCATAGTACAGACGGTTTTCCTTATCCTCTGTTTTTCTGGGAATCAGACGGGTTACGGTTCCCGGAATGCTGTAGGTTTTCAGATATTTCATAACGCTGACGCGTTTGTTGCCTTCCTGTACATAGAACTGGTTCATGAACTCATAGGCAACGATGGGATCCCGAATGCCGTCGTTAATCTGATGATCGTATAAAAGGGACCATTTCATGCCGAACTCCGAGTCTTCCGGGAGAAGGGGCATGAAGTTATTCGCAAAGGCATTGGTACGTCCTTCGGTTTTGGTTCCGACGATCTTGTTCAGTGGAATATCGATCAGCCCGAGATTATCGACGGATGCGACTTCCGTGTAGGATAAAATATCGTCAAGCACCGGGAGATAGGGATATTCGCCCTTTGTCAGAGCGGCCTGATAGCTTTTTCTTCCCTGTTTAAACGCTGCTGTATAATCAGTTGCTGCCATGAAGATTACCTCCCTTTTCAAAAATGCAGTCAATTGTTTTGTATGCTCTTTGTTTTACCATTTTATAGTATCATTTTATGGAAAGATTGAAAACCCGGTTTTCAGGGAAATTTTTATAGACACGCGGAAAGCTGACGGTGTTTGCCTATATAATATTAAATTAAGATTTAATAAATAACATTTGTGAATGCAGGGCGGATTCTTTCCCGTCGGGAATGCGGATTGGATTTTACGGCAGCGGATGGGGAGCGCTGCCGTAAACGATTATACCGGAGATTTTTATGGAGCAGAAGAGGCGTCGGAAACATGACCGGTTCCCTATTTTTGAGAAAAAGAAAAAATTAAAGCAGGATTTGATTAAAGGTGAAAGGTTTTCAGGAGGCGGGAAATAAATAAAATAGCGAATGATATTATTGCCTTTTTCACGGGATTGGCATATCATCGATAGTATGGAATGGAAAATTCGGAAGCATACGGAAACATAACAGGAGAAATTTTAAGATGGAACAGAACAGACAGAACCAGCAGGAACCAAAACCGACGGAAGCATTGTCAAGAGAAGAGAAGATGGCCTCGTCACCGATAGGGAGCCTTGTGGTCAGCATGGCTTTTCCGGCGATTTTAGCCCAGCTGATTAACATTTTGTACAGTATCATTGACCGTATCTATATCGGGCATATGAAAGATGTGGGAGCTGCGGCGCTGACCGGCGTCGGCGTAACCTTTTGCATTACAGTGTTTATCTCGGCATTTTCCGGGTTCATCAACAGCGGAGCCGCGCCGCTTGCGGCGATCTGGCTTGGAAAAAAGGACAGGGAACACGCGGAAAAGATTCTGGGAAACAGCGTTACCTTTCTGGTGATCTGTACGGTGGTCCTGATGGGATTCTTTTACGCCTTTCAAAAACCACTGTTATATATGTTTGGCGCCAGCGACGCCACGATCGGCTATGCGGTCGATTATATCTCGATTTATCTGATCGGAACGATTTTTGTGGAGTTTGCGCTCGGCCTTAACGCTTTCATCATCTGCCAGAGCCAGTCCAGAATCGCCATGTATTCCGTTCTGATCGGCGCTGTTGCGAACATTATACTGGATCCGATCTTTATTTTTGCGTTTGGACTCGGGGTGAAGGGAGCGGCAATAGCGACTGTTATTTCACAGGCTCTGAGCGCTTTCTGGGTAGTTGGCTTCCTGATGGGAAAGAAAACGACGCTGAAAATCAGAAGAAGCTGTCTGAGATTGGAAAAGGATATTTTATTCAGTATTTTTTCGCTCGGCATATCTCCTTTTATCATGCGGGCCACGGAAAGTTTTATCAGTATCGTGTTAAATCACGGTTTACAGACGTATGGCGGCGATTTGTATGTAGGTTCCATGACGATCATGCAGAGCGTCATGCAGATTTTTTCGGCGCCGATCGGCGGCTTCACACAAGGGATATCACCTGTTATCAGCTATAATTACGGCGCCGGAAACTTTAAAAGGGTGCGGGAAGTTTACCGGTGGATGATCGGTGCCTGCTTTGTATTCATGCTGATATCCACGGCCTCGACAATCCTGTTTCCGGAATGGTACGCTTCTTTCTTTACGGATGACGCGGAGCTGATCGCGTTAGTCGGTAAAACGATGCCGGTCTTTATGTTCGGTATGTCCATTTTCGGACTGCAGAACGGTATCCAGCCGACCTTTCTGGCGCTGGGGCAGGCGAAGATTTCTTTATTCATTGCGGTTTTCCGGAAGATTATTCTGCTGATACCGCTTGCGATTGTACTGCCTCGCTTTTTCGGCGTTATGGGAGTGTACTATTCGGAGCCGGTTTCCGATATTATTTCAGCGACGACGGCCTCGGTGCTGTTCTTCTGCAATATCCGTAAGATGCTTTCCAAAGAAGCGCTGGAAAAAATACATTAAGAGCGGCGGACAAAAACAGGTGTTTGTTAATGGCATGTTAAGAAATATGGAAATCGTCTTTTTCTGAAATTGGTATATTGACAGGCACCGGGGGATATGATAATCTGGTGGCAGGTTAAGAGGGAGTAGTTATCATGCGTAAGCAACATACCCTGGCGAAGGCCATGTTTGCGCATCTTTCAGGTTTTTTCGCAGGAAACGGGACGAAGTTCCGTATTTCGGCGGAAACAGATTCGGAAGTACGAGACTTTTAGCACGAAAGTGCTGGGAGTCTCTTTTTTTATATAATAGGAAATTGCCGCAGCAGAAACCATTTCAGGGGAGAATGCGAAGCATTCTTGTAATCGCCGCTGCCGAGCGGCGATTTTTTATAGAAAACTGCCGTAACCGTGGAGGCCTTCCAAGAAGAATTTACGCAGTAAAAACCTTTCATATTTCAAAATACAGGAGGAAAAGAAAAATGAATGTAGCAGTACAACTATTATTTCTCATCATTGGTTTTGTCATGCTGGTAAAGGGTGCGGACTGGTTTGTGGAGGGAGCCGGTAAAGTCGCGGAAAGATTCGGCATCCCGCAGCTTGTCATCGGCCTGACCATCGTCGCCATCGGTACAAGTCTTCCGGAAGCGGCCGTCAGCACTTCGGCGGCGTTAAAAGGTAGCGCGGAAATTACGATCGGCAACGTAGTGGGAAGCAATATCATAAATATTCTTCTGATACTTGGCATAACGTCTGTTATATCTCCGTTGGCGGTGCAGAAGTCAACCATTAAATATGAACTGCCGATGGTGGTCGCTGCGACAGCGCTGTTGGCGGCGCTTGGCCTGACTGACGGTACAATCGGGAGAATCGACGGCCTGATACTGCTTGTGGGCATGGTGGTTTATCTGCTGTATCTTCTGCAGATGGCCAAAAAGGGACAGGCCGCCGCAGGCGGAGAAGAAACAGATCAGGACGGCGGAAAGGACAGTATGTTTAAGCTGCTTCTGCTGATTCTCATCGGCGGCGCAATGATCGTATTCGGCAGCGACATTACGGTCGATGCGGCGACGGCGCTCGCCAAAATCTTCGGTATGAGCGAGCGGCTCATCGGTCTGACCATCGTTGCCTTTGGAACATCTCTGCCGGAACTGGTTACTTCTGCGACGGCGGCGGTCAAGGGCAAGGCGGATATTGCTGTCGGAAACATTGTTGGCAGCAATCTTTTCAATATTTTGTTTGTGGTAGGAATTTCGGGAGTGATAACACCTGTTGTTTATCAGCCCGCTTTCCTGATCGATACGGTTATCTGTATCGCGACGGCAGTATTATTATGGCTTTGCGTAATACGGAAGCAGAAATTACAGCGTCATGGCGGTGCGATACTGCTGGCGTGCTATGCGGGATACTTCTTTTATCTGATCCGGTAGGATAAGGATGGGATCCGGTCAGTGAAAGCGGCGCGATACCGGACAAAGACACAGGCAGCATTTCAGGGGGGACGGGGCGGCGTATGTTCCTTTGGAGGCACGCTTCTGCTCCGCGAAAGGCAGCAACGGTACTAAGCTCAAATGCGGCGAGCCGCCTTTTCGCAAAGTACCGGCGCCTTTCCAGGGCCTCCGCCAGGAACATACGCCGCCCCGCCCCCCCCTGAAATGCTGCCTGTGTCTTCCGCCTGATATCACGCGCCTTGCGGCTCGGTGTCCGATACGCCTGGAAAGCCGCTTTGTATACAAAATATCTTCTTTCCCATTACTTGCCATTTTCGCATTTATTTGGTATACTACTTATAAGTTTGTCCGAATAGCGATATCCGGGCGGCGTGAGCAGAAAACAAAGAATATTAAAGGAGATGTGGCGATGAAAGGAAATATTGTTGTTGGTCAGTCCGGCGGCCCCACAGCCGTTATCAATTCTTCCGTAGCGGGCGTTTATGCGGCGGCGAAGAAGCTTGGCGTAAAGAAAATTTATGGTATGGTGCATGGTATTGAAGGCTTTCTTCAGGATAAAATGGTCGATCTCGGCGAGTATCTCGACGACGAGACCGGTATTGAGATGTTAAAGAGAACTCCTTCCGCATTTTTAGGTTCCTGCCGTTTTAAAATGCCGAAGATCGAAGGGCATGAAGATGTCTATGAGAAGATTTTCGAAATCATGGAGAAACATGATATCGAATGCCTTTTCTATACGGGCGGCAACGATTCGATGGATACGGTTAAAATGCTTTCCGATTATGCGGCTGCTCATAACAAACCGCAGCGCTTCATGGGCGTTCCCAAGACGATCGACAATGATCTTCCGATCACGGACCACTGTCCGGGATATGGCTCCGCGGCAAAATATATTGCGACGAGCATGAAAGAGATCATCCGCGACAACGAATCTTTCGGCGCGAGAAAACCTACAATCTGCATCGTTGAGATCATGGGACGTAACGCAGGCTGGCTGACGGCGGCTGCCGCGCTGTCAAAGGGCGACGACTGCAGCGGACCGGACGCGATCTATTTACCGGAAAAAGTATTCGATATGGATAAATTCATGGAAGATATCAAGAAGCTCGCGGAAGAGAAATCTTCCGTTGTTATCGCGGTATCGGAAGGCGTGAAAATTGCTGACGGCCGCTATGTCTGCGAGCTTGGCAGGGAAGTGGCAGTCGATGCTTTCGGCCACAAACAGATGTCCGGTACGGCGGTTATGCTGGCGGATAAGATCGCGGCGGAAACAGGATTGAAGACCCGTGCGATCGAGTTTTCCACCTTACAGCGTGCGGCAACGCATCTTGCTTCCCTGACGGATATTAACGAAGCGTTCCAGGTTGGCTTCGATGCGGTTATGGCGGCGGAAGAAGGCAAGACCGGCATGATGATTACCCTTGACAGAAACGGCGATGCGCCTTACCAGTGCGGCACGAGCGCATATGACATTCATGCGATTGCCAATGTGGAAAGGAAAGTTCCGGATGAGTGGATCACCGAGGACTGCAAAGGCCTGAACGAGGGTTATGAGAAGTATGCAAGACCGCTTATTATGGGCGAATTACAGCCGTTATATGTAAACGGCCTTCCGCGTCATCTGGTACGCAGGAGCTGAGAATATTTTGCATAGCGGAACATTATAAAATGAAAAGGCTGAATCAAAAGGGTTCAGCCTTTTTTATAAAACAGGATACAGCAAATAACAGGGAGAAGGCGTGTATGGCACAGGGGACAGGAAGCAGAGAGACTGCAAAAATTCTGGTGGTGGATGATGTGGATACCAACCGGTTCGTTTTGCGGGATATTATTCAGGAAATGGGCTGTCAGCCGGTATTGACGGAAAACGGCGTTCAGGCGCTTAAAATGGTGGGCAGGCTGCGGCCGCAGCTGATTATTCTGGATGTTGCGATGCCGGAAATGGACGGCTATGAGATCTGCCGGAGACTAAAGGAAAATCCGGGAACAAGGGATATTCCGATCATTTTTATATCCGCATTCGACGATCCGGCGGATGTGGTGAAGGGCTTTGATCTGGGCGGTGAAGATTATATCACGAAGCCTTTTATTCCGAAAGTCGTAAAAGCGAGATTAAAACTCCACCTGAAGCTGTATGATGCGAACCGGGAGCTGCTTGCGATGAACAGGCGGTTACAGACTTCCGTCGGAGAACAGCTTCATCAGCTGGAACTGGAAAAGAAGAACGTGCTTTATGCGCTGATTCGTGTGGCGAGAGAAAACGCCTGTTATGATGAAAACCATATGGAGAGGCTCTGTCATAACTGCCGGACACTGGCGGAGGCGATGCAGTTATCGACGGATTACAGCCATATGATTTCGGATGTTTATATCGATACGATAGAGCTGGCGGCGCCGCTGTGCGATCTTGGAAACGTAGCGATACCTACCGAACTTCTGCGGAAAAGAGAGTCTCTTTCGCCGGAAGACCGGGAGGTTATCAGAACACATGTTTCGATCGGAGCCAGAATCCTTCAGGACATTATGGACACGGGCGATTATAATGACTTTTTGCAGATGTCTCTGGATATCGTCCAGTATCATCATGAAAACTGGGACGGCAGCGGATATCCCTTTGGAAAAAGCGGGGAAGAAATTCCGCTTTCGGCGCAGATCGTATCCGTGGTGAGTGCATATTGCGCCATGACGGAAAACCGGACTTACCGGGATTCCTACCATAATGAAGAGGCGCTCGCGATGATGGAAGAGGATGCGGGCAAACAGTTTAATCCGAATATTTTCCGGATTCTGCGCAAGATTCACAGACAGCTTCATTAATTAAGTTATGCGGGAAACGGGGGGACAGGGGTGGAATTTTTCGAGCAGAACAGGAGGAACCAGAGAAAAAGAGAGCGTGTGGCGATCATTCTGTACAGCATTTATACGCTGGGTTTGTGTGCCGCCGCCATAAATCATGGATGGAAAGCATGGATTCCGGGCGCTATGCTGGTGGGACTGACTGCCGGCTGGGGCCTTTTTCTCAGCAAATACAGAAACTTTCGTGTCAGGGCGGTTATCGGCACGGTCCTGATACAGATGGCGGTTATTCTGTACGCTTCTAATACAAAGGAACTATCCGTCGTTGTGCCTACTTTTATGGCGATGGCGGTTATCGTTTCTTTTTTTGGTATTTCGGAACTTCTCTGGATTCCTTTGGCTTCGGTCTGCTTTATTATTTTTTATCACGGCGTCATCGCCGGGACGTTTGAAGGGATGCCGGGGGAGGAAATCAGCGGTCTGTCTGCCCAGCTTGGGAATATTTTGTGCGTGCTGTTTATTCTTTTTATCTGGCTGCGGAACCGGGCGGAGCGGAATGAGGAAGTGTATAAGATCATCGAAGCGTTGATGGAAGCGGAGCAGAGCAAGGACGATTTTCTCGCCAATGTCAGCCACGAAATAAGAACACCGGTTAATACGATCTGCGGCATGAGCGAAATGGCGCTCAGGGAGCACGATCCGGAGAAAATGAGGGAGGAAGTTTTCGACATCCGGGATGCGGGGCATGATCTGATGTCGCTTGTCAGCGATATTCTGGATTTTTCCCAGTTACAGCAGGGAAAAATGAATCTGGAAGAAGAGGCTTACAATATTACTTCCACCATCAACGATATTATTAATATGGCGATGGCCAAAAAGGCGGATAAGCAGATCGAGCTGATTGTGGACTGCGATGCGAATATTCCGAGCGGTCTTTACGGCGATGAAAAAAAGATACGCCGTGTCATGATGAATCTGATCGATAACGCGGTTAAGTTCACGAATGAGGGCGGCGTTATCATCAGGATTTACGCGAGAAAAGAAAATTACGGCATTAATCTCTGCGTATCGGTCAAAGATACCGGTATCGGCATAGAAGAGGAAGGGTTGGAAAAACTGTTTGAAAGTTTCAGCCAGATCGATACGAGACGGAACCGTCAGGAGGGCGGCGTCGGGCTTGGGCTTGCGATTTCCAGAGAGCTTGTACAGAAAATGGGAGGCACGATCACGGTGCGGAGCCGCATCGGGAAAGGAAGTACTTTCCGTTTCGTCGTACCGCAGAAAGTGTTGGACGAAAAGCCGATCGGACAGGTGGAGAACCGGGAAGAGATGAATATTGCCGCCTATTTCGATATGGAACAGTTCGATATGATGTCCATCCGCGACGAATATTCCGGCATTATCGCCGGTATGATCAGACAGCTTCGGGTAAGATGCCATGTATGCCGTAATCTGGCGGAAATGAAACGGCGGGGGGCGCACAGCCCTTATACGCATGTATTCATCGGCCTTGAGGAATATCAGGAAGACGAGGCATATTTCGACGAACTGACCCGGCATGCGCGGGTGATTATGGTCATCGACCGTCCGCGGGAAAAGTATATAACGAATCCGGATATCATACGGCTCTATAAGCCTTTTTACATACTTCCCGTCGTATCCGTCCTGAACGGGAGCGAAGGCTTCGAGGGGGGAAGGCAGATCGTAAGGCCGGGAAAATTTATTGCGCCCGGCGCCCATGTACTCGTTGTGGATGACAACCGGATGAACATCCGTGTTGCGGAAGGATTGTTAAAAGATTATCAGATCAAGGTTACTTATGCGGTCAGCGGAAAAGAGGCTTTGCAGCTGATTGAGAATATGTCCTATGATTTTGTCTTCATGGACCATATGATGCCGGAGATGGACGGCATCGAGACGATGCACCGTATTCGGGAAAAAGTCGGCCATTATTACCGGAAACTGCCGATTATTGCACTGACGGCCAATGCCGCACCGGGGAACCGGGAGATGTTTCTGGAAGAAGGGTTCGACGATTTTATCTCAAAGCCGATCGAAATATCCGTCCTGGAACGCGTGCTAAAAAGAAATCTGCCGGCGGAAAAACTGGTTTTCCAGGCAAAACCGGAAGCGGAAGCCGTGGAAGAAAAAACGCGGAAAGAAAAAGAAGAATTTGCCGTCGGAAGTCTGGATGTGCAGCAGGGGATGCTGTACTGCGGCGGAAAAGAAGAATATCTGAATATTCTGGCTGCTTATTACGAAGAGCGGCATGAGAACCGGCGGCTGTTGGAAGAACTGTTCGAAAGACATGACTGGAAAAATTATACGATCAAAGTCCATGCCTTAAAGAGCATGATGCAGAATATCGGCGCACTTCCGCTTGCGGCGAAAGCGAAAGCGCTGGAGCTTGCCGGAAAAAGGAGCGATATAGACTATCTGCAAAATAACCATGCCGAAATGATGGCGGAATACAGGCATGTGATGGAAGAACTGGAGACCAGTCCGTATGTACAGGTGCAGATCGGTGCGGCGATGTCGGAAGCGCACGGCAAAGAAATGCCCGGAGCGGGAGTGCCCGGAGAAGAAACTGCGGAAACCGCAGGAGCGGGAGTGCCCGGAAAAGAAACTGCGGAAACCGCCGGAACAGAAACCGCCGGAACCGGGAATGCGCTGCCGGAGCTTTCCGAAGAGGCGTTTGACGGGATGCTTTCCGAACTGGAGAATGCCGTATATGCGCTTGACGCAGAAAAGATGCGGGACATCGTGCGGAGAGCGGAGAACTTTCGGTATCATGGCGAAGCGCTTGCCGGGGCGCTCCGGCCTGTGTGGAGAAAGATCGAAATGTGTGACTATATGTCCGCGATGGATGCCGTTTCGGGCATCCGGGAAAGGCTGAAACAGAAAGGGGGCGGCGGGGCGTGAAAGACTGGCTGCAGAAAATCTACCATACGATATACCGGCGGGATTATGAGCTGCGGGAACGGATATTCCGAGTGATCATTCTCGTGGGAAGCGCGTTGGCGATTATGGGTATCATAGAATGTATCAGCATCATGGACGTGAAGATTATCGTGCTTCCGCTTGCGATTCTTCTGGCGGTGCTTGGGATTGCGCTGCTTGCCACCTTTAAGTTCCGGAAACTGGACTTCGCGGCGGTGGTTGTCGGATTTCTGATTATTCTGCTGATTTTTCCGGCGATGTTTTTTCTGAGCGGCGGTCTGGAAGGCGGTGCGGCGATCTGGTTTTCGCTCGGCCTTCTGTATATTTTTCTGATGTTTTCCGGGAAAAAACTCATTTTTTTCCTGGCGCTGTCGCTGATTGTGGATATTTTTACCTATGTATTCGGGTATTATCATCCGGAACTGATCGTGCCGATGGATTCCAAAGCGGCGGCCTATACGGACTCTGTTTTCGCGATGCTGGCTGTGGGACTTGCAGGCGGACTGATTTTAAAAGTGCAGGCGAAAATGTTTGAAATAGAACGGGATATCGCGCAGAGGCAGCAGGAGGAGCTGGAACAGATCAGCGAATCCAAGAACAGTTTTTTTGCGAGCATGAGCCATGAAATAAGAACGCCGATCAATACGATTATCGGTCTGAATGAGATGATTCTCCGGGAAAGCGGCGAAGAGATGACGAAGGAGTATGCCCGGAACATCCACAGCGCGGGCAAAATGCTGTTAAACCTTGTCAACGACGTGCTGGACCTGTCGCAGATGGAAATGAAAAAAATGGAAATTCTGCCGATGGAATATCAGACGGTGGAACTGTTTGGGAACCTGATCGATATGATACAGGTACGCCTGAAAGAAAAAAAGCTGGAATTTCTGCTGGATATCGACGAAAATCTCCCGTCTGTCCTGCTCGGGGATATGAAAAGAATCAGTCAGGTGGCGTTAAATATTCTGACCAATGCGGCAAAATATACGCAGGAAGGTTCCGTTACGCTGTCCGTACAAATGGATGCGGCGGCGGAAGAAAACGGCCTCCTGAAAATTACGGTAACGGATACCGGAATCGGTATCAGAAAAGAAGACCTGGAACATATTTATGATTCTTTCCTCCGGGCGGATGCCAGAAAGAATCGGAAGGTGGAAGGAAGCGGGCTGGGATTATCCATCACGAAACAGCTTGTGGATTTGATGGACGGCGAGATCACCGTTGACAGTATTTATACGAAAGGCTCCATTTTTACGGTATCCCTGCCGCAGAAAATCGTGGACAGGACGCCCATCGGGTATGTGAAATTTTTGTCGGGAAACCGGGAAAAAACAGATGAATACCGCAGAAGCTTCGAGGCGCCGGAAGCCCGGATACTGCTTGTGGACGACAATCCGATGAATGCGCTTGTGGAGAGCAGACTGTTAAAAGAGACCAAAATCGAAATCGATCTGGCGGAAAACGGCGCACAGTGTCTGGAAATGACGAAACGAAAATTTTATCATGTTATCCTGATGGATTATATGATGCCGGAAATGGACGGCATTCAGACGATGCGCCGGATGAGAAGACAGGAGAACGGGCTGTGCAGGGATTCCGCGGTGATTGTTTTATCCGCGAATACCGAAGCGGAGTTTCGCAGCCAGTGTCTGGAGGAAGGTTTTGACGATTATCTGGAGAAACCCATTCAGGGTACGGTGCTGGAAACGGCGATTTTGAAATTTTTGCCCGAAGATATCATCGAATACCGGCTGCTGAAAACGGTGGAAGGGGAAGGCGACGAAATCCAGCGGATATCCCGGCATAAGAAAAGAAAGGTCTGTATTACCACGGACTGCGTCAGCGATCTGCCGGGTAAGCTGATCGACCAGTACGACATCGGTATGATTTATTTGTATATCAAGACGGAAAGCGGGCGGTTTGCCGACATTCTGGAAATTTCTTCGGACAACCTGATTCAGTATATGACGGAAACGACGAGCAGCGCCGTATCGGATGATATTTCGATAAGCGAGTATGAGGATTTCTATGCGGACGCGCTGACACAGGCGGAACAGGTCATTCATATTTCGATGGCGTCGCATGTGGGAAAAAATTACGAAACCGCCGTCGCCGCATCGAAAGGATTCGATCATGTAAGCGTTATCGATTCAGCCCAGATATCGTGCGGTCAGGCGCTGATCGTTCTGTATGCGGGAAAACTCGCGATGGAAGGGTATACGGCTTCGGAAATATGCCGGCAGGTGGAGCGCATCAAAAAGCGGATAGAATCCCATTATATGCTGCCGGCCGCGGAACTTTTTCATCGAAGGGGTTATTTGGGCGCGGCGCCGGCCGGAGTCTGCAGGATATTCGGCCTGCATCCCGAAATAACGATGGAACAGGGGAAGATAATCATGACCGGAGCGCGGTGCGGCCGGATGGAAGGCGCGTGGAAACGGCTGATACGCTGGCATCTGCGGCATAAAGGAAAGATCAGCACGGATATCATATATATCACCCATGCCGGATGCACCGTGGAACAGCTGGAACTGATCCGGCATGAGATACTCCGCTGCATTCCTTTCGAAAAGGTGATCGTGCAGCGGACATCCGTTTCCATCGCCTGTAATTCCGGCATCGGAACCTTTGGAATGGCTTATTATCTGCTATAAGGATTCCGCCATGGAAAAAAGCGGCGGAAAAGCCATTTTGTGGATAATGTTGTGTATTCCTTTGTTTACTCATGATATAATAAACTCAATATTTTGCAGTATCAATAATCAGCCGCCCCGATGCGGCAGAACGGAGGGAATATGAAGATCTTATTTGAAGAAAAGCCGGCCATTTCGGCGGAGGAAGTGGAGGCGGCGCTTACTTTTTCCGAAAAACAGGTGGTTCGAAATCTGCCGGAGTTTACGGAGAAGTTTCAGAAGGCGTACAGCGAAAACGGCTTTTACCAGCCGATGGAAAATTGTGACTGGACAACGGGTTTCTGGACGGGAGAAATCTGGCTTTCCTATGAATACGCGAAGGAAAAGGGCCTTTCGGATGCCGATGCGTTAAAGAAGGCGGGAGACATACAGGTTGAGAGTTTTTTACATAGAATCAACAATAAATTCGAAGTGGACCATCATGACATGGGATTTCTCTATTCGCCTTCCTGTGTGGCGGCCTATAAACTGACGGGCAGTGAGAAAGGAAAAGAGGCGGCAGTAAAGGCGGCCGACCAGCTGATCACGAGATATCATCCGGTGGGAGAATTTATCCAGGCCTGGGGGCCGATGGACGCGCCGGAAAATTACAGGCTGATTATCGACTGTCTGCTGAACCTTCCCCTGCTGTACTGGGCGTCGGAAGAGACGGGAGACAACAAATACCGGGAGATTGCGGAAAAGCATATCCATACGGCGATCGGAAACGTCATCCGGGAGGACTATTCCACCTGGCATACGTTCTTTTTCAACATGGAGACGGGGGAACCGGATCACGGCGCGACCTGTCAGGGCTACCGCGACGGCTCCGCCTGGGCGAGAGGCCAGGCCTGGGGTATTTACGGTGCGGCATTGGCTTATAAGTATACGAAACGGGAAGAATATATCGACATTTTCAAAAATGTGGCACAGTATTATCTGGAACATCTGCCGAAAGACATGGTCCCTTTCTGGGATTTGGAGTTTACGGACGGAGACGATCAGCCGCGGGATTCGTCTTCGGCTTCGATCGCGGCCTGCGGCATGCTGGAAATGGTTAAGTCGCTGAGGTCGGAAGAAGCGGATATTTACCGGAACTATGCGAAACAGATGATGAAATCCCTGTATGATAATTATGCGGTGAAAGACCCGGAAAAATCCAACGGGCTGGTGCTTCACAGCACATATTCCAACCGTTCGCCGTATAATACCTGCAATCACTGCGGGGTGGACGAGTGCAACGCCTGGGGGGATTATTTCTATATGGAAGCGCTGACGAGGCTGCGGAAAGACTGGAACCTGTACTGGTAGAAGGGAGAGGCATATGAGAACGGATTGGGAAGGAAAGCTGAACAGCAAGGAGGATTTCCGGGCGCTTCTGCTGGAAATCATCAGGCCGCTTTTACCATATTATACGGAGGAAAAGGCGGGTATCGTGCTGGGCGTTACCGCAACCACTTATGAGCAGAGAACGATCAGACTGGAGGCCTTTTCACGGGTATTGTGGGGGCTTGTGCCGTTCTGGGCCGGCGGCGGAAACGACGCGGAATTTGAAGAAATTTACAGGAAAGGGCTTGCGGCGGGAACGGACCCGGAAAATACCGAATACTGGGGCGGTTTTCATACTTTCGACCAGCGGTTTGTGGAGATGGCCGCGATGGCATACGGACTGGTTCTGGTGCCGGAGAAGATCTGGGAACCGCTGACGGAGCGGGAAAAGGACAATCTGGCGGACTGGCTTTACGGTATTAACGAATATGATCTGCCTGTCTGCAACTGGGTGCTGTTTGCCGTGCTCGTCAATATCGCGCTGAAGAAGCTGGGCAGAAAGTATGATGCGGAGAAACTGGAAAGATATCTGGACGGCGCGGGCACCTTTTATCTGGGAGACGGCTGGTATCAGGACGGTGATTCCGGGCAGAAAGACTATTATGTGTCTTTTGCAATCCATTTTTACAGCCTGTTCTATGCAAAGGTCATGGAGAAGGAAGATCCGGAAAGGTGCGGTCTTTATAAGGAACGTGCCGCACTTTTTGCAAAACAGTTTATTTACTGGTTCGATGAAAGCGGAAGGGCGCTGCCTTTCGGGCGTTCTCTGACATACCGGTTTTCCCAGGTCAGCTTTTTTGCGGCCTGTCTGATGGCCGGGGTGGAGCCGTTTGACGTGGGCGTGATAAAAGGGCTGATTGTACGGCATTTCTGCGACTGGATGAAACGGCCGATATTTGACAGAAACGGGATTTTAACGATCGGATACGGCTATCCCAATCTGATTATGGGAGAACGGTATAACGGGCCGGGTTCTCCTTACTGGGCTTTAAAGACCTTTGCCGTCCTGATGCTGCCCGATGAGCATCCGTTCTGGAAAGCGGAGGCGAAGCCGCTTCCGGCGCTTGACGAACAGAAAGCGCTGCCTTATGCGGATATGCTGATTCATCGGTACAAAGATCATGTGACGGCCTTTGTTCCCGGAAAATACAGTCCGGGCGGGCATGGACAGACACCTTCCAAATACGGGAAATTCGCTTATGATACGCAGTTTGCTTTCAATGTGGCGAAGTCCGCCTGGGAAGTGCATGAGACCGCGCCGGATTCCATGCTTGCATTTTATATCGACGGAACTGTTTATGTGCGGAGAATCTGCGAGGAATTCCGCGTGACGGAAACGGAAGTTTATTCCCGGTGGATTCCCTGTAAAGGCATTCAGGTGGAATCCCATATCATCCCGACAAAAGAGGGGCATATCAGAAAGCATGTCGTCACAAGCGACAGGGAATGTGAAGCTTATGACTGCGGATTTGCCGTGGAGATCGACGTGGAGGGTGAAAAGCAGATACAGGAAGGCAGAATGGCGCGGGTTGAAAATCATTACAGCGGATGTACCGTGGAGACGGAAAACGCGGAGGGCGAAGGCGTGGTTATTCTTGCAGACCCGAACACCAACCTGCTGCATCCGATGACGAGGATTCCGGCGGTGAAATATCCGATTCATGCCGGAAAAAATGAGCTGACGACGGAGATCAGTCTTTAGAAAGAAATGATAAGCGGTCTGACAGGCCCGGCCGGTTTACAAAGGCGGGCTTGTCGGATTGACAAATATAATGTATTGGAAAATATGGAGGTGCCAGCATGGCAGTACTGGATTTAAAGGTAGTGGATAAAAACGGAAAAACGATATGTTCCGACAGCGGAGAGGATTATGTGAGCCTCGTGCATACTGCGGAATACCAGGAAGGGGACCGCATTGTCCTGGAAACTTCGGAAAAGAATATCCATGTTTTTTTACAGGTGGATGATGCGTTGGGAGCGGCGTTCTGTTATATTACGGACACGGTTTCCTACGCGGTTCCTTTCGGGGAAAAGCGTATCTGTTTTTCACCAAAAGTATTTTACGGAAATCGTCATTATTTATATGCGCGGGCGGCAAGGGAAGATGAAATCCACGCATACAGAAATCTGGCGCTGAATGTATGCGACCAGCACGGAGATACGAACTGTTATCCTCATGCCAGCGCCAATGTGGAAACGAGAGGGGAATCGGTATTTGCGGCGAGAAATGCGATCGACGGCGTTTGCGAGAACCGGTCTCATAGCGAGTGGCCTTATGAGTCGTGGGGCATCAACATGCAGGATGATGCGGAAATGACGGTGGATTTCGGAAGAGAAGTGGAAGCCGACAAGATTGTTTTGTATACCCGTTCCGACTTCCCGCACGATAACTGGTGGCAGCAGGTGACGCTGACATTCTCCGATCAGTCGGAAATCGTCTGGGATCTGGAAAAAAGCAGATTTGCGCATGTACTCGATTTTGCGCCTAAGAATATACGGTGGGTAAAGCTGAGCCGGCTGATCAAAGCCGACGACCCTTCGCCGTTTCCGGCGCTGAGTCAGATAGAGGTGTATGGAAGGGAGAGATAAGGGGATTTTTACAAATCCCTTATCCTTCCGCCGTTTTTCTTAAAAAGCTGCCGCCATCCCATTTGTGCCGCCATTTTGTACAGAAAGCGGGGAAAGGCGACGGATACATATTGATTTTCCAGCGTTTCCTGCCGGACCATTTTTCCGGACATTGCCCGGAGTGCCTTTTCAATTGGCGCTTTCGGGCCTTTTTCCGGTTTCGGGCCGGCCATCATGGCAAGGCCGCCGCCACCGCCGACACCGATGCCGCCGCCCCAGACAAATCCGGTCTTTGCACACCAGTTTTCCAGAATTTCCAGCGCGGTCTTTGCCTGAATCCCCTCATAAAAACCGCAGTTGACGATACCGTATATGACTTGTGTATGCCCGCTTTCCCCGATATTTTTTTCCAGCTGAAGAAGAACGGAAAGAAGATGTCCCGGAAGGCCGTCCACATAGAGCGGACAGGAAAATACCCAGACGTCTGCGGTCAGCAGTTGACTGACCGTTTCTTCCGCAATGCGGTCATCATGAAATGCGGCTTCAAGGATTTCCGGTTTCCGGCGGGCGGTTTCTGCTGTATCGGTTTCCAAAAGACAGCGTTTTAAATCCGTCAGAAGTATTTCGCTGGAGCTGTTCCGATGTTTGGGACTTCCGTTTAACAAGGCGATTTTCATAAGGCAAGACCCTCCAATTCGTTTACCGAGGAATAAAAATGAATCTCTTTTACCTGTGCGTCATAATTATCCGCATTGGCCTCAACGATACTGCGGGCGGTCTTTTTTTCCGCCTCGGTAATGTCTTCTCCATAAAAATGCGCAGAAAGCGAAATGACGTTCCGGTATCGGCGTTTATGGTGCATTTCGCCTTTCCGGATAACAAAATCAGGGTGTATGTAAGAAATAGCCCGGTCCTGTACGGTTTTGACAAAAGGACTTACAGAGCCGTAGCAGCATCGGCTGACCAGAATCAGTTCCGTGCATCTGCCCATATCGGCGCCTGTGTTTTCGTAGCCGTCGTGAATGACGCATGTTCCGGGCGTTTTAATCCAGCAGCCAAAACAGCCGATACAGTGACGGATGTCGGATTGGGGGCTTATGATTTTATGCGGTCCCTCCACCGGGAGATGAAAATCTGTGATATCGGTGATGATTAATTTCATGGGGAGTTCCTTTCCGGGAGAATTTACGCGGCATCTGCCGTCTGCAGGGGATGGCGCGTCTTGTATGATCCTATATATTATAACGGAAAGCCGTATGCAAAGCAACTCCGTATACAGGGATGGATGATAGTTGATAATATATGCCGTTTCTTTTATAATTTTTATAATAATGAAAAAATATAGTGATGAAAAAACGGCGGATGTTTCCGGCCGGTTCAAATATCGGCCGCTGTATACCGCGGAGCAGAATGTATAAAAGCCTGCGGGCTAAGAGAAAGGCATGGATATAATCATGATTCGCATAATAGATACCTGTCACCAAATCAATCAGCTGTTCGATCATTCCGTTTTTAATTATCCCAGATGGGAAGCGTACATTAATTCGGTCTATGATCATTCGGCGCATATTTTTAAAGAGGAAATGGACGGATATATTCAGAGCGGCCAATATACCTTTGAAAGGGATTTCTTACCGGTCTTAAACGCCGTTTATGAAAATCCGAAGTTAGATATTTTACATAATTCTTTTATAGAGGTAACCGGCCATTTGAGCGAACGCGTGACCGGTTTATTTGGAAAAGAGCCGGATATCGATATCGTTTTGTATCTGGGCTTATGCAATGCCGCCGGATGGGTGACGAATATCAATCATAACGATACAATATTGCTGGGCGTTGAGAAGATCATCGAACTGGACTGGACGGATGTTAATTCGATGTATGGGCTGATCTGCCACGAACTCGGTCATGCGTATCATGGACAATACGGTGTTCTGAAACAGGAGGCGGCTGATGACAGGCAGAAATATATTTGGCAGTTATTCACGGAAGGCGCCGCCATGTATTTTGAACAGGCTCTGGCAGGGGACTTTAGCTATTATCATCAGGACGTCAACGGATGGGCGGACTGGTGCGGAGAACATTTCAGGCAGATTTTGGAGGATTTTGACAGGGATATATCCGGGATGAAGAGATATGAGCAACGGTATTTCGGTGACTGGTGTGACTACTACGGACACAGCGATGTGGGATATTATCTTGGAAGCAGATTTGTGCAGCATTGCATGGAGAAATACGAATTTGATGAACTGATCTGTCTGCCGTTAGATGCGGTCTGTGAATTATATATGGATTTTGTGCGAGCCCCATAAAAGAAGATATCAGTTTATTATGTGAAGACCTCGTAAATACAATGTCATACAGTTTAGAAACGGCCGGAGGCGTTTTTAAACTGTATGACATTGTATTATACGGGGTCTTTTACGTTATTTTTGAAAAATATTGTTTACAAATCCCGCGGACTGGTATATTATGGTTTTGGAAAACGATTTCCGGAAAAGGTTTTCCGGACTGGTTCCATCGACGTAAGAACCGCGAAACGGCGGAATAAGGGGAAAAATGGTATCGATTAAAGACGTGGCAAAGCGGGCAGGGGTGGCAATTTCCACCGTATCCAAAGTTTTGAACGACTACCCGAATGTCAGTGAAAAAACGAAACAAAAAGTAAATAAAGCGGTGGAAGAGTTGAACTTCGTCCCAAATTCCGTGGCGGCGGCCCTGTCCTCCAAGCAGTCCGGCAGAGTGGCGATTCTTTTAAATCTCGACAATGCCAAGCAGGCGGTAGACGAGATCAGCATGCAATGCCTTGCCGGGGCGATCAAACAGGCGGTGGCGCTGAATCTGGATGTCATCACGGTTTTTTTCTCGATGATACGGAAGCTGACGATGGAAGAGATCGTCCGTTATCTGCGTTCTCAGAACATTACCGGCCTCGTTATTTTTGGCTTATCCAAAGACGACAAAGTGATGCACAGCCTGATCGCGTCCGGGAATTTCAAGATTGTGGCGGTGGAGGCTCCGCTTGTCAACGAGCATACATCCTGTGTCTGGGTCGATCAGGCGCAGGCCCAGTATGAGGTGGCGCGAAAGACGATCGAAGAAAACCAGGGGAAAAGCATTCTCTATCTGGCGGGCCGGAAGAACAGCTATGTGGCCGAAGAGCGGCTGAAAGGCATCCGGCGGCTGGCGGAAGAGATGGATATTCCTCTTCTTGTGAGGAACGGCAATTTTTCCGAACTGGAAGCCCGAAAGCATGCGTTCCGGTATGCGAAAAAGAAAGACGTGATAGTCTGCGCTTCCGATCTGATGGCGATCGGTGCGATGAAAGCATTGATCGAAATGGATATTTTCCGCCCGGTCTGCGGATTTGACGGCATTACGCTGATGGGTTATGCCGGAAAACAGATGAATACGGTCAGACAGGATTTCGGCGAAATTGCGGCGAGAGCGGTTACAGAGCTGAAGCGGCTTCTGGAAGGAGGAACCGGAGAGGAAATCATCGTAGAGCACGAACTGATACGGATGCAGTATCTCGACGTGATCAAATAACTGCCGGGAGTTTTCGGAAGGAAGGCCGCGAAGACGGTGCGGGAAAGACGAACGGATGAAGGGAAAAGAGGCGCAGGAACGGGGAAGAACGGCCATGCGCAGAATTAAGATAAGGTAAATATGTTAATACTATCTATAAAATGATAAAAAGCAAATGCAGGAGGTATTTTTATGGCACAGGCAAGCAATCTGAAAAGAGACGTATTGGTAATGAATCTGGAAAAAGAGCTGGAAGAGCAGATAAAAAGCATGTACGTAAAGGACATTGCGTCATGCAGTAATGAAGAACTGTACTATGCGCTGCTGTTGTTATCCAAAAAGCTGATGCAGGTTTCAGAGCCGATCGAGGGCGAAAAAAAGATCTATTATATTTCCGCCGAATTTCTGATTGGAAAACTGTTATCCAACAATCTGATCAATCTCGGAATTTATGACAGACTGGATGAGATTCTGCGTAAAAACGGAAAAAATATGAGCGAGATCGAAGAGGCAGAACCGGAACCGTCGCTTGGAAACGGCGGACTTGGCCGTCTGGCGGCATGTTTCCTGGATTCCATCGCGACGCTCGGGCTTCCGGGAGAAGGAATCGGTCTGAATTATCATTTCGGTCTGTTCAAACAGGTATTTCAGGATAAATTGCAGCATGCGGAGAAAAACGACTGGATTGAGGAGCATTCCTGGCTGACGAAGACGGATGTGACATTTGATGTTCATTTCGGGGACAAAAAAGTAACGTCAAGACTGTATGATATCGACGTGGTAGGTTATGACAATGGTGTCAATAAACTGCGGTTATTCGATGTGGAAACGGTAGATGAAAGCATTGTGAAGAAAGGCATCGATTTTGATAAAGAAGATATTGAGAAGAACCTGACCCTTTTCCTGTATCCGGACGATTCCGACAAAGCGGGCAATCTGCTGCGTATCTATCAGCAGTATTTTATGGTGAGCAATGCGGCACAGCTGATTTTGCGGGAATTAAAAGAAAAGAGTTATGACCTGCGCACGATGTATGACCATGCGGTAATTCAGATCAACGACACGCATCCGACTATGGTTATCCCGGAGCTTATCCGGATTCTGGTGGAGGAAAAAGCCTTTACGATGGATGAGGCGATCGAGGTTGTCAGCAAGACCTGTGCGTACACGAATCATACGATTCTCGCGGAAGCGCTGGAAAAATGGCCGTTGGAATATCTGGAAAAAGTCGTTCCCCAGTTAGTGCCGATTATCAAAGAGCTGGATAAGCGGGCTGCGGCAAAATACAAAGACCCGAAAGTACAGATCATCGACGAGGACGACAGGGTGCATATGGCGCACATCGATATCCATTACGGTTTTTCCGTCAACGGCGTAGCTGCAATCCATACGGATATTTTGAAAAATACGGAGTTAAACGCTTTTTATAAATTGTATCCGGAGAAATTCAATAACAAGACCAACGGCATTACCTTCAGAAGATGGCTTCTTTCCTGTAACCGGGAACTGGCGTCCTTTTTGTCCGATACGATCGGGGACGGTTTTAAAAAAGATGCGGATAAGCTGGAAAAACTGCTGGAATATAAAGACGATGAAAAAGTGCTTGCCAGAATTGCCGAAATTAAAATGAACCGCAAGAAAGATCTGGCGGCGTATGTGAAAGAGATGGAAGGCGTTACGTTGAATCCCGATTCCATTTTTGATATCCAGTCCAAGAGACTGCATGAGTACAAACGCCAGCAGATGAATGCGCTCTATATCATTCATAAATATCTGGAAATCAAGGCAGGCAAAAAGCCCGCAAGACCGATGACATTTATTTTCGGGGCAAAAGCGGCGCCCGCCTATGTGATCGCACAGGATATTATCCACCTTCTGCTTGTTTTACAGGAGATCATCAATAACGACCCGGATGTAAGCCCTTACATGACGGTCCTGATGGTGGAGAATTACAACGTATCCTATGCGGAAAAAATGATTCCGGCCTGTGATATTTCCGAACAGATTTCGCTGGCTTCCAAAGAGGCTTCCGGCACCGGCAACATGAAATTTATGTTAAACGGCGCGGTAACGCTTGGGACTTCCGACGGGGCGAATGTGGAGATTCACGAGCTTGTGGGCGACGACAATATTTATATTTTTGGGGAAAAATCCGAAACGGTTATCAAACATTATGAAAAAGCGGACTATGTTTCCAAAGAGTATTATAAGAAGAGTCCGGTGATCAAAGAAGCTGTCGATTTCATTGTAAGCAAGGAAGCGCTGAAAGCCGGCCATAAGAAGAATCTGGAAAGACTGCATAAGGAACTCCTGAACAAAGACTGGTTCATGACTCTGCTCGATCTGGAAGATTATATCGCGGTAAAAGACAAGATGATGGCGGATTATGAGGACCAGGAGAAATGGAGAAGAATGATGCTCGTTAATATCGCGAAAGCGGGATTCTTCTCATCCGACAGAACGATCGCGGAGTACAATCGTGACATCTGGAAGTTAAAATAAGTACAACGGAATGGCAGAGGGAACTGTCAGCAAACTAAAAAATCAAACGAATCATGTCAGGCCGCAGCAGTTTTGAAATGTTGAAATGCAAACTGCTGCGGTCTGATAATTCTGATTCTCTGTCATTTTTCCAATAATCTCTGACGATCTGTACATCCTCGATCTACCATCCATCGGCTTTGTAAGAACAATCAATAGATTGAACTGTGTCATTCAGAGGATCAACGCGAGCTGATAAACACAATATTGATTTTCCGTTTTTTTTTAGATGGATGTTCCGATGCAGGAAAATCCATCCGGATTAACGGTTTACCATTCATTATTTCGCGGCCTCTTCTGCAATACCGTCCTCTTCCGATGTAAGAATCTGTATATAATCAGAAGACTCCAATACCTTGAAAGTTTCAATCATAGAATGGAATCTGACGCCTGTTCCCTCTGTCGCCTCCACAATGTAACTTGCGGTGATCACGAATACACCACCAAGACCATTGTCTGCGAAATAGACCTCCTTAACTTCACAATCCGGTGCTGTGCCCTGATCTGCGCGAAGATACAGCCCTGTTGGAAGTTCAGAAACCATTATGTCAGATACAGCGGTATAGTGTTCTGACAGCTCCTCCTTCATTTCTCCGGCAGCATCTTCCACGGAAACCTCCTGTTTCTGCGTAATCCGAATCTCAGCTGTGGGGAAACTGTTATAAAACTCCTGCCTCATCTCCATAATCTCCCGGATTTTTTGCTCCGCTTCTTCCTCCGATAAATCTGCAAGTAACATCGCATTATCCCTGATGGCATCCTGTCTTGTATAAATAATGCGCCGTTCACGGATAATATAGCAATCTTCCTCTTCTGCCGTTTCAAAAGAATCCATATCCACATAAATGGCAAATCCTGCTTTATCTGTACTTTCCCCCGAGATTTCTTCCGCTTCTCCCGGAAACGCTTCTGTCTCTTTTGGTAATTCTCCATAGGCCTCATGGAGAATATTTTCTTCCAGCCCCTCCATCGTCAGAGGAATATCCTTTGGTGGGAACAGCTCTTCCAGCAAACGCTCTACATGCTCCCTGATCTGTGCTGCTATCACCTGTCCCATGGGAACAAATCTCATAAACAGCACGACGATACAGGCTGCTGCTGCAATAGCATAAAATACTCTTTTTTTACCGGATCGATATATCTTTTTTACAGCCAAAGCCTCCTCCAGCATTTCTTCCGGGATATTTCCTATCAGCGCTAACAATCTTTCATTCGGTTTCATAGCATAACCCCCTCTTTTTCCAAATATTTCTTCAGTTTTAATCTTATCCGGTTCAGCTTCGTAGAAATATTACTTTCTTTTAACCCAAATTTCTTTGAAAGGACGGTAATACTTTCCATGTAAAAATATCTTTGGATAAACAAGGCCCTGGCAGTCGCATTCTGCGTTGATAAAAAAGCCTGAATAGCGTTGTTTACTGTATCGTCCGCCGAAGCTTCCACATCCTGAGGCGCCGGAATACAATCCTGTAATTCCGACAAATAGACCTGCAGATGGCTATCCCTCATTTGCCTGTGATTATATCGATATTTGGACAACGCTAAATTGCGCACAATCCGACTGACATAGGCTCTCAAACACATAGGATCGTCAGGCGGAATGCTGTACCATGTTTTCAGGTAAGTATCATTTTCACATTCCTCGGCATCCTCATTGCATTTCAGAATATTCAGGGCAATGTGAAAACAAAACCTCCCATATTTTTGTGACAATTCGGTAATTGCCTGCTGCGAACGTTCAAAAAATAATTGTATAATGTCTTTATCATTCATTGCATTTCCTCCCTCTGTATTTTTCCGCTCATTTTATATGACGCCATTCCTGTAATTGTCAGCACACGATATTAAAATTTTTCGCTGATTTTTCTTTCTTATATACCATGTGAATAATCTTCTTGTCCGCTGAGGGTACGCAGTCAAAAATACTTTACTTCTAACCTGCATTATAGTGATATGTAACTTTTCGGTCAAATTCCTGATACCGTTAATGTCCTTATTTATCCGGTCAGCCTGTATGTATCGGAGAAAGCTGACAACAAGCGCGTCAAGCAGGAATGATTCTTTCCAAACACAGATACCAACCCCCGAAATCTATGATATAATGAGCGTTAGCGAGGATAGCATGCCTGCATGTTAGACGAGCGGCGAATGACGACCATGAATCGAAGATTCATGGAATAATGAGCGTTAGCGAGGATAGCATGCCTGCATGTTAGACGAGCGGCGAATGAC
>CAJUDZ010000028.1:0-1683 GCA_910584965.1 uncultured Lachnospiraceae bacterium | reverse complement strand
GACCATGAATCGAAGATTCATGGAATAATGAGCGTTAGCGAGGAGATACATAATATGAAATTACCCCGGATGATATTGTTTGATTATGGACAGACGCTTGTGGCAGAACAGAAATTTGACGGGATAAAGGGTGCGGAGGCTGTCTTACAGTATGCCGTAAAAAATAAATATCATTTGACGGCAGAGCAGGTGAGGGCCAAAGCGGATGAAATCAACCGGGAGTTCGGAAGATTTGACCCTGAGAAGAGACATTTATTTCAGATAGAGATACCTAATACAATGTTTACGCCTTATCTTTATGAATCGCTGGGAATAGAGATTGCACTAAGCAACGCTGAACTGGATACAATATTCTGGAATGCTGCGGCTCCGGGAGTCCCGACAGAGGGGATAGAGGATTTTTTGGCATATCTGAAGAATAAAGGCATCCGCACAGGCGTAATCAGTAATATTGTTTATGATTCGAATGTCGTTGCAGAACGTATTAACAGACTGCTTCAGGATAATACCTTTGAATTTATTATCACTTCAAGCAGTTATATGTTCCGTAAACCGAATAAAAGGATATTCGATCTGGCTTTGGAAAAAGCGGAGTTGCCGCCGGACGAAGTGTGGTATATTGGGGATCATTACGAATGTGATGTAAAAGGCTCCTTAAAGGCCGGGCTGTTTCCGGTCTGGTATACGGGGGCGGTTAAACCGCCGCATACATTGGATAAAACCGTTCTGACAACAGCCGATTGGGATGAACTGAGGATGCGGATGGAGGAATGACTGAAATGACAGAGACTCGGTTTTATGAAAATGGAACAGATGAATGGTTTTCCTTAGTGGCGGAAACAGGAAGAAGGGAATGGTAAAAAGATGACCGAAAGAGAAAAAATGCTGGCCGGGCAGCTTTATGACTGCGGCGATGAAGAACTGCTGACACAGTGGCATAAAGCCAAAGACCTGATAAGAGATTATAACCGGACGGATTCTGCCGATCTGGAAGAGAAGAAACGCATTTTGCGGGAACTGCTCGGCGGACAGGGGGAAAATTTGTGGATTACCGCACCTTTTTATGCGGACTACGGCAATAATATTTACTTTGGCAATCATTGTGAAGTCAATATGAACTGTACCTTTCTGGATGACAATAAAATTATCATCGGCGATCATGCCCTGATCGCGCCAAACGTCCAGATTTATACCGCATTTCACCCGACCAATGCGGCCGACCGATTCGGAGCGATGAAAGAAGATGGTTCTTTTGAATTTTGCAAAACACAGACGGCACCGGTCACCATCGGAAACAATGTCTGGATTGGCGGAGGCGCCATTATCATGCCGGGCGTAACGATCGGCGATAATGTCGTGATCGGGGCCGGAAGCGTTGTGACAAAAGACATTCCCGACAATACGATCGCTTACGGGAATCCGTGCCATGTCATGCGGGAAAATAAATAACTTATACCACCCCCTGTCAATCCCCCAAAGGATATGGTATAATGTATCCGTGCAAAAGAAAAACAAGCGTCAGCAAAGCTGACATTTGTTTTTCATGCACGGATAACGAGCAAACGTCCGAAGAATTCGGACGAAAAGCGCGTCAGCGCGTGTTTGCGAGTGACAAGAGGGCAGGAGATACAAGCGTCAGCAAAGCTGACATTTGTTTTTCATGCACGGATAACGAGCAAACGT
>CAJUDZ010000027.1 GCA_910584965.1 uncultured Lachnospiraceae bacterium | reverse complement strand
AGTTTTTTTAGGCGGCCTGTGCTAAAATCGGAATAATCAGAGAATCGGAATAATCTATCGCATAATCTTCTCCACCAACCTGCACTTTATATTCTTCATCTATAAATGTAAAATCCCTTCCCAATTCCAAGATAAAATCTCGCATTTTTAAGATCAGTGCCTTTCTAAGATCATTTTCTCTATATGGATTTGGCAGATCTAGAAATTCAACAACATAAGAATCAAAAAACGGATTATTATTTATTTTCTTTATTCCTTCAGGCAGTGCTTTCCCTTTCGATAACATATAACGTTCATAATAAGCACTGTCTAATTGTCTTTCCAACTCACGCTTACTATAATTCTCTTGTATACATAATCTCAAATAAAACTCTTTTTCTTCAATACTTTTTGTGCCTGACAAAATAAGCAGATTATTTGTCCAATTGATTTGTGTCACCAGTGGTGACACTTTTTCATAATTCGCATAAGCTTCATAAAATTGTTTCATACGATAAAGGCCACGACGATTAAACCCTTTTATCCCTGGAAATGTATCTTGTATATATCTGGAAAGTTCATCAATAAACGAATCTCCATAGGATGCTGTTTTTGCCTCTTCGCTGATAAACTGTCCTACACGCCAATACATATTGATCAGTTCTTCATTTACTTTCCGATATGCATTCTTTTTTGCACTTTCTATAATAGCAATCACTTTCGTAAAGGTTCCCTTAATTTCATCCATATTATAGCAAAATCTGGCTTCCTCTACAATCGCATTTCACAAAGCTACATAAAAAGCTGACTTTCAGAATTCTGCTCCTGCAAGCCAGCTATTTCAACACCATACACAAATTTCTTTCTGTTTGTGTATACAGTTCCTATTTTCTGCTATTTTTAAACGCTATGCACACAATACACAATCAAAACCTTGCTCCATATTAAGTATTCCCAGATAAATACTACCATAATTCGACAGGAAGTTCAATTTAATTTTTCACCGTTTACTGTACGATATTCTGTTAATAAAAAAGAACCTATTTTCATCAATTTCCGCAAGATGTTTCCATAATATTTCTGACAAAATCATATACGAATAAATGCCTCTATGATTCTCCTTCAAAAACCGCTGCCTCATTCTTCCATACTTCCCAATCTGATTTTCCGTTGTATCCGAAAGTTTCCATTCACCACAAATGAGCCAGCCGCATATGTTGTATTTTTGCAGATGCCCATTTCCGCTAAAATACTGCATTTACCGGCCAGTTCCTCCGTCCTGCTTCCTGCAAGATAATCCTCGTAAATCTGTCTGTCACGCCTCAAAAGTTCCTGTTTCATTCGTGTGCCTGTTCCCCATGCCTGTCTGTGCGACGACTTGCTCGGGATATAGATACTTTTTCCGTCAACATACTGCTGTATCAGCTCTTTTATCTCTATCGGCAGAATTCCTTCTGCTTTTATATAGCCCATGTCTGCCTCCCTAAACTTTTATTTTCAGGAATTGCATTGGCTATAACAACTATTTTTATTGCAATAGCCAGTGCTATGCAGACATAACATATCGTCTCATATATAAGCCCCCCTTCTGACATTAAAAAAATCGTCGCCCGGCGGCGACGATTCTGAGAATGCTTCGCATTCTCCCCTGAATTGGTTTTTGCTGTGGCATTTTGTTCATAAATACGCTGGACTCCACAATTACAGCAATTTCCTATAAAATAAAAAAACAACACAGCCCACCGGCTGCGCCGTTTTCTATTTTATGCTTATGTTTGGATTCTTTAACTTTTCATCTCACCGGAAGAATGCCCCGCGGGCATTCTTTCAGGAATGTTTAGATTCTCTTGGGCGGCGTCCTTCTGACGCCTTAGAGAATCTTCATTCCTTAGGTTTCACCAGCACAAAGCTCAGCACCAGCGCAATCACATAAAGCACGATCGTCGCATAGAGCACACATTGATATCCTGTCGGATTGACCGTAATAACGCTGCCGTCCGCAAGCGCATGCTCTACCGGCTCTCCGAAATGATTTACAATCCAGGTTGCCATCTGATTACCGCTCAGTCCCGCAAACGCCCAGGCGGAAAGGGTAATGCCGTGTATCGCACTGATATTTCCCATGCCGTAATGATCGGACAAAAGCGTCGGTACGTTGGAGAATCCGCCGCCGTATCCCGCATTGACAACGAAAATCAGGCCGAGTACGAGAACGATCAGCAGCGCGTTGCCCTCCCCGTTCTTAATACCGCTTGTCGCCATAACAACGCCGGTAAATACGATCGAAAGAATAAAAATGAGTTTATATATGGTATTTCTGTCCTTCATCGTATCCGCCCATGCGGAGAATCCAAGACGGCCGCCCGCATTGAAAATTGCGGATACGGTGGAAATAACGCCTGCATAAGCCGCAAGACCGATACATTTTACAATCATTTTTTCCTGTGAAATCAATGCAAGACCGCAGGTGATGTTGATATAGAACATCAGCCAGATACCGATATAATTGGAAAGCGGTTTGGTCTTTAAAACAGACATGATGCTCTGGCTTTCTCCCTTGCTCTTAGGTTCATGCCAGTCATCCGGTTTCTTTAAAAGCAGATGTCCCACAAACATCATCACAAAGTATACAACTGCCAGAATCAGGAACATCTTATAAATACCGCCTTCGCCGAGTCCGCCAAGCATTGCCTGCATGATCGGGCTCGCAATCGCTTTCGCCGCACCGAATCCGGCAACTGCCAGACCCGTTGCCAGGCCCTTTCTGTCCTTAAACCACAGCATCAGCGTCTTAACCGGCGACAGATATCCGGTTCCAAGACCCACACCCATGATAAAACCATAGCATATGTAGATTCCGATCAGCGCCAGCACACTTCCCTTATGGGCGCCGCCATAATAGATAAAAAATCCTGTGCCAGCCATGCCGGCCGCGAAGCAGATCGAAGCGATCAAAGACGACTTGTGGATGTCCTTCTCAACAACGTTTCCGAGAAATGCAGCCGACATTCCGAGGAAAAAGATCGCAAAGCTGAATGCCCATTCCGTCGCGCCTTTGGAAAATCCGATATAATCCGCAATTTCCTGGCTGAAAATTGACCAGCAGTAAACAGTACCGATGCTGCAATGAAGCAGCAATGCGGGAATTGCCGCGCGCACCCATTTATTTGTACGCCAGCCTCCCTGATTTTTCACACTCTCTCCCATATCTCTCTCTTCCTTTGCACTTTTGTATTTTTGCTAACTATTACTTTACACCAAACCCATACAGATTTCAATCCTATTTTTCTGCCTGCCGGCCTTCCGTACCCTTACCGCGGCTTCGTTTTGGACCGGCGTTTTTCCTGCTTCGCTCCCCTTTTTCTTTACGGCTTTGTAAAACGATTTTCCTCAAAATTTCTTTTCGCGCTTTTCTCCATAATTTGACATTCTCGCTAATATAGTTTCATTTCGTCAGAATATATTCATAGACGAAACACCAATTAAATTATATAGTGTTTATAGACTTAATCACGGAAGTTAAGTCGGTAATAGCAATTCCGGAAGAATTCCCCTTTTACACAACAGAGCCCCCGAAGCAATTCGGGGGTTTCTGTTGTTTCTCTCTTTTTTTCTGCATATTGTTGCACTATACGTCACATTCATTCTTTTTACACCAATTCTTCGCATTTTTCGACATTTTCTTCGCGTCATATATTTTGATATTCAAACAAATATAGTTACATTTAGTGCAACAATCATATTACGATATAACCACTATAAAATCACTTTAGAACAAGCACCGAATATTCCGGCATTGTAACAGCCGTGCCGGTCACCGAGACTTTTTCCCCGCCGGTCTCCAGCGTGCCGCGAATGTTCTCTTCCGAAATCTCTTTGCCGTTTACGGTGATTCCTCCCAGATCAATCGTTTCCGATTCTTCTCCGGTATGGAAGACCAGCATGACTTCGGATCCTTCCCATGTTTTTCGCAGGACGCAGAAACTGTCTCCCGAAAACGATTCCAGAAATTCCACATCGCCCCTCGCAATTTCAGGATTCTGATTCCTGATCTTTATTACCTTCTTATAATAATGATATATGGAATCAGCTTCCTGTTCCTGCTCTTCCAGGCTGTCAAACTTCATCTTCACATCGTCCATATCCGCCGGTCCGTCACACATGCCCTCTGTGTCCGGATTCTTGCTCCAGTACATGGGAGCGCGCTTGTTCTCATCCTTTCCGGAACCCTTCATGCCAAGTTCTTCTCCATAATACAGGAAGGCCGAGCCGCTCATGAACAGGTTCATCGCACCTGCAAACTTCGTCTGCTTCTCTGAATTTTCACCGGCATAATATCCCGCGCTTCTTCCCATATCGTGATTGGTATAAAAAGGCGCATCGATATACTTTTCATTGTACTGACCGAAAGTCTCCTGTAATGCCGCGCTCTCCGCTCCGTATCTCGATATCGGAGAACCGTTGACGGTTTTGGAAATGATGCCGTCTTTGTCCGCGAAAGCAAAGTTAAAAAGGCTGTCGATGCCGCTCTCATAATATTTCGCGTAATCGCTGACTTCCAGCCATGCTTCCCCGACCAGATAGGCATCCGCGTCCCGCGCTTTGACCACATCGGTAAACCAATTTAAAAACTCGATATTCTTCTGCGGATTTCCCGTATAAAATTCCTTGACCGCGTCCAGACGAAAACCTCCCACGCCCATATCCAGCCAGAACCCGGCTATTTTCTCAATTTCTGCCCGCAGCGCCTCACTGTCCAGATTCAAATCCGGCATTTCGCTCCAGAACTGCGCCTCATAATACCACTCCGTTCCTTCCACCGCATAGCATCCCGCACCCTGTTCTTTGGAAAAATGATAATAATCAAATGTCGGGCACGCCTTCGGGTCTGGTTCTCCATCCCCCAGCGATTTCAGGTAATCGCAGGCATCCGTAAACCACGGATTCTGAGAGGATGAGTGGTTCAGAACCAAATCCATAATGACCTTTATGCCCCGCCTGTCACATTCCGCAAGCAGCTCTTTGAAATCCTCCATCGTGCCATAAGCGGCGTCGATTTCGTAATAATCCGTCACATCATATTTATGATATGTGGGCGACGGATTTACCGGCATCAGCCAGATACCGTTACAGCCGAGATCCGTATCCGTCGTATCGTCCCCGTCGTTGATATAATCGAGCCGCGAGATCAGCCCCTGCAGATCTCCGATTCCGTCCCCGTCGCCGTCATAATACGAATAAACGAAAACTTCATAATATGTGCGGTAATTGTCATCGATCACCTGTAACGGAATCGAATCGGTAATATCCCCACGCTCCGCCGCCGGCTGCCCGCTTTCTTCCGTCCCGCCAGCCATATCGTTTCCTTCGTTCCTGCCGTTCTCTTTGTTTCCGCCGCCCATGCCGCAGCCCGTCAGCGAAACGGCCATACAAACCGCCAGAAACGCCGCCAGCATTCTCCGAGCGCCTTTTTGCAGCCCTTTTCCCGTATCTGTGCTTTTTCTTTCGATTTTCATCTCCCGCTTTTTCATGTCTCCTCCATTCCTCCTCATTGCATCTCCGCACCCCGCCCACGCGGCCGTATACCGTCACCATACTGAAAATGCAGGCCCCCTTTTCCAATACTCCTCCGGGATGCCTGCACCTCTTCTTTCCTTATTTAATACAATACCATAACCGCTCTCCCGGCGGCTCTCAACTCAGACAGAAATCGACTCTCCATCCTTCTCTCAACCCAGACAGATTGATTCTGCATTCTTCTCTCAACCCAGATAGAATTACCCAAAGGGTAATTCTGTCAGCCGAGAAAGATTTGCTTTGCAAATCGTAGAAGTTCTTAGCGAAACGCCCAATTCTGAGAAGTAATTCTCAGAATAAAGGCGTGAGCTTTAGAACTTCTTCTCGGCTTAGCCTTTTACCGAACCCCCCGTAACACCTTCCACATAGAACTTCTGCATCAGCACGAACAATGCCGAAATAGGAATGGATACGATAACACCGCCCGCACAGAAGATCGAGAAGTATTTGTTAATCAGGGACTTACCAAGCATATTGAACAGGCCGATCGCAATCGTCCAGTCCGTCGCGATACCCGAATTTAACATCAGTTTCGCCAGTACGAAATCGCCCCACGGAACGAGGAAGGAATTGATAATCGTATAAACGATGATCGGCTGCGACAACGGAATAATGATCCTAAAAAAGATCGTCGCTTCCGAAGCGCCTTCCAGCCATGCCGCCTCGCGCAGCGATGTGGAAATCGTATCCATAAAGCCTTTCGTAATCAGATAACCGAGACCGGAACCCGCGGAATATACGATAATCATGCCCAGGTGACTGTTTGTCAGACCCAGAGATTTCATAACAAAATATACGGCGATCATGGACAGTACGCCCGGAAACATATTCAGGACGATACCGAAACTCATCAGCCCTTTTCTTCCTTTAAAACGCAAGCAGCTCATTGTATAGCTGACCATCAGTACGAAAGAAGTAGATACGATACAGGTAAAAATCGCGATCAGCAATGTATTTTTAAACCATGCGCCATACTGTACAACGGAGTCCGGCTGTAAAAACAGCACTTTGTAATTATCCAGAGACCATTTTTCCGGGAAAAAGTGCGCCGTATTGATTCCCTTATACGCGCTGAAAGACGTAACCACCAGCCAGAGAATCGGCACAAGCCAGATCACTACAAGGAGTGTCAGCACCAAATGTCTTACTACAAATCCTACTGTCTTTTTCATTAGCGGAAGTCCTCCTCTCTACTGCCTTTAATTGTCTGCGTAAACGTAACCAGCGTAAATCCGGCACAGATAATGAATACGATAATACCAATAACAGATGCTATCTTATAGTTATAGTATTCGTTCGTCAGTCTGAACAGCCAGGTGACAAGCAGATCGACTTCTTTGGCATTGGAGTTCGCAAGCAGCTGATCGGATGTAACATAAACATCCTGCGTCAGCAGATAAATAACGTTGAAGTTATTGATATTTCTTACAAAATCCGTAATCAGGCTTGGCCCCGTGATAAAGAGCACATACGGCATCGTGATCTTCCAGAAAATCTGGAAACTGTTCGCGCCGTCGATTCTTGCGCTTTCCAGCTGATCTACCGGAATGTTCATCAAAACACCCGTTGCAATCAGCATCTGGTAAGGAACGCCGACCCAGATATTGATCAGAACGATCATGACTTTCGCCCAGGTGGGATTCGTCAAAAACGGAATATAAGTGAGGTTTGAGCTCACCAGCCCCATACTCTTTAAGAAATCCGTCAGCCCGATATTGGAGCAGATCGTATTTACGATACCGCTGTCCGCGAAAAAGTTACGAACAAGCAGCAATGTAACGAACTGCGGCACCGCAATCGCTACCATAAACAATGTTCTCCACAGTTTGGGGAGTTTTGTCTTCTTGCTGTTGATGAACTGCGCCATCAAAATACCGCCGATAAACGTTGTCAGCGTGGACAATACCGCCCATTCCAGCGTCCAGATCAGAATTTTTCCGAAGGAATAACCGAATGTCAGCGTCGTCGAATTGGTAAAAAGCTGTTTGAAGTTCTTCCAGCCGACCCATGTAAACAGCGCACTTGGCGGCATATGCTGCTGGTCATAGTTGGTAAAGGCTACCGCAACCAGTACCAGAATCGGTATGATATTCATCAGGATAATGCCAAGACACGGAAGTGAAAGCAGCGTAATATGGAACTTTTCATTGAATAACGCCCGGATGTCTTCCCGGAATGTATTGATATGCTTTCCCGCTTCTTTCTGCTGCTGCAAACGGTAAACAGCCTTAATATTAGCAATGTATACGAAAATAAAAGCTGCGATTATACATAACGATATAATGGAATTGAGCAAAATCAGAAAAGAGTTATCATAATCGTTTACTTTACTTGTCAATGTTAATGGGTCAAAAACCTGTTCGAACTGAACAGTTCCCAATGTACCAAATTTGGCCAGATTCGGAGCCGCATAAAAAACACATGTTACGATAAATACCGCTTCCAATGCGATCATGATCAGGCCGTTAATGATCTGCTTTCTCGCAATATAGCCTGCCCCCATAACCAGCAGAGATAATTTCACCCCGATATCGCCTTTTGCTATCGCCGTCCCAAATTCCTTAAAATAATTTCCGCTAAATTTCTTTTTATTCTTCATAGGAAACCCCTCTCAGAAATTTTATTGTATGATTTTTCCAGTAAAGAATCCTGGAAAAATACCCCGCATCCCGACTAAGGCTGCGGGGTATCGCTAAGTCATCCAAGTGAATCCATATTTTATTCGATCGGTGCCATGATACCTTCTACTGCGGTATCCAGTACGCTCTGAAGATCTGAACCGGCGCTGCCGTCTGCCAGAATCTGTCCGAGTGTCTCTGCCGGAGCCCAGAAGTTGCCGCCTACACGCTGAGGTGTTGCATAAGCCGCCTGTGCTGCCAGAGCTGCGATTGCAGGATCAGCCTGAACTGCATCGGAAGATGCTGCCGCTACGTTTGCAGGGCCCAGGCCTCTTGCTTCAAATCTTGCTGTCTGAGCTGCTTCGTTTGTTAAAAACTCTGCAAGCAGCATGGACCAGCCGATGTTTGCGGAATAAGGATTTACGCCGATCAGTTTGTAGCCTGAGTAAGAAGACATCTGGCATTCTTTACCCGCTACATTGAAGGTAGGCAGTTTGGTTGCGGAATAATTCTCGCCCCATGCGTCGGAAGCCGTTTCCGCTCTCCATGTTCCGTTTACCGCTGCTGCAATTGTGCCTTCTGCGATTGCCGTTGCCATCTCTTCATCGCTCATATCAACAAGAACGTTCGTTCCGTACAGATCCATGATTGCCTGTGCAACATCTGTCGCACCGTCCGCATTCCATGTACAGTTATTGGAACCGTCATCGTTCAGTGTCAGTTCATAACCAGCGCCCTGGAAGAATGCGTAGATATACCAGCCGTTGGAAACATCCATTGCAATTTTCTTGCCGGCCGCTTCTGCTACTTCCACCATCTTATCCAGAGATTTTACATCTTCATCGGAAAATACGGAAGCATCATAGAACATGAAATAACCGTTATCAGCCGTCATCGGATAAGCATACAATGTATCGTTCACGGTAGCTGCTTCTACGGAACCCGCTACGTTTGCGCTTGCCACATCATAAGTATAAGTCGCTGCTACCGGCTGAAGTGCGCCTGCCTGAACCAGCTCGTTGATCTGGTCATCAGCAAATGCGAATACATCTGCTGCCGCTTCCACGTCCGCCAGAATCGTATCTTTTGCTGTGGATTCGGATTCGGAACCCAGTGTAATGTCAAATGTTACATCAGGATATGCTGCTTTGAAATCTTCAAGGAGTTGTGTTGTCAGAGTCTGATCTTCTTCGGACGCCCATACGGTCAGTTTAACCGTATCCGTTGTTGCCGCGATCAGATTCGCAACCGGATCATCGGAAGATGCTGCGGAATTGTCTGCCGCTGCGTTGTCCGTTGCTGCGGAATTGTCTGCTGCTGCCGTGTCGTCTGCTGCCGTGTCGTCTGCTGCCGCTGTGTCATCTGCTGCCGCCGTGTTGTCTGTCGCTGCTGCGGAGTTATCGGCTGAAGAAGCCCCCCCCCGCCTCGTTTCCGGCGTTTCCACATCCGACAAGACTTGCAGCTACCACGGATGTTGCGAGCAATGCTGCTAATACTTTTTTCTTCATAACTTTTTCCTCTCTCTCTTTATTACTTTTTATTGCTCTATATAAAATGTGTTGCCACATCTTATACCAATTATACTAAATTTTTACGAAACATTGTTGCGGTTTTTTTTCGTAAACTTTCGCACTAAAGTAAATTTAACACCATTCAGGGCATTTTGTCAACTATCCATTCACCGCCGACCTGTTTTTTTGCATTTTTTGACGGATTTTAAAGATTGTTTTTGTTACTTTCGCCGATCATTTCTCTTCTTTCTTGAAAATCAGGTTCATTTTTTATATAATGATAAGACTCCGACAAAACTGTCCGGAGAAATCTGATATGGTAGTGGGGAAAAATCTATGGCTACGATCAAAGATATTGCAAACCGACTGGGCGTTTCCGTCAGCACTGTTTCCAAAGGATTAAACGGCGCCAGCGACATCAGTGAACAGCTTCGGCAGACCGTACTGGATACCGCAGTTGAGATGGGCTACACGCCCAAGCAGATGCGCACCAGAGAAACCAAAAAGCTGTGCATTTTTATCGAAAATATGGAATACGAAACTTCCGAGCAGTTCGGTTATGACATCATTCTCGGTTTTAAACAGGCGGCTTATCCGGCCCGTTACAGCGTTACCGTCATGCCCGTCACCCCTGCTTTTCAGACAATGGAAAAATACGACACCTTTATGTTAAAAAACGGATATGTCGGAGCTTTTTTGGTCGGATTTGCCTTACAGGATGCCTGGCTTACACAGCTCAATCATACTTCCATTCCCACCACGCTTTTTGACAATTATATCCGCAAAAACCCGAATGTCAGCTATATCGGCACCGACAGTTTTGAAGGCATCGACGATGCCATTGAACATCTTATGGCGCTTGGCCACAGGAAAATTGCGCTGCTGAACGGCTCCGCCCATTCCATGATTACGGAACAGCGGCGGCAGGCCTATATCGACAGCATGAACGCTCACAATCTGGAAATCAACGAAAAATGGATGCCTTACGGGTACTACGTCGCGGCGGCGGCCAAAGACCATGTCGCCAATCTGCTTTCTCTCGGCGCTACCGCCATCGTATGCGGCAACGATCTGCTCGCCTCCGGCGCGCTGGACGAATGCCGTGCAAACGGTTACAGAGTGCCCGAAGACGTCAGCATCATCGGTTTCGACGATATCCCTGTTTCGGCCAAGCTGAATCCGCCCCTGACCACCATCCGTCAGGACCGGATCGAGCTCGGCAAATGCGGCTTTTTCACTCTGCATTCCGTCATCAATCGTGTTTCCGTCAGCAAAAATCTGCTGCGGCCTCAGCTCATCATACGAAACTCAACCGCTCCGGTCAGAACACATTAGCTCCGGATGCTTCCGTTTCTGTGTCAGAATGTAACATCTCTGACCGCTTCCAGAGCGGGCAGCGCGTTTCCGTCATAATCGAACAACGCCTGATTGGCCCATTCATTGCCGCCCGGCCCTTTTTCTCCCATATAGGCGATGGCCGGCTCCGATGCCCATCCGGAGCCGGCTACCGGAATCCATGCCGCCTCCCAGTAGAAAAAGCCTGTTACTTTTCCGTCCGGCACCTGTTTCATCTTTTCGAACAGACCAAGCAAAAACGCTTTCTGGCCTTCCTTCGTCATCGGATAAGGCACTTTTGCGGCAAGCTCCGGCTTCGTCGCCATTCCTTTACGCTCTTCCGGCGCCAGCTTTTCATAGGCCGCATAATCTTCCATCGTAAAGCCCATCGATACTTCCGCAATCATCAGTTCCTTGCCGTATCTTACCGCAAGATCGTTCATATTCGCCGCAAGATCGTCAAGCGTCCCGTGCCAGAACGGATAATAGGACAGGCCGATGATCTGGAAGTCCTCGCCTTTTTCCATAAAATGATCGAACCACTCCCGGTACAGCGCATTGTTTCCGCCGTTATCCAGATGAATCATCAGCGGAATCTCCGGGTCAACCGCCCGCGCTCCCCGGATGCCGGCATTTAAAAGCCGGGCCAGATTCTCATATTCCGGCACTTTGCCGTAAGGCCAGAGAATGCCGTTCGTCACTTCGTTTCCAATCTGGATTAACGTCGGAAACGCATCCGCGGCCCGCATGGCTTCCAGCGTTTCTTTCGTAAACCGGTAAACCGCCTCTTCCAGTTCTTCCAGGTTCATTCCCTGCCACGCTCTCGGCACGCTCTGTTTGCCGGGATCCGCCCAGAAATCGCTGTAATGGAAATCCAGCAGCACTTCCATGCCTTTGGACAATGCCCGCTTCGCCAGTTCGATCGTCGTCGGCAGATCGTTCGTCCCGGCGCCGTACGGCTCGCCGTCCTCCGTATAGGGATTGTTCCAGAGACGGAGCCTGACCGCGTTGACATCATAACTTTTCAGAATATCAAGCACATCCTTTTCCTGCCCGTGATCAAAAAACCGCCCTCCCAGACTTTCCACTTCCTTCAGCGTCGAAATATCCATACCCTTTAAAAATTTCATGCGTTATTTATTCCCTTCTGCGTTTCATTTCCTTCATCCCGACAACATCCCGGAAGAATGGCCTCCGGTCATTCTTTCAGGTAAACAGATTTGCCTGCAAATCTGTTTACCTTAGTCGAAATCAAACTTCGTAAACCGCTTCATCGCGTCCCTGTACCGGAACCGGACCAGTTCGTTTTTCTCCAGAACGTCTTCTTCCGTTCCCACATACTGACAGCGGATACAATGATACTCTTTTTTATCCTTATCGTAAAACATGTCGATATCCAGATCTCTCATAAAGCAGGAGGGACATCTGTAATTTAATTTGCCTTTGCCAGATTGAGCCATGTCGCAAATACCTCCTTATCTTTCAGTTTGGCCGTATATCCCAGCGTAAACATCGGGGAAAAAGCATAGCCTTCTTTCATATAACCGACCGCGTCTTTTTTCTCACAGCTTAACGATACTCTCGTTTCGATTTCGGGAATGACCGCCGCCACTTCCTTCGCGCCTTCCATCTGCTCTTCGCGGCATTTGTAGGCGTATTTGATTTCTCTGCTCTGCGCACCGTCCGTACAGGTCAGCGTAATATTGCTCATATCTTCGGAATACTCGGTCGTACCATAACATGCAACCATGTATTCGTTGATTTCCACTTCCGCCTCCGGATCGCTCATCTCCAGAATATTCCGTTCGATCTTCACATTGGAGCTTCCTTCTTCGAAATAAATCTTTGTCTGCAGTTTGACGGTCAGATCATAAAATTCGATATCCACCGGGTCAAGCGTCAGGATTCTCGTTTTTCCTTCCTGCGGACAATTGTTCTCTTCGGAAAAATGAGCTTTCGTCCGGCACAGGCACAGATCAACTTCCTCGCCTTTATAGGTCAGCTTCGCGCTTCTGACGGTTCCTTCGCCCGCGTAGTGTGTAAAATATCCGGCCCGGTATTTTTCCTGGATTAAGAACGGATAGGAAGCATCTGTGATATGCTTCGTACCGATGCCCACCGGCCATTCCAGTTTCGCCGCATAGGGTCTTAAATCGACGATCGCGCCGCCCTGGTCCATGTTCACGCACACCCGCATAAACGGATCGCAGTACCAGAATAACTGTTTGTCCGAGCCGTACAGGATATCCCTCCAGAGCGCGCATTCCGGCTCCGTAAACGTCCTTTTCTGTCGATAGTAATCAGCAAACTCGGCCATCGTCATATCGTCGAGCTTCCCTTCTTTTTTCAGCTGGCCGTAATAAGCCATGCCGTCCTCGTAGGACTTTAAGAGCAGCTCATAAGGCGCTTCCCAGCGACCCATCTTATTCATCCAGCCGGGGCCGACGAACATCATATTATAAGCATAACCATTGTTATATTTTGCCAGATCACGGTACTGGTCGATCAGGTTGTACAAATACGGAAATTCCCATGTTTTGGAGTCGTAGCTCATGCTCCGCAGTACGTTCTGGGGATGGGTTCCGAAATTGGAGCCGTTGCCGTCATAGCAGGCGATCAGGTCTCTCGACAGATGCGGAATCGCTACGATACCGCTGTCTTCCGCCTCATTCGCCGCCGGCGCGTGTACGTTTTGTTTACTCGGAATCCAGGGCGCCCAGGGGCCGCCGTCCATAAAGGTATACCAGGAGTTGTTACAGGTATGATATGCCTTCGGGCCTTCTTCCCAGCAGGTCGCTACCGCACACTTGACCATCGGATATTTTTCCTTGATATAATTCACCAGATCGGCGTCCATGTAATAGGAGCCCGTGGATTCCGGATAAAAACCGAAACGGTCATGGAATTTGCCGAATACATCGTCGACGATAGACTTTTTATCTTCCATCGAGAACATCCAGATACAGAAATCCTTCGTCTTGTATTTCTCACGAAACTCCGTACAGGGAAGTCCCAGCAGAGACAGCGCGATTTCATCCCCATATTTTTCATGGTCCGCCTTCGCAAGTTCCACCGCCTCATCGTTGAATAACGACGCATAGGTCATCTGAATGGTCGTTTTCAGGCCGTTCTTATGTGCGATCGACTGCTGTGTCTTAAAAATGTCGAGGGATTCCGTCAGCAGAGCCTTTCTGCCGATATCTTCCTCTTTTCCATGCCCGGTCACTTTTTCCGCATATTCGGGAACCATCTCCGGACGATGGATGATGTTCACAATAAACTTATTGTCCATAATACCCTCCATTTTTCTTATTTTTTCTATTGCGCAAACGGTTGTTCAATTCTAGGACTAGAATAACAAAGCGCTTATCTGTTGTCAATGTATATATTTGACTATTTCCGGCTCGGAAGTTTATCAATTTTGCACAAAAGGGAATTGGAAAGACATGCCCCGGGGTACAGACCGTTCCTTTGGAGGCACGCTTCCGCTCCGCGAAAAACAGCAGCGGTACTAAGTTCTTAATCCGCTATGCGGCTTACTCACCAAGTACCGGCGTTTTTCCAGGACCTCCAAAGGAACGGTCTGCACCCCGGGGGCGTGTCTTTCCAATTTTCCGCAAAAGATCTCATGCGCCGCCCGTCGAATCCCGCATGGATATCCGGTAGCCCAGCAGGCTCTTTCCGGGAACCGTCCCGCCGTCTATCATTTTTAAAAGCGTCCGGCATGTCGTCTTGCCGAGCTCTTCGATATCGAACTGAATGGATGTCACGGACGGCATATAATTTTCCAGAAAGGAGCTGTCATAAAAAGAGGCGACTCTGACCTGTCCGGGCACTTTGATTTTTCTCTGCTGTAAGCTGTTCAAAACACAGCCGCACAGGTAATCGTCCGTGGAAACGATACAGCGCACGCCATCCCGCAGCAGTTTTTCCACGATTCCCTCCACCGCTTCCATGCCTTCCACATCCGAAAAAACATATTTTTCAGGCATGGCGGATTCTCTGTCCGCATACTCCCGGCAGGCGTCAAGAAACCCCTGTACCCTGTACCGGTTTACCATATGCGCCCGGCTTCCCCCGATCAGGGCGATCTTACCGCCCTCCCGGGCCAGAAGGAGTCCCGTCAGCTCCCGGCAGGCTTTCCGATGGTCGCTGTCAATCCACACCACCGAATCGTCTTCCGTACAGCCGATCGTCACAAACGGAATCCCCGTTTTTTTCAGATATTCCGCGGGCGCATCTTCTACCAGCGTCCGGGTCAGAATAAAGCCGTCCACCTTGTGATTGACAGCGACCCGCTGCAACTGTGAAATATCTTCCGCCGTCACGATGGATACCAGCACGTCGTAATCAAGAGACGACGCAATTTTGCTGATGCCGAGCATACAGTTCTGAAAAAAGGGAAGCTCCACAATATTATAATCTCCCGGAATAACCAGTCCGATATTATAGGTTCTGGACTGCGCAAGCCCTTTGGCAATCACATTGGGCCTGTAATTATGAGCCTCGATATATTCCAGCACCCTTGCCCGCGTTTCCTCGCCGATACGCCCTTTTCCTGAAATGGCGCGCGATACGGTAGTCTTGGAAACGCCCAGCGCATCCGCAATGTCATTAATCGTCAGATTTTTATCTTCCGTCATGGAAATGCCACCTGCCTTTCGGAGAATTGCTTATCATTTATCATTGTCCTCAGTGAACAAAAGGATACACATCCCTGTCCGCTGAAAGTACCATTCCCACGCATACCCTCCCTATATAAATGCGCGCTTTTCGGGCAAAAATACACGTTTTTCGCTTTTTCCGGCTTTACCGTTCTTTCTTTTCATGTTAAAATTTATACAGGAGTTTGCGCAAACGGTTGTTCAACCATAGCGTACCAAAAGAAAAGCAATACTGCAATAGTGTTTCTGCACAATTTAAACGGGGGTTTTTTATGAAAACAGACAAACTATTATTTGGGGCAGCTTATTATGACGAATATCTGCCGTACGACAGAATCGAAACGGACATGGAAATGATGAAAAAGGCGCACATCAACGTCATCCGCATCGCGGAATCCACCTGGAGCACATGGGAGCCCCAGGACAATGTATTCGATTTTACCCATCTGCACCGTATGCTGAAAGCATCCGAAAAACACGGCATTCAGGTGATCGTTGGCACGCCGACCTATGCGGTTCCGGCCTGGCTCGCGGCCAGATATCCCGACATTCTGGCGCAGACCCACGGCGGACAGGAACGTTACGGACGCAGGCAGAACATGGATATCACCCATCCCATGTACTTAAAACATGCGGAGCGCATCATACGGAAGCTCATGGAGGAAGTCCGGCCATACAGACATGTCATCGGTTTTCAGCTGGATAACGAGACGAAATCCTATGATACTTGCAGTTCTTACGCCCAGAAAAAATTCCGGGAATATCTGAAAGAACTCTTTAACAACGACTTAAACGCGCTCAACCATCAATTCGGTCTGGACTACTGGAGCAACCGCATCGATTCCTGGGACGATTTTCCCGACATCCGCGGTACGATCAACGGCAGTCTCGGCGCGGAATACCAGAAATTCCAGCGCAGACTCGTAACGGATTTTCTGACATGGCAGAGCGAAATTGTGAAAGAATATGCCCGCCCGGATCAGTTTATCACCCAGAACTTCGACTATGACTGGCGTGGATTTTCCTATGGTTTACAGCCGGAAGTCGATCAATGGGATGCCGGAAAAGCCGTAACGGCCGCCGGATTCGATATTTACCATCCTTCGGCACAGGATTTGACCGGTAAGGAAATTTCCTTCGGCGGCGCCATTGCGCGTTCCGTTAAAAAGGACAATTACCTGATTCTGGAAACCGAAGCGCAGGGCAATCACGGATGGCTCTCCTACCCCGGCCAGCTCCGCTTACAGGCTTTCAGCCATCTCGCTTCCGGTTCCAACTCCGTGATGTACTGGCACTGGCATTCGATTCATAACGCCATCGAATCTTACTGGAAAGGCATTCTCAGCCATAATCTGAAAGAAAATGCCGCTTACCGCGAAGTATGCCGCATCGGCGAAGAATTTGCCCGTTACGGAAACCATTTAAAAAATCTGAAAAAGAAAGCGCCCGCGGCTCTGCTGCTCTCCAACGAAGCCCTTACCGGCCTGCAATGGTTCTCCATTCACGAACACCTAAAATACAACGACATCGTCCGGTGGGTTTACGATGCGCTGTATGAACTGAATATCGAATGCGATGTACTGAGCTGCAGTGACACTGACTTATTTAGTCAATACAATTTACTCATCACCCCGGCTCTTTACAGTGTATCTGATACGGTTATCGACGCTTTGCGCGCCTATGTGGAACAGGGCGGCTGTCTGTTTTCCACCTTTAAAACGGCCTTTTCCGATCCGATGTTAAAAATTTATGCCGACGACCAGCCCCACCGCATGACGGATGTGTTCGGCATGACTTACGACCAGTTTACCGATGCGGTCAATGTAGGCCTGCGGGAGATCGCTTTTGCTTCGTCAGTCAAATCCGCCGGAAAAGCGGTCCATGCCGCAGCGGATGACGGCGCCCATAACGCCAGTACCGCGGCGGAACATTCCGTTCATTACTGGATGGAGCTCTTACGGCCGGATACCGCCGAGACCCTGGCTTCCTATCAGCATCCCTACTGGGGCGCTTATGCTGCGGTCACATACAATCATTTCGGCAAAGGAACCGCCGCTTACGCAGGCTGCTATTTCGACCGCGCCATACTCAAAGATCTGCTGCGTTTTCTCTGCAAAGAAGCCGGCATACCGCTTCCCGAAACGGAATTTCCCGTGGTGATCAAACGCGGCATAAATGAAATGGGGAAAGAGATCGTTTATCTTTTGAATTACTCGGATGAAACGCGGCCTGTCATCTGGCACGGAAAAGACTGTTCCCTGCTGACGGGCGCAGAGACACCGGAAGGCAGGATTATCCGGAATGGCGATACGCTTTCGCTGCCGGGATGGGATTTTGCCCTGCTGGAAAGCATTTAGAATGTTTTGACCCGTACGGGCGATATTCTGCATAAAATCGCAGCTTCCGGTTTTCTGCCGGATGCTGCGATGAATTTTTACTTTTCCAGAAATGCGGCGCATTCATATGGCCTTAAATCATATTTTCCGTCTTTCAGCGCTGAAATGATCACGATTATAAAACTTGATTTTACGCGGAATCCGGCATAAAATGATTTTAATGGAATATTCATTTTTATTGACATATTTCCCACAAAAACGTATAATAATATCAGAGATGGGAAACCATCGTCAGGAGAGTTCCTGCCAGATAGTGGAAAACTTTATTAATCAGGAGATTCCCTGCCAGACAGTGGGAAACTTTAAAATCGAAGGGTGATCGCTATGATCGCCCTTTTCTTTGCAGGAGATACCAATGAGCGAATTAAAACTATATGAAATATCTGAGGAATACATCTCATATATCAGTACCGTTGAAAAAAATGTTTTTTCCTCAAAGGAGAATGATCGGAACCATACACGGAAGTATCTGGGCATTGTATACAGCATTAACGGGTATAACTATTACATCCCCCTTTCCTCGCCTAAAAATTCTGATTACCGAATGGAAAATGGAGTACAAAAAATCCGCGGAAGCATTGTCCCCATCATCCGCATCACTTCCCAATCCTCATCCGGGGAATTGGAATTAAAGGGAACATTGAAACTGAATAATATGATTCCTGTTCCTGCATCGGAATTAACCTTGTATGACATGGAGCATGAACCAGACTTATTCTATAAGGCTCTCATACATAAAGAAATGCTTTTTATCCGTAAAAATAAAAACAAAATCATCCGGAATGCAAAAATTCTCTATAAACAGAAAAAGGAAAATAACCCTGCCATTGGATATCTGAAAAGTACCATTGATTTTTTATTACTCGAACAGATGCATGATAAATTTATTGAAAAGAAATAAAATTAGCCGTTAAGCAAAAGCCGGGTGCCACGCAAGGCAATTTCCGGCTTTTTCTTTTCCCCCTTGCCAACCCGCCAAAACAGAGAGTTCTTTTTCGATATAGTCCGCCAAAGACGAAAAAAGGATGTTTGATGCACTGATAAAGGCTCAGAGCGCTTACCAATCCGGCAGAAACTCTCCGATTAAACTAACTGATTTTCCCGGTATAACTGTTCTCTGTATTCCCGATCAACAATCGCCTGTGAAACCTCTCCAATTCTTCCCGCATCGAGTAAAATCTGCAACAGCTGTACAAGCCGGTTCTCTCCTTCCTTCTGTCCCTTCTGAAAGGCATATTCCCGTTCATCCTTCAAGAATTTTTCTTCATCAAATTCAAAGATACACACTGTTATCGCCTCCGCTCTGTTCTTTGAAAGAAAATCACTTAGAATACCATTCTGAATACAGTCGTCCACAGCCTTTTCCATGGCTTCCGGAAAAGGCCGCTTCTGCGCATACAGTCTGATCCGTTCCACATACTGCGCATATTCCTTTAAAAGACGACAGTGGTCCATCAATACCTGATTACAACCGGGATTAATATTGTATACCGTAACAGTCAGCTCAAGTTCCGGCTGTTCCTGTTCTTTCTCGTATGACTCTGACAACCTTAAAATCTGTTTTTCCGGCTGAATAGCTGTTCCATTATAGAAAACAACAAATCTTGGAACCGGGATCCTGATAAGCTCTTCTCCATACAAATTCCGGTTTCTGATCATGCCCTGCCACACTTTGGTCACATAGATTAAATCCCGCAACGGCATATTCGGATTGACCGTGGACTGATGTTCATACAACATCAGTCCGGAATCAAACACAAAAGAAATATCATTCTTATAATTCATATAAACCGCATTTTCCAGCGTAGTTATCTCCAGGGCGGCCGCATCCGCATAAGAGGTCCCGTTCAACGCATTATACAAGCTTAACAGATTTTCCTTTTCCCGAAACAGCATCCTGAAAACACTGTCTTTATAATTACGGTTCACGACTGTTCTATTCACCCCAGCCCCGTTCGTTTCTATCCTGTACGTTTCTTTCCTGTCTGACTTTAAATTCACATCCTTTGTTCTCTGCATTCTGCATCCTCCTTTTGTCTGCGGACCACTTCCAATTTGGAAAACAGTCCTTCGATCTCAGGAGAACCGTTTCAGATTCTCCTGCTTTATGCCGCATTCGTACGGCGCATGTAAATGGGTACCAAAGCATGGATTTTCTGAAACTTATATTTTTAGAAAACAGATACTACCAGATTTGTTCGTTAGAAAATATGCTTTTTATTATCATACCAGATATTTCCGGATTTGTAAACAATTTTTCATTTTAAATCGCAATGATATACCGTTCATCCCTTCTTCCCCTTATTCTTCTCATTCACATCTTCCCGTATCAACGCATAAACGGTCGAAAGAATCGGAATAAAGATCAGCATGCCGACAACGCCCATCAGACTGCCGCCGACCGTGACGGCCGCCAGCACCCATATGGAGGGAAGGCCCACCGAATTTCCCACTACATGAGGGTAAATCAGATTGCCTTCTATCTGCTGGAGTATAATAAAAAGGACTAAAAACCAGACCGCTTTCACGGGATCGTCAACCATAATCAGAAAAGCGCCGACGAAGCAGCCGATAAAAGCGCCGACGATCGGAATCAGCGCCGTAAACGCGATCAGTACGCCTACCATAACCGCATAGGGAAATCCGAACAGTGTCATGGTAATCACAAACATGACCCCCAGTATCACCGCTTCCATACACTGTCCCGTGATAAAACTGCTGAAATTCTTTCCCGCCAGAGACGCGATTTCCAGTACTCTGTTATTTACCTTCTGCGGACAGTAGGCGCGCAGAATCCTCCGGAACTGATCGCCCAGTTTTTCTTTCTGAGCCAGTATGTAAAAGGAAAACACGAGCGCTACAAAAACATTGACCACGCCGCCGATAATCGTGGAAGCCACCGTTACCGTGGAGCTGACCACGCTTCCCAGACCGTTTTGCATAAAATCAATCACTGTATTTACGATGGAATCCCAGTTCATTTCCGCCGGTTCAAATTCTTCCAGCAAAGCGATAAGCTGGGGCTGGGAAACGAACATTTCTTCCAGCCAGATCTGCGCCTCCACAAGAAACTGCGGTATTTTATTTCCCAGCTCTATCATGGTTTTCGTAATCTGCGGAATGACCGTAACCGTCACAATTACCACAATCAGGATGACCAGCATAAAAGACAGAAAAATACTCGCCGGACGCTTCACTTTATCCAGTTTTCGGTTTTTAACCCTGGAAAACAGGCCCTTTTCGATTACCTTCATCGGAATGTTCAGCACAAATGCGATCGCCGCACCATAAATAAACGGCCGCACGATTCCCAGCAGAAAAAAGGCCCCTTTCAGTAAAACATCCATCTTCACCACCGCAAGACACACCACCGCGGTAAAGAGAATCAACCCTCTGATTTTTTTCATGTTTCCTTTGTTTAAATCCATTGTTCTCTCCTTATGTATCCGTTCGTAAATTATCACACGATGTAAAGCTTTTCACATTATCAATAGTATACACCATAATTGTCTGAATAATAGTTAAATTTTTATTAAAAAGACAGAAAGCAAAGGCGTTTTATTTCACCTGATACAGGTAAAAATCGTCCAGCGTTCCCCAGCCTTTTGCCGCACAGCTTATGGACGCTCCGACAGTCAAAGTGCCGTCCTCACCCACCGTAATGTCCGGTATCACCGGGTTCTGCCAGTTACACCAGCCCGATACGCCGGTTTCCTGTGTGAGCCGCTCCGTTCCGTTATCCGCGTAAATATACATTTCCGCGCCGTCTCCCGCATCGCCGCCCTGTATATACAGACCAAATTCATAGACGCCCGGCGTCAGTCCCGTAATGGTCTGCTCCGCTGTAAAAGAAACTTCTCCGGTGGAATAAAAATGGAGTGCCGTCACGCCGCTGTAAGCATCCGCTTCTTTATTCTGAAAATCCGTCATATCACCGCTTTTTGCCGTAATATGCCACATAGAGGTATCCGCTTCCTCAAAGCTGCCGTTTAAAACCATATTCTTCCGGCTCACAAATACCGCGGCCATAATCCGTTCTTTTTCCGGATCTTCGGCGCCGGCCTCCGAAATCGCCGTATCGGCGGCAGAATCCGTCAGTTTGTCAACCGTGCCTTCCACTCCATAGGTTCCGGCCGCGGAAGTGTCGATTGCGGACAACTGCGCCTCATCCCAGGTCACGGGGATTTCTTCCGTACTTCTGTCATTATAGACAACGCATACCGTTTCCGGCATCAGGATTTCCCCATCCAGCGGTACATTTATTTCTACCGCCTGAATGCTCTCCACCTTTCGTTCCACCAGCGTGCCGCAATGCAGATACTTGAAGACTTTCAAAGATTCCAACGGATGACCATTATAGTCAAACAGCGCCTGATTGTCCCAGGAGCTGCCGCCGTAATAGACTCCCGCGTCTTTCGGGTCATAGGATGCCGCATAACTGGATGCCCAGCCGGAACCGTCCTCTTCCCAGGCTGCCTGATTGGCCGAGAGCACATCCACCGCATCCTCCGCGCCTTCCTCATAAACGCCTACCGGAATCCAAGCCGGTTCCCAGTAAAAGACGCCGCGTCCCGCGTCACCCACTTCGGCCGCCGCCGCGCACACATCCCGTATCTCGTTTGTCTGCCCCTGTACGCTCACCGCGTATTCCGGCACGACATCGGCACCGCTTATGCTGTTCGGAGTACCGTCCCCGTCTCCGTTCGTATAAGGATAAGAGGTTTCCGCTATCAGAACCTGTTTGTCATAGGTATCGGCAATTTCCCGCAGCACATCGGTCAGATTTTCCATACTCCCGTGCCAGAACGGATAATAGGAAACCGCAAAAATATCATAATCGATTTCCTTATCCGACAGTTTCTGCGCAAGGGCAAGCGTTCCCTTTTTATCCGATACATCGGTAAAATGTACCGCGATCTGAATATCCCGGCCCGTTTCCTGCGCTGTCTCCCTGACGGCCCTGGAACCGGCCTGCAATAACTGCCGCCGCTTTGTCCAGTCCGTTTCGCCGGATATGCCGTTGTTAATCTCATTTCCGATCTGCACCATGCCGACCACCGCGCCAGCATCGATGATCTCGGCAAGGCTCTCTTTCGTAAACCGGTAAAGGGCCTCGGATTTGTCCTCGATCGCCAGGCCTTCCCAAGCCTTCGGACATTGCTGTTTATTCGGATCCGCCCAGAAATCGGAATAATGGTAATCCACGCATAGTTTCATCCCGTATTTTGCCGCACGCGCGCCGATCTCGGCCGCCGTTTCGGTATCGTTATTGCCGCCGCCATAGCCGCGGCCGTTCTCGTCATACGGGTCGTTCCATACCCGCACCCGGATATAGTTCACGCCGTTCTGCGCCAATGTCTCAAAAAGATCCTGCTCTTCTCCCGCCTCGTTATAATAAACGACGCCGCTTTTTTCCTGTGCAATGACGCTGGAAATGTCCACACCGCGGATAAAATCTTCGGGCAGTCCTTCGATCGGCTCCACATAAACTCCTGCCTCCTCCGCTTCCGCCGGCAGCTCATACACAATTCTGTCCACGGGCCATTCCGCTTCGGGCGCGGGCCCTTCGGTCTCCTTTTCCTGCCCCGCCGCGGCATTTTCCTGTCCTGTCGTCTCATTTCCCGTCTCTGCCGTCACATTTTCCGCTTCCGTCATGCCGTTTCCCGTCTCCGCCGTTACGTTTTCCGGTTCCGCCATGGCGTTTCCGGATTCCGCACCGCCCGTATTTCCGCACCCGGATAAACCTGCAAGCAGGCACAATACCGCAGCAGCAGCGCCGCATTTTCCCAACCGTTTCTTTCTCATATTAATAACCATGCCTTTCTCTCAGTTTGCGAACTTCGGACCGCAGACACAAAACCGCCTTTCCCGCCCGATTTCACCGAGCGGGTTCCTGTTCGGTCTGCCCGTTATTATAGTATCAAATTGCCGATTGAAAAAAAAGGCTTGCGAAAGTATCCACTTCTATGCTATAATACAACTCGGTGATTGAAGAAAATCTTTTCACCCAAATACGGATAGGGGCATAGTTCAAAGGTAGAACAGTGGTCTCCAAAACCATCGATGTGGGTTCGATTCCTACTGCCCCTGTATAAAGAATCCCTGAAAACAGCGCATATGCGCATGATTTTCAGGGATTTCTGGCAATTAATCATAACGAATGAAAAGGAACTGCACACTCATGAAACCGAATAAATCCATTCTTATCGTGTTGTTTTTGGCTTTTCTTCTGACCGCCTGCGGCAAAGAGACGCTGCTCTTGGAAGCGTCGGATTATGAATTGAATCAAAGCAGTCATACTACCAGCAAGGGGATCGGCATCGGCGGCACCCCGGAAGAATTTCTGGCCGCATATGGAAGCTATGAGATAGCGACTTCCATAGAATACGGGCCGTTTGAAGCGCTGGAGCCGAAAGAAATCCCGTTTACGGAATCTATCCGGACGATTCTTCCTACCTTTTTCATCGACGGGCTTCCGGCTTCAATCGAGCAGATCTGTACGGAAAACGAGATCGAGCGGACACAGCTGCTGTCGCTTCTCAGCTCGGAAGAATATCTGCAGAAGCATAAAGTAGTCTACCATTACATGATCTTCACATGGGAAGACGGCCTGATTTCCGATATCCACTCGGAATTTATGGATTACAACGAAGACGCTTCCTATTATGAAGATCTGGAGGCGGAACCGGCCAAATAATTTCCACGGCTGCGGCAATTTCCTAATAAAAAATCGCCGCTCGGCAGCGGCGATTACAAGAATGCTTCGCATTCTCCCCTGAAATGGTTTCTGCTGCGGCAATTTCCTAATAGAATAAAAGAGCTGTTGCACAATCATCGGGTTCGATTGATTTTGCAGCAGCTCTTTTTTATGAAATCCGATACCAAACGATCGGCTGACCGCTACGCCTTAACAAACTGGCTCTGGTAAAGATCGGCATAAAAGCCTTTCATGGCAAGCAGCGATTCGTGATTTCCCTGTTCGATAATATTTCCGTCTTTCATGACAAGAATCACGTCCGCTTCGCGTATCGTCGAAAGCCTGTGCGCAACGATGAAACTGGTTCTTCCCTTCATCATAGTAGCGAAAGCCTTCTGAATCTTAATTTCCGTTCTCGTGTCGATAGAGGACGTCGCCTCATCCAGAATCAGCATGGGAGGCAGGCAGAGCATAACCCTTGCAATACATAACAGCTGTTTTTGTCCCTGGGAAAGATTGCCTCCGTCTTCCGTAATCACCGTATCATAAGCGTTTGGAAGACGTTTGATAAAACTGTGCGCATGGGAAGCCTTCGCCGCCGCAATGACTTCTTCCTCCGTTGCATCGGGTTTTCCCATAATGATATTTTCCCGTATCGTCCCCGTCTTCAGCCAGGTCTCCTGCAATACCATGCCGTAGCTTCCCCGCAGGCTCTTTCTTGTCACCGCCCTGATATCATGGCCGCTCACACAGATCGCGCCCGCATCCACATCATAGAAGCGCATCAGCAGATTAATAACAGTCGTTTTTCCACATCCGGTAGGTCCTACGATCGCAATTCTCTGTCCAGGTTTTACCGAAAGGTTAAAGTTCTGAATCAGCTTTTTATCCGGTACATAGGAAAAAGAAACATTATCCAGTTTAACCGAGCCGTCCACCTGCCGCAACACCGCGGCATTTTCCGCTTCCGGTATCTGGGGCTGTTCCTCGATCAGCTCAAAAATCCTGGAGGCGCAGGCCAGCGCATTCTGCAGCTCCGTTACCACGCCGGATATTTCATTAAAAGGCTTCGTATACTGGTTCGCATAGCTTAAAAAGCAGGACAGCTGTCCGACGCTGATGCCGCCCCGGATCGCAAAAACCGCTCCGCTGATCGCCACGCCCGCATACACCAGATTGTTGACAAACCGCGTTGCCGGATTGGTGATCGAGGAAAAAAAGATCGCCTTGAGAGAAGCTTTCTGAAGCCTGTCGTTGATTTCGTCAAATTTATCAAGCGCCTCGTCTTCATGGGAAAAAGCCTGCACAATCTTCTGATTCCCCACCATTTCGTCGATCAGCGCCGTCTGCTCTCCTCTCGTCTCGGACTGCAGTTTAAACATCGTAAACGTCTTTTTCGCAATGAAGGCCGCCACCAGAAAGGAAAGCGGGGTAATCAGGACGACCACGCCGGTTATTCCGATGTTGATACTGAGCATGAAGCCGAGCGTTCCGACAATCGTAATAACGCCGGTAAAAAACTGGGTAAATCCCATCAAAAGGCCGTCCGCAAACTGATCCACATCCGCAATGACGCGGCTTACGATCTCTCCGTAAGAATGCCCGTCGATATATTTTAACGGTAAAATTTCGATTTTACGAAAAGCCTCATCCCGGACATCCTGTACGATACGGTAGGCCATCTTATTGTTGCAGACATTCATCAGCCACTGAGCGAATGCCGTGATTAAAATAACAACCGCCATTTTTTTCAAAATCGCGAAAATACCCGGAAAATCGACCAGTCCCTTTTGGATAATCAGATCGATTGCATTTCCCGTCAGAATCGGCAGATACAGCGTAAGCGCCACCGTTACTGCCGCCGCCGCGATCGACAGCGCCAGATAAATCCAGTATTTTTTTATATAACGCAGTACTTTTTTTAAAGTATCCGCCTGTTTCGCTCCCTTTTTCTTCATTTTACCCGTCCCCTTTTATTTCATCTCGATATATTTATCCATTATTCCGAAAGAATCCCGCTCCGGCATTCTTCTTATGAGAAAGCCTTTCCCGCGGTTTCTCCTCCCGCAAAGGCCCTTCCGCGGTTCTTCTCACATCTGGGAATAATGTATTTCCTGATAAACCTCACAGCTTTGCAGCAGTTCTTCGTGCGTCCCGATTCCGGCCATCCGGCCATCCTCCAGCACAATGATCCGGTCCGCATGCTGAATCGAAGAAGTTCTCTGAGAGACGATGAAAACCGTCGTTTTCTCTCCCATTTCCCGGATTGCCCTGCGCAGTTTTGCATCGGTCGCATAATCCAGTGCGGAAGCGCTGTCGTCGAGAATCAGAATTTCCGGCTCTCTGACTACCGCTCTTGCGATCGTCAGTCTCTGCCTCTGCCCGCCCGACAGATTTTTGCCCCCCTGGGCAATCGGCTCTTCCAGTCCCTTAGGCTTCGTATCGACAAATTCTTTCGCCTGGGAGATTTCCAGCGCCCGGTTCATTTCATCCGTCGTCGCGTCCGGTTTTCCCCAGCTTAAATTTTCTCTGATCGTTCCCTGAAAAAGAACCGCTTTCTGCATGACCATGCCGATCTTATCCCGCAGTTCCGCCATTTCGTAATCCTTTACATTCTTCCCGTCTATTTTCACGCTTCCGCGGCTCACATCATAAAAACGGGGAATCAGATGCACAAGCGAAGATTTCCCGGAACCCGTGCCGCCGATAACACCGATCGTCTGGCCTTTTTTTACCTTAAAATCAATATCGCTCAGGGATTCCGCCCCGGCCCCCTGATAGGTCAGACCAACCTGGTCAAATTCTACGGCGTAGGGCACATCCCTTACCGCCCCATCCTGCGCGCTGCCCGGCTCTTTCCATGTCATGCCGGACTGCAGTTCAAACACGCTCTGAATGCGGTTTGCGCAGGCCAGCGCCTTCGTGATTGTAATGATCAGATTTGCCAGTTTCACAAGTTCGATCAGAATCTGCGACATATAATTGACTAAGGCAACCACTTCTCCCTGCGTGATATATCCGTTATCGACACGCACGGCGCCCGTATAGATGAGAACGATGGTCGCCACATTGACAATTATGTATGTGACCGGATTAGTCAATGTGGATATCTTTCCGACGAAAAGCTGCATATGGGTCAATGCGCTGTTGCGTTGTTCAAATTCTGCCGTTTCCTGTTCTTCTTTATGAAAAGCACGGATAACACGGACACCGGTCAGGTTCTCCCGCGTTTTGCCAAGCACTTTATCGAGTCCTGCCTGCACTTTTTTATAAAGAGGCATCGTAATCATCATGATGCCGAATACGACAATGGAAAGTAAGGGAATCGTTACAACGAAGATCAGGGCCGCCTTCACATCGATGGTAAAAGCCATCGCCATTGCCCCGAATACAATAAAAGGCGAACGCAGAAACAGGCGGAGCACCATATTGACGCCGTTCTGCACCTGGTTGGCGTCGGAAGTCATACGCGTGATCATCGTAGATGTGCCGAGAGTATCCATTTCAGAAAAAGAAAGTTCCTGGATATGCGCAAACAGTGAATGTTTCAGTTTGGCGGAAAATCCGACCGCCGCCTTTGCCGCGAAATACTGCGCCGTAATGGAACAGGTCAGGCCGATCAGGCCGAGCATTACAAGCACGCCTCCCATTTTCAGCACATAATGAATATCCGCCTGCGCGATACCCCGGTCGATAACCGCCGCCATGACGAGCGGTACAAACAGCTCAAAACCGGCCTCCAGCATTTTAAAGAGCGGCGCCAGCACCGTCTCTTTTTTATAATCTTTTAAAAACACCAGTAATTTTTTCATTGTTCCCTGCTGCCTCCCCTATCGTCTTCCCCGGAATTTTATGGAATATACTCCTCCGTCTGCTGTGTGATCTCTCCGCTCATGATGTTCACCTGTCTGGACGGGGTATAATTTTTTTCTTCAAATAACAGTTCATGAAGCATAACGACGTTTTCTTCCAGCGTCATCGGTATGATGCAGTCGCCTTTGCTGCCTATCGTCGCATTGGTGCGTTCGCTCTCGAAAGGAAATCCTTCGGAAGCCACCACGTTATACTCCGCCAGCGTTCCGAGCACGCTGATCACTTCATTGACATTTAAGGATGTATTGACATTCGGCAGTACTGCCGTCACCACATCCCGCAGCGTCGTAAGAGGCGCGTCTTTTGCTTTGAGCATCATCGCTCCGAGAACATCCCTCTGTCTTTCCGCCCGCCGGAAATCATCGCCCTTTGTATATCTTATGCGGCAGTAGGCCGTCGCCTGCATTCCGTTTAATGTCTGCAGTCCGGGCTTCGTCACCGGCGTATAATCGACGCCCATTTCTTCCGCCATGCAGAGCTGGTAATTATTCAAATGGTTGATTTCGGATTCCGTAATCTCCATATCGATACCGCCGAGGCAGTCGATCGCATCGATCAGCCCGCTGAATCCGACCGTCACATAATCCGTAATATCCAGATCGAGATTGATATTCAGCATGGTGATCGCCTGTTCCGGGCCGCCCTTTGCATAGGCGCCGTTGCATTTATTATAGCTGTCATTGCCCAGGTTCAGATAAGTATCTCTGTATACGGAAACAAGTTTTACCTCGTGGGTATCCTGATTGATGCTCGCGATAATGATCGTGTCGCTTCTCGTTCCCCTTCCAAGCTCGTTATCCCGTGCATCCACACCGAACAGAGCAATATTGCGGTATCCTTTTTTGGCTTCTACCGCTTCTTCCTTTTTGCCCTCTTCCTTATTTTTCGTTTTTGTCTCAGCGACTTCTTCATTGATGATAATATTATCCTCATCGATGTCCGTCCGCTCAATCTCATTTGTCGTCGTCGTAATGACATACAGTATTCCGACTGCTGTCACAAGAACCAGAAATTCCAGTATTAAAAGCGGGACGCCAAATTTCCATTTCTTTCGACCATTCATAAATGCTCCTTTTAATTCTGCATTCGGATTTCCGAATTATCAATAGAACAATCTATTTTATCATACCCAAAACAATTTGAACATATGAAACAGGCTCTTGTTCACACATTGTTAAAATTTATCATATTTTTGTCATATTTATCCAATATAGTCAATAGCGTCCTGTACCGAAGAAACACCGATAATTTTCACATCGCCTCTGTTCTTTAACTGTCTTTCGCAGACTTTGGGAATCATACAGGATGTGTATCCCATACGCGCCGCTTCCTGGATACGCTGCCCGATCATGCTGATGCCGCGCACCTCGCCGCTCAAACCGATTTCGCCAAAAGCCGCAAGTTTATCGTCGATCGGCCGGTTTTTGAAGCTGGAAGCAACCGCCATCGCAATGCCCAAGTCGATCGCCGGTTCCGCAATTTTCATACCGCCCGCCAGATTCACATAAGCGTCGCAGTCAGACATTTGCAGACCCACTCTTTTTTCCAGCACCGCCATCAGAAGATTTACCCGGTTAAAATCGGTCCCGTTCGCCTGCCTTCTCGGAAATCCGAAATTGGTACGGCAGACAAGGGCCTGAATCTCAAATAAAATCGGCCTCGTCCCTTCCATCGAGCAGGATACGACGGAACCGCTGGCCCCTTCCGGTTTTCCTTCCAGCATAAATTCCGAAGGATTCGACACTTCCACAAGCCCCTTTTCCTGCATCTCAAAAACGCCGATCTCGTTTGTAGAGCCAAACCGGTTCTTGACGCCGCGCAGAATCCGATAGGAAGCATGCCTGTCTCCTTCGAAATAAAGCACCGTATCCACCATATGTTCCAGCACGCGGGGGCCCGCTACCGTTCCTTCTTTCGTCACATGGCCGACGATAAAAATCGAAGTCCCCATGCCTTTTGCAAGCTGTAAAAAGACGTTCGTCGCCTCTCTGACCTGAGATACGCTTCCGGGCGCCGAAGACACTTCCTCCTGATACATCGTCTGGATGGAATCTATGATCGTAATATCCGGCATGAGACGACGGATGGTCTCCTCGATCACCGCCAGATTCGTCTCGCACAGCAGAAAAAGATTTTCGCCGAATTCTCCGATACGGGTCGCCCGCAGTTTGATCTGTTTGAGCGATTCCTCCCCGGATATATACAGCACTTTCCGGCCATCCAGCGCCATGTGCCGGCACACCTGCAAAAGAATCGTGGACTTGCCGATGCCCGGATCTCCGCCCACGAGAATAAGGGAGCCCGGCACAATGCCGCCTCCCAAAACTCTGTCCAGTTCCTGCATGTGCGTTGACATTCTTTCCTCATCCTGCAGCGTGATTTCAGAAAGTCTGGAAGGCTTTCCCTCCTCCCGCGCTGTGCGCCCCGCCATGCCGGAACCGGCCGTTTTCGCTTTCATTTTCTCTTCCACGAAGGTATTCCATTCTTTACAGCCGGGACATTGTCCCATCCATTTCGAGGATTCATACCCGCAGCTTTGACAATAAAATACCGTCGTTGTCTTCGCTTTTGCCATAAAACCGCTTACCTGGTAATCGTAACGCTGACCTCTCCGCTGCCCGCAAGTTCCACGCTGAGGTTCAGTTTTCCACCCAGATTTGTTTTCATTCTGCCGATCTCTTCACCGTTAATCAAAACATCGTATTCCGTTTCATCCTCCAGCCCGACCGTGATCTGGGCGTCTTCGTCGCCCTCCACTAGAAAGCTGACGCCGTTCTCCTTTTCCACAAAATGGCTGACGCTTGTGCCCGGCACGGATTCATAGGCGAACAGACCGTTTTTCTCGAGCTTGGTAATGCTTTTATAAGTCTTCACCTTCCACAGATCGCCCGCATGTTCGAAATTCTCCACCTTTGCCTTCGCGTCCAGTTTGTGGTTGCCAAAACTGATCGCATTATCTTTTTCCACCCGAATTAACTCTTCAATAACAGCCATTGTTATTTCCTCCTGCGTTCTTTCTCTTTATGTTTATATGCCTTTTCTCTGCCCGCAATATTTGTGTCCGAAAGGCACAAATCCGCGGTTGAAAAATTAATTTTCAACCTGTTCGCGTACTTTAAAAACTACTTTTTTATTTTTCAGAACAGCGGATACCCGGTCTCCGCCTTTTACGTTGCCGGAAAGGATTTCCTCCGCCAGCGTATCTTCAATTTCCGTCTGGATTGCACGTTTCATCGGCCTTGCACCCATCTTTGCGTCCGTATATTTCTCCACGATATATTCTTTCAATGCGGGAGACACCGTCAATTCGATATCCATCTGCTTTCTGCATCTGTTCGTCAGATTCTTCGACAGCATCGTCACGACCTGCTTCATATGATCGCGGTTCAACGGATGGAATACCATGATTTCATCGATTCGGTTGATAAATTCCGGCTTAAAAAGCCGTTTGACCTCCTCCATCACATTTTCTTTCATCTTGTCATAATTCATCTTCTCCGAATCCCCGGAAGAAAACCCGAGGTTTTTCGGTTCCATGATTCTCTGCGCGCCGGCATTGGACGTCATAATCAGAATCGTATTTTTGAAACTCACCTTCCGTCCTTTGGAATCCGTAATATGCCCGTCGTCGAGCACCTGAAGCAAAATATTGAAAACATCGGGATGGGCCTTTTCTATCTCGTCAAAAAGCACGACGGAATAAGGATTACGCCTGATCTTCTCACTGAGCTGGCCGCCCTCTTCAAACCCCACATATCCCGGCGGGGAACCGATCATCTTGGAAACGGAATGTCCTTCCATATATTCCGACATATCAACGCGGATCAGCGCATTCTCCGAACCAAACATCGCTTCCGCCAGCGCCTTGCTGAGCTCCGTCTTGCCGACACCGGTGGGGCCTAGAAACAGGAAAGAACCGATCGGCCTGTTCGGATCCTGCAGACCGACGCGTCCCCTGCGCATGGCTCTGGAAACGGCTTTCACCGCTTCTTCCTGACCAATCACGCGTTCATGGAGAACGGATTCCAGTTTTAAAAGGCGCTCCGACTCTTTTTCCGCAAGTTTCTGGAGCGGAATTTTGGTCCAGAGCGAAACGACTTCCGCAATCTCGTTTTCGCCGATGACATAATCTTTCTTTTCGTCGTCTTTTTCCATGCGTTTTAACGCACGTTCATATTTTTTGATCAGGCCGTCCTGTTTCTTTTTCAGCTCGCCGGCCTGGGTAAAGGCTTCCATCCGAATGGAACGTTCGATCTGTAAATCCGTTTTCTGTATCTCTTCCGCCAGCTCTTTGAGCTTATCCGGCTGTTTGCTGCTGTTTAACCGCACCGCGGCCGCCGCTTCATCAATGATATCGATCGCCTTATCCGGCAGATTTCTGTCATTGATATAACGCGCGGACAGCGTAACCGCCGCCGTAACCGCTTCGGGCGTAATGGTCACTCTGTGGTGTTCTTCATATTTATGGGCAATTCCTTTTAGAATCGTTTCCGCTTCCTCCGTCGTAGGTTCTTCCACCGTCACAGGCTGGAACCTCCGCTCAAGTGCCGCATCTCTTTCGATATATTTCCGGTATTCGGCGATCGTTGTCGCGCCGATCAGCTGGATTTCCCCTCTGGCCAGAGAAGGTTTTAGAATATTCGACGCGTCGATTGCGCCTTCCGCTCCGCCGGCCCCGATAATCGTGTGCATTTCGTCCAGAAATAGAATGATATTGCCGTCCTCAATCACTTCTTTGATGACTTTCTTAATCCGCTCTTCAAATTCGCCGCGGTATTTGCTTCCGGCCACCATGCCGGATAAATCCAGCGTCATAACCCGTTTGTCCTGCACGGTAAAGGGCACGTCGCCCGTCATGATGCGCATCGCCAGCCCTTCTACAACGGCCGTCTTGCCGACCCCCGGTTCACCGATCAGGCAGGGATTGTTTTTCGTTCTCCTGCTCAGAATCTGAATCACCCGCCGGATTTCCTCTTCCCTGCCGATGACGGGATCCAGTTTTCCTTCTCTGGCCAGTGCTGTCAGGTCTCTGCTGTACTGCTCCAGCGTCGAGACCGCGTTTTTCTTTTTATTCTGTTTCTTTCCCAGATCTTCCTTATACAGAGATTTATCCTCGCCCATCGCCGTCAGGACTTCCACATATAACTTCTGAATGGAAACTCCCATGGTGTTAAGCAGTCTGACCGCCACGTTTTCTCCTTCTTTGAGCACGGCCAGCAGAATATGCTCCGTTCCTGTTTTATCGCTGTGAAAACGCTCCGCCTGCCGGTGGGCCTCCTCCAGCACCTTTTCCGCCCTGGGAGAATAGCCGTCTCTTTCCGCCAGCATAACCGTGCTTTCCGGCGCAATCAGGTCCCTGATCAGCTCCTTTAACTGCTGCAGTTCCACGCCGTTCTCCATAAGCACTGTGGCTGCGACCCCGGTATTTTCGCGAAGCAGGCCAAATAATATATGTTCCGTTCCCACATAACTCTGTTTCAGATTTCTGGCCGCACGTTCAGCCAGCGTCAATGCCATTTTAGCCTTGTCCGTAAATTGTGGCCGCATGATTTATATTCCTCCATACTCCTCATATATTTCATCGATTAGAGAATGCATTTCTTCCCTTGAAATATTTTTGCAGCAGGCTTCCGCAAGAATGACCTGCAAAGCGCTTCTCATCTCCTCCAGAGCCTGCAGCTTGTCGATATCGATCGCGATAACGGCTCCCCGTCTTCTGTCCACTTTAACGAACCCTTCCTGTCTCAGCACGGAATATGCCTTGTTGACAGTGTGCATATTGATGCCGATGTTCTCCGCAAGCTGCCGCACCGACGGAAGCGCATCTCCTTCCCTGAATCTGGAAGTCGCGATTCCGAGCACAATCTGGTTTCTGAGCTGCAAATACAAAGCCTCATCGCTGTTAAAATCTATTTCAATAACCATATGCGCCCCCATTTCAACACAGCGCCCGCGCTTTTCTTCATGCCGGCACAGTCAGCACAAACTCCTTGAAACTTTATACGTCCCTGTCTTTATCTTTCATATTCAGAAACTCAAATTCAAATTCATCGTCGTCCATCATAAAATTTCTGGCTTTCCGTTTCGTGCCTGTTCTTACCGGAGGGGCATCCTCTTCATATCTGACTTCCCGATCGGGCATCTGTCTGCTCCGTTCCGGCATTCTTCTTGCGTCGGAAGAACGTCTGCCGTCCGCCGGGCGTCCTGCACCCTGACTTCTTCTAGCCTCGGGATTTCTTCCTGATTCTTCCGGACGTCTTGCGCCGGCGCCTCTTGCCTGTTCCGGCGGCCTTCTTCTTGCTGCCGGCTGTTCCTCCCGCTCCGCGCGTCTGCGTCTCGCCGCTTCTCTTCTTCTGTCTTCTTCCTCGTCATCTTCGTCATCTTCATCATCATCGTCGTCTTCATAAGAAGCGTCCCGCAGTTTAAAGACCATAATCGTAATGACAACCGCAAGAAGAACGATCACGCCGATCAGCACAATCAGCACAATGCGCTGTTTCGCAACTGTTTTGGCATCAATAGACTGGTTGACTTCCAGCCCGTGAACCGCATCCAGCACTTCTTTGACGCTCTGCTTGTTGGTTTCCGCTCCCGTTCTGTCATAAAGGTACCACTCGTAATTGCCTTCCTCATTTGGTTCATAAATGAGCTCATAATCGTTGTTCACTTCCTGTTCCGGTTCCGGCTGTATTTCTTCCGGCGGCGCCTCTTCCGGCGGCTGCTCTTCCGGCGCCTGTACCGGAACCATATCGCCGAGCGTCACCAGATCGGAACGTACATAACCGGATTTTTCCGTTCCGTCCATTCCCGTAAACGTAATATAATACCAGGGTTTGTCGCTGCCGTTTGTCTTTCCGCTGATGACAACCTGATGTCCTTCCGGGATAGAGTCCACAATGCCTTTGCTTGTGGACGCCGCCGTCCGGATTTTGGCGGCGCGTACCTTAATCGTCGCATACTGAGCTTCCATCGTTTCTTCCGGGCCGATTTCCGCCCCCGGTGCAAAGCCCGCATTATTCTGCGCCGCTTCCGCAGCGCCGGTATCAGAACCGCCTTCTTTCTCAACCAGGTCGGAGCGCACATAACCGATTGTATTGGCATCTACCTGAATTTCATACCATACGCTTCCTGAGGCGTCCGTTACTTCGCTGTTAATCGTCACCACAGTTCCCTGCGACGAAGTCGCAACCGGCGCGCTGTTCGTATCGGCCGACTGTCTGATAATCGCCGAACCGACCTTGATCTTTCCGGTTCCCGCCGCCCGGCTCTCAAACCGGCCGCCCAGAAAGAAAAGAACCGCGCAGACCGTTACCAGTACGCCTCTTATCATGCTGCTCTTACTATGTTTCCACTTTTTTCCCATTCTGATACCTCGTATCTTTCTTTTGTGTTTCCTTTTTCTATTTTCCCCGTTCGAAACGTTTTGCGCCTTCTTCGCCCTGCCGTTGTTCCATGCCGAAGCCCGCCATCATCTTCGCATTTCTCGAAGTTGCTTTCTCGGCCATCGCCTTATTATAAGCGGGTTCACACTTACTGCATACCCTTCCGGCCCGGATGCTTGCTCCGCACATCTCACATTTCATAAAAGAATTGGATCCTTCCGCGATTTCCAGCCGCGACTCTTTTAACATCTGCCGGATTGTTTTCTGTTTGACGCCGGTCGCTTCCGCTACCTGAGCCGCCGTCACGCCCGCATGCGTCTCCACATAATTACGCACTTTTCCGTAATCATCATACGCCACATACCGGCAATTTTCACAGCGGTACTCCCCGCACCCCTTAAACTTCATGGCTCCGCCGCATTCCGGACATTCCTCCGGCTTGTTATACACATCCAAATCCTGAAAATCTTTCAACTGGCTCATTGATACTTCCCCCTTTTATCCTTATATCTTTCCCACAGTCCGCTATATACAAAGATCAGGCTCAGGCCTCATCAATTGCTTTCCCAATATCCCTTCTCATATATTTGTTATCAAAATCGACCCATTCCGCCGCCGCATACGCATTGGCTCTCGCCTCCTGCAAAGTAGCGCCGAGTGCGGTCACGCCGAGCACTCTGCCGCCGTTTGTAACGATTCCTTCCTCCGTCAGCTTCGTACCCGCATGGAAACAGTAATACCCTTCCTTATTGTCAAACCGCTCCAGCCCCCGCACCGGAAATCCCTTTTCATAGGAAAGCGGATACCCGTCGGAAGCCAGAATCACACATACCGCCGCATTGTCGTCAAAATGGAGTTCCACCTGATCTAACATGCCGTCGATGCAGGCGTCTATCACATCCAGAATGTCGTTCTGCATCCGGGGCAGCACCACCTGCGCTTCCGGATCGCCGAAACGGGCATTGTATTCCAGCACCCGCGGCCCGTTCTCCGTCAGCATCAGCCCGAAGAAAATGATTCCCTGAAAGGGCCTTCCTTCCGCGGCCATCGCATCTACCGTCGCCTGATAAATATGTTCTTTACAGAACGCATCCACCTCAGCTGTATAAAAAGGACTGGGTGAAAAAGTTCCCATACCGCCCGTATTAAGCCCCTGGTTGCCGTCCAGCGCCCGCTTGTGATCCTGCGCCGACGCCATAATCCGAATCGTCTTACCGTCCACAAAAGACAGCACCGAAACTTCTCTTCCCGTCATAAACTCCTCGATTACCATCCGGTTGCCGGCCGTCCCGAACTTCTTATCTTCCATGATCGTTTTGACGCCTTCCCGCGCCTCTTCCGGCGTATTGCAGATCAGAACGCCTTTTCCGAGCGCCAGGCCGTCTGCCTTGAGCACAACCGGCAGTTTCGCCGTTTTCAGATAATCGAGCGCCTCCTGCGGGTCGTCGAATGTCTCATAGTCCGCCGTCGGAATGTTATATTTTTTCATCAGATCTTTGGAAAAAGCCTTGCTTCCTTCCAGGACCGCCGCATTTTTCCGCGGACCGAAAACCCGAAGCCCGGCCGCTTCCAGCTCGTCGACGAGTCCGCCGACAAGCGGATCGTCCATGCCGACAATCGTCAGATCAATTTCCTTTTCTTTCGCAAACGCCGCAATCTTATCAAATTCCATCGCACCGATCGGCACGCATTCCGCGATCTGTCCGATGCCGGCATTTCCCGGCGCACAATAAATCTTATCCGCCCTTTTACTCCTTGCAACGCTCGCCGCAATGGCGTGTTCGCGGCCGCCTCCGCCTACAATCAGTACTTTCATCTGCAAAGTCTCACCTTTCCGTTTTCTATTGTCACCTTTCCGTTCGCGATCAGATCGACCGCCTGGGGCAGTATTTTCCATTCCGCCTGTTCCATTACTCTCTTCTGCAGAATCTCCGGCGTATCGTTTTCTTCCACCATGACCGGTTTCTGTAAGATAATCGGCCCCGTGTCCGTTCCCTCATCGACGAAATGCACCGTTGCGCCGGTCACTTTCACGCCGCGCTCCAGCGCCTTCTCATGAACGGTCAGCCCGTAATACCCTTTTCCGCAGAATGAAGGAATCAGGGACGGGTGAATGTTGATAATCCGGTTCCTGTATTTTTGAATCATCTCTTCGGGAACCACCACCAGAAATCCCGAAAGCACGATTAAATCCGGTTCTTTTTCTTCTACTGCGCTCAGAAAGGCCGCATGGAACCGTTCCCTGTCCGCATAATCTCTGGGAGATACGCAGAGCGCGTCAATATTCGCAGCTCTTGCCCGTTCCAGCGCATACGCATTCCGGTTATTGCTGATCACCCGGACAATCTGCGCATTCCTGATCTCTTTTCGCGCAATTCCGTCAATCACAGCCTGTAAATTGGTGCCGCCGCCCGACACACATACGAGTACTCTAAGCATCTTCGCAACCATGTCCTTTCCGCATTCCGCCGCCGTTTCCGTCTAAAGAAGCGTAACGCCCTTTTCGCCGGATACAATTTCACCGATGCGGTACGGCGTCTCTCCGGCCGACCTGACCGCTTCCATGACTTTGTCCGCGTCTTCGCTTTCCACGGCCAGTACCATGCCAAGTCCCATGTTATATGTATTATACATCATTTTTTCTTCCAGATTGCCGGTCCGCTGCAATAATTTAAAAATCGGAAGAACCGGATAACTGTCTTTCCGAATCTGCGCGTTCACGCCTTCCGGCAGCATCCGCGGTACGTTTTCATAGAACCCGCCGCCGGTGATATGACTGCATCCTTTCACCGTAACACCTGCTTCCCGAACCGCTTTCAGCGCTTTTACATAAATTTTGGTAGGCGCAAGCAGCGCTTCCCCGAGCGTGCTTCCGAGTTCATCATAGTATGTATCCAGACTTTCCTTCGTCATTTCAAATACTTTTCTGACAAGGGAAAAACCGTTGCTGTGCACGCCGGAAGAGGCGATGCCGATCAGCACGTCTCCCGGTTTGATATGCTCTCCGCTGATCAGATCTTTTTCATCCACGATACCGACCGCAAAACCGGCCAGATCATATTCATCTTCCGGATAAAAGCCCGGCATTTCCGCCGTTTCCCCGCCGATTAACGCCGCTCCCGCCTGAATACAGCCGTCGGAAACGCCCTTCACGATCTGCGCGATCTTCTCGGGATAATTCTTGCCGCAGGCAATATAATCCAGGAAAAACAACGGTTCCCCGCCCGCACATGCAATATCGTTTACGCACATTGCAACGCAGTCGATGCCGACGGTATCATGCCTATCCAGCAGAAAAGCCAGTTTCAGCTTGGTTCCGACGCCGTCCGTCCCTGACACAAGTGTCGGTTTTTCCATATCTTTCATCTTTGCAAGGGAAAAAGCCCCGGAAAAACCTCCGAGTCCGCCTAAAACTTCCGGTCTTGCGGTTCCCTGTACATATTTTTTCATCAGTTCCACTGATTTGTATCCGGCTTCGATATCGACGCCAGCGGTCTTATAATCCATAAATCTGCCTCCGTATATATGCCTGTTTTCTTATAATGTTCCGTCCGGCTTAATAATTCTGATAGCCGACTTCTTTTAAACGCGCATCCTTCTTCTGGACGCTCTCCTTTAATGTCTGAGAATAATCCTTCAGACGCTGCAGCAGCTCCGCATCGGACACCGCCAGAATTTTTGCCGCCAGAATGCCTGCATTCTGTCCGCCGTTTATCGCTACGGTCGCTACCGGAATGCCGGAAGGCATCTGCACGATGGAGTAAAGGGAATCCACACCGCCGAGATCGGAGGTTTTCATCGGAATGCCGATGACCGGCATCGGAAAAATCGCGGCACACATACCCGGCAGATGAGCCGCCTTGCCCGCTCCCGCTATGATCACTTTAAAGCCTCTGCTCTCCGCGCTCTTCGCATACTCAAAAAAAACATCCGGTTCCCTGTGCGCGGAAATAATCGTCATTTCATATGAAATACCGAGTTCTTCCAGAATATCCGCCGCTTTCGCCATGACGGGCATATCCGAATCGCTGCCCATAACAATCCCTACCTGTGCCATCTTTATCCTCCATTCTGGTCGTCCATACCCTACTATATCTTGTGTGGAAAAAATATATTCCTTTCTATATTCTACTAGATTTCATTGCAAATCGCAATATGAATCTTCTTATAATTAAAACGCCTGTAAACGCTTATATTGAAAACGCTTCGTTCAGCGCCTCCGTTCCCGGCAGCACGAACCGGCCCTCCACAATGATCGGTATCACGTCGTTGTCTTTCGTAACAACCGACAGTTCTCCCAGTTCGTCATAAGGAATCGTGATATCCGTATGGCAGTTGAAATAGGCCTTTTCCATATCCTCGCAGCGCAGCGCGGACACCTCGTTTTCTTTCGCGGTGATTTCCTTCCCGTCAAAATTATAGCTTTTTACGTCTTCCTCATGGGAATAACAGGTATCGCCTACCGCAAAATGAGGGCCGGTCTTTTCCGCAATCAGTATGGGCATCTTATCTTCGATGCCGTATTTTCTCGCCGCCACATAAGCCGTCGTATTCGTTCCGATGGCAAATTCGCCCAGCGGCAGCGTATCGTGATGGAAAAGCACATTGTCCCTGATATACCGCTTATTTTCCTGTTCGGAGTCAAAATTGGCGCAGTCGTATTCCACAATCATGCCGTCCTGAAACCGAATGGCAATATCCCTGTACTCCAGATCGTTCAGAAAAACGCGCGTTACATGAAGAAGCCCTTCCGTCCCGGCAAGCTGCGGAGAAGTAAAGACCTCGCCGACCGGGATATTCACATCCGCAACACAGTTTTCAAAATTCGTCTCTTTATCGGGTTCCTGTAACGTATGAAGCTTCACTTTCAGGCTGGTGCGGTTCTTCCCCATCCCCTTCACAAGCACGTAATCCCCTTTGTCCAGCGTGTCGATGATCGTCTGCTGAATCCCCCGGTACAGCTGGTAATCCAGCGTATTGATGCGGATGATCTCATCGAAAATCTCTTCATACTGTCCGCCGATTTCCGGCACCGGAAAAGCAATGATCGTAAAACTCCTCTCTTCGCCCGGAATATACTGATTCTGCATTGCTCCCGCTTTCGAAGCGTATTCTACCGAAAGTTTCTGCTGCTTTTCGCAAAACTTGCAGGCCGCTTCTTTATTCTGCGGCACGAAAGGCTGTTCCCCGAAAATTTCCAGCACCGCGGGACCGCCGAATGCGCCCGCCTCCGTTTTAAAATGCTCAAAAGCATTCTGAAGGCATTCCAGTCTCCGTTCCACAAGCTGTTTGTCTAAAAACAAGGCCAGATCTTCCCTGTGGTCATAATCGAACTGTTTATTCGGGTTTGCGCCGAAATAACCGTTCTTGTGCACGCTCCGCCCCTGGAAAATATTGGAACCCGAACGATAGATTGTCGGTTTCAATCCCATTTGATCGAAATTTATCAAGGCCGCCCGTATCATGCGTTCGAAGCCGAGCGCATAACGCACATTTACCGTTTTCTTGATGGAAATATCTTTATTGCACACCTCAAAGCCAATCCGGTATCCTTCCGTATAAGTATCCGCCATCAGCCGTATCGTCTCTTCGGGCAGTTCGTTCAGATGTGCCGCTGTCCTGATTTCATTTTCTGATACATATTCCCCATAGTAATACAGATAACGGAGATCCGAAAGGTCGCTTTCCGTCACAATGCGGGCCGCAAAGTCCCGCTCCGGGCAGACCATTTCCGCCACCTTTGTCATATTTTCCGTCTCATAATAGTCGCTCACATACCAATAGGCGGTCTTCCGGATTTCATCCGCCGACGGCATGCCCGCGGCCGCGTCAGCCGCTTCCGCTTTGGCTTGTTTTTCCGTTTTATCCTGTTTCTCTGTTTTGTCCTGTTTTTCCGTTTTGTCCTGCTTCTCCGCCGCATCTTTTGCCGCACCGAGAAAAGCCTGGTAGACTTCCAGCAAAAGCTCCATGCGGATAACCATGCCGTACACGGACTGTTCATAAGCCGCCGCGATCATACCGCGCAGTTCCGCATATATAAAGGCAAGAAGCTGCCCCATCGGCTTTCCGAAACATTCCGCCGCGTAAGAAGGGTTGGCATAGCTTTTTCCGTAATTTTCCGGCAGAATATCCGCATAAATTTCCCGGTTTCTTTTTTGCAGTTCTTCTAGCGGCGCCTTCCGCAGCCCGCCGCCTGCTACAAAATCCCACGTTTCTTTCATAAGCAGAACAAATTCCGCCATTTTATTAAAATAAGGCTGGTAAACGCCGCATTCCGTTTCGGAAGGTATCTGCGCAATCCTGTCACAGGCCAGCGCAAACCGCTCCCGTTCCATTTCTTCTTTTTCCGCCATTGTCATCGTTTCCTGCATCCCGCTTCGTTCTCCTTTTCCTGTCCCCAGCGGATAAGGGGATACACAATATCCTCCTGCCCGCTGAAGGCACTATTGTCACATTATTAAATTAAGACACATATCAGACCGCATATGCGCCCGCATACAAAATTGCGCTCACCCCGCCGAGCGCGAGCAGATTCAACAGGATGCCGAGATAAGAAAAAAAGTAGTATTTATCCCGCTCCGTTCTGGAAATAACGCCAAGCCCGGCTCCGACCAACGCAAAAATCATGGCAAGCAGAACGGCCGCTCCATACTGTATCGGCACTTCCCCGGAGCCCCGATAGCTCATGACGACCGTATAAATCAACGTTGCAAGCGATATAATGCCCAGTATCGTCGCCATAATTCCCTTCTGCGTATGACTCTTGTTGGTAAAAATATAACTGTTTTTATGCCCCATCCCGGACACCGCCTTTCCTCTGCTTTTGCCCCAAATCTGCAAATGGGTATCCCCTGCGGAATACCCATTTATGTTTCAGAATAATATTTTATTCCTGCCCGCCAGAAGCTTCGCACCGCCGATAATCAAAAGAATACCGCTCGTAACTCCTATTACCAGACTGACAACTCCGACCGCAATATTCATTGCTCCGGCGCCTCCCATTACCCTATATGTTTTTTCTTCCATCCGCATCATCCTCTTTTCCTGTTTCCATATCTTTATTTTGCGCCATACTGTGCGTAATATTCATCGATGGACGCTTTCAGCGCATCGCCGATCAGAACCGTTCCCTGATAGGGTCTGTTGTACAGACATTCCACTACTTCTTCCATCGTAACGATGGCATTCGTTTCAAATCCGTATTTCTCCTGAATCTCTTTCAACGCGCTTTTTTCGCTCTCCAGTCCTCTTTCCATCCGGTTCAGGGAAACGATCAGTCCCTTTATCTCCACATCCGCCTGCGCCTTAATGATCGGAAACGTTTCTTCAATGGATTTTCCGGAAGTCGTAACATCCTCGATAATAACAACCCTGTCGCCGTCCTTTAACTTACTGCCAAGCAGAATGCCCGTATCGCCGTGATCTTTGACTTCTTTTCTGTTGGAGCAGTATCTTATTTCTTTTCCGTATAATTCGCTGATCGCCATCGTCGTCGCAACGGAAAGGGGAATCCCTTTGTAAGCCGGCCCGAACAGCACATCGAAATCCAGTCCGTAATGATCATGGATTGCCCTGGCATAATATTCGCCCAGTCTGCGAAGCTGCGCCCCCGTCACATAAGCCCCGGCATTCATGAAAAAAGGAGATTTTCTGCCGCTCTTTAATGTAAAATCGCCAAATTTGAGCACCTGGCTGTCTACCATAAATTCGATAAATTGTTTTTTGTAATCCTCCATGTATCTTAAAACCTCCTCATTTATGGGCCTTTCAGCCTTTCTACCATTTTATTATTCTGGCACGGAATAACTTCCAGCTATTATTTTACCAATTTTAACACATTTAGTATACATATTCAATCTTTTTTATTTTATCGTTTTAGACGTTTTAAAGTTTGATTTTCAGACAATAAAAAGGATTCGATCCTATACCGAATCCCTTATAACTGCTATTGCTAAATCAAATCATATTCTGCTGAATCAGATAATTCTTAGCCATCCATGACAAACCCTTGTGCATCAGAGCTGAATTATTCCAATCGATTACTTTAACAATATCATCAGAAATCTGATTTGCTCTGCTTTCTTCTATCGAATTAACCAGACGCATAATAATAGAAGTAAATTCTTTTTTGGCAAATTCTATCATTTCATTACTAACCGTAGTCATTTATATTCAGCTCCCTTCTCTCACTTGTAGTTTTGTCAATCGTATACGCTTCTTTTAATTTGATTATATCACATCCATACTCTTTTGTATTCCATTTTGCATTATACTCTGCTGCACGATAAATTCCGATTGTGATTTGATGATTTTTAAGGGAACATTAGTTGTTATATTTTGTTATTAA
>CAJUDZ010000026.1 GCA_910584965.1 uncultured Lachnospiraceae bacterium | reverse complement strand
CCCTCCTGAACAGGCGTTGTTCCCGTCTCAGGCGGTGGGTTTTTATTGTATCACCCTATTCCAAAGCTTGTCAAGGCCCTTTTTGATATTTTTTGCCATTTTTTACAAAATGCCGCTTTTTAAAGGGATTTTAGCAAAAATACCGCCGCTTTTCATCATATCCCGTCGTCAAAACATTTTATATTTCGGCTCCCTTGTCCGCAGGCCGATGCTCTTTCCAGAAAGAAATTGTTTCCTGCAAGTCCGCTTCGTCTTCGAATAAATCGAGCGCTTTGGCCGTTTCGATGGCAAAATCCACATACGCATTTGCTTTTGCCGTTATAACATGTCCGTCCCTGACACAGTCTTCCCCGGTAGAAATCGTTGACCGGATATTTTTTAAAATCCCCGCCTGATCCAATACATTCACGCCAGCACAGATACCGGCAATTAAAACTTTATCATTATTTAATTGCTCAATGGCGCTCGTCACCGCCGCATCATTGATATTGGCAATTTCGCCGCCCGGAACAATGAAACTCCTGACATCTGTCCAATCCGCTTCTTCTATTGACATATCCGCATTCAGGGAATAGCCTTCCATTGCTCTGACCGTTTTACCCTGAGGAGAACAAAATACCAGTTGACTGCCCGTTGCTTTCAGAAAATAATTCAGAATCACAATTTCAAAAACACAACAGCCATCATACAACAGGACCATATCTTTCATTTTCCGCACCTCTCAATCTTATAAAACAGGCAGTCTGCAGTCCGTGCCCGAACTGCGCTGCTGCCGCCGCAGTTTCCTGAATCCGCTAAAAAGCGCAGGCTCAGCGGCCTGCGTTTCAATCATTAACTGTGTAAATTCTGATCTGAAGGCCTTTGCAATTACAGCAATTTCTCATGGAATCTTATAAAAGAAAAAAGAAGTGCTGCTGTCCGCTCAACACTTCTGAATCTTTCCGGTAGATGAAACGGAGAAAGAGGGATTTGAACCCTCGCGCCGCGTAAACGACCTACACCCTTAGCAGGGGCGCCTCTTCAGCCTCTTGAGTATTTCTCCACAGTCTGAACAATTCCTCTACCAATATGAAATTACGCCTTCAACATGACGCATTTGTTATTATACATAAGAGAAAAATATTTGTCAATGCTTTTTATTGACTCATTTTAAATATTTGCTATATTTCGCAACCGCCGTTTCATACAGGTTGCTGCCCTCCGAATCGATTACTACAATTACCGGAAAATCTTTTACCTCCAGCTTACGGATAGCTTCCGTACCCAGATCATCATAAGCGATTACCTCCGATGACAAAACAGATTTGGAAAGCAGAGCCCCCGCTCCGCCCACAGCTGCAAAATATACTGCCCCGTTTCTGACAATCGCTTCTCTTACAGCTTCGGAGCGTTTTCCCTTTCCGATCATTCCGGTCAGCCCCATATCTAACAACGCAGGGGCATACTTATCCATTCGGCTTGCCGTTGTCGGCCCCGCGGAGCCGATCGGCCTTCCTTCCCGCGCCGGTGACGGCCCCATATAATAGATGACAGTATGCGCCATATCGAGCGGCAGAGGCTCCTCTTTTTCAAGCGCTTCCTGCATTCTTTTATGCGCGGCGTCCCTCGCCGTATAAATGGTTCCGCTGATATACACATAATCTCCGGCTTTTAATTTTCCGGCATCCGATTTATCAATCGGTGCCTGTATATGATGCTCCATATGATACCATGCCTTTCTCTTGATCTGCATTACTCACAGTCGAACAGTACCCCTTCCTGTCCCGTTCCTGCATTTTCCGCCTCTATACCATCCGCACCGCATGCCTGTTTACATGACAGCAGATGTTAATTCCTACCGGCAGTCCTGCAATATGGGTCGGATACGTGTTGATATTGACTGCAAGCGCCGTCGTCGTCCCGCCCAGACCGCCCGGACCGATACCTGTCCGGTTGATCTTTTCCAGCATTTCTTCCTCTAATTCCTTTATGTAAGGAATCGCCGAACGTTCGTCCACAGGCCGCGTCAACGCTTTTTTGGCCAAAAGCGCGCATTTCTCGAAAGTGCCGCCGATTCCGACTCCTATGACCATCGGAGGGCAGGCGTTCGGCCCCGCTTCTTTTACCGCTGTCAATATCGCATTTTTAACACCTTCTATTCCGTCGGCCGGCTTGAGCATGAACACTCTGCTCATGTTCTCGCTGCCAAATCCTTTCGGTGCAACCGTGATTTTTACCTGTTCTCCCGGTTTCATTTCATAATAAATAATCGCAGGCGTATTGTCTTTTGTATTTTCCCGGATAAGCGGGTCGCTCACAACGGATTTTCGAAGATATCCTTCCGTATATCCTCTTCTTACCCCCTCATTGACGGCATCTTCCAGGGTGCCCCCCGTAAAATGAACGTCCTGACCGATTTCCATAAAAATAACTGCCATGCCTGTATCCTGGCAGATCGGTATCATATCTTCACCGGCAATCTCCAGATTCTCCTGTAACTGGCCTAAAATCTGTTTTCCAAGCGGAGATGCTTCGGTATCCGCGGCGCTTTTGAGGGCAGTCTCCATATCCTGCGCCAGAAAATGATTGGCCTCGATGCACATTTCCTTAATATGATTCGTAATTTCCGCAACATCTATTGTACGCATTCCATTCCTCCGCGTTTCTTACAGTCTGCTTGATTCATCTCTTTCTGATATATCCGTTCCGGGTATCCGGCCCAAAATCTTCGATGCTCAATCCGCAATCCGGCTCCTGATCTCTTCCAGTTCTTCCGCGGAAGGCTCACCCGGCTTCCAGCCGATCTTCTGTCCGTCGTCCTTATACCGCGGAATCAGGTGCATATGAAAATGGAATACGGTCTGTCCCGCAATTTCACCGTTATTCTGTACCAAATTAAAACCGTCGCAATGCAGTCTGTCCGTTATCCGCGCTGCCATTTTTTTCGCAAGCGTCATGACGTTGGCCGCCGTATCTTCCGGCAGTTCATAAAGATTCGCATAATGGCTTTTGGGAAGAATCAGGGCATGTCCTTTTGCCGCCGGCCCAAGATCCAGAATCACACGGAACACTTCATCCTCATACAATGTTTTCGAAGGTATTTCTCCATTCGCAATTTTACAGAAAATACAATTTTCATCTTTCATTTTACTTCTATGCCTCCTTCTGCCGCTATGCAAAAACAAAAATCTGATCCAGTATCCGCAAAATCTTAAAATCGCCTTTTAATTTCATATCGCCCGCCATAAAGGAGTGCTGAAACGTTGTCGTGCCGGCAAGAATCTCCGACATAGAGTCCCTGCTCATCTGGATTTCAACATCAAATCCGCTTCCGTCCCCATAAAAACAATTTAGCTGCGCGCCGTTCACCTCAATGATCAACGGTTTCTTTTTTTCTTCTATTACGATTTTATATTTCACCGCAACGCCTGCCTGCGGCTGGAAATGGGTTTTCAGTTCCTGCAGAAATTCCGTATTGTTCTCTTTCTCGCTGTTCCCCATCAAATCCCGGAACAGGCTGGTCAGTTCCTGGATATCCGCCTTCTGCCTCTGTACATAGCTGTCGTCTGACACATACTGGGAAAGCTGTTCGGATTCCTGCGGCGTCAGATCGATATTGCGGGGAATGGAAATCTTCTGCTTTACCGCCTGATTGCTGGCCGGAAGACAGGGCATTTTCTGATTGATCGTCCGATAGAGATTCTCTGCCTTTTTCTCAATAATGCGCTGATACTCCTCGTTATTCTCCAGTATACCCGTGTCGGCAATATACCCGCACAGACCGCTGCAGGGCCGCCCGCCTAAAATTTCCCACGCAGTCGCAAGATTCAGCTTACCTTCCTGTTCTCCGTAAGTCGTGGACATAACAATCGGACACATATAGATCTCGCTGATTTTGTCCTTATCGCCATACAGCCAGCAGGCATCCAGAAACTGCTGCATATAACCGCCGATACCATACCATTCAATCGTCGTTGCCAGAATAATTCCGTCGGCTTCTTTCAATGTCTGAGGCAGGGTTGTAATGCCGTTTTTCAAATCCATCAGCCGAAAAGTTTCCACGCTCACGCGCAGTTCTTCGAGAACCTCTTCGATTTTTCCCACAACATAAAGCGTCGGATCATCTATTAATCCTCTTCCTCCATAGTAAATATTAATTTTCATCTCAACCCCTGCCTTTCTGTTCCTTTTTCTTTTCCGGTGTAACCAGCCAGATAATCCCCGCCGTCAGAAAACCCATTAACAGGCCTCCGACATGTGCCGCATTGTCCACATTACTGCTCGTAAATCCGCAATAGAGCGAAAAAACGATCGAGAAGGCAATTCTTCCCGCCGTCACTTCTGCAAATTTCCCTCTATATATCAGCGCCAGCATCAAAAGCGCGCCTTCTACGCCGAAAACAGCTCCGCTCGCTCCTATCGAACTGACATAACGGTTCGTAAGCAGCTCATATCCCGCCGAAAAAATATTACCGACAGAACCCGCTAAAAAATATAATAAAAGATATGGAAAATGTCCGATTCGTTTCTCAACAACGTTTCCGATATAGTACAGTATCAGCATATTGCTGACAAGGTGCGCAATGTTCACATGCAGAAACATACTGGTAAATATTCGATACCATTCACCGCTCTGTATCAGATCCATAACGCTGAAATCACCCGCATGATACAATGGTTCTCCGATAAACGTACATAGCAGGAACAGGAACACATTCACCGCAACAAGCAGAATATTCGCCCAGTGGGAATCAAAAACATTTTTCTTAAAATCAGTATGCCCTATATTCTCCGGCCCATGAGCGCCCTGTTGTTCCGCGGAAGAAATTTTCTGAATATGATCCAGAAAATTTTCCAAAATCCCTCTCATCCCATAAAAATCTGCCGCCTGATTTTCATAAATCATCAGGCGGTTCTTCCCGGAATCAATCAGCCAGCAGAAAGAATCGTCTCCGCACAGCTGCTTCATCTTTCCGATGTCCGAGCCAATCAGCAGAGACAGTATGTGCACCTCATGGTATCCCTTTTCCCGGAAAAATTCCAATATTTTTTCTTTTATATGTACATACTGATCCTCTGTGAGATAAAACTCCGGCTTATAATCGATTACATGCAGCACATTCACATATGCGCTTTCTCTGCGGAAATAAAAGGTAAATTCCGGAAGATTAGACGGAACTTTACAAAATCCCTGTTCCGTCAGCAAATTTTCTAACTGGCCCATCACCATGACTTGGTCTCCGCCTTCCATTTATCATATGGACAGGAATTTTTATAAATGGCCGCCCGTAATTCCACAAAGCACCCGCAGGCCCGGCACATCCCATCCAGCAGAAGATCACATTCCTTACAATACCGCAGCCGGTCTTCGTATACCGTCCGGCTGACCTTAATATCCGAATCCAGGTTGGCAATATAAGTATGTAAATTCCTAAAATATTCTTCCTGATCCATATCGGCCGTCAGACATTTCCTGCACGGCCGCCTTTTATCTGCCGTCATTTGATACGGAACGCAATAACACTGCAGGCAGGCATAGTAAGGCTTATTTTTCTGCCCTCAGCCTTATAATCCGTAAATATTTCTTCTTTAATATTCTCCGGTTCTTCAAAGGTATTATAAGCGTTCATCTTTCCTGTCAGAACAACCGCTTCTATCCGGGAAGGCTCCATTTCCGTCAGGAACATTTCTATCGGCGCTTCCTCGGATACGGATAAGTTATTCAGCGTAATGTTTACCGTTCCGTCTGCGCTTACCGATACGGACTCGCTGATCTGCGGAACCCGGCATTGCGCTTCCGCACCTGCCGTCTGATTACCTTCCACAAAACTTTCCGCAAGCTCCGCACCCTGATGATGCTTATACATATGGAAAATATGGTATGTGGGCGTCAGAAGCATCCGGGGACCCTCCGTTAATATAACAGACTGCAGAACATTGACCATCTGAGCGATACATGCCATTTTTACACGGTCGCAGTTTTTATTGAAAATATTCAGCGTAATCCCCGCTACAAGCGCATCTCTCATCGTATTCTGCTGATACAGAAATCCCGGATTGGTTCCAGGCTCCACATCAAACCAGCATCCCCATTCGTCCACCATCATTCCGATTTTTTTGTCCGGATCATACTGGTCCATAATCGCGCCGTGGCGCTTGATAAGTTCTTCCATATACAACGCTTTTTCCAGCGTAAGATACCATTTTTTCTCATCAAAATCGGTGGCGCTTCCCTTATCCTGCCATCCGCCCGGATGTACATAATAATGCAGAGACAGGCCATCCATAAAACCCGGATTCCCGTTTCCGGGCGCCGGCTTTGCAGTACAGGTCTTTAAAACGTTTTCCGTCCAGTCATAATCATCCACATTGGCACCGCAGCAGATCTTCTGAATCGGCGCATCCTTATGATACTGTCTGACATATGTCTGATATCTGCGATACAGATTTCCATAATAATCCGGTGTCATATTGCCGCCGCAGCCCCAATTTTCATTGCCCACGCCGAAATAATCGATTTTCCACGGTTCCTCATGTCCGTTTTCTTTCCGAAGGTCCGCCATCGGAGACACGCCGTCAAAAGAAATATATTCTACCCACTCGCTCATTTCCTGTACGGTGCCGCTTCCCACATTACCGTTCACATAGGTTTTACAACCGAGCTGCCTGCATAATTCAAAAAATTCATGCGTACCGAAACTGTTATCTTCTACCACACCGCCCCAGTGTGTATTGATCATTTTCTTTCTCTTCTCTTTCGGGCCGATACCGTCTTTCCAGTGATATTCATCCGCAAAACAGCCGCCCGGCCATCGGAGCACGGGAATCTGCATTTCTTTCAATGCCTCTACCACATCTTTGCGCATACCGTTCACATTCGGAATTTCCGAATCTTCTCCGACATAAAGCCCTTCGTAAATGCACCGGCCGAGATGCTCGGAAAAATGTCCGTAAACTTCGGGATGAATATACCCCTTTTTATTTCTTTCGTTGATAAATATCTTCGTCATGCTCCTGCTCCTTATCGTGATATTGTTGTCTTTGTTTCTCATTATATTAAAATAAATTGAATAAGACAACTTGTTTTTATCACCGATAGCAGTAATTCAGTTTTCCGAACCGGATTTCATCCCCGGGCTCAATTTCCACCGTCTCGCTCGGTTCCATACGCAGCCCGTTCTTATAAGTTCCGTTTGTGGAATTCATATCCGTCAGCAAAATCTTTTCTCCCTGTTTTTCAAGCCTCGCATGAAGCCTGCTGACAGAATCATCCGTCAGCACACAGTCGACACAGCCGGGCATCTTTCCGATACTGAAGGGGAACCGTGTAAGATCAATATGCTTCTTGTTATTCCTGTCCAGCGAATACAGCTTATATTCCGCCTCCTGTTTCCGCCTGTCAAAAAAGACCGTTTCCCCATACTGTACTTCTTCCCGTTCCTCTCTCCGCCCTTTTTCCCTTCCGCGCCCTTCCTCCTGGATTTCCGGCCCGTGTTTCAGTACATCCTGTATCGCAACCGGCCTTTCTTCCCGAAATTCATCTTCGATCTCCCACATCAGCGCCTTCTCTTCCTGTTCTTTCTTTTTCTCTTTTTTCCCCGAGAGAAAAAGCTGTATCACGGAAAACAGAAAACACAATCCCATAACGCCCAGACAACACATCAGCAGAAGCGTTTCCTCCTGCGTCAGTGAAAAATACAGATAAATCCAGACCGCCGCGCCCGATGCACAAAGAGACAATCCGGCAAAAACACTGTAAAATATGGCATTTCTTTTTCGGTAAAAATTGGGTATTTCCTTTTCCCCGCATGCTTCCCATGTGTCCGGCACAGGATCATATCTTTCATGCTCCTCTTCCGCAGGCCCTGAAATTTCATTCATTTTCGCTTCGTTATTTTCCGCATCATATTTTTGCCCTTCTCCTGCCCGCATCTGTGTACATCGTTCCATGATATTTTCCGCCGCCGGGCTTTCTTCTTCCAGCGCTTCAAACAATGACAACGCCTCTGACATGGAAAAGAAACACTCCCCCGACATCTCATATATCCGGTAAAGAAGCTCTGTCAGCTTCCGGTCTCCGGAATCCGCATGGCTCAGCAGGAAATCCATAAGAGGCTCATAGGGATTCTCCGTTATCATATTTTTTCCCGGATAATACAGACCGAGGTATTTTGCGGAAGAAAGATCATAATAAATGCTGTCCGGCCGTATCATTAATCCGGCCTCTTCCATAAAAAATTCCTCCAGTGTCCGGTAAATGACATCCATCTGCCGGAACAAATCCCTGACCTGTTCGCAGGACATCTTCTTTCCCCGGTAAAGGTTCTCCAATGTCACTCTGGAACTGATATCATAATAAAAATATGCTTCTCCGTTAATGTACCTGACGGAACATTTTAGCATGCGTTCTATTTTTCCGGAGGCGAGCATTCGGCTCTGATAGCTTTCTCCCGCCTCCGTCTCCCCGCATTTTAAGATGAGATAATTATGTTGATAATCTCTGAAATATTTTGCACCTTCCATAAAAATCCTCCGTGGCAGAGCCGTTTACTGCTCTGCCCTTCCTTTTTCTTTCCTGTTTCTTACCAAAATGCCTTCTTCTAACACACGGTATATCAAATATTAATTATTCGATATACCGGTCATGCAGCCGGTTCAGAATATTTTCCGCCATTCGGCATTTACGGATTATACCGGTCGGATTCATAATACGCGCTCTTGCCTCCGTCTGAATCTGCCAGCCGGCGTTCCCGGCCATCGTCAGAAAATGTCCGACCGGAATGCGGACCCGGCATGCCCCTGATACCACCACTTCCTGTCCTTCTCTTCTGACATTACTCTGTATGCCGTCTGTGCCAAAATATTTCTCACCGAACTGCTCTTTCAAGTGTGCGTCAATATAAGCGGATACTTTCTCTTCTTCTTTCTGTATGCTTCCTCGGAAACAAACGGTATAGGCATCCTGAAACAACACGCATTTATCGTACAGATAAAACCCGGCATAGATCAGGAACACAAACAGAAAAAGCACCCATGAAACGATAAATCCGGCTTCCGCCGTCATATATCCTTTCATTCTTCTTTTTTTCATCTTTTTCAGGCGGCCGATTATATGGCATAAATTCTTATGCAAAGAGAACCACCCCCATTCCGATCAGAAGAAACGGTGCAAAAGGTATCCGGCTGTTTCTGCCGGCTCTGCGAAACAGCAGTAAAATCAAAGCAGCCGCCGCCGAAACAATCAGCCCCGTACAGAGGGCAAGAAAACACGGATAGATACCGAGGAAAAGACCGGCCGCAATCAGAATCAGACCGTCCCCGTATCCGATTTTCTCTCCCGTAGCAAAACCCGTCAGCAGGAACGAAACGCCGGGCAGTAAAGAAAGCCCTGTTTCCGCTACCGTACTCAAGCCTTCCGCTATCCGCCATATTTCAAGTCCGGCCGCTGCCGCGATTCCGGTTAAAATCCAAAGCAGCGGGATTTCTCTGTGCCGGATATCAAATACCGCACATATACCCATATAAATCATCGCACTTCCTTCTATGATGCTGCTTTCTGTCATTGCCCACATTTTGAACATTTCCCCCTTCCTCCCGTCCGGGACAACGGTATTGTATAAATCGTTCTCTTCAAACCGGAACAGGTAATCATATGGTGATAACTGTTTCCCTGTCCGGTAATATAAACGGTCGTTCCCGCATTTGTCCCGCCGCACAGTCCGCAGGCATAATATTTCCCGCCCGACTGATTTCTGTAACTCTCTATGGCAGAAGCGCTTACCTGCTGAACGGACGGATTCAGATAAGTACAGTCCCTGTCCGTATGATACACCGTTCCTGTCTCCGTAATATAGACCATGGGATCCTTTTCCGTAAAATTGCCGCCGCCGTTTTCCACGTCATATCCGGTCCATGCCCTTCCGTAATAACGCTGGCTCACGGAAAATCCCTGAAATCCCGTTATCGGGAAAATGGGGTCTATCCGATAGGACAAACGGATTTCTATGATATCGTTTTCCTGCATAATATTTGTTCCGGAAAAGGAAACGCCGGCCGCACCGTTATGCACGCAGGAATTGTTCAAATAATCTCTGCCGACGCTTTTTAAAACCTGATCTTTGGCATAAACCTGCGTCAATGCCGTCAGCGCGATTTCTCCGGGAAGCGAAGCATCCGCCTTTCCGTAAGCATATCCTGCAAATGCCATCCGATTCCCCGTCTGATGCAGGGCGGCGCCGAACCGGCTCTGTATGCCGATCATATTTATTGCCGACATCACCTGAATCATGAAAAACAAAAACAGAGGAAGTGCAAATGCCGCTTCCACCGTGACCGATGCGCCGGACTTCCTCGAGATAAAAGAGGACGCCCTTTTTAACGGCCCATTGCGGTGAAGAATTGCCAGATGTGTCCGGAGAGAATTTGTCGTCGAATTATCTTGATTTTTAGTTAGATGTAACCGTAAAAAGGGCATCCTCTTTTATCTCCTTTCCGCCCGGCGTATCCGGGTATTTCTAATAAAATCCATATAAACGTTCCATCTCATAATGATAGCCGAATCCGCTTGAAACGGACAGTTTTGCCTGATATGTATCAAAACAGCCGTCCAGACGAAATGCTGCATTCCCCGGCGTCTGCCGGATATCCATTTCCATAATGTCCATCGCCCGGAATGTCCGGTCCCGGCCGTCTGTCAAAAACAGCATAACTTCGAGATATTCTTTATAATTCAGTCCTCTGCCCTCATCGCTGCCGGAAAGACCCCCTTTCACATTTTTGATGCTGTTAATCCCTGTTTTCCAGTCCGCTGAGGTTTTCAATACCGGCACTCTGCCGCCGTGCAGCAGTATTTTCACATCCTGTAGGCTCTCCACATAAGCCCAGGCGTACAAAATAGTATACTTTACGGGTTCTGCCAGTTCGGGACACATCATTACCGCCGTAAGGGCAAGGGCCATGGCCTCCGCTTCCGCAATTTTGACATTGTCCGACAGGATATAAAGCACATTGGCGACTTCCCGCCAGCGAAGCAGCCTCTTTGCCACATGCTCCAGATTCTGCCAGTCCGTGTCTTTTCCGGCAATCATATATTCGATTTGATACTGCAATAATGAGCCGTCCTTTTCTTCTCCATAATAGCCGCATTTCTCAAACAGATACGCGAGAAATAACACTTCGTCCGGCTTCCCCGTAAGTGCCGCCGCTTCTTCACAGACACCGCTTCCGCGCATCGGCACGCGCCTGGAAATATACTGCGAAAGGGGTACTTTTACGGCGGATATGCTCCCGATATCGTCTGCCGTCAGATTCAGCACGCCGATGCTGCGGGTTCCGTTGGCGATATCCGCCGGATTGTCCAACGGTATCTCTTCAAATATCCCTTCTTCCACCTCCTCCTTCGGCAGCTCAATTTCGTCAATACGGGCCTGGTAATTTTCCCGTTCGCCGGCAATATCACGGGACTCCATCTGACTGCCTTCAATCTGCGCAATATTTCCCGTAATCTTTTCCCACAGATATCCGGCCGGATAATCCGCCATATAGTCCGCAATCTGTCTTTTCAGTACCGCACCGCCCTCATCGGAAGCGATGGAATATTGAGTTATTTCCACACAGTCCGCCGCCAGATTCAAAAAATCCCCGCCAGTCCAAAAACCGCTTTCCTGCATCTGAAAATTTTTCTGCATATACGCTTTCAAATGCGCTTCCGCATTTCCTATGGAGGCGGTACCGCCCCCATAGGATGTATCTACGAATAACAAATCATACTGTTTTAACATCTCCCTGTGATATTCTGCCAGCACGGAGTTCATGCCGATATCCGCCACACATTCAAATTTCATACGGATAGCGCTGATCCGTGCCCCCTCGATTACGGTGAATACAAGGGAAAGAATGATTGCCAGCGACAGGGACAGAAAAACCGTTATATACCCCTTTTTCATGACATGACCGTCTTGCTGTCTTTGGTAATTTTCTCAAAAACATTTTCCACCAGAGAGCGCAGCTGTGTCTTGAAAATAATGACAAGTCCGATCAGAACGACGATAATCAGTATAATTTCCACCGTTCCCATGCCTTCTTCTTCGCGTAAAAAACTCCAAAATCCTTTTAAATTGCTTTTGTTCCTGTTCATACTTTTTTCTCCTTTCATCCAATCGTAAAATATGCCGGAATCATAATCAGCACCATGACAAGACACAGCATCATCATCATGGGCAGAAGAAGCTTTGTCCCGGCCTCTTCCCCCGCCTTCTTCGCGCGGTTCTTCCGTTCTTCAAAGGCCGTCATCGCTTCCTGGCGCAGTTTTAACAGCAAATCGCTGTTCCCTTTCCTGATATTCTGGGACAATAATGTCCCGAGTTTCATATAGGGCAGCATCCGGCAGCGCTTTCCAAGATGTGCATAAGCCTCCGGTTCCGGTATGCCGCTTTGCAGTTCGTGGCATAACAGCAAAATTTCTTCATATATGTATCGTTTTTTCCCGGGCGCTTTTTGTTTTCCGTAATCTTCGCCCAATTTATGGAACACGCTCCGAATCGTCATTCCGGCTCCCATATAGAGCGTCAGTTTGTGGACAATTTCCGGATAATCCCGCAGCAGTTCCCGGTTCCGTTCTGCCAGACTCCGCTCCACTTCTCGTTCTCCGGCATAAAAAACCAATAACGCCGCCGCACAGACTAACAGAAACAAAATCCCGCTGTTATCCTGTATCACCTCCTTCCAGATCACATTTTCGGAGTCTATCCGGTCCGGCAGCTTCAGACTGCTGCTTGTTCTGCTCGCCTCATCCTGCTCTTTCAGAGAATTTTCCATATTTCTTATCAGCGCTTCTCTTTTTGTCAGAATCACAGGCTGTACCCGTACCGGAAACACTTGTTCGAACTCCTGTTCTCCGTATTGAAAACGGGCTGTCAGCATGACGATTTCCGCTTCCTTCAATTCTTCGTTTCGCACGGAACCATCCGTCTGTATGAGAGAATAACTGCTGCTCTCCCAGGCAATTTCAAAAGGATATCCTTCCAAGAAATCAACCAGATTCAAATCTTCCGTCACATTTCCCAAATCGGCATTACCGCCCAAAATCACCGCTTCCAGTGCCGGAACAGCCTTCTCAAAAATATGGGAGATTTCTTCCGGCGTATACTGCCGTTCTTCCACGGTATAACATATTTCTTCCGCCTCTTCGTCCCCTATCTGCGCCGAAAGTATTACTTCCATCTTTCCCTGGCCATATGATTTCCGTTCGATATAATTTCCATCCCGCAAAATACCCGCCGTTTTTGTGCCAAGCGCCGCACCGAGCGAAAGCACGTTGCCGGCCAGCACCACCAGCAGTACGAGACTGCATTGCCTCACATAAAATGCCTGTACCTGATACTGTTCCGGTAATTCCGGGTGCAGCAGTTTTAAACTGTTTCCGATTTGGCTGCGGCGGGTCCGTTCCTGATAACGCTTCTTTTTTCCTTTTCGCCGTATGCACCAGACCGCCGCTTTCAAAAACAGCGTTTCTCCCGGCCAGTTTTTTCCTTCACTTTCTTTCCGATAATCAGAAATCTTCTCCTTACGGGACAAGAAAAACAATACTCCATAGAAAATCAAAACCGCCAGATATAAACAAATCATTATCAACCTCCTTTTCTTTTTTCCATGCGCTTTCGTTTCCTCCCTTTTCAGACTTCTATCGCAACGATCTTTCCTGAAATGAAATATGCCGCCAGATATACGGCCAGACAAACTGTCATGATCAGAATCCCCGCCGGATTGTGATAAAGTACATCAAAAAAACCTCCTGACGTCAGACTGATATAGAAAATGATAAAGAACGGAATGACATTCATAATTTTTTGTTCCATTTTTCTGGAACTGAGCAGCACTTCAATCTCTTTGTCAAGAGCGATTTTCTGCTCGATCGTGTTCGCGGTTTCCGAAAGTATTTCCGTCATGTTTCCGCCGTTTCGCTTTGCAATCAAAAAGACTTCTGCAAACTGCATAATATCCTGTATATGGCTTCTGTATCCGAAATCGTACAGCAATTTTTCCAGTACGACATTGTTCTCCAGCCCGCGGCCGATCGTATACAACTCCCGGCCTATAAGACTCTCCCCGCCATACAGCGCCGCCATATCACGGTATGCTTCTTTAAACGCATTTTCCACGGAATATCCGGCTTTCTGATTTGCGGACACCGACAATACCGCATCCTTGAACTGCTCTCCAAGCTCCCGCTTTCGTTTTTCCGCCAGATCTTTCTTCTTTTGCTTTAGAAAAAGAAAGAAAACAGGAAGCAGCGGCGGCAATGCCCATATGGACCTGTAAAAAAAATATGCAAAGATTCCCGTAATCAACATGCCTTCCGCATAATAAAGGAACCGTTCCTTTCCGGAAAAAACGTATTTTCCATAATCAGCCGGATTCCGTATGGAGCCCGGCGGCTTTGAGTTTTTCAACATAACTCAGTTCTCCCTTTTTCTGTAATGTTCCTATAATTTTTCCGGCCTCATCCTCTCCTTCCTCTTCGAACCGATACAATGTTTTCAACTGAATCTCTTCCTTTTCAAAACCGAGCACCTCCACGATTTCAAGCACTTTCCGGCTCCGGTCCCTGAGCCTTCCAAGATGAATGATAATATCAAGACCGGAAGCAATCTGCTGCTTCATCGCTTTAAGTGGCAGATCCATTCCCATCAAAACCATGTTTTCCAGCCTGCTCAGCATATCTTTCGAGCTGTTGGCATGTCCTGTTGACATGGAGCCGTCATGCCCCGTATTCATACACTGCAGCATGTCAAAAGCTTCTTCGCCCCTGACCTCGCCTACGATAATTCTATCCGGACGCATTCTCAGCGACGTCCTGATCAAATCCCGGATGCTGATTGCAGCGCACCCTTCCACATTGGCATTCCGGGTCTCCAGCCTGACCAGATTGGGAATATTCAGAATCTGCAATTCCGCATTATCTTCAATCGTAATGATTCGTTCTTCCTTCGGTATGTAATCCGACAACGCGTTCAGAAAAGTCGTTTTACCGGAGCCGGTTCCGCCGCTGATAAAAATATTATATTTTGCTCCGACCAGCTTTTGCAGCCATTCGCAGACTTCGCGCGGTAAGGAACCGAACGAAATTAAATCTTCCATCATAATCGGCTTGTCCGGAAACCTTCTGATCGTTACAATCGGTCCGTTCAATGCTGCCGGGCTTAAAACAACATTGACTCTCGCCCCGTTCTCAAGTCTCGCATCGACGATCGGAGAAGCCTCGTTTACAACCCGGTTGCAGGACGCCACGATCTGCTGAATGATATCCTCCAGTTTTTCCCTGCTCTCAAATTTCTGTTCCAGTCGGGACAAACTCCCTTTCTGCTCGATAAAAATATGTTCCGGTCCGTTTATCATGATTTCCGTAATATCGGTATTGTCGATCAATTCCTGCAGAACGTCCAGTTTTCTTACCGCATGGAAAAGTTCTTTTCTAAGCCAGACTTTTTCTTCCAGCGTCAGCGGCCGCCTTTTTCCTTCCCTGATCAGCAGACCGTCAATCAGTTCCTGCATCTCTTCATCCGATATTTCTCTTGAATAATCGATATCCGCCTTTAACTCTTCCCGCAGTTTTTTCCGGATTTCATACAGCCTGTTTTCCATATAAATCCTCCCGTATGATCGCTCTGGCATATCCGGCCAGTTCTCCGTGCGTCATCAGGTTAAAATCCGCCGGCAGCTTTTCAAAGACGGGAAACCTGCATTTTACGGTTTTCTCCGCGATGCCGTTCAACGCATTGAGCTGCAAGGCCTGTTCATACTGATTCATCTTCGCCATCGCGAATCCGTCGTCCTTCGTAATCGTATAAATCCGGAAGCAATAGGAAAGCAATTCAAACAATCCGCCCATCCCGTCTGTTAAATCCAGTATCAGATATTCGTAACCGCTGATTTTTTCGATTTCCTGCAGCAGTTCCAGCCATTGCTCCCCGGTAATGTTCTGCATATCGAATCCGGACCGGCCGGGCGGAATGAAGTCGAGACCGTTGACATTCTGTACAACTGTCGGAAGCCTGAGCGCAAACTTTTCCCTGGCACACCGGAAATAATAAAGCAGATCCAGCATGTCCGCCTGATATTCCCTGTGCAGCATTCTGTCGAACCCGGAATAGCATTCAAAATTCAAATACAGCGTCTTATGTTCCTTCGCCAGCAGCTGTCCCATCGTCAATGCAAAGGAAGTCTGGAGGCATCTCCTTACCGGAGAGTAAATGCCGACCGCTTTCAGTCTCGACTGCCGGCCCGCTCCGTTTTCCGCCCAGCTTTCATTCCAGTCTTTCAGTTCCGTCATATGCGCCGCCGCTTCCCGGATAACCGATTCCGGTTTCTGATATTTATCAATATACCGATAATCTTCCGTTCCTTTTTTCCCGCCTTCCCACAAAACAAATATGTGCGGTATTTCCGGCTTTTCTTTCAGCTGCCCTGCGGCGCTCTCCCCGATCAGCAAAACAAATATATCGTTTTTTTTCATAAAGTTTTCAAGTTCTGCCGTTTTGGTAAAAATATGCAGCGAATAGGGTACCGATGCTTTCTGTGTAAGATACTCCGCCATCCGAAGCGCATAGGTTTCTTCCAGATCGCAGACCGCTAAAATTTTCTGTTTCAATAAAACCCTCCCATCCAGAGCGCCGCACCGATGAATGCAGGCAGCGCAAAATGTATTTTATTGCTCGTATACAGCCGATAATCCTCTTTCAGTTCTTCTCCGTACAGCCTCCATTCCCTTTTGCAAAATACATCCGCAAAATAAGCGAATAAATACCGCATTCTTTCCCCGAAGTTTCTTTCCGACACCAGCTTCCAGGCGGAAAATACCGCGCCGATCACGAAAGAAGCGACCATTATCCTAAGCTGTATGCCGGCCCGCACGAAACTGCCAAGCATAATAAACAGCTTTACGTCTCCGGCACCAAGACCGTTGATTTTATATAGTGGGTATAAAAGAACAAACGAAAGCAGCATGGAGACGGCGGCCTCATATAAGCCCTGCCATTGAAAATCCAGAAAACGAAAGGACAGGCCGATTAAAATACCAAACAAAATCCAGCCGTTATATATCCTGTCGTACGCGAAATCCATCAGAACTGCTGCCAGAAGCAATAATATTAACAGATACTGATAACAGGTCAGTCCAACCTAAACACCTCCTTTCCTGCAAATTACTACCATGAATCCTTTGGAAGATCCTTCCCGATACTGTATCAACATACAGTTTGAATGAATATGATATCCTGTCCGCTGTCCGCGGACATTCATAGAAGATAAATCGAATTATATATGGACTTTTTCGTCTTGTCCAGTACTATTTTAAAAAAATATTTTTTTTGTGAATATCTTACAAAACTTTAAAAAAATTAATTCCATAAAGCACGACGAGCCCCGGAAATCCAAGGATTCCGGATGTCAAAAATGTCACCGGGTTGATGCCGACAACAACGGAAATATTGCGTGCAAGAAGCAGTCCGTTCAGAAAATAAATGCCGATCGTTCCCATCACCGCACGAAGAACAAAATTGATAACCCATTCGATTTTTCTCCCCATCGCACCAATCACCAGAACCAAAACGCATACAATCAAAATAGCCGCTATTCCGCCAAACTTTTCCATATAAAATCCCCTTCGCTCTTTTTATTCCACCGGTATTTCTGTTTTAATCTATGCCGGCTCATTTCCGAATATTACAAGAATATTCTTCCAAATTATGTATATACTGTATAAAAGAGGAATTAGTCATGAAAAGATTGGAGGAAACCGTTATGATTTTATTCCGTCACAGTCCCTGTCAGGTCAGTACAGATGATAACCTGGATTTCCACAAACCAACCCTTCATGAAGAATTGATTCAGGCAAGGCGCGCTTTGGAAAATGCCTATTCCGGGTTCGATAATGTAACGGATCCCGACCTGATAGACTGCTATATATACGAAGTGAACGCCGTCATGAAAAGATATAAATACTTACTGGAACAGGCCGCAAAAAACAATCTGCTGCCGGAAGAAACTTATCATGAAATATATCAGTAACATACCTTTCTATATTTTATCGCCATTTTCTATACAAAAAAGCAGATATGGTATCGAATACCGTATCTGCTTTTTCTGTTTATTCATATCCTCAAACACAAAATCCCCTGTTTGCCGCCGGGTCCGAAATATTTTCCGTCAGCTGATTCCTTCCATAGGTCAGTCCGGCATATACCGACTGGGTATTGCCCATAACCGGACCGGAAGTATCCTGTCCCTCGATCTGTTGATATGACGCGTGGAGTTTTTTAATAATAAACTCCACATGCTCCAGATTTTCTTTCCAAAAATGCAGCGTTGTCTGCGCCAGCTCTTTATCAATAAACAAATACAACTGTAAAAGGTTCTGAGCCAGTTCATATTCCAGATGAAGGGATGCGGTAAGTTCATCCATACAGCCTCTTATTTTGCGGACGGCCGCCCTGCATTCCTCTCTGTTTTCCCGATCAAGAGCCTCTTTCGCCTCTTTTACATACAAAAGCGCCATCTCATACAGAATCGTAACAAGCTGTGTCTTATTCGCCTGCGTTATTCTTAGCGTAAACTCCTGTTTTAATTCCTTCGTCATATACGAAATCCTTTCCGCTTACTGTAATAACTGCAATACCTGAGAAGGTCTTTCATTCGCCTGTGCCAGCATGGAGATAGCCGCCTGTTCAACGACCTGCTGTGATGTATAGTACGTCATTTCTTCCGATACGTCCACGTCCATAATACGGGAATAGGAGGCCGTCATGTTCTCATTTGTGATATCCAGACTTCCGACGGTATGTTCCAATCGGTTTTGATATGCACCGAGACGGCTCCGCGCATCCGAAACATATGCGATCGCACCCTTGATCGCCACATTGGCGTCCGCGCTCTTTTCTTCCGTCGTCACCTCTGCGCCGGTAATGCCAAGCCTCTGTAATGACATGGTCGGAACGCGGATTTCCAGAATTTGCCCTTCGTTTGCGCCGATCTGGGTATCCATCGCGCCGATTCCGGTGATGTCGATTTCCAGGTTGGTATACGTAATCTCATTTTCCGTATATGTTATATTCGCACTTCCTAAATTCTGCAGGCCGGCATTTCCGTTTTCCGGCACCCGGATACGCATCTCAAAATCAGGATCGTCCGTGGGGCTGGTAATTTTGATAACATTACTGTCGCCATCATAGGCCGCTACCGCATCAGCAGGGAAATTAGCCCCGCCCGCAAAAACCGGTGCGGTCGTAGTGTCAAGCTTCCCGGCCGCATCATAGGTGACATCCAGAGACGTTATCGAATAATCGCCGTCTGCTTTTGGAAGCGGCTTACTGCAGGAAAGCACCTGAACATCCGCATTGGAACTTCTCATAACCTCTTTGTCCGGAATATCCAGCGTAATCTCGAATCCCTTACTGTCCGTAATCGTGACACAGTTTTCTCCCACGGCAGAAATCTCCGCACCGGCGGGAAAATTATTTCCGGGAACGAAACTGTCCTTTGTTTTATCCAGATTAATCTTTCCATTCTCTTCGTAAAATACCGTCAGGCTGTTGACCGTATAAACTTTATCCAATACTTCATCGCTGTAATAACCGACTTTAATCGATAAGTCATTCGTATAGCCTCTTAAATCAAAACTGCCATCTAAAAGCGGCTGTCCGTTAAATTCCGTATCCCTTGCAATTCTTGCGACTTCATTCTTTAACTGCTGTAACTCCTGGTTTACCATCTTTCTGTCAGCCGTCGTCAGAGTGCCGGTCTCACCTTTTACCGCAAGCTCGTTCATTCTCTGTAACATCTCATGCACTTCCGATAACGCGCCGTCAGCCGTCTCAATAACGGAAATACCGGTCTTCGCGTTCTGCGTGGCTACGGTAACGCCCGTCATCTGAACGTTCATTCTCCGTCCGATCGCGTATCCGGACGGATTGTCTTTCGCACTGTTTACCTTATATCCGGACGATAATTTCTGTAAAGATGCCGCAACACGATTATCCGCTACATTCAACGCGTTGTGCGCCCGCATTGCGGATGCGTTATAATTAATTCTCATTTTCTGCTCCCTTCCGTCTGCTCCCGCAGACATGCGCCCTCAGGCCTTGTATTTTTATGCTGTAATCGTTGTAATAAATGCTTTTGCGATTTGATACAGATCTGCCGTCTTTACGGAGGATTCTCCGGACGGCTCTCCCGCTGTAAAACTGTTCAGGTCGAGTTCTTTGCTGTGAAGAATGCCGACACTTCCGATCTCCACGTCATTCTGCACCAGAGATTCCACATGCTTCTCAAACGCCGAACGCAGCGTTTCCTCTTTGTCCTGTAACCGGGAAGTTCCTTCCTGTGTGGAACATGCTATATAACCGGTCAGTTTCTGGTTCCTGACGCTAAACTGCGCCGCGACATCGCCGTAACTTTCGGTGGAAAGAGCCGCTTTTACCATGCCGCCCTCTTCTCCGTGAAGCACCTTCAAATGAATGGCCGTCGTTTCTCCGTTGATTTCGACAGGAATCCTGTAATTTTCTTCTTTTGACAGATTTCCGGCAAGCGTAAGCTGTCTTTGACAGCTCTGAATCGCTTTCAGGTCGATATATTGAATCCCTGTGCCGTTTTCCGCTTCTTTCAGGACATCCTCATAAACCTGCTGCATCTCTTCGTATGCTTCCTGTGCGGACTCTTTATCCGTCATCGATTCCTGTAAATGAGACAGCGCATTCTTTACTTTTTCCTGATCTGCGGGCTTTGTAAATTCATTCAGCTTTTTATAAAGAAAACCGCTTCGGTTCATCAGCATATCTGCCGCAAGCAGATTATTAACGCTCACAGGCTGTTTATAATTGAGCAATTCTTCAATAACGGCCTCTCCGACCTCTCCAAGCTGTCGGTATTCCTGTATCTGCTCTTCCTGATATTCCGCTTTCACGCTTTCTTCCTGCTGCGCCATGCGGTCGGCCGCTTCTCCCGCCAGTCCTCTTTCATATCTGCCGAATCCGCTTTCGATCTGCTCGGTAATCGATATGTTTTTGGCCACGCCATCTATTCCGCTGAAAACATCGTCGATGACAAAATCCATGCCGTGTTTTTTGCCGCTTCTCACCGCACTGAGCAGATTTTTAAAAGAAAGTTCCGCACCGCTGTTCAAAAGCGCGCCGACCGCCGCGTCATCTCCCTTTTCGATCTGCCGGAACAGGCGGTAAATACCGATATAGGCTTCTCTTTCCTGTGCGTCAATCCCTTTGGCTTTATCCAGTTTATACAGGAACTTACTGTATTTTTCGGTTTCCTGTTCCCGGGCATATTGTAAGCCGTCCAGATAGTCGTTCAATTCCGGTATTGTCATTTCCAACGGATTTTTACCGTCGCGAATCGTCTGTAAAACCGCCTGAGGCGTCATCTTTTCGATAACGCGGCGCAGTTCCATATCGGATTCTTTGACCGCCTGTATGTTTTCCTGTGTAAGCTCCATTCGGTTGTAACCAAGAATGCGGACGGCACGCCGGTTCTCTTCATTCGTTTCAAGACCCATGTCCTGTAAAATATCATCCACATTCCGGAATGCCTTCCGAATCGAATCGCCCATATCCGCTCTGGGAGCCGTCATCAGTGTTTCGTATTTTTCCCGCGCTTCTTCGTATTCGTTTTTTAAAGCGCCGCCTTCTATATGTACCTGTTTTAAAGTGAAATCTTCGTCCGCCGCCTTAAACCGGCCCGCAACATCGGCGGGCAGATATGGAATTTCCGCGGTCGTTTTGCAGGTTTCCGCATAAAGGGCGGCTTTTTTCGATGCTTCGTCTATATCATCCGCACCAAACCAGAGCTGTTTCTGCCGTTCTTCGATCTGCCTCAGCGCTTCCACCAGTTTTTCCAGTTCGGTGGTATCAATCGCATACCCGCTTTCCAGGAGCTTCCTGTTAGCCTCTATCGTCATCATCAGCCGGACTTCTTCCAGCTGCCTTCTTGCCGTAACCGCCTCGGGCACTCCGTAGGGTTCTGTCTGTGCGGTATTTTCCATGCTGCTGTCGGCGTTTTCCGGCTGCGGCCGGTTCTTCGCTTCATTATCCTGTGCCGCTTCCAGCTGCTTCTGCGCCGCCTCGAGATTCGCAAGCGTCAGCGCCTTGCCTTCCGCTTCGACTTTATCCGCCGCCTGCCGGGAAATCCCGTTAAACCGCTCCACGTATTCCGCCGCTTTCTCAAAGCTGCTTTCTCTGTCCGCAAGATTTGCCTCCCCGGCGCTTTTTCCGTCCGCTATGGCCGCGGCAATGGCGGACAGGATCTGTTTTTCATCCTGCGGAAAAGCCAGTGTATTCAGTTCATGGAGTCTGGCCGCGCTTTCCGGTGTCAGCGGAATGCCTTTTTCAATCAGCCATCTCGCATTTTCAAGCGTTTCGTCATTGACTTCCAGTCCCGCTTCTTCCAGAACGCGTTCCATCTGGGGACGCAGCTGTTCCCAATGATAGTCTTCCGCCTTTTTGGCATAATAACCGGAAAATCCGTCTCTGACAGCGCCCTCCGCATAATAGCCGCGGCCCTGCCTGTCTCCGTCCGCGGTGGAACTGTGATTCGCCAGATACAGATTGTCGATGGTAGGCTCCATATGGTTCTCCACCATATATTTCGCCGCGCCTTCCGTCATCTCCTCCAGCTCAGCTGCCTTATCAAAGGCTTCTTTCGCCTGCCGCGCATTTTCCTCCGTTACCGGGATATCATGCTCTTTAAACTGTCTGCAGAGTTCTCTGGCAAAGGCCTCGCTTCCCGTTATTTTCTGAAGCGTCTCTTCGTCGATCCGGTTCGTATAACCGTCAATCTGCACGCCGCCCTTCATGAGCTCCGCCTTGATCGTATCGATAATGGTAACGACTTCCTCCACATTCATATCGCCGGGCCGGCATCCTTCTTCCATCATTCTGGTAAAGTCTTCCGTAGACATAGAATTAGACATTACTGTCATATAGTCTTTCCATACGTCGGTATCCATCTGCCCCGCCGCATCCTGCATAACGTCTTCTGCGGTCTTTCCCTGACCTTTGTAAGCTTTGTTATCCATAACTGTTCCAGAAATGTCCAATGCGTATCCACCCGTCCGGTCCGCCTGCTGCGTCCGGGTGTCCCGATATGTAGTTGTCATCACCTTATCCACATTCTGATTTGTGCCGCTGTTGTCAAAAGTTATCTTCATACACACTCTCCATGCAGTAAGGATTTTTATTCTTTTTATTACAAAAAGGGCGAATGCTGATACATTCACCCTTTATTTCGGCATACTTTTTCAATTTCTTAACCCCTGACAAAGATGTTGCGTCAGAATACAAAAATTGCTGCGGTAAGAGGCGGCAGATCAAAAGAAATGGAATAGTCCTTAAAATCGCACTTTTCCTTTACTGCCGTGATCTCCGCCGGTATTTCATTTCCGAAACCGCCGAACCGCTTTTCGTCACTGTTTAAAAGCAGTTTATATTTTTTCTTCTTAGGAACGCCTAATTTGAAATTCTCCCGCATCATCGGCGTCATATTCAGAACGAACAGAATATTGTTCTTTCCGACAGCATCCTTCCTGAAAAAGCTGTAGATGCTCCGTTCCGCATCATCCGCGCTCAGCCATTCAAAACCGCCCCAGTCATTGTCGATGGAATACATCGCCGGGTATTTCCGGTAAATGGAAAGCAGTTCTTTCACATAATCGTGCATGCCCCGGTTCAGCTCTTCTCCGAGCAGAAACCAGTCGAGTTCCCTCGCCTCACTCCACTCTCTTTCCTGTCCGAAATCCTGTCCCATGAAAAGCAGCTTCTTGCCCGAATGGCCGAACATATAACTGTAACCGACTCTCAGATTCGCGTATTTATCAACCGGATAACCAGGCATTTTATTTACCATTGAACATTTTAAATGCACCACTTCATCGTGTGACAGCGGCAGAATATAATTCTCGCTGCTGTTATAGCTCATGGCAAAAGTCATTGTGTAATGATTATTTTTGCGGAAAATCGGATCCAGTTTCATATAGTCGCAGAAATCGTGCATCCAGCCCATATTCCATTTAAAGCTGAATCCCAGCCCGTCTTCTTCGATATCTCCCGTAACCATCGGCCATGCCGTCGATTCTTCTGCAATCGTCAGAAATCCGGGGAAAGAGCCGAGAACAACCGAATTCATATGTTTAAAAAACTCGATCGCCTCCAGGTTTTTATTTCCGCCAAATTTATTGGGCACCCACTGGCCGTCCTGTTTTCCATAGTCCAGATAAAGCATGGATGCCACCGCATCCACCCGGATGCCGTCCACATGATATTCCCGCGCCCAGAACAGCACATTGGCGATCAGGAAATTCTTTACTTCCGTTTTGCCGTAATTAAAAATTTTGGTCCCCCAGTCGGGATGCTCTCCCAGCCTCGGATCGGGATGCTCAAAAATACATTCCCCGTCGAACCGGCCGAGTCCATGCGCGTCAGTCGCAAAATGTGCGGGAACCCAGTCCAGAATGACGCCGATTTTGTTCCGGTGCAGCTCATTGACAAGATACATAAAGTCTTCCGGATTTCCGTGCCTGGAAGTCGGCGCATAATACCCCGTTACCTGATAACCCCAGGAACCGTCATAAGGATATTCCGCAATGCCCATCAGTTCGATATGGGTATACTGCATTTCTTTTAAATATTCCACGATTCTTCCCGCAAATTCACGGTAATTGTAAAAACCGTCTTCCGTTCCGTCGGGATGCTTCATCCAGGAACCGATATGGCATTCATAAATCGCCATCGGCTCTTTGTTATAATCTTTACCGCATCTGGCCTTCATCCAGACGTCGTCAGACCACTTGAATCCGGAAATATCAAAGGTTCTGGACGCGTTGCCGGGGCGCATTTCCGTATAATTGGCAAAAGGATCCGCTTTGTAAAGTTTTTCTCCCGACGGCGTCCGGATCAGATACTTGTACATCTCATTATCGCCGACACCCGGAATAAATATCTTATGAATGCCTCCCGGCCCCAATTTTTCCATCGGATGGCTTTCTTCATTCCAGTTATTAAATGTGCCGATTACATGAACGCTCGCCGCATTCGGCGCCCAGACAGCAAAAAACATGCCCTTCTGCCCGTCTTCCTCTGAAGGATGCGCCCCCAGCTTCTTATAAATGTCATAATGCGTTCCCTGCGCGAACAGATATTGGTCTGCTTCCGAAATAAAAACCTTATTTTCTTCTTTCTTCTGTTCCTCTTTCTTCTGCTTTACAGCCTTTCCCGCCATAAGAAATCCCCCTGTTTCGTTTTAGTAATGTATGAAATCACTCTCGCGTAAAATAATCATATCATCATTATTATATCGTTTGGATAAAAGTACATCAACAAAATGCTTCGGTGTCTTCCGGTTAGCATAATAAATCGCCTCGTCCACCAGCTCCCGCACTTCCGCCAGCGTCACTTCATGATCGCTTGTCTGCATATCCGCAATCCTGGTATGGAGCGCCAGAACACCAAATTCATCGATCGAATATTCCTGGTCCTCCGCATACTGCCTCGCATATGCAACCAACGCTTCGTCATCCAGCGGCTCGATGTCCACCCTGAGGTCAAACACCCTGTTTAAAATTTCATTATCCGAAAGCAGTTTATTCATCCTCTGTTTCGTATCTTCCATAATCAGAAGCAGACCGACGCTTCCTCTTTCCAGCTCTTTGCAGAGTTTCATGGCTGTCAGTGATTTCATGTCAGCCGCTTTCTCAATGATTAACGCCCCGCCGCTGATTTTGGACAGCGTATCCGCAATCTCTTTTTTATTCAGAACCGAACCGGATATTTTGGCTATTTTCCCCGAAAAATTGCCGTCGCTGTACTGCATTTCCCGTATCAGCCCTTTGGCCAGCGTCAATGTACCGCCGCCTTCCTCCCCGGTAACAATAACGTTTCCGGTGTATGAAGCCATGCTCATATTGTCCAGCGTGCGCACAAGCTGTTCTCTTGATTTTCTGTGAGGCACAAACTGCCCGAACAGCTCTCTTTCTTCATCGGTCAAATCCCTGACCATACGCGCTTCCGGCTGTGAAAGATCTTCCGCTTCGTCCTCCGGCTCATCGATTTCCATATCGTCCTCTTCTTCGATGTCCTCCGGTTCCATAATCTCTTCCACTTCATCGACGATTTCGGAATCCGTATCTTCTTCCGGCTCGTCATATTCATATGCGGGCACTTCTTCCGGTTCCACAACAGGCGGTTTTTCCGGCGCCGCTTCCCTGGACGGTTCGGGCCGTGAAGCAGCCTTTTCCGTCTTTGATTCGGGCGCCTTCCCAGCCTCCTCCGGCAAAATCACTTTCTTAATGCCGCTTTTCCCGGATTCTTTCATAATCGCGGCTACAAACGCCTTCTCCAGCTGCTCTAAAAGTCCGCTCTTGGTCGCTTCGTCGAAATCGTCAAACAGACTTCCCGTATGTTCCAGCACCCGTCTCCTGACGTCCTCCATACGTTTCTGCTCGTTGCGCTTTTTCATCGCTTCCCATTCAGCCAGAACATCCTGTATGCTCAGCTGGCCGGTAATCTGTTTTTCTACCGCTTTGACATCGGAATCCGGCACGAGAAGCCGAATCTGTCCGTCATATTCCTGCGAAAGCACGCTGTCATATATTGTCGGCGCCGCCGGCTCCGGCTCGCTGACAGGCAGCCTTTCCGAAAATTCCTCCTGTCGTTCTTCGCTCAGGGGGCGCTGTTCCTGCACCGGTTCCGGCCGCATTTCTCTTATAAACCGCTGCTCCTGTGCCGGTTGTACTTCTCTCACAAGCCTCTGCCCCGGCAGAGGTTCCGGCTGTACTTCCCTCACAAGCCTCTGTTCCTGCAGAGATTCCGGCTGTACTTCCTTTACAAGCCTCTGCTCCGGCGCGTATCCCGGCTGTACCTCCCTTACAAGCCTTTGTTCCTGTACCGGCTGTACCGCTCTTACGGACCGCTCGTAAACCGGCTCCGGCTTTATCTCTCCGGCGGACAAACGTCTGGCTGACAGATCGGAATCCCGCACAGGCGTAAACTCTCTCGTAGCGTCCGGCAAAACTCCCTGCTGCCCGTCCGTATCCTGCGGAAGTTCCACTTTCGGGATCTCCATCGTTTCCTGCAAAAGCGGCGCAATAATCTTCTCCACAATTGAGATTTCTTCTTCCGGTTCTTCCTCATCCGCAGGACTGTTTTCCGCCGCGTCCTGTTCCTCTTCCGTGGACAGATCTTCTTCTGCGAACGCTTCCTCTTCCATATCCTGATCTTCCGCCGCAGACGCTTCCTCTTCTGCAGATTGTTCTTCTTCCACGTCCCGGTTTTCCGGCCGCCGCGGTATTTCAACAATCCGGCCGCCCTGCACTTCGAGCGCTCTTTCCACAGGCCTTTCTTCCGGCTCTTCATCGGTCAGAAGTTCCTTCATGCTTTCCGCCAGCGCCATTTGAAGATTCAGCGTATTATATTCTCCCACATCGACCGTTTTCACCTGCGGCAGATCGGTCGTCGGCATCGTCACCCCAAAATCCGGGTCGTCAGCAATATCTTCCTCTTCCTCTTCCTCGTCATATCTTTCTTCGGCTTGAATATCCCCGCCATCTTCTTCCGGCGGATATCCTTCCTCCCCTTCGACATCCTCCTCCAGTCCGCTTGTCCAGGCGTCATATTTCGCCTGCTGTTCGGCATTCAACGGCGCATGGAGCGCTTTCAGTTCCATCGCCTTGACCACATATTTTCCTTCTCCGAACCAGAGATACATCTCGTCACATTCTTCAATACATTTCGTCGTAAGTCCGATCCGGTGATAAAGATAGGCCAGCTCATATGCCCATTTCTCGCGATAATCCCGTTTCTTGAACTCCTCCAGAACCGCAATGCGTTCTTCCAGCGAAACTTCCTGCGCTTCATACAGGCGGTACTGCAGAACATATCTGCCCGTGTCCCTCGGTGCGATCTGCACAAACTCCTTATAGTACTCGATCGCCTGCACATATTCTTCCATTTTAATAGAAAGCTCGCACAACGAATAAACGATCAGTCTGCCCGAAGGATGTTTTTCATACGCCAGCAGCAGAATGTCCTTGCTCTCCTGATATCTTCTGTTAATCTTATATAAATCACTGATGGTGCATAACATTCTGACGCTTTTAACGCGCCGCCAGTCTATCGTATCCGCAATAGCGACCGCATCCGCATATTCTCCCTCTTCAATCAGGGTATTAATTTCATCTGCTCGTATCTTATATTCATATTTATCCAAGGAACTCACCCCATGTTGCCGCTTTCCAACCTTTTTACTGTCTTAGTTTACCATAGGCGAATATTAATGTAAATAAATATGAGGAAAAAATATAGCGTCCGCGCTTCGTTCTATTTCCAGCATATAACAAGATATGGAAACTGCGCAATTTACATTTCCACGATATTGTATATTTACAAATTCCCCTTTTTATGCTTCCGCCCGGAAAAGATAATTGGACAGTTCGGCAAATTGTTCTAAAGACAACGTTTCACCGCGCACGGAAGGCTGTAATCCCATCAGCTCCACAGCCTCCGCAATTTTCTCTTTCCTGATGCCCAGATTTCCCGCATTGGAAAGACCGTTGACCAAAGTCTTTCTCCTTTGATTAAAAGACGCACGAATAATGGAAAACAGCCAGGCTTCATCCCTGACTTCTACCGGTGGATTGTCGTATCTGATCAGCCGGATGACCGCGCTGTCCACATTAGGTCTCGGCATAAAGCAGGATGCGGGAACTTTCATGATGATTTCCGGTTTTGCATAATAGCGCACAGCCAGGGAAAGCGCTCCGTAATCTTTCGTTCCCGGCACGGCCTGCATTCTGTCCGCAACTTCCTTCTGTACCATAATCGTGATGCTCTGCAGCGCGACATGATTCTCAAACAGAGACATAACGATCGGCGTCGTGATGTAATAAGGAAGATTGGCAACTACTTTTATCGGTTTTCCGTCATTTTCTTCCCGTACGATTCGATCGATATCGGTTTTCAGTATATCCTCATTGATAATTTTCACATTCTGATAAACAGAAAGCGTCTCCTGTAAAATGGGAATCAGGTTCTTATCGATTTCCACTACAACAACCGATTTTGCGCGCTCCGCCAGATACTGCGTCATCGTACCGATGCCGGGGCCGATTTCCAGAACACAGTCTGTTTCCGTTATCTGTGCCGCCTCCACAATTTTTCCGAGTATATTGCCGTCTATCAGAAAATTCTGCCCGAATTTTTTCTGAAAAGTAAATTGATATTTCTGTATTATTTCTTTGGTCTTTGCCGCATTTCCAAGTGTCGCCATATAACCGCCATGCCTTTCTCTCAATCTGTACCCTTTGTTTCCGCAAACCTTCCGAGGCGGAATAACCGTTGTGCATTTTCATGTGTCACCGCATATACCTCTTCCCGGTCTATTCCCTTCAAAACCGCGATTTTCTCCGCAATATACGGAAGGTTCAGCGACGAATTGCGCTTCCCCCGAAACGGCTCCGGTGACAGATAAGGGCTGTCCGTCTCTAACAGAATCCTGTCCATCGGAATATAGGCCGCCGCTTCTTTCAGCTTCTTTGCGTTTGCAAATGTTATAACCCCGCCGATGCCAAAATGAAATCCCATATTCAAATATTCCCTTGCAATTTCTTTGGTGTAGGAAAAACAGTGAATTACCCCGCCGATTTCCTCCGCATGGGTACTTTTCATCATATCCAGCGTATCCTTCGCGGCCTCTCTGGAATGAATGATTACGGGAAGCCCCGTTTCTTTTGCCAGTCCCATCTGCCTTTCAAACCATTTTTTCTGGACCGGAATTTCCGGTTCCTTCCAATAATAATCCAGGCCGATTTCTCCGACCGCAGCCACCTTTTTATGGCCGCAGCATTCTCTCAGCCATTGAAAACCGTTTTCGTCAAGTTCACCCGTTTCGCTCGGATGCACACCCATTGCGCCATAGATAAAAGGATATTTCTCCATGAGGGCAATCGTTTTCCGACAGCTTTCCAGGCTCGCTCCTATATTAATTACCGTGTCGATTCCGTTTTCCGCAAAAGACCCAAGAAGTTCTTCCCTGTCTTCATCAAACGCCTCATCGTCATAATGAGCATGGCTTTCGAATATCATTACAATTTGTGCTCCTTCCTGAATTGACGCGGCAGAGGGCAGCCGGGGCGGCGCATCGTTCTCTGGCAGAGGCCCTTGAAAAGCGTCGGTACTTAGTGAAAACGCCGCATTGCGGTTTTTGAACTTAGTACCGTTACGACTTTTTCACGGAGCGAAAGCGTGCCTCGGAAGAGAACGATGCGCCGCCCTGGCTGCCCCCTGCCGCGTCGAATAATAATTTTCTTAAAAATTTCTTAAAAAACACTTGCAATTCAAAAAACATTATACTATAATAACTCTTGCGTTGTAAAATAGAAATGCGCCTTTAGCTCAGTTGGTAGAGCACCTGACTCTTAATCAGGGTGTCCAGGGTTCGAGCCCCTGAAGGCGCACTTGAAAGTACCATTTTTGAGGACGTATGCGCTTTGGGGATGGTGCTTTTTTTCTTTTAAAATCCCGCACAAATGCCGGAGGCGCTTTATGAAAATCACATGGTACGGAACCGCATCGCTGTTAATCGAAAACGAAGAAAGCAGAGTCTTAATCGACCCGTTTCTACCCTTAAAAGGTGCCAAAAACCATCCGTCCCTGCTTGATTATCAGAAAGAAGACTCCATTCTGATTACCCACGGCCACATTGACCATCTCGGCAGCGTTCCCAAAATTCTTCTTCATTCGGATGCAACCGTATATTGCAGCGCCGTTCCGGCCGCCACGCTGGAAAAGAAAAACGCGGACAGTGACCAGATCGTCATTATCCGCCCCGGCGATGTGCTTCATTTCGGAGACATCAAAGCAATTGTGCTGCCAGGCAAACATGTCAGATTCGACGGCAGGCTCATCAGGCATACACTTTGCAGTCCGCGCATTTTCAGATATTTCCCTAATTTTCTGTCTCTGCTCTTTCATCATCGTACTTTTACCGAGGGAGATGAAACGCTCACTTACCTGATCGAATCAGGCGGCAGAAAGATTCTCGTACTCGGCAGTCTGGCCCTGGATGAATCGGCAGACTATCCGAAATATGCAGACATGCTTATCCTTCCTTACCAGGGTACGTCAGACCTCGTTTCCGCTGCGTGTTCCATCATCGACCGGATTGAACCCAGAAGTGTGCTGTTAGATCACTTTGACGACGCATTTCCGCCTGTTTCCCGACAGATCGATACCAAACCGCTGCGAAAAGCTTTAAAGGAACGCTATCCCGATCTTCCGGTCGTCAAGCCGACCGCCGGGAAAGCCGTAACCCTGTTATAAGATCCCGAGCAGTTCGACAAGCAGACCGGCCAGAACGCCGGACGCATAAAGCAGGCCGATAATGACGGCATTTTCTTTCCGCCTGTCATTTACGCGCAGCAGTACAAGAATACCGACGCCGGCTCCCGAAAGCAGGCCGGACATCATTGCGCCCGCCCTTAAAATCCCTTTCAGATATAATTGCGTAATAACAACGGAAGCGGCGCAATTCGGAATCATGCCGACCGCACCCGCAACCAGTTCTCCGATCACCGGACGGTTCAAAACCAGATCGGCCAGAAAGTCTTCTCCGATCACTGCAATTACGGTATTTAAAATAAAAGAAATCAATAACAGATACAGAAAAATCTCAACGGTGTGATGAAGCGCCGATTTTACGATACCGTTCTCACAATGACAATGATGTTGTTCACACATATGTTCGATCTGTAATTCTTCACCGTCTCCACGCCGGGATCTGGCGATCACATAATCGATCAAGAGGCCCGCCGTCATTCCGATTACGATTTTAACTCCCAGAATTTTCAGAATCAGATCGATTCCGGCATTTTCGGAAATCAGAACGGGCAGCATTTCGTCCGATGTGGACAGATAAATGGATAACAGCGTCCCGCGTGTAATAATCCGTCCCGCATACAAATTAGAGGCCGCCGCCGAAAAACCGCACTGCGGAAACGCTCCCAGCACGCTGCCGATGACGGGCCCCCATTTGCCGGATCTCTGAATCGTATGCTGCATTCTGCTTCCCGCCCTGTGTTCCAGATATTCCATAGCCAGATACGTCAGAAATAAGAAAGGCAATAATTTGATACTGTCTGATAGTGTGTCTGTAATAATATCCAACATATTCCGTCCGCTTTCTTAATTTACTCATCCCTGGCAGTCAGCCGCTGGGAAAACGTTTTTCATTCTTTTCCAGTATACTATACATCCCGCTTAACCCGCAACATCCTCAAACTGGGAATTATAAAGCTCCGCATAAAATCCTTTCTGCGCAAGCAGCTGTTCATGACTTCCCTGTTCTATAATATCACCGTCTTTCATGACAAGAATCAGATCCGCATCTTTGATCGTTGACAGCCTGTGTGCAATGACAAAGCTGGTTCTGCCTTTCATCAGATTGTTCATCGCTTTCTGAATACGCTGTTCCGTCCTGGTATCGACCGAGCTCGTCGCTTCATCCAGAATCAGTATCCGGTTATCCGCAAGTATCGCCCGCGCAATCGTCAGAAGCTGCTTCTGTCCCTGAGACACATTGCTGGCGTCCTCATTCAGTTCCATCTGATAACCTCCGGGCAGCGTCTGGATAAACCGGTGCGCATGCGCCGCTTTGGCCGCCTCAATTACCTCTTCATCGGTCGCATCCAGTCTTCCGTACCGGATATTTTCCATAATGGTCCCTTTGAAAAGCCAGGTATCCTGTAACACCATGCCGAAACTTTCACGCAGCTCGCTGCGGTTAAACTCTCTGACGTCATGACCGTCCACTTTAATACTTCCGCTGTTGACATCATAAAAACGCATCAGCAGTTTTACCATTGTTGTTTTTCCGGCTCCGGTAGGCCCGACGATTGCAACGGTCTGTCCCGGCTCCACTTCGCTGCTGAAATTATGAATAATGATCTTATCCGGATGATAACCGAATCTGACATTTTCAAAGCTGACGCGCCCTTCCATCCGCTGCAGTTGTACCGGATTATCGACGGTCTGATCTTCTTCCTCTTCTTCCAGAAATTCAAATACCCGCTCCGCCGCCGCGGCAGCGGACTGCAACATATTGGAAACCTGCGCGAGCTGTGTGATCGGCTGCGTAAAGTTTTTGACATATTGGATAAAAGCCTGTATATCCCCGATTTCGATCGCGCCTTTTATCGTCAGAAGGCTTCCGCTGACGGCCACCGCAACATATCCGAGATTACCGATAAAACTCATAATCGGCTGCATCATGCCGGATAAAAACTGGGATTTCCACGCCGATTGATAAAGTATATCATTTGTGTCCCCAAACTCTTTTAAAACCGCTTCTTCCCGGTTAAACGCCTTGACAATATTCTGGCCGCTGTACACTTCCTCCACCTGGCCGTTGATCTTTCCGAGATAGCTTTGCTGCGCCACGAAATATTTCTGTGAATATTTCACAAGGATTCCGATCAGCCCTCCGGATATCGGCAGTATGACGAGCGCGATCAGTGTCATCAGCGGGCTGATGCTCAACATCATAATCAACACGCCAAGCAGCGTGCTGATCGACGTAATCAGCGTAGTGACGCTCTGGTTCAGGCTCATGCCGAGCGTATCCACATCATTTGTGATGCGGGAAAGCACCTCGCCCACTGTTCTGGACTCAAAATACTTCATCGGCATACGGTTGATTTTCTCCGAAATCTCCCGACGGAAACGAAAACACAGTTTCTGTGAAACGCCCGTCATAACCCATCCCTGGAACAGCGACAGCAGCGCGCTGACCGCATATAATCCGAGCAGCATCAGCAGGATTCTTCCTATTTTATCGAAATTGATACCGCCCGTGCGGTACAATTTTGCCATCAGGCCGTTGAACAGTTCCGTAATCGCCCTGCTTAAAACTTTCGGCCCGATAATATGAAATACGGTACTGCCCACCGCAAAAACAGCAACCGCCATCAAACCATATCGATAGGCTCCCATATACCGGAACAGCTTTTTAATCGTTCCGCTGAAATTTTTCGCCTTCTCTCCCGGCATCATACCGCCCGGCCCATGTCCGTGCGGGCCGTGTGGTCTTCTCTGATTCTCACTCATTGCCCGCGCCTCCCTTCAGTTCTGATTCCGATAACTGGGACTTCGCAATTTCCTGATAAGCCTCGCAGGTCTGCAATAACTCCTCATGCCTTCCGATTCCCGCAATCCGTCCATCATCCAGCACGATGATCTGATCCGCATGTAAAATCGTACTGATACGCTGTGCCACAATGATAACCGTCGCATCGGCCAGTTTTTCATGCAGGGCTTTTCTGAGCACCGCATCCGTTTTATAATCCAATGCGGAAAAGCTGTCGTCAAACAGAAAAATCTTCGGCCTTCCCGCAATCGCTCTGGCAATGGACAGCCGCTGCTTCTGCCCGCCGGAAACATTCGTGCCTCCCTGCGCGACAGGACTTTCATAGGCTTCCTTTTTCTCCTCGATAAATTCCATTGCCTGTGCAATTTCAGCCGCTTCCTTCATCATTTCGTCGGAAACGTACTCTTCTCCCGCAAATTTGATGTTTGATTCGATTGTTCCTGAAAAAAGCACGCCTTTCTGCGGCACAAAACCAAGCATACTCCTCAGTTTCCGCTGCGACAGCTCCCGGATGTCGATACCGTCAACGGTAATTTTTCCGCCCGTCACATCATAGAAACGCGGAATCAAATGCAGTAAAGTTGATTTTCCGGAGCCGGTGCTTCCGATAACCGCCGTCGTTTTTCCGGGCTGTGCCGTAAAGGAAATGTCCGAAAGCGCTTCTTCCTCCGCTCCCGGATACCGGAAAGCCACATTTTCAAATACAACGGTCCCTTCGCCCGAAACCGTATTATCCCGTACCTGTTCCGCGTCCAGAATCGTCGGTTCCGTATCCAGTATTTCTTCAATTCGTTCCGCCGCAACGCCCGCTCTTGGCAGCATGACGGAAATCATCGTCAGCATCAGGAACGACATAACAATCTGCATCGAATACGTAATAAAAGCCATCATATCACCGATCTGCAGATTCCCTGCGTCTATGCCTTTCGAGCCGAACCAGACGATCGCAACCGCAATCGCATTCATAATGAACATCATCGTCGGCATCATAAAAGTCATGACCCGGTTGGTGAAGAGCTGCGTAGACATCAGCTCCTGATTCGCCCTGTCAAATCTTTTCTCTTCGTATTTTTCACGGCTGAACGCCCGGATGACCGGAATACCCGTCAAAATCTCTCTCGATACCAGATTCATTCCGTCTACAAGCGTCTGCATCAGCTTGAATTTCGGCATGGCAATTTTCATCAGCGTGCCGACCAGCGCCAGTATCAGAACGACCGCTGCGACTATAATCCATCCCATGCCCGTTCTGGTATTTATGACTTTAACAATACCGCCAATACCCAGTATCGGCGCATAGCATACCATCCGCAGCAGCATCACCGCAACCATCTGCACCTGCTGGATGTCATTTGTACTTCTCGTAATCAGAGACGCGGTAGAAAACCGGTCCATCTCCGCGTGGGAAAAAGAAACCACTTTCCGGAAAACCCTGTCGCGAAGCCGCCTGCCGATTCCCGCAGAAACTTTAGCCGCCAGATATCCGACCGCAATGGAGGCCGTCATCATCAGAACCGTCATGAGCAGCATTTTTCCGCCCGTCTTCAGAAGATATCTGGTCTGAATCGCATTCAGATCAACTCCCACGGCTTCATATTCTGCTCTGATAAACATAACCGCCATCTGCGAAGCCATCGTATCACTGAGTTCTTCCGTATTCCCGCCCTGATGATAAAGAATCACGATCGCTTCTCGCATCGCTTCATCCAGCGCCGCAATCGTCTCCGGCGTCTCCGCCTGCAATTCGTAATTTCCGTCTTCATTCAGCCGATAATTTTCACGGATAAACGCATCGTCTCCCAATAAAAGGCAGATACCCTCCATCGTTTCCGGCCGCATAATTTCCGGCACCGCATTTTCAATGCCGCCCTGTTCGATTCCCACATCCACGATATCCGATGTATAGGATGGCAGGGCCAGATCACAATAGGCCTGTAAGATCAGGAGAAGAATAACGGCAGCGACCGATGCCTTAAATTCTCCGAGATACTTCATAATTTTAAACATTTGCCCACTTCCTCCTTCTGACATTGTTCTATCTTACCTGTATTTTCCAGCAAAATCAATTAAAAAACTTTAAAAAAACAGAAAAGATTTTATGTTCCTTACAAAAAAAGATTGATTCTCGAACAATATTGTTATAACATAATAATGTGTACATTTTTTTACAATGGAGGGGGATTCAAATGGAAGGACTGAAGAATATGATGGAAGATAATGTGGAGCGTATGCTGAACAAGCTTCTGCCTACCATGCCGCATATCTGTTCCTGTAACGACTGCAGGCTGGACATGGCCACATATGCCCTGAATCGTCTGCATCCCAAATATGGACGTACAAATACCGGTGCCATTCTTCACCGGTTTGATACTTCTTCTGCGCAGAAAGAGGCCGAAATACTGACGGTTGTGCTGTCCGCAATCGAACTGATCGGAAGCCATCCCCATCATGCGCCCCTGAATCAGGCTCCGACTGAAGAAGAGCCCCCGGCAAAAGAAGATTAAGCGGAGCATTCCTGCTCCGCTTAATAATATGAATTATCTGTTGTTTACATGAATCTGTTTATATATATAACCTTCTACGCTTTTTTTCGGAATCGACAGGGCAAGCGACATTTCACTGTAAAGCAGTTCTTCCGCTTTTTTTAAATAATGCTCATCGGAAGAAAGCACTTTTTTCCCCTGCTGCACCCGGTCCTGTCTGCGAAGGTACAGCGTTTTGATAATCCGCACAAGGCTCTGGCAGTCGTAAGTCCTGATCGCTTCTTTATACATCTGCTCTCTCGTTTTTTCCTCTTTAATCCATACCGTTTCCATATCGGGTATCCTACCGATCAGCAGTTTCGCCGCCTTCTCATCCATAATTTTTCTCATAACGACTTTTTCATTATCGACCGGTGTATAAATCGTACTTCCCTTTTCAAAGACCGGTTCCAGAATATAATATTTCCTTTTCAGGTCCTTTTTGTCGATCGGATTTCCCGTAATCGCCGTAACACGGCATACACCATGCCCCCCACACATTATCAGTTCGCCTGCTTCAAACATTTTCTCGCCTCCTAACAAAAGACAACAGGATTAACATTACCTTTGAATACATGGTTCCTACCCCATATCTTTAGTTTAGCATTAAAAAATCGAAAATGTAAGCGATTTTTTCATTATTTCAGCTCATTTGCCGTCATATAGAAATGATAATAAATTCCCTGATATGCAAGAAGCTGCTCATGACTGCCTTCCTCTACAATACCCTTTTCCGTCAGAACCAGAATCCTGTCGGAATTGCGGATACTTGAAAGCCGGTGCGCAATCGTGATTGTCGTTCTTCCTTTCGCCAGTTCCTGTAAAGACCTGGCAACCTGAAATTCGCTTTCGTTGTCTAACGCCGAAGTCGCTTCATCCAGTATCAGAATCGGCGGATTCTTCAAAAATACCCTTGCGATGCTGATACGCTGTTTCTGGCCGCCGGAAAGTTTGACCCCCCGTTCCCCTACATAAGTATCATACCCATCTTTCAGCGCTTCTATAAACTCATGTGCGCCGGCTCTTTCAGCCGCCTCCATAACTTCCTCTTTTGTCGCATTTTCCCGCCCGTATGCAATGTTTTCATATACTGTCCCCGAAAAGAGATAGACGTCCTGCTGTACCATGCCGATCTTCTGCCGCAGGCTTTTAATCGTATATTGGCGGACATTTTTCCCATCCAAAACGATTTCACCCTGATCGACGTTATAAAAACGCGGAATCAGATTGCAGAGCGTTGTTTTACCGCCGCCGGAGGGTCCTACAATAGCGATTTTCTCTCCTGCGTGAATATCCAGGTTCAAGTCCCGGAATACGATATTATGATCGTCCGGATAGGCGAAACTGACGTTTCGGAAAGAGATATCGCCCTTTACATTTTCACAGGGCACGGCGTCCGCTTCATCAAAGATCTCAACATCGCTGTCCATGATTTCCACAAACCGTTCGATTCCCGTCATTCCTCTCTGGAACTGTTCCGCAAACTCGATAATCCGTCTGATCGTCGCAATCAGCGTAGACACATACATCACATAGGCTACCAGATCGCCGGGTGAAATCAGTTCTTTGATCATAAAAATACCGCCTGCCGCCACGACCACCAGATACATCAGGCCGTCAAACGCTCTCGTTGTCGTACCGAAAGCGGCCATAAACTTATACGTTTCTTTTTTAATCAGAAAAAATTTCTGGTTGTCCGCTTCAAACTTCTCTTTTTCCTTTTCCTCATTGGTAAAAGCCTTGACCACTTTCTGTCCGAGCAGGCTGTCTTCAATCCGCGCATTCAGTTCTCCGATCTGAATCCTCTGTTTACGGAAAGCTGCCCGCAGGCGCAGATTGATGATCGTGCACACGATTACCATGACCGGCACGATCGCAAAAATGATCAGCGTCAGCCAGAAATTGATTCCGGAAAGAATGATAAAAGAAATGACCGCCTTGATTCCCGCAATAAAAAACTCTTCCGGACAATGATGGGAAAATTCGGTCACATCGAACAGATCGTTGGTAATCCGGCCCATGATCTGCCCTACCTTCGTGTTATTATAGTATGTATCCGAAAGCCTCTGCAAATGTGCATAGGCATCCCGCCGCATATCGGTTTCCATGCGCGTTCCCATAACATGCCCCGTATAGGCCATATAAAAATTGGCCATTGCGTCGATAATCCGCAGTACAAGATACAAAGCGCTCATGCGAAGCACCACGTGAACGCTCAGCGCCGCCAGATCGTTAATCCCCGTATTCGTGATATACCGCATGATCATTGGCAGAACCATTTCGCAGATCGTCGTCAGCCCCGCGCAGAACAGGTCGATCACGACAATCTTCCAATATTTCCGGTAGTACGGCAGAAACCTTCCAAGCAGCTCACCCGCGCTGTATTTCGATACAGCTTCCGTCTGTTTTTCCATCTCGATACCTCGTCCTTCCCCCGCCGCAGGTTTTAACCCGGGCCGGAATCTTCTGACATGATAAAGAAAATCCCCCTGTATTGTCAGAATACAAGGGGATGTGTTTCCATATTACAAAGAATAGCTGTTCAGATATTTTTCCTGTTCCGGCGTCAGCACGTCGATTTCTTTTCCGAGGAATGCAAGCTTCCTCTTCGCAACGTCTTTATCCACTTCCTCCGGTACGTCGATCAGCTTTTCATTCAGCTCGCTTCCATGCTCTACCAGATATTTTGCGGAAAGAGCCTGAATCGCAAAGCTCATATCCATGATCTCCGCAGGATGGCCGTCTCCCGCCGCCAGATTTACAAGCCTTCCTTCGGCAAGCACAAAAATCCACTGTCCGGTCGGCAGCTTATATCCCATAATATTCTTTCTCTGCTCTCTTGTCTCCACCGCATTTGCTTTCAGCCAGGCCATATCGATCTCGCAGTCGAAATGTCCCGCATTACACAGGATTGCGCCTTCTTTCATTTCTGCAAAGTCTTCCTGATCGATAACGCCGTCGCAGCCTGTAACGGTAACGAAGAAATCACCGATTTTCGCCGCTTCCTTCATCGGCATAACATCGAATCCGTCCATAACCGCCTCGATTGCCTTGATCGGGTCGATTTCCGTAACGATTACCCTTGCGCCAAGACCTTTGGCACGCATTGCGGTTCCCTTACCGCACCAGCCGTAGCCCGCTACGACAACAATTTTGCCCGCTACGATCAGATTGGTCGTTCTGTTGATGCCGTCCCATACGGACTGGCCCGTACCGTATCGGTTATCAAAGAAATGCTTGCAGGCCGCATTGTTCACACGCACCATCGGGAATTTTAACTCCCCTGCCTTATCCATCGCCTCCAGACGGATAATGCCTGTTGTCGTTTCTTCGCAGCCGCCGATAATATTCGGAATCAGATCCGGCATATCTTTGTGCACCATATTCACCAGATCGCCGCCATCATCGATAATGATATTGGGTCCGGCTTCCAGCACGTGGCGGATATGTGTTTCATACTCTTCCTGCGTTGCATCATACCAGGCATGTACTTCCAGTCCTGCCTTTACAAGCGCCGCCGCTACGTCGTCCTGTGTGGACAGCGGATTGGATCCGGTCACATACATGTCCGCGCCGCCTGCCTTTAATACAAGGCACAGGTAAGCCGTTTTCGCTTCCAGATGCACCGACAAAGCTACTTTTTTCCCCGCAAACGGTTTTGATTCGGAAAATTCTTTCTCCAGAGTACGAAGCAGATCACAGTTCCTTTTGACCCACTCGATCTTTCTTTCGCCTGACCCGGCTAAGTTAATGTCTCTGATTTCGCTGCTCATTTCAATTTCCTCCTTACAAAATAAAATACAGTAACCAGCCGAATTTTTATTATAGTGATGGTCGTCTGTCCTATCATCACTATTTCTTATTGTATATAAAAGTTATGACTTTTACCAGCTTTTTTTTGAAAATCAGTCCCAAATTCCGATTTCTTCATCCCGCAGCGCCTTTTCCCCGCATACGGGGCATGCGGTCTGCTCCGCATCCTGCATCGGCTCCGTCTGCCGTCCGCAGACCGGACACCCGCCAACAAGCGCAGGCTTTCCCATCGGCGTAAAAACCGGTATGCTCACAAGCTGACAGCAGTATTCACAGTACGCCGGCTGATAAGCAAAATCATAGATGGGAAATTCCATTTCCGACATACTATGGTAAATCCCCTTCTGCAAATCCTTCGAAAATAAGGGTACAATATTTTCCGGCATACCGTGCCGCAATCCGCATCCGGTCTGAAGCTGCCAGTCTCTTCCGCATGACTTACAGGTTATCTTCCTTATCTCGCCCACCGTATCATGCCCCTTTCACCGCTTCCATTTTTTTCAACTTAGTTTAACAGGCTCAAAATCATCTGGCTCTGCTGGTTCGCCTGCGCCAGCATGGAAGTTCCCGCCTGCATCAGAATCTGTTGATTGGAATATTTCACCATTTCTTCCGCAACATCCACATCGCGGATTCTGGATTCCGCCGCCGTCGTATTTTCCGTGACATTATCCAGATTCTGAATGGTGTGCTCGAGGCGGTTCTGAATCGCGCCGTAATAACTTCTCGCGCTGCTGACGGCCAAAACGCCTTAACGGCATTGATTGCATTATCGGCGTCTTCCGTCGTCCTTACGTTGGTTTCCTCAAGTCCGAGCGCCACGCTGTTCATCTGGAAAAGATTCACTTCTATATGCTGTCCCGCTTCCGCACCGACCTGTAAGCCGATTTCCACCGGGCCGCTTAAATCAACAAATATCGAATCCACATAGAATCTGGCATCGCTGCCGCTTGTATCGATTAAGGAAGAGCCTCCGGCATTCAGATCGCTCGCAATAACGGAGCCTGCCCCGCCTTTCGCCTCATATGACAATTTTCTGACAAATTCCACAAGATCCGCGTCGCCGTCCCGGAACAGATTTTTCAGTTCCTGTTCCGAATACCCGGAATTGTCCTTCAATGCCGCATTCAGACTTTTCCCTTTCAGCAGATCAGCAAAAATTTTATCCATGCCGGCCGCAATGTTCTGCCCGGTCACATCGGCTGTCCCGCCGTGTTTGATATTCGACAGATATCCGGCATAGGCCGCCGCCAGATATCCATGTCCGTAGGGCCTTCCCGAAACCGTATAATATTGTATGTATTTCTTAAAATTCGCGTCCTGACTCGTATCGTTCTCGTCAGCCAGCTTGTTCGCATAAAATGTCAGCGCATCGTTCCATCCCGTTGCAAAACCGCCGCCTGCCAGCTGTGCCGTCCCCTCCACAAACCAGGTCGGAAATTTACTGCCCTTTCTGCCGCTCATGCCGTCCGTCAGCGTATACTGCATAACCGAGTGCATCAGTTCATGGGCTACCGTCGAGCGGAGTGCCTCCGCCTTTTTGCCCGTGCCCTGTGCGTCGGCCGCGTTAAAATCTGCCGCATCCACTTTAATCGCCATGCCAAAAGGCTTTCCGCTGTTATAAAACTGGAAGGACGCATAGGCCAGCGTCCGGTTCGGCCCGTCTATATATGAAACATTTAACCCGTGTTTAACCGTATCCGTTCCCACCGCCGCGTCCAAAGAAGGAAAAGCTTCCATAATCTGCTTCGCCGCACCCGGAATCAGTTCTTTTGCAATCGTATCTGCCAGTACGCTGCCGCTGGATGAAGCCTGCACTCCGGCACGGGATGCGCCGGAAACACCGTTCTGCACGCCGCTCGCCGATATTGCGCCGTCCGCACTGTCTGCCAGCATTATGCCATCCGCGTCGCTGACTGTCATGGAACCGTCTTTCAGGTTAAAAGTCAGTTCATAATACTTCGATTTCATCTGGGACGCGTTATACGGCGAATGTCCCCCGTCCGGAAACAAATCTATTTCATTAAATGTTGTACGATCTGTTATCCCGTCAATTTCCGTCTTTAACTGCTGCACCTCCGCATCGACCATCCTTCTGTCGGAATCCGTCAATGTTCCGGTTGCCGCTTTAACCGATAATTCGTTCATCCGGTGAAGCATGTCATGAACCTCGTTCATGGCTCCTTCCGCCGTCTGTACCATGGAAATACCATCCTGCGCATTGAGCGCCGCCTGTGTCAGCCCCCGCACCTGTCTGCGCATCTTCTCAGAAATAGATAACCCGGCCGCATCATCTGCGGCCCGGTTAATCTTATAACCGGACGATAATTTTTCCGTTGATTTGGCTGTTTTTTTGTAGTAATCCCAAGCTGTCTTCCGGCGTTCCATGCCGCTAAATTCGTTTGAACCGAAAGCATTCCTTTGCCCCCCCCGAAAAAGTCCGGAGATATTTAATCGACAGTGTTATTTTAGAGTATATCGACATAAATTATCTATAAAATTAGCTTTTTATTCTTCTTTTCTATTAATATTTTGATTTCCGGTTTTCATTATTCTGTTAATATTGTATAATATTGGCAGTTTATTGCGTCATTAGTCAAAAATTGCATGGCAAAACATATAGAGGTCATCTATGAAATCAATTAAAGTAAAAATTATTGCTTCCGTTATTTTATGTGCGCTTCTGTCAGCTATGGTTTGCGGCGGGCTCAGTATTCTCACTTCGAAAACAGTTTCCGACGAAACGTCCCGGGAATACATGCTTCTGTGCACCCAGAACGCAAGCGCCGTATTGGACCGCATGATGGGCAATGTGGAGCTGTCCGTCGAAAATCTGTACAGCGTTGTCCTGGAAAGGCTGGACGACGTGGAAGCCTTTAAAACGGACCCGGCTTATGTGGAAAGCTACACGGAAGATATTGCCGATGTGCTCCTCGAAATCGCCAAAAATACAAACGGCGCGCTCACTGCATACATACGTTATAATCCCGAATTTACCGATCCGACAAGCGGCCTGTTTTACACAAGAGACAGCAGCGGCGGAGAATTTTCCAGCATAGAACCAACGGATTTTACCATGTATGAGCCCGACGACCTGGAACATGTCGGCTGGTATTATATCCCGGTCAACAACGGAAAACCGACCTGGATGGAGCCTTACCTGAATTCCAATATCAACGTTTATATGGTATCCTATGTCATTCCCATTTTTATCGACGGAGAATCCATCGGTATCCTCGGAATGGACATCGAATTTGACACTTTTACCGACATGGTGGATCAGTCCAATATTTTTAACGCCGGTTACGCCTATCTTGCAAACGCGGACGGCAAAGTCATGTATCACAAAGAACTGGATGTCGGAACCTCCCTTGCGGATGCGGACAGCGGGCTTTCCGAAGCAGCAGCGGCCATTACGGACGAATCCAGGGAAAACTCTTTCGTTTCCTATACTTATAAAGGACAGAAGAAAGACATGTTTTATACGGTTCTGACAAACGGCATGCGTTATGTCATGACGATTCCGGAAAAAGAACTGACAGCCCGCTCCAAAAACAATACCATCGCCATTTTACTCGGCGCTTTGGTGGCGATCATTCTGTCTGTCGTGATCGGCATTATTCTTTCTTTCGGCATTGCCAAACCGATTACACAGATCACCGATGCTGTCAAACGCACCGCAGAATTTAATTTTGCCCACAATCCGGCCAATGCAAGGCTCTTTAAAAGAGCGGATGAAACCGGTACGATGGCCCGGTCCCTGCATAATATGCGCGCGAATCTCCGCACCATGATTTCGGATATCCGGCAGACATACAGCGACTTAGAAAATACGATGAATCAGCTTTCCGATATGACGGACCATGTCAATGCCATGAGTCTTGAAAATTCCGATACCACACAGGAACTTGCCGCGGCCATGGAGCAGACGGCCGCGACTATGGAAAATGTCAATCAGATGCTTGGCAGCATCAGGGAACGTTCCGGCGTCATCAAAGAACGCTCCGAAGAAGGCCTCACTACTTCTACGGAAAGCAAAAACCGCGCCGATAACCTGAAATCCACTACCGATGCGGCGACCGGCAAAACGGCCGTTATGTATGAAGAAGTCAGCCAGAAGGCCGAAAAAGCGATGGAGCAGGCAAAAGCAGTCGAAAAAATCAACCAGCTTACGCAGGCGATACTGGATATTTCCAGCCAGACGAACCTTCTGGCGCTGAACGCTTCCATCGAAGCGGCGAGGGCCGGCGAGGCCGGACGCGGATTTGCCGTCGTTGCCGACGAAATCGGCAAGCTGGCTTCCCAGACTTCTTCCACCGCCGGCGATATCAACGGAATCATCGCTGACGTACACGAAGCCGTCCGCAATCTGGCTGACTGCCTGAATCAAAGCACCGATTTCCTGGAGCATACCGTTCTGAAAGACTACAACGGCTTCATGCAGGTCGCGGAACAATACACACAAGATGCCGCAGAATTTGAGAACGATATGACGATCATCAGCCGGGAGATCGAATCGCTGTCAGAGGCTATCGCATCCATCGCGGATTCCGTAGACGGCGTCAATACCACCATCAGCGAAGCGGCAGACAGCGTAACCGGCATCGCACAGAAAACGCTGGATGTTGCCAATGCCGTAGAAGGTAACGCGCAGCTTGTAGAACACAATGCGGATAACCTGACACGCATGGAGCGCATCATTGAAATGTTTAAGAACGAAAACTGAATCCAAAAAGCAAGGAAGACAAAACGAAAAGGGCCGCATAAATGTGCGGCCGCTCTTATTTTGCCCTCTCAGTCCGATGCTTAATAGACTTTCTTATCCAATCCCATTCTGACAATGATTTCGTTAATTTTCCGATAAACCAGTTCTTCATCCATCGTCAGAATCTTCCGATTTTCCATCGTAATCTGTCCGTTGATCATCACGGTGTCAACCTCGGAGCCGTTCGCGGAATAAGAAAGACCTGCAATCAGATTATTTCTCGGCGTCAGGGCCGGCGTATTCAGATTCAAAATCGCCAGATCCGCCTTTTTCCCGACTTCGATCGATCCTGTTTCTTTTTCGAGACCGAGCGCCTTCGCGCCGTTAATCGTCGCAATGCGGAATCCTTCTTTGGCGCTGATGCACTGAGGCGTCTTGCCCGTTCCTTTATGAATCAGTGTAAGAAGGCTCAGTTCATGGAACATATTCAGACAATTATTGCTCGCCGCCCCATCCGTACCGAGACAGACGTTGACGCCTTTCTCCAGCATCTTTGCAATCGGCGCAAAGCCGTTTCCAAGCTTCATATTGCTTGCCGGATTCGTTACGACGCTGACATTATGCGCTTTCAGAATATCGATATCTTTATCCGTCACCTGGACACAATGCGCCGCGATTGCCGGAACATCGAAAATGCCTGTTTTTTCAGCCAGTTCAATCGGCGTGCATCCGTATTTCTCCTGAATCTGCTCGATTTCGCTGACACTCTCCGAAAGATGCACATGAATGCCCATTCCGTTTTTCTTCGCCTCATTCGATACGATTTTCAAAAACTCGTCATCGCATGTATAAGGCGCGTGGGGGCCGAGCAAAAAAGTGAGTCTGTCGCAGTCTTTCGCCGCATCTCTTTCTTCATAAGCCTGACGCAGACGCATCCGTCCGCCCTCGTCGTTTCCGCTTCCCACGAGCCCGCGGCAGATCACCGCCCGCATACCGGATTCTTTAACCGCGCGCGTTGTCTGATGGATATTCATCTGCATATCGTTAAAACAGGTCGTTCCGCTCTTCATCATCTCGATGATCGCCAGTTTCGCACCCCAATAGGTATCTTCATCCGTCATTTGCTGTTCGATCGGATCGATTGTGCCAAACAGCCAGTCCATAAAGGATAAATCGTCCGCCACATTTCTCATGAAAGACATATACGAATGCGTATGACAGTTAATCAGTCCCGGAATAACCAATTTATCCGTTCCGTCAATGACTTTTTCCTCCTGAAAACCGGAAGGCGCCTGTCCGATTCCCGTAATCCTGTCGCCTTCGATATAGAGGCTTGTTTCCTTAATGACGTCTTTTTCTCCCTGCGGCACAATGACCAGCGCATTCTTAATAATAATTCCCATATTTCTCTCCTTTTCTTTTTATTTTCTGTCAGGTAATTGCAAAACGCATTATTTCAGGACAGCAGTTGTGCAAAACAGACAAATCATAAGCAGGGTGCTGTGTCGCCGCCGGTGTTTAGATGCCGTACTTTGGCATCTTATGCACCGCTGCGAGCGACAGTGCAGCTTAAAGCGTGCCCTGCGGTGATTGTCTGTTTTGTACAACGGAAGTTTTCGAAAACATAGTTTCGCAATTACCTGTTATTTTCTATGGATTTACAATATTTCTGTCTTTTCCTTCCAGAAACGCTTCTATATTCTTCATAACCTCTTCAATCAGGCGGGTTCTTGATTCCACGCTGGCCCAGGACATATGCGGCGTAATGATCAGCCTGGTGCTGTCCTTTATCTGTCCAAGCGGATTGGATTTCTCCATCGGCTCTTTTTCCAGTACGTCCAGACCGGCCGCCGCAATCTTATCTTCCACAAGCGCTTCATACAGGGCCTGGGTATCGACTACCGGACCTCTCGCCACATTGATCAGGACGGCCGTTTTCTTCATTTTTTCAAAAGCATCTCTGTCTATGAGATGCCTCGTTCTGTCGCTGAGCGGACAATGGAGCGACAAAATATCGGACTCCTGTAACAGCCTGTCAAGCTCCACTCTTTCATAATCCGTGCAGGTGCTTTTTCCGGATGCGGAATAAAAAATAATCCTGCACCCAAAAGCCGAAGCCAGCTCGGCTACCTTATGTCCGATGCTGCCCATGCCGACGATACCCCATGTTTTTCCGTTCAGATCGTGGAAAATCCTGTCGAAATGCGAAAACCTGTCCTGTGCGCTGTAAGCCCCCGACTTCACATAATCATCATAATACGCGATCTTTTCTGACAGCATCATCGCAAGCAGAAGCGTATGCTGCGCTACCGCGGGCGTGCAGTAATTAACTACGTTGGCAACTTTAATGCCTCTGCTTTTGCAGTATTCCAGATCGACATTATCATACCCTGTTGCCAGCAGACAGATCAGACCGAGATTCGGCGCGTTTTTCAGATTGCTCTCGTTCAGCGGTGTTTTATTGGAAATAACGATCTGTGCATCTCCGATTCTCTCCGCCGCATTTTCGGCCGTCGAATTGGGATAATAAGCCACGTCTCCAAACTTTTCAAAACAGGATACGTCGATATCCGTACCCGCGCTGTTCCTCTCCAGTACTACTAACTTCATTCCATTTCCTCCTCACATTTTTGACGGATAACTTTCAGACTTTCCACCCATAGCTGATGACCAGCCCCCGCCATTGCAGATACGTCAGGTTTTCTTTGTTCTTTTCCACATATGCCTGTATTTTCCGCTGCTTCCGGCAATAGTCTTCCGCCTCTTTCCGGTCCATGCCGTGGTTTATAAACTGCTGGATAATGCGTTCTTCTTCCTCCGCGCTGCACGCTTTTTCCCATTGCTTTTCGACCAGAAGATTTTCGACGCTCTCCGCATAATCGGCCTTCTTTGGCGTTACGAAGCAGACCCTGTCATTCATCCGCACATCGACGTCCGCAAGCCCTTCCTTCTGCATCATGACGGGCAGCCGCATCCCGACTGCATAATCCCTGTCCTGGCAGGCCAGCTCTTTACTCCACATTTTCCGAAAACCGCCGCGGGAACAAAGCTCCTGATAGTCCATGCCGTCTATATAGAATCCATCATATTCAAATTCCCGGTTGACGTCAACTGCTGCCACCAAACCGCCGCTCTTTGCCTGGGAAATCATTTTCTGCAAAAAGGCTTTCGCATTCCCTGCATGACGCAGCGCCGCCTGACTGATGACAAAATCATACTGGCAGTTAAAACGGTATGTCCTGAAATCATCGCAGATAAATTCTCCCCGCATTCCCAGCTCTCCAAACAGCCTTTTTCCCTCTTCCACCATGTTCCGGCTGAAATCAATTCCGGTGTAACCGCTTCCTTCCGGTAAATGCGGCAAAAGCATCTGCCCCATATACCCAAAACCGCATCCGCAGTCCAAAATCTGTACGGGCTTATCGATCTTCCATACTTTTTCCACAAGAAACTGCAGATAATCATCATTCCAGAAAGATTTCCGGCTCACTTTCAGATAATTCAGCCGGGAATCCCAGTAATCCTTTTCCCCGCTTCTCACCGGTATATATTTCTCTCCGGGCAGCGGTTTTAATCCTAGCACTTCATCCACGCTCACCTGAAAAAATTCTGCAATTTCCGGGAGCAGCGAAATATCCGGCATACAGATTTCGTTCTCCCATTTGCTGACCGTCTGCACAGAAACGCCGATTTGTTCGGCCAGTTCTTTCTGGCCGATCTGATTTCTTTTTCTGAGATCCAAAATACGAAGCTGAACTCTTGACATCGTTTATACCTCCTTCTTTTCCGACAGTCTTTTTTCATAATATACAAGATATTCCGTTGTTCCCTCTGCCAGCTCTTCTCTTCCGTCCGCAGCAAAACCGTTTCTCTCATAAAACCGCCTTGCCGAAGCGTTTTCTTTCAACACCCACGCATATATTCTCTTTTTGCCAAGCGCCGCCGCTTCATCGCACAAATACCGTATCAGCGTTCTTCCGATTCCCAGCCCTTTGAAAAAAGGCTCCACATAAAAACAGTATAACTCTATTTCGTCCGCTTTGCCACCATTTGAGCCGTCTTTCCAGTTAATCATTCCTTTTACGATACCGTCATCATATACCGATATGTGTTCGAGCAGCGTCGGATTGTTCCGGTATTCTTCTATGATATTACCTACCTGTATCATATTGAAAGAACCGTTATCATCCTGAAAAATGGGACGGTATGCAACCCGCTTCCCAAAAACTTCTATTTCCGCCAGGCGGGAAATATCTTTCATCTGTGCTTTTCGTATCATTCCGGCACCTCCTGTCTGCATTTATTGTAATGAAAAAAAGCCGGAAAGCCAATCACTTATTCGGGGAATTAATTTGCGTATCGGGAACAGAAAAAGAGGCTGTCGCTTTAACGAATGAAAATTCGTGAAGCGGCAGCTTCATTTTATCTG
>CAJUDZ010000025.1 GCA_910584965.1 uncultured Lachnospiraceae bacterium | reverse complement strand
ATAGCTTGTTTAAGTGTGCCATTTATCGGCTGTCCTCTACTTTCTTTCACACTATATCCTCCCCCTTTTATGACGGCTTATCCGGCCTTTTCAGCTTTTATCAAATACGATTTCATCCGCCTTTTTGGCGTTTAAAAGACTTTCGAGAAAAGTGTATTTTCCTCCCCCTCCTCTGAAAAAAATAGACGGTTTGTTCCCAAGCGTTATTTTATGGGGCAGTTCCACAGCCTTTCCTTCAAAATAGCATACTTTATATTCTTCATATTCTCCATTTTCACCGCGCCTGCGTTCCTTCCTAAACTCCTTTATTCTGGCATAATGCGTAATCGCAGAAACAGGCGTTCCCCGGTATATCGCAATGTATTCCAGATCAGGCTCCCGGATATCGCTTATTTTACACGGATACCAGCATGCGTGTTCGCTTTCTCCCAGAAAAACCTCTTCAAATCCCCTCCCTGTCGATGAAAAAATGACCGTATCATATTTTTTGGAACGCTCTTCTTCCAACAGCATATCGATGTCAAGGCCGTGTTCTTCCAGCAAAAATTTTTCCGATTCTTCCAGAAATTTGTCAATCGCCTCTTCAATCAGGGTATTCCGCGAAAAACTTCTTGCATCGCTGATTGTGGAAAACTGTTTCACGATCATATCTATCCGCTCAATTTTGGCTTCATCCAGATACAATGCAACCTGTTTTTTAACGGTTTTGCCGCTTTTTAATAATTTGCTGAAATAACTGTTTTGATTCTCCATCTCCGCCGTCCTCCTCTTCATGCTCCTTATGAAGATGTCACTCCCTCCGTGAACAGGACGTGTATCCTCCCGTCCGCTGAGAGTTTCTTCTGTGAATGAAGATAACTTGAAAGTATGTATCTATTTCACAGGTCGATCTGATATTAATTTATAATATCATATACGATATCATAAAACAATATCATTTTACTTTTTTGCTCCTGTTTCCGCTCCCGTTTTGCCCGTATCTCCCAGGCCCGCCGCCATAACGGCAGAACCCCGCGCAGCATCTCCGGTCTGCGCGCTATACGCGGTTTTTCCTGCTGTTCCAGACATTTGCCAAAATATCTTTTAATACAAGAAATGCGTCCAGCTCGTTATATCCGTATTTCTTTTCCAAATCTCCGAGCATCCTGTTCAGCTCCGTTTCGTAAACCTGTTTTTCCACCTTATTCTGATAAGTTTCCAGAACCGGATGCTTTTTGCTCCAGGCCTTTGTCCAGTCAACTTTTTCGGAAACCGCTTCATCCGTCCTGTCGATGATCTCCTGAATCTCTTTTACATCAATATCAAATTCAATCAGTTCATCCAATGACAGGCCGTACATATTTGCGAGTTTTTTGGACTGGCAGATATCGGGTAATGTTTCATCCAGATATAATACCGGAATACACCGCTGTCTTTAATAATGGAAGCCTGTTCTAAAGTAACATTGGGCGCATACTTATAATTGCCATAAAATGCTATATATTTTTCATTACTCCAAAATCCTCCGTTGCTGCAGACTTCCCATGTCTGTGTTTGCGGAAATGAATGATACCTTTCTGCGGAAAATACATCCAGTAAAAATTTTCCGCCGGATTTCAGGTGGGAATAAACATTCCGCATAAGCACTTTTCGGTCGGCTGTTGACAATGCTCCATAATCGCAATATATCATTGTTGCAAAATCAAAAGTTTTATTTAATTCCATATTCAAATAATTTTGATATAAATATGCAATATCCAGTCCCTGTTTTAACGCGGCATTTTTCGCATAGTCTATTGACCTCCCGGAAAAGTCAATCCCTGTAACACGGTAACCCTGTCTTGCAAATTTCTCCGCATAAAGTCCCGGGCCACATCCAATATCCAAAAGTAACGGATAATCTATTGGTGATACAAGATCTGTTATCCATGCAGCAGATTTTTCAATAAAAGCATGTTTTCTGCTTGCTCCTTCCGATTCCGGATTCAGATGCGCCTTCAGCATTTGCATGGAAATATGCTCATTCCAAAATTCACCTTCCGTTTTTTTGTAAAGGGGCGGTTTTTCTAAAACCATTTCAACGTTCTTTAACATGATTTCTCCTTCTGTGAGCAAAAAAAAGCCGTAGATTTTACTCTACGACTAATCACTCAAATGACGAAAACAGTTAAGAGTAAAATAAAATCAAACATCAGGCATAAAAACAAAACTGTAATAACAGTTCGTTTTAAGCTATTGAGTTGATCTTATCTACTCTTCTCCAGTCATATCCATGCCGCTGATTGTGTGACATCTGATACGCCGGACATTCATCACCTTTTCTTTTTATTTTTGTATGTTTATCTTACATGAAAGAATGCCTTTGTCAATACCGAGGCATGAAAGTGAAAGATTATATGTAAAAAAAATCCCTTTTCGGAATTGTGTCCCCACTGAAAGCGAGCCTGTCAATATACATTTATGATGAATAAAAATATGTTCTGACTATTTTACATACATTGAAATATGCGGTAAAATAAAGTATGATATGAAAGATTTTTGAGGAGGACAGCCATGAAAAAGAAGATAAATCAGATACTAAATATTATCATGGGCGCGTTTATTGGTATGTTCATTGGCTCAGGACTCTATAAATACTGGCATTTTAGAAAATATCCGTATTTATATGCCATGCAGTCTGCTCCATGGTATACCGGCATTTTGATAAATGGATTATTAACGCTTGTATTATTGGCAGTCTGCATGATCGTAAAAGTCATTCTTATAGAAAAGATAGGGCTGCTCCAAAAAGCAGCTTTGATTTCAGGAATTGTTTTTCTGACTTTAACATTTACAGGTGGTTGTTATGTACTTGATAATCAAGGACAAGTAAATGCCGGATATGCAGTTGTGCCTGGGATTTGGACTATGATATGTTTTGGATATTACCAAAGTAAAAAACAGGACTAAATCCAATGAAAATACCCTCAGCGGACAGGGCGTGTATCCCCTTGTTCACTGAGGGTAAATATCTAAGAATCCTCAATCTGTCAAAGTGCTGTTGAATGGAAAAAACTTGTTATTCTGTTCTCAATCGCTCAACAATGCTCTGCTTTTCTAAATTCTTGAAACAGAAAAACGGGATAAGCACCGCAAAAGCCAAGAGGATAGGGGTACAAATTATCAGCGGCATCAGCGTAAAACGGAAAGTGCTGAACTCATTGGCGGTCATGGCACGAACTCCGATCCCAACGGCCAGAGTGCTGACAATATAAGAAACGATCAGCGTAATCGCTGCATAATCCAGACCTTCACAAATCAGCATCTTCCGCAGCTGGCACTTGGTCATGCCCACGGACTGAATCATGGCAAACTCCTTTTTACGGGAAACAATGGCCGTGACCATAGAATTGATAAAGTTAAGCACACCCACCAGAGCAATGATCACGCTGATAGTATTTCCCATGACTGCCGACGACCGTGTTTCTGCCTCATACTGCTCCGTCATGGTTTTGCGGGATGTCACAGGCAGACTGGTATCAATGGTCCTGGTATACGCATCGAGCATCTCCTGTGCTGCGGGAATATGTTCATCATCCACATTGAAGAACAGTCTCCGCAGCGTATTCTCCGGCCACTGATGCCGGAATACCGAAGCCGGAACAATAAAGCTCATGCAGTGCTGATTCTGTACACCGTCTTCATATGAAGCAGATAATCCTAAGAAAACAGGAAAAGAAAAAAGTTTAATGTGCAGAACAGCAAAGAGAATGAAGCGCAATTATATTACGCTCCATAACTTAGGGATTGTTATATCTCCTAAGAAAATGAATGTATTTCGGTTTATTCCGATTGCTTTTTTAAGAATAAGTCTTAGTGTGATTTTTCAGAGTGATTTGGGGAGAATGTTTATGTATCAACATTCAATGAAAGCACCCGATGAAATGCGTCAGCTACACAGACAATTTTATAAATATATTAAAACTGAATTGGATAGATGAAATTATATCCAAAGTATAAAAATTAAATATTGTTTACTTTTAGGCAGCGATTATCTTAACAGAAAATCAGCTGCCCTTTTTATTTCCAACAACCACCAACACACAGCACAGAAAGAATGAGGTATCAGAAATGATTGAAAATATTTCTTGACGTTTACTGATATAGGGTGTATTATTTGTGTGACTAATATAGTATTTTAAGTCATGAAGGGGAGAAAAATATATGGCAAGAAGTTTTACAGAACGAGAAAAAGAAAACATTAAAAGAAGTTTGCGAAAAGCCTGTAAGCAGAGCTGGACACAGTATGGCTATAAGAAAACAAGTGTCGATGAACTTTGCAGGCAGGTAGGTATCTCAAAAGGGGCGTTTTATCTTTTTTTTGAATCGAAAGAATCTCTCTTTTGTGAGGTGTTGTGTTCCGTGCAAGAACAAATCTGTCATGCAGCATTGGAGGTAATCGAAGAACACAAAGATAAGTATGGCGTTGCAGAAGCCTTAAAGCTCATATATCGGGAATATGACAAAAACAATTTTTTGTACGATTCAGACAGTATGGACTTCACAATTTTGATGAATAAGTTATCAGAGGAACAGGCAAAGAAAATCGAGGAATCCAATCGTATGAGCCAAAAGCTTTTTTTAAGCCAACCCTATTTAAAATTCAAAGTTAATGCGAATTTGGCGATGTCAGTTATTTACTCTTTAATTATGAATATCAAATATAAGAATATTCTTCCACACAATCATATGGAAACTTTTGATTTTATGGTTGACCATCTGATTGACAGTTTATATGAATAACGGGAGGTAGAAAAGAAATGCAAAAGAAAGAAACCAGAGGTCAGCCTACGGCTTTGACTTCGGGAAATATAAGGAAACAGTTAGTGCTATTTGCCATTCCCATTTTTTTAGGAACTTTATTACAACAGCTTTATAATGTTATTGATGCGGTTGTTGCGGGACGTCTGGTGAATGAAGATGCCTTATCTGCAATCGGCGTATCTGTCCCGATTTATCTGCTGGTATTTTGGGGTATTCCGTTTTCAATGCTGTATAATCTGCTCGGTGCGGTTATGAGAAGTTTTGGTGAAACAAAAATGCCGTTATATGCTTTGGGTTTTTCATCTATTATCAACTTAGTGCTTAATATCGTCTTTGTTATAAATGGAGGGGGCGTCATCGGAATTGCGGCATCAACAATTATTGCACAGGCAATTTCTGGCGTATATTTGTTGGTTCAGCTCCGAAAGAAATTCCCGATGGTAATTCCAATGCGAAGTGAAATTGTTTTTGACAAAAAGTTATTAGAGATTTCATTAAAAATCTGTACACCAATTATTATACAACAATTGGCAGTTTTTCTCGGTATGCTGATTGTGCAGGGGTTTATCAATCAATTAGGGAATGCTGGCATCGGGGGAATGACAGCGGCAAGCAGAATTGAAGCATTTATTTTGCTGCCTGTTCAAGCACTCGGAAATGCTTTGATATATGGTTTGGGTGGTGTACTTTCTGGTGTTGGAAATACACTGATTGCGGGTATTCATTCGCTGGCATCCATACTTGTCAAATTGTTTATTACTGTACTGTTAATAGAAAAATTAGGACTTCTCTCGATTGCCATTGCTTCTTGCCTGGGATGGTGTGTAGCAAGTGCTATTGTTGTTATGAGATACAAAGGGAATAAGTGGCAGTCGAAAGCCGTTGTTAAAATGATTCAAAACTGATGGAGGTAGAAATGAAAACAGAAGTTATAAAGAAAAATAATACAGAGGCTGCAGTTGTGAGCAGCGATGAACTACTGATTACAGATGTCCAGTCAGCTTTAGACTTGATTATGACAGTAAAATACGAAACGGGCTGTACAAATATTGCTGTAAACAAGGAAGCTATTGTAAATGATTTCTTTGTCTTGAGTTCATGTTTGGCAGGAGAAATATTGCAGAAATTCATCAACTATGGTGTGAGGTTTGCTATATACGGTGATTTTTCAAAATATACCAGTAAGCCGTTAAAGGATTTTATGTATGAGAGCAATAAAGGAAAGGATATTTACTTTCAGCCTACCGCTTCTCTTGCTGTTGACAAACTTTCCGGATGTGCCAAGAACAAAAAAGAGACAGTTATGAACGCTGATTTGCAGGAGGTAACGTATGGATACAGGCACAGCCGAATGGATAAGATATTCCACAATTCAATCTCCCGACAATCAACGGAACAAAATCATTTATCAGCACCGGACAGATGGAACGGGTAAGATAGATGATGATTGTTTATAATAAGGCAAAAAGAGATTAAGCAGAATTTAATGGAACTGCAAGAGTTCTTGTGGTAGAATAAATTCGTTGAGCAAATCAATAAATTAATGGCTAAGGAAATTAATTATGATAAACAAACGCATATCAATCAGTGTTACTATCCTGACAATAATAATGACATTTATGGAAATGACCGCATTACCTGCGGCTTTATTCTGCAATATACAGATCAAGGATATTGAACCGATTTATTTCTCTTTGATGATAAATTTTGTATTGGCTTTTGCTTTATGTTATGTATGCAGGAAAACCATTATAAAAGAGTGGAATTTTGGATTACAATTTCAAAATATTCCGAATGGTTTGAAGAAATATGGTATTCCTTCCCTTGTTGCTACGCTTATAGTGGCAGTTGCTTTTTGCATAGGACTTTCACCATTCAATAATAAACCAACAATCTATAGAGTTATTGTAGAGGGCGTTGTGTATTACATAGGTGTTGCAATAATGGAGGAAATTTATCTGAGAGGATTGTTGCAGAATCTCATTGAAAAATGGTTTGGCATACGAAATAATGCTGCATTATTTGCAGTTATTATATCATCTGCACTATTTGGGTTTGGACATATTTTTGGTGCACTTGGGCAACCGATTCTGACGATTATATGCAAAACTGTTTGGGCTGCTGCATTAGGAATTTACTTTGGGGCGGTTTATATCAAAACCCGAAATTTATGGATACCGATTATTTTACATTTTATAGTGGATTTGTGCGGCATACCTTTTTGCTTTTCTACGAGTAATCAATATCCGACAACCGGATTGGTTTGTTGTTTATCAATGTACTTGTTATTAGGAATATATGGCCTTTATATTATTCGCAAAAAATAGAGCCAAAATAGCCGCCAACTTACTCGCAATAGTTGACGGCTGTTACTTTGTAGCACGCTAATGTTATTGTGAGGGGCAGCCACTTCTCTGGCTTTCCCTCTGCTTAATCATAATATAGCATATCTCCCGGATAAATTCCAGAATAAATTCCGTTAATGCAAACCGTTAGGGAAGTGTAATTATCTCTTGCTGAACTGCGGAGCGCGACGGGCCGCTTTGAGGCCGTATTTCTTTCTCTCTTTCATACGAGGATCTCTTGTTAAGTAACCAGCCTTCTTTAAAGTCGGTCTGTAATCCGCATCTGCCTGAAGAAGTGCTCTCGCCATACCGTGTCTGATCGCACCCGCCTGACCTGTGTATCCGCCGCCTTTTACGGTAACGATTACATCGAACTTATCAACCGTATCGGTTGCTGTCAGAGGCTGGCGAACGATAACTTTTAATGTCTCCAGTCCAAAATAATCATCAATGCTTCTCTTATTGATCGTGATATCACCTTTACCCGGCACTAAATATACTCTGGCAATCGATTTTTTTCTTCTGCCAGTTCCATAATATTTTGCTGCTGTTGTTTTCACTGACTTAGCCATTTTAATTTTCTCCTTTCAGTCCCTTGAATTAAAATGTTAATACTTCTGGTTTCTGAGCTGCATGTTTATGCTCAGGACCTGCATACACATGAAGTTTTGTATACATTTGTCTTCCTAAAGGTCCTTTCGGAAGCATGCCTTTTACAGCAAATTCAACAACTCTTTCAGGATGTTTCTGTAACATTTCCTTTAAAGTAGTCTCTTTCATGCCGCCTACATAATCCGAATGACGGTAATAAATCTTCTGATCTAATTTCTTTCCTGTTACTTTCACCTTCTCCGCATTTACGACGATTACATTATCGCCCGTATCAATATGCGGTGTGAAAATCGGCTTATTTTTACCTCTTAATACTTTAGCAACCTCAGATGCCAGACGTCCGAGCGTCATATCCGCAGCATCAACTACATACCATTTTCTGTCGATTGTAGCTGGACTAGCCATAAAAGTCTTCATTGTATTCCCTCCATGATAATCAATACTTTCTTTTGATTGTCTGCTTTGATGTTCTTCCGATCCCGCCGCGCAGATGTCCGGCCACACGAAAAGATCTCCAAATCATCCTTCTGGTACCTCTATTCAAAATGCCTTACCGGGGCTGTGGCAAAGCATTTTTAAACATTGTCACAGTTAAATATTATATTATACGTGTCCACGCGTGTCAACTGATTTTTTTCAAATATTTGCCTGAAAAAGCCTTCCCCGCCGCCGGATTTGTTTTCCTTATTCCCGGCTCTTACAAAAACTCATATCCTGTCAGTGTAAGCCCGCAGGCGGGTGCGGTGGGTCCGGCCGCGCTCCGGTCTTTTGCCGCAAGAATCCGTTCCATATCCTGTGGTTCAAGATTTCCTCTGCCCACTTCCATCAGTGTTCCGGCCATGATTCTTACCATATTATAAAGGAATCCTCTGCCAACCGCCCGGATGACGATCTTATTTTCGTTTTTATTTACTTCCACGTGTTCGATCTGCCGCACGGTATTTTCCACATGGGTATCGGTACTGCAAAAACTTTTAAAGTCATGGGTACCTTCAAAATACCGGGCCGCCTTTTTCATGCGCTCCACATCATATGGGACATAGGAAAAATGGGCGTACAGTCTTTCTGCAGGCATCGGAAATTCCGCATTATAGATTCTGTACTCATAGGTCTTCCGGCTGTCACAGTGTCTTGGGTGAAAAGAAGCGTCCACTTCTTTGGAACCCTGAATTTTAATATCCGCCGGAAGCCTCGCGTTGAGCGCATAGGAAAGTTTCTCCGGCGGAATATTGGTATTGGTATCAAAAACGGCAATATTACAGAGCGCATGAACGCCGGAATCCGTCCGGCTCGCGCCGATGACTTCGATCTCTTCCCGCAGCAGAGCGGTAAGGCACCGGTTCAGCACGCTCTCGATCGTTTCTCCGTTAGGCTGTCTCTGCCAGCCGTGATAATTCGTCCCGTCATAGGCTACCGTCAGCATAATTCTTTTCATATCAATCCCCCCTGCCTTTCTCACAAGCCTCGCATTCGGACAGTGTCAAAAGGGCAGACGGACAAGCACATTCGCACCGACGCAGACTGCCAGATAGCAGACAAGGAAAAGATAGGCGATTCCGTCTCTTTTTTTATATTGCAGGGGCTTCATTTTCGTGCGGTTCTCCCCGCCCCGGTAGCATCTGGCCTCCATCGCCATCGCAAGATCGTTTGCCCTTCTGAAAGCTGAGATAAAAAGGGGGACGAGCAGCGGCACCAGGCTTTTGGCTTTTTTGATCAGATTCCCGCTCTCGAAGTCCGCACCTCTTGCGATCTGGGCCTTCATGATCTTATCCGTTTCTTCTAACAGAACCGGGATAAAGCGTAAGGCGATGGACATCATCATCGCGACTTCATGTACCGGCACTTTCAAAACTTTCAGCGGCCCCATCAGTTTTTCCATCCCATCCGTCAGGTTATTGGGCGTGGTGGTCAGCGTCATGACCGAAGAACCGATAATCAGGAAAGTAAGACGGATTGCCATGAAAACAGCCGTCCGAAGACCTTCCTTCGTAATGGTCAGCTTCCAGACGGAAATGAGCGCTTCGCCCGGCGTCAGAAACAGGTTGAAGACAACCGTAAGCAGCAGCAGAAAAACAATCGCCCGCATCCCCTTCACCATGAAGCGGAAAGGCACTTTGGACAGCTTAATGGCACAGGCTAAAAAAGCCGCCGCAATCACATAGCCGACGATGTTTTTGACGATGAAAAGTGAAATAATAAAAGTGATTGTCGCTATCAGTTTTACCCGCGGGTCCAGTTTATGAATGACGGAATCCGCCTGATAATACTGGCCCAATGTAATATCTCGTAACATAATTTTTTCTTACTCCCATCCGTCCGCTGACGCAGACTTTTCATTCCGGCCCGGATTGGCCGGCCCTGTATGTTCACAGCCCGGCAGCGCAGCCTCAGTTTCGTCCGTTCATCAACGGCCGAGCGCACGCCGGATCTCGTCCCGCGCCTCCGAAATTGTTGTGACATCCGTATCAACCGGTATGCCCTGTTCCCGGAGCGCCTGCATGATATACGTAACCTGAGGGGCAGCCAGACCAACCTGTTCCAGTTCCCTGTAATGCCGGAATACTTCTTTCGGCGTATCGTCATAGAGCACGCTTCCTTTGTTCATGACGATAATGCGTTCCACATATTTGGCCACGTCTTCCATGCTGTGTGAAACGAGGATGACCGTAATGCCCGTTTCCTTATGCAGGGCCGCTATCTGATCCAGGATTTCATCTCTCCCCTTAGGGTCGAGTCCTGCCGTCGGTTCGTCCAGCACGAGTATATCGGGCTTCATTGCCAAAACACCGGCAATCGCGACTCTCCGCTTCTGTCCGCCGGACAGATCAAAAGGCGACTGGTAAAAGAACTCGTCTTCCAGCCCCACCTGTTTCAATGCCGCATAAGCCCGCAGTTCCACTTCTTTTGCCGGAAGTCCGAGGTTTTTCGGTCCAAAGCAGACGTCGCTGAACACATCGATCTCAAAAAGCTGGTGCTCCGGATACTGAAAAACCAGGCCCACTTTGCTGCGGAGCTTCTTTTTGTCATAATCCGCATCATGGATGTCTTCACCGTTAAAATATATCGCACCGCCCGTCGGCTTTATCAGACCGTTTAAATGCTGCACGAGCGTTGACTTACCGGAACCGGTATGACCGATCAGTCCGATAAACTGCCCGTCCGGTATGACGAGGTTCACATCCTTTAAGGCATGGACGGCCAGTTCCGTATCGCCGCCGTATACATAATCTACATGATCTAATATCAAAGGCATGTTACTCCGATCCGTCTGCACTGGCAGACACAGAAACCATAATCATATATTCTCCTTAAAAACTCTCCCCAAATGTCCGACTAGTTCTTCCGTCGTCAGAATCCCGTCCGGTATCTCCAGCCCCTTTTTTTGCAGCTCATGGGCCAGAAGCGTTACCTGCGGCACATCCAGACGCAGTTCTTTCAACTGTTCCACATGGGAGAAAATTTCTTTCGGCGTGCCCTGCATGGCAATTTTTCCCTTATCCATGACAAAGACCTTATCCGCGTTGATAATTTCTTCCATATAATGCGTGATCAGAACGACCGTGATGCCTTCCGCCATATTCAGCGCCCGCACCGCGCGCACCACTTCTTTACGGCCGTTCGGATCCAGCATCGCCGTCGGCTCATCCAGAATAATACATTTCGGGTGCATGGCGATGACGCCCGCAATCGATACCCGCTGTTTCTGCCCGCCGGAAAGTTTATTCGGAGAATGCTTCCGGTATTCATACATACCGACGGCTTTCAGGCTTTCTTCCACCCGCTCCCAGATTTCCGCCGTCGGGACGCCCATATTTTCCGGTCCGAATCCCACATCCTCTTCGACCACCTGGCCGATGATCTGGTTATCCGGGTTCTGGAACACCATGCCGGCGCTCTGCCGCACATCCCAGAGATTCTTCTCCTGGGAGGTATCCATGCCGTCCACCCAGACCGTTCCTTCCGTCGGGTAAAGAATGGCATTGATATGCTTGGCCAGTGTGGATTTCCCCGACCCGTTATGGCCTAAGACCGCAACGAAATCTCCCTGTTTTACATCCAGATCGACCTCATCCACCGCGCGGGTAATGCCTTCCACGTTTCCTTCTTCATCCCGTCTGATATATTCAAATACTAATTTTTCCGTCTTTATGATTCCCATTTATGCACCCCTGTAAGCATTGCACGCATCGATTACCATTTGTATCTCCGCTTCCTCCATTTCCGGAAACAGCGGAAGCGTAACACAGTGATCTGCCAGATATTCCGCATTCGGACAGTCGCCTCTCTGATATCCCAGCTCCCGATAGGCTTTCTGCAAATGGCAGGGAACGGGATAATGCTTATTGCATTCCATTCCCTTTTCTTCCATATAAGCGATCAAATGATCGGGATTTTCCACGGTCACGACGAACAGATGATATACGGGAGATGTATTCGCCGGATGGGCCTGCATCGTAAACAGCGGGTTGGTGATTTCCCGGATATACCGTTCTCCGATCTCTCTTCTCCGTTTTGTCCATTCGGGCAGATATTTCAGACTCACGCTCAGCACGGCTCCCTGAAGCCCTTCCAGACGGTAATTATAACCGATGACGTCATGATAATAACGCACCTGGCATCCCTGATTCTTGATCGTCGTAATGGCGTCAAAATATTCTTTTTTCCGGCAGGTAACGCTGCCGCCCTCTCCGAACGCATACAGATTCTTACCGGGATAAAAAGAAAAGCACCCGAGTTCTCCCAGACCGCCGACCATTTCTCCCTCATAGAGCGCGCCGTGTGCCTGGGCACAGTCTTCCACGACAAAAAGCCCGTGCTCATCCGCGATCTGTTTGATTTCCCTGTAAGCGAAAGGCTGGCCATATAAATGAACGCCGATAACCGCCTTTGTTTTTTCCGTGATTTTCTTCCTGACGCTGGCCGGATCGATTTCCCATGTATCGGCGGTACAGTCCGCAAAAACAGGCACCGCTCCCGTATAGGTCACTCCCCAGGCCGTAGCGATATAAGTATTGGCCGGCACAATGACCTCGTCGCCTTCGCCGATTCCCAGCGCCATCATCGCACAGTGCAGCGCAGAAGTGCCGTTATTGACCCCGGCCGCATAAGGAACGCCGCAATACCCGGCAAATTCTTCGTCGAACCGGTCCGCGAATTTTCCGCCGGAAAACGCGGTTTCTTCACAGACCGCGCGTACTGCCTCCATATATTCTGCCTGATGTTTCCGATAATCCCTCGATAGATCAATTCTTTTTAACATGATCGTTTTTCCCCTGTTTTTCCCTGTGTAATGTTCTTTGCAGCCTGTATATCTGTACGATATAGTTCTTTATCGTCTTAAAAACTTTCACCGTCGTATTGTAATCTTCCTGCCACTCCACCGGCATTTCATAAATGACCATGCCGTTTCGTTCCGCCCGAAGCAGAAATTCCACCGTATAAAACCACCCGTTGTCATCGCTGCATTGTAAAACCAGCGCATCGGCCGCTTCTTTTCTGAGGAATGTAAAGCCGCAGAGCGCGTCCGTCGCCTTCATATGAAAAATGGCCTTTAACAGAAAAACAAGCCCCATGGAGGTAATCTTACGATACCATTTTCTGCCTTTTGTCTCCGATTTTCTGTGGAATCTGCTGCCGTTTACATATTGCAGTTCCGGTTTTTTCTGAAACAGTTTAATCGTCCTTCCAAGATATTTTAAATCCGTGGAAAGATCGATATCCATATAGCCGACAATATCGCTCCGGTTCAGACGGATTCCTTCCCGGAAAGCCAGGCCGACGCCCCGTTCGTTCAGGCGGACATATGTGACTTCCGGGTATTTTTCCTCCAGCTCCTTTCCGATCTCCGGCGTCTCGTCATCGGAACCGTTGTCCAGAATCGTCAGCTTATACGCAATATCGACATTATTTCGCAAATATTTCATCGTTTTTTCGATTCCGTTACGAAGCCTTAACCGTTCGTTCAATACCGGAAACAGCAAATGAATGCTTTGTACCTCACAGCCCATCTCTCATGCCCCTCCCCGACGATGCCCGACGGCATCCCTTTCTTTCAATACCGGCCATTCCCTGTCAGTGGCTGGCCACTTTCTCGATATCCGCGATCAGATACCTCTGTTGTTTAAAGATCAGATTCAGCACGACGGACAAATATTTCAAAATGATCGTCAGCAGCGCAAACACGCCGAAAAAGCCGAGCGCCAGAAATCCCATCGTGGAAATCCAGCCTTCCACCGGTTTGCTGTCGCTGAAAATATCGAAAACGATATAAATGCCGACGCCCACCGTCACTAACAGAAATACGGCGCAGACCGCCATGGACAGCCGTTCCAGTACATTCGTAAAATAAATAAAGGAATCGAACGCCAGCGAAGTCCTCTCGGACGTTACGATTTTATTTTTCACCCGCGCCGTTTTATCCGTGCTTTCATAATAAAGCGTCGCCATGCTGAGCCCGCAGTTGCTGTACACCGCTTTCCGGTAAGGAATATACTGCCCCATCGACTTAATGCGGTTAATCGCGCGCCTGGACACAATGCGGAACGTTTCCGGTCCGATTTTGTTATTGGAACGGCTCGTCAGATTATACAGCGCATAAAAAACTCTTGAAGTAAAACGCAGTTTTCCCCGGCTGCTCGCCGCAACGATATCGTTTCCTTCCAACATTTTTTCATAGACTTTTAAAAGCATCTCCGGCTGGTAGTCCACGAACACATCGTCAAATTCATATACAAAATCCCCGATCGCGATATCACGGCCCGCATTCATCGCGCTTTCCATTCCCTGGAAAAAACTCATATGAATGACATTCACCATGGCTTTTACCTGGTTTTGCTCCAGATACTCTTTCAGCCTTTCAACCGTACCGTCCGTACAGCCGTCATCCACGCAGACAATCTCGAAGTCCTGAAAAGAACGTTCGCATACCGGAATGATCTTTGACATAAAGTGCTGAATATAACCTTCCACATTGTGAAGATAAACTACCAGAGAAATAAATTTTTTTTCTTTTTTCGGATTGTTCATATATAAAAACGTGCCTTTCTCCCGACCCTTTTTCCCGGTCAGGATAACTCCAGATAATCGTCCAGATCATAAACCGTATTGATCTTTCCCGAAAGAACGCTGACAAAAAACGGTTTTCTGTTCAGGACTTTGACCGCGGTAGGCCTGGAATCGTCTACCTCGGAAGATTTTAAAATCGGCTTGACGGAAAACAGCGATTTTTGATAAGTATATCCGTACTCTTCCTTTAAATACTGTGCCGCCAGATGCGACATATATGGCCACGCCGAATCCGGCTTATGAGGGCAGTCGCTGCAGTTTCCCAGATTTTCCGGCGTACATTTCTCTTTCCCATGACGATCCAGCCCCTTCTGACAGCCGAAAGACGGACGGACTTCATAGGATGTCACATGAGGCGTAAACGTGACGGAAGTCAGCGAATGAAGGCCCGTCTTCCCAAACGGCATAATGGAGAAAAAAGGGCCGTCCATAACGGTAATCCCGATTCCCCGAATCATGTCGGACGGCTCGCAGAGAATGATTTCACACAGTTCATATTTTATCTGAAAAAAATCTTTTTCCACGCCTTCCAGCTTATCGATTACCTGATTCACGGAGGCATAAGAAGCATTCAGCACATAAGGCGCCGAATAACGGTCTCCGCCTCCCTCCATCCATACTTCGAACACATCCGCCGTTCTGACAATCTTTTCTGTCCGCGCGTCATAGACGAAGGTAACGTTCTTTCTGTCATTCAGCTGCCGCTCATAATAGTCCAGCAGTATCCTGGCATCATAGGTATATTCTTCGGTCAGGAAAGCGCCGTCGCACATGCCCGGATTGAAATACTTCGAAACAGCCGTTTCTTCGCACCGGATGCCGGCCGCTCTGCAAAAACTCATGAACTGTTTTGCGTCGGTCCATGAAAAATTACCGGCCGTTGCATAAACCTGTTCGAACTGATCATGGATGCAGAAAGAGAAATCTTCCACGAAACGTCTGAAATATCCGGCCGATTTCATCGCGGTCGTCAGGCTCCTCGGATAATGATATCCCATATGCACCCTTGCCTGATTAATATATGTCGCCCGTTTAAACGGCGCTTTATCATATTCGAGCACCAGCACCTTTTCACCCCTGTCGCTGCAGTATTTCGCCGCATAAAGGCCATACAGTCCGGCGCCGATGATTATCTTGTCAAATTTCTTATCCATTTCGCTCCTATTCCAGACAGGAAAAATTATAGTCGGAACTGTAAATTAAAAATCTTCCGATCTGTGCTTCAAGCTTCATATCCTCTCCGTGAACCGCCAGAAAAGCCTGAAACGCTTCCATCTGCGATTCCGGAATCACATAGGCAGTCCGTTCTTCATAAGGGACATTGGGCACATACCAGTCCGTACTGCTCATCCATTTGCAGATATTCATCTTTTCCACGGAACCGACGGATGCAACCCTTGTCTTTCCGTTAGACAAAACAGTCATCAGATTGGCATTTTCGAACGTCGAATAGGCCGTCTGAAAATCATGCTCCTCCAGAAAACAAACCACTTCGCTGATTTCTCCCTGCGGCGGCTCTTCTGCCTTTAAAACGGGAAGATAAATATTGCAGAAACGCTCTGTGGTCAGCGCCAGAATCACCAGGCAGAGACTAAGGCGCAGTCCCCGCCGGAACGCCGTATCCGCCCTCATCCTGCGGAAAAACAAAACTGCCCCATATACCATTACAAAGCTGAACAGGAAATAATACCGTTCCGAATCTTCCACCGTCGTAAACGCCACAATAAACGCCGTTACTACCGGTGAACTGCACAGGAGCAGAAAGCCCCTCTCCACCGTATCGATTTCCCGTTTCCGGCACATCCGGTACAAAAGATCGATTACCAGGCCTGCCGTGATCAGCATTAAAAACGCCGCGCCTGCTTTGGCCAACAGACACTGGGAACTGCCAAACCCCATCGCACACAGCATGTCGGGTAAAACCTCTGCCCATAACTTATGAAACCCGTTACGGATATTTCTGGAAAATTCCTGTCCGACAGAAAAAGGAAAACTCATTCCCCAAAAGCTGACCGCCAACATGGCGACGGTCCATAAGCAGACGACCACATCCGTCTTTCTCAGTTTTTTCCCGCAATAAACTTCATACAGCCCAAAGATAACCGCCATGCCAAACAAAGGGCCGTATATCACAAGAAGTCCTCTTGCTCCCTGCACGCCCAGTAGCAGCGCCGGAACAAGGCAGGCAGACAGTTTTATCCAATTTATCCGGTTTTTCCGGTGTATCTCCAAATATACGCCGAATGTAAAAAATAAAATAACGATATGCACCGCATAATAGGACGCAAACAGATAAGACAGCTCCAGAAAAGAAAGGCCCGCCGGAAGCATCAGGCAAAGAAATGCGGACAGAAGCGTTTCTTTCCATCGGAGTAAAAGCCCCACTCTTCCAAAATAAAACACGCTGATGATAATCAGCACCGTCATTGTACAGCACGCAAGCCCCGCCGCCAGCGACAGATTATGCGTCAGCCCGTAAAAAAGCGATGCCACATTGGCCATGCAGATGATACGCGTCTCTGCCGCCACATACCAGGTGCCGGGAATAATTTCTTTACTGTCCCAGATCAGTTTTCCGAGAATGGCGTCCGAAGCAATATCCGCATCCATCGCGTAACAGAAATGGCAGAGATTCGTAATTCCGATCAATGTCAGGAATCCCAATATTCCTGTTATCAGCAATGCGGTTATGATTCTTTCCCGCTTCTTCTCATCAATCATCTTATCTTTTGCTTCTTGCATTCCGCAGATTATGCCTCCGTTTAAAAGTCTCAAAGTTCGTTTCTAATGATAACATCAATATATTCCATGCGTCAAGGGGATGCCGGATTTGTCCGAAACTATGTACATTGTTCTGAAAATATTATATAATTTTCTAATCCGATTTTATCATTAAATTAAGGAGCGCTTTTCATGAAAATACAAAACCGTCGGTCAATTCCTTTTTTTCTTTGTATGGCAGTCATCTTCTTTTTCATGCTGTACCAGTGCAGTCAGAAAAAAGGAACCTTCGTAGACGAACTGCTGACCTATGATTTATCGAACCGCCAGTCTTCCAGGGTAGAGTTTATTACATCCTGGCTGACATCCACACCGCCTTCCGACATTCTGAACGACGTAAACGACCTTCTGCGGAACGGGAAAGAATCTTCCCGTCTCTACCGCGCATTTAAAGAACTGGAACAGCAGGAGGCGGCATCGGTCTGGCACGACGGCAGTTACTACGCGGGCTTTATCACGGCCGAACAGGGGCATCGGTTTGACTTTCTTTCCGTCATGTATAACGCCGTTTACGACTCTGCCCCGCCGTTTTATTATTATTTCATCCATCTGATCTGCTCCCTGTTTCCGGGCAGCTTTTCTCTGTGGTACGGGCTGATTGTCAATATTGTTTTTCTGATGCTTACCTGCGCCCTGCTCTATCGGCTGTCGGAAAAATATTTCGGCGGCGCCGGATACGCTTTTCTTGTTACGTTATGCTATGCCCTGAGTATCGGCGGAATTTCCACGCTGCTGATCATTCGGATGTACGCCGTTCATACCTTTTTTACACTGGCATTTCTCGGCGTCTGTCTGCATATCGCACAGAACGGTTTTTCCTTTACGAAAAAGAGCCGGGCTGCCTATATCTTATGTGCGGTTCTCGGATTCTATACACAGTATTATTTCGTTATTTACGCCGGTTTTCTCGTGGGAACCATTCTTGTCTTCCTTTTTACGCGGAAAGAATACCGCCCCAGAGTGAAATCCTGGCTGGCCACTTCCGCCGCGGCCGCGGTGGTCAGTCTGATCGTCTGGCCTTTTTCCATAAAACATATTTTTATGGACAGTTTCGGCGCGAGCACGCTTACCGGCGCGGCTTCGGGAAATCCGTTTCATAAGTTCGCCGCTTATTATAAAATTATTGCAGACTCGTTGTTTGCCGGACAGCCTCTGCTGTTTGCGATCCTGTGTCTGCTGCTTATTGTTTTGTTTTTCACAGCTTTTCTCAGAAAGAAAACTCTCCATGAAAAACTTTCCCATGGGGAAAGCGAAAATACAGCCGCACAGCCCTCATTTTCAGCGTTAAAACCGTTTCTTCTTTTCATTCCCATATTGGGCTATCTGCTGCTGGTAGCGCTCAGCGCGCCGTTCCTGGCAGACCGTTACATCATGTGTATTTTCCCGGTTCTGCTGTTGGGCATGTATTTTCTCTATGATAAAGCGCTTTCCGCTGTCACAAGACATGCGTTTCCCATCCTGTGCGCGGCCGGCGTCCTCATTACGGCCTGGGGTTTATTAACCGTTCCCCGGGACTACACCTATCCTGAAAAAGAGGAACGATACGCCTTTATGGAGCAGGCGGAAAACGCCTCCTGCCTCTATATCAGCGAGCATAACGGCTGGATGTACAAATCCTGTCTGGACATTATGAGCCTGTGTAAAAACACCGCTGTCCTGTATCCGGAGCAGCTTTCTTCTGAAGCAGGCCTCCTACTGCCGTCCGATTGCGGTGACAAAATCCTCGTCTGTATCGCCAATTCCTTTGATCAGGAGGATATTCTGAACACAATTATCACATGCTGTCATCTGGAAGATAAAAAGCTGACCAGATTCGCGCCCGCAAACGATGAATACACTATGATGTATTTGTTTCAATAAAAAATCGCCGCCCGGCGGCGGCGATTAGGAGAATGCTCTGCATTCTCCCTTGCAATGATTTCTGCTTCTGCATCTTTTGGTGGAATAAGAAATCGCCGCACGGCGGCGGCGATTAGGAGAATGCTCTGCATTCTCCCTTGCAATGATTTCTGCTTCTGCATCTTTTTGTGGAATTAAAAATCGCCGCACGGCAGCGGCGATTAGGAGAATATTATTAGGAGAATATTATTAGAAAGGACTCACCCTTATGAAAAAGCAATTTACCGATAAGCTTCTGAAACCGCTCCTTCTTTTGGCCGCGCTGATTCTTATTTGCGGTTTTCTGGCCCGTACTCTGGCAAAATCGGAAACCATTGTCGATTATGTCAATAAAAATCAGGCCGCCGCGGCGGAGCAGGAAACGCCGGATGCCGGAATATCTTCGGCAGACGGCAAAGCACCGGAAGAGGCGAAGGCCATTCCCGACGCGCCCGCATCCGGAAAAATCCGGGAAACGGCACAGGCAAATGCGACGGAAACAGCATATGCGGAGGAGAGCGCACATATAGATGTAAGCAAGAAGGAAACCGATGGAGAAACGATTCCAATGTCACAGAATACTCCGCTGTCAGATACCGCGCCGCTGTCACAAAATGATTCCGAAAATAATTCACAGCAGGCGGAAAACAGCATACCTGCCAACCGCACAGTTTACCGCGAGGGTTTTTATTATGAACCGCTGAGCGAAGAAATCAAAGCAAGAATTACCGGCATTTCCTATCCGGTGTCCGCCACGGAAGCGCTTTCCTCGGCTGTGCCCGTCATCAATATCCTTGCGGATGACGTCGTCCCCGCCGTTACCTATGACGACCTGCGTTTTCTTTCCGTACTGTATTATGATTTTAACGGTGAAGTTCAGACGGGTGAACTGATCTGCAACAAAGGAATTGCCGACGATCTCATGGAGATTTTCCATGAACTGTACCGCAATGAATACCGGATCGAAAAAATCAGGCTCGTGGATGAATATCAGGCCGACGATACAGCCTCCATAACCGATAACAATACTTCCTGTTTCAATTACCGGGTCGTGGACGGAACGACGAGCCTTTCCAAGCATGCGCTCGGATGTGCGATCGATATCAATCCGTTCTATAACCCCTATGTTGTCTTCAATAAAAACGGAAGCGGAGAAACGTATATCTCTCCGCCGGGAAGCGAAATCTATGTTGACCGCACCAAAGATTTTCCTTATAAAATAGACGAATCCGATCTGTGCTACAAACTCTTTACGGATCACGGCTTTACCTGGGGCGGAAACTGGAACTCCTGTAAGGATTATCAGCACTTCCAAAAGGTATTGGACTAAGAAGTCATCCATATAAAAATGCCTTCCGACGGCACGAAGTCCATTCGGAAGGCATTTTATCGTTCCGGCATCCGCGTTTCGTTTTTTACGGCCCGGTTTTCATTCTTCCGGCTTCTGTCACGGCTGTGACATCATCCTTTCATCCAGTTTTTTGATAGTGCTTTTGTTCAGATACATTTCGATGTCGTCGAACTGTCCATAAGTCAATTCTCCGCCCGCATCCAAATAAGAAAACAGACATTCTTCTATTTCCTGGTCACTCATATACGGCATACAATCCTGAAAGCCCTCAAAAAAATCTTCTTCGGGCAGCATTTTCAGCAGGCTCACGATCGTATGGCCTTTCAGGTACGGCAGAATGTCGGTAACAGCATCCACAGGCAGAGGCTCTATGAGTCCGCTTTCTATGGCTTCTACCAGGTAATTCCCGGAAAGCTCCGCATCCGAATAGATAAATATTTGAGAAAGTTCATTGTTGCTGAACGTCTCTCCCTGTTTTAAGAGCGCGGCAAATGCTTTACTGGTATCGAAATCTTCCATATAATGGATGCTTTCCAACATTTTATCTTTATCCACAGTACCGTCCTGCACCATCAAGTTGATCCGTCCCGCATACTCGTCTTCTTCCGAATAATAGATTTCTTCAAAATAACGGCTTTTCAACCCCGAAAAGCGAATTTCCACGTCTTCCAGCGCGGCGGCCTGCCCCACGATTTTGATCACATTGCGGCCTTTCTGCATCGTAACCGTATTCGTGCTCTCTTCTCCGGTATCGTTAATGATCGATACGGTACCGTCAGGCGCAACATGTACGATCTTAAATTTACCTTTTTTCAGGTTAAAATCGGATGTCACCTCAATATCTCTGTCCTCAGCCGCATAAATGATCCTGATCGAATCGGAGCCGTTCAGCGCAAATCGTGAAATCGTTACGCCGTCTTCTCCTCCCCTATAATTATATGCCTGCCATTTGTTGCTCACATCGGCTCCCGCCAGCAGCACCTCATCGTCATAAACCTGACGGGCACCTCCCTTTGTTCCGCCAATATTCCAGTCGCTTCCCCATCCGTCGTCCTGCATATCTTCATTCGATGCTTCATATTCCCAAAAGCCGGACATATCTTCAAATCCGCCATAGGACACATATACGCCGCCGCAGGCGGTCAGAAACATTGTTCCGGCCATAACGCACAGGGACAGCAGTCCTTTTACCGCCGTTTGTTTCTTAAATGTGATCACGCTTTGCAGCCTCCTTTTCAATTCGGAATCTCCCGTTATAAAAGTTGTGGTAAGCGCACTTTTCCTGACCGCAGCATTTTGCTCCGCAACGTCCAAAAGCACGTTCCCATACGTTTTTCTTCCTTCCGCCGTCAGCATGCCAAGCACCCCTTCGTCACAGGAAAGCTCACAGTCCAGATTCATTTTCCGCCCGATCAGGTAAATCACAGGGTTAAACCAGTGCACGCACAGCAGAATCTGATACAGCCATTTAAGCCACAAATCCCGCCGCGCCACATGAACAAGCTCATGATGCAGTATCAGCTGATACTGTGCCGTCCGGTTTGAAGGCTCTCCAAGCCCCGTCTCCGGCAAAAAGATGACCGGCCTCCACAGTCCGACCGTAACCGGCCCGGTCACGGCCGCGCTCCGATATATCGACGGGATTTTCCGCATGTAGAGTCTGGATGACATGCTCTGCGCAAGTACCATCAGCCGGCTGTCTGTGACCGGACATGCGTCTTTCCTGATATATCGAATAAAATGATAGTAATTCCGCAGTCTGAGCATACAAGCCGTGATAAAGCCGATCAGCCATATAACAGCCGCTCCGGAAAACAGGAGGATGATACCGGGGACAGCACTTTCCCGCTCCCCCTTTACAGTTCCGGCCGTCTCCTTCGAATCATCCGCGGCCCGCATATCCTCGGCCGCTTCACCCGCGCCATCCCCGGCCGGCACATGGCCGGTCAATCCTTCCCCGGCTTCCGTTTCTTTGCCTGCTTCCATCGCGGGTTCCGTCTCCCCGGCTTTCGCTTCTTTGCTTGCCTCCATCGTAGGTTCCGTTTCTGCGGCTTTCGCTTCTTTGCCTGCCTCCATCGCGGGTTCTGTCTCCCCGGTCTCTCCGTTCGCATTCGTTTTTTCTGTCCATGCGGACGCTATATCAAACGCAATACCGCCCGGCAGGGCTTCCACAGCCTGCACCGGCAGCAAAAGACGTATGATCACCAACAGCCAGATATAATAGTTCCACTTCTTGGAGAAAAACTTTTCCGTCAACGGATGTATCAGCAGAATCAGGCCTCCAACCAGGGCTCCGGATAATGATGTGGAAAATATATTCAGAAAAAAGCGGCTCATACTGCCATAAACTGACGCCATCTAAAATTTCCCCTTTCTTTCTACAAATTACTGTTAAAATAATTACGCAGTTCTTCCACGTCTTCTTTCGTCAGCGCTTCGCTGCTGACAAGCGCGGCCGCAAGATTCTTTGAACTTCCCTTAAAGAATTTATCCAGAAAATGCTTTGTCTCTTCCCTGACGTATTCTTCCCGTCCGATCATGGGCGTATAATAATACACCTCCCGCTTTTCCTGACAGATCACGCCTTTTTTTACAAGTCTGTTAATAAATGTCAGAACCGTCGTCCGTTCCCATTTTTTGCTCCGGTTCAATATACCGCGTATTTCACCGGCATTCAGAGCATGGTCCGCCGACCATAAGATCTCCAATATTTCCAATTCCGCATCCGTTACCGTTATTTTCCGCTCCATTTTTCCTCCCACCCATTGATTGTTTCCCTTTCATGTTTTCTGTTACCGTTATATGTATTCCAGAGTCTATTCTTGTAGACACCTTTAGTCTACACCTGTAAACATAAATTGTCAATACCAAACGGGCTTCTTTTCCGCATTCTCCTTCGGAACAGGGTACGCTGTTGCTATTTTATACAAAAAAACAGAGTATACGTTTCCATATACTCTGTTCCTGATTTTCTTATTACGCAGTCAACAAAAATCTATCTCCTGCCGCTTAAACAAGCTCCAGAACAACTTCCATCGCCGCATCACCCTTACGGGGCCCGATTTTGATAATTCTTGTATAACCGCCGTTACGGCTCGCATATTTCGGACCATACTCGTCGAAAAGTTTTGCTACAAGATCAACTTCTTTTGTGCCTTTCTTCTTTCCGGCCGCCTTTGCTGGAACTTCCACAACCGGATAAAGTACTCTCAGCATCTGTCTTCTTGCATGCAGTCTGCTGGGCAGATCTTTTTTGATTTCCTTCTCAACGCTGTCAAATACGGTAACTTTTTTGCCGTCTACGACTTCTTTGACTCTCTTTCCGTCTTTGTCTTTTCTCGGAACTTTTGCGGTTACCTTAACAGTCTCAAAATTATCTTTTTCCTTAACACCCAGTGCAATCAGGCCTTCCGCAATCTTACGTACTTCTTTTGCTCTTGCTTCCGTTGTAACAATCTTTCCATGATATAAAAGGTTTGTTACCTGATTTCTAAGTAATGCTTTTCTCTGGTCAGATGTTCTGCCAAGTTTTCTGTATTTTGCCATAACTGGCTCCTTTCTCATGCGAGCTTTTTAAAAACTCTTTTATGGTACATCCGGCCACGCTCTTCGGACTTACTTACCGGATGCAGTCAACGGTTCCATTTATGAGCCGACGCACATGCGCTCTTCGGACTTACCTCATACGCCGGATACAAAAGGTTACTGCACACCTTCTGTCATATGAATCGTCTCTCAGGCTTCATCACTCGGATTCAGCTGAAGACCTAATTCTTTTAATTTTGCCAAAACTTCTTCCAGTGATTTGCGTCCGAGATTACGAACTTTCATCATATCTTCGGAAGTTTTGTTCGTCAGTTCCTCAACGGTATTGATACCTGCCCTTTTCAGACAGTTATAAGAACGAACAGACAATTCAAGCTCATCAATGCTCATTTCCAGCACTTTTTCTTTTTCATCGTCTTCTTTCTCTACCATGACTTCCGCAGTCTTGGCATTTTCGGATAAATCGATAAAAAGATTCAAATGCTCGCTGAGCACTTTCGCCGCCAGACTGACCGCTTCATCAGGAACAAGCGTCCCGTTCGTGTGAACATCAAGCGTCAGCTTATCAAAATCTGTAATCTGGCCGACACGCGTATTTTCGATCGTAACATTTACTCTTTCGACCGGCGTATAGATAGAGTCTACCGCGATTACGCCGATCGGGAGATCCTCTGTCTTATTCTTCTCGGAACTGACATATCCTCTGCCTTTGGTAATGGTCAGCTCCATGTACAGCTTGGTATCCTTACCGCTTAAAGTAGCGATAACCAATTCGGGATTTAAAATCTCTATGTCCTGATCAACCTGAATATCCGCTGCTCTTACAACACCCTCGCCTTCGTACTCAATATATGCTGTCTTAGGCTCATTTGTCTCGCTGCTGTTTCTGATCGCGAGACTCTTAATATTCATGATGATTTCCGTAACATCTTCCTTCACGCCCGGAATGGAACTGAACTCATGCAAAACACCTTCGATTTTGACCTGACTTACAGCCGCTCCCGGCAAAGAAGAAAGCATAATTCTTCTCAAAGAGTTGCCAAGGGTAATTCCGTAACCTCTTTCCAGTGGTTCCACTACAAACTTACCATACCTTTTGTCTTCAGAGATTTCTACAACCTCAATATTTGGTCTCTCAAAATCAAACACCGCAATACCCTCCTTTACGAAAAATCACGTTAAACCTTATTATTTGGAGTACAATTCGACGATAAGCATCTCGTCAACGGGAACATCGATCATCTCTCTTGAAGGAAGATATTTTACAGTTCCTTTCATGGCTTCCTGATCAACTTCCATCCATTCCGGAACCAGTCTTCCACCGGTTATTTCGAGGATATCTTTATATCTTTGCAAAGATCTTGCTTTTTCTTTCACTTCGATCACATCACCGGCTTTGATCTGGTAAGAGGGAATGCTGACAGTCTTGCCGTTTACAAGGAAATGTTTATGACCAACGATCTGTCTTGCTTCTCTTCTTGTTCTCGCAAAACCCATTCTGAAAACAACGCTGTCCAGTCTGCTCTCCAGCATAACCATCAGGTTTTCACCGGTCATGCCTTTCATTCTCTCAGCCCTCTTATAATAATTTCTGAAGGGCTTCTCCAGTACGCCATAGATAAATTTTGCTTTCTGTTTTTCTCTTAACTGAAGACCGTACTCACTGACCTTCTTACCTGCTCTTGCGGATGTTCTGTTTGATTTTTTGTCATATCCTAAAAATGTAGGATCTAAATCGAGGGATCTGCATCTTTTTAATACAGGAACTCTGTTTACTGCCATGTCTGGCTCCTTTCCGAGAGGGGCTGCCTCTGCTTCAAAATTTTACCATACAGGTAAAACCTGTTGTTTACAATACCGCCCGTATACGGACAATACTTTCCTCCAACGAGTTTCTTAACACATCATAATATACTTCAATACATCGAAAGATTTGCACCGCAAATCTTTCACAGATTGACGAGCCATTGCTCGGCATTCTGTTAGATTGACGAGCCATTGCTCGACATTCTATTTTGTTAGACGCGGCGTCTCTTAGGAGGCCGGCATCCGTTATGGGGTACAGGCGTTACGTCACGGATGCTGGTTACTTCCAGACCGCATGCCTGCAATGCACGAATCGCCGCTTCACGTCCCGAACCCGGTCCTTTAACCATAACGTCAACTGTTTTCAAACCATGAATTAACGCTGCTTTGGTCGCTGTTTCAGCCGCCATCTGTGCCGCATATGGAGTAGATTTCCTTGAACCTCTAAAACCAAGACCGCCGGCGCTTGCCCAGCTCAACGCATTACCTTCGTTATCCGTCAGGGTAACGATTGTATTGTTAAAAGAAGACTGGATATGTGCCTGTCCATGTTCAACGTTTTTCTTTACACGCTTTTTTGTTACTTTCTTTGCAACTTTTTTAGCCATAATAAACTAACCTACTTTCTCATATAATTATTTCTTCTTATTTGCTACTGTACGCTTCGGGCCCTTTCTCGTTCTCGCGTTTGTCTTAGTCTTCTGACCGCGGACAGGAAGCCCTTTCCTGTGACGGATACCTCTGTAACATCCGATCTCCTGAAGTCTCTTGATGTTCAACGCGATCTCTCTTCTCAGATCACCTTCTACCATGTAATCTTTTTCGATCACTTCGGCAATTCTTTTCACTTCATCATCCGTCAATTCTCTGACACGAGTGTCAGGATTTACATTTGCTGCTTCCAGAATTTTGTTTGAACTTACCCTGCCGATACCATAAATATAAGTCAAACCAATCTCTACACGTTTTTCTCTGGGTAAATCAATACCAGCAATACGAGCCATTTACGTTTCCTCCATTTTTCCGTACAGCAAAGCTGCACTTTCTACTACTAATTGATTGGGGCAAGTTATAAATACAATGTTTCTCAAACCCGCGATGTTTGTACGGATGTACAAACTCGCAGTTGAAAATCCTCGATTTTCAACTTAGCCCAGCCGAACCTGCGTCCGGCCTTTCCAAACATGTGGTATCAAAAAGTAATCTCCTTAAGGCTCTTCCATCTATTATAATCAGTACCATTTTATGAAGAAATAATACTGCAGCCGCTCATAATCAGTTGGACAAGAACCCCTTTTTATCAATACCTGAGCTGATAAAAATATCCGGGATTAACCTTGTACCTGTTTGTGTTTCGGATTTTCACAGATAATTCTGATCTTTCCTTTTCTTCTAATGACTTTGCATTTCTCGCAAATCGGTTTTACTGATGATCTAACCTTCATGTTAAACCCTCCTTTCAAAAAAGACCGTTTTACATTATAACATAGAGCTATCCAGTTTGCAAGACCCTTTTATTTATCACGCCAGATAATTCTTCCTTTGGAAAGGTCATAAGGGGACAACTCCAAAGTTACTTTGTCACCGGGTAAGATTCGGATAAAATTCTGACGAAGCTTACCGCTTATATGTGCCAATACGACATGCCCGTTTTCCAGTTCAACCTGAAACATGGTATTGGGTAACTTTTCAATCACTGTTCCTTCAATTTCAATCACATCGGCTTTCGACATCTGTTACCTCCTGTTTTTACTTTGTGATACTCTTCCTGTACTGTTCCAGTACTCTCCGGATTTCCGCATCATCTGTCTGTCCGGCCTTTACCCGCTCCGGAAATTCCGGTTCCGGATATTTCTTTATAATCTGAATATGTTTTTTATTCTTTTTCTTTGGCTTTTCCAGTGTTTTCAGTCTGCCGTCAGCCAAATATACATATTCCGTTTCTTCCTTTATTATGACATAAACCGTTTTTTTGTCGTGCCCAGCTTTCGAACTGGCAAGCATTCCTGTCATTTCCAACCCATTCCTTTCTTTTCGGCTCTATATGGGAAGTGTCAGGATTTCCGGTTCGCCATCGGTAATCAGCACCGTATTTTCGTAATGCGCGGAATACGCTCCGTCGGCCGTTACAACCGTCCAGTCATCATCCAGCCACTCAACCTCCGCAGTCCCCATATTGATCATCGGTTCTATGGCGAGCGTCATTCCCGGCTGTAAGCGTACACCCCTCCGTCTCTGTGCAAAATTCGGGATCTGCGGTTCTTCATGGAGTTTCGTTCCGATACCGTGTCCCACAAGCGCCGTTACGATTCCATAACCGTACGAAGAGACGTAAGCGTCAATCGCATTGGAAATATCATAAAGATGATTGCCGGCTTTTGCGTTTTTAATCCCCTCAAAAAAACTCTGCTTCGTTACGGCAATTAATTTTTCCGCTTCCGGGCTGACTTTACCGACACAGTGTGTCCTTGCGGCGTCCGAATGATATCCCTTATAAATCAGGCCCGCGTCAAGACTGACGATATCGCCCTCTTTTAATATATGATCTTCATGGGGAATACCGTGCACAACTTCGTCATTTACGGATACGCAGATCGAGGCCGGATATCCCTGATAATGCAGGAAATTGGGCGTACAGCCAAAGCTCCTGATCAGTTCTTCTCCAAGTTTATCTATGTCTTTCGTAGACATACCCGGATGAATCGCCTTGCCAAGTTCTTCGTGTACGATGCCGAGCAGCCTTCCCGCTTCCCTCATCAAAGCGATCTCTCTGGCAGATTTAATTGTAACAGCCATCTTAGCCACGCCTTTCCTGGAAATTTAACCGAGAATATCCGTAATGGCAGTAAATACATCCATCATATCTGCCGTTCCGTCAACCGTCTTTAATATATTCTGTCCCGTATAATACTCGATCAGAGGCTGTGTCTGTTTGTGATAAACATCAAGGCGGTTCTTTACCGTTTCTTCCTTATCGTCATCGCGCAAAATCAGTTCTTTGCCGCATCTGTCACAGATTCCCTCCTGTTTGGGCGGAACATGTTCTATATGAAAAGTAGCGCCGCATGAAAGGCAGGCACGTCTTCCCGACATTCTCCTGATAATATTCTCATCCGGTACTTCTACATCAATTGCATAATCAATCTTGTCGCCAAGTTCTTTAATGGCTTTATCCAGAACTTTCGCCTGCGGAATCGTTCTCGGAAAACCATCCAGCACATAACCATTCTTACAGTCATCCTGTGCCACTCTGTCGAGCAGGATTCTGACTGTCAGCTCATCGGGGACGAGTTCGCCCTGATCCATATATTTTTTGGCCTCCATGCCAAGCTCCGTGCCGTTTTTTACATTTTCTCTGAAAATATCCCCTGTCGAAATATGAGGTATTCCATATTTATCAGCGATCATCTGCGCCTGTGTGCCCTTTCCGGCTCCCGGCGCCCCCAGCATAATAATTTTCATAGTCTTATCTCCCCAGCCTTTTCCCTGCAAAAAATGCAAATACACCTGTTTCATTCTCAAAAAAACTAATTAATTTGTAATATATTCTTTCTATATATAATTAATATAACTTATGCAATACAGGAAGAATCGCCTTTAGCGATTCTTCCACGCAAAAAGCTGTCGTTTATACGACAGCTGGATGTTCTTAGGCGCCGCATCCCCTGATGCGGAGTCTTAGAACATCTTTTTGCGTTAGTCTTCAGAACATCTTTTCGTGTTTGACTTAGAACATCTTTTTGCGTCAGTCGTTTAAAAATCCTTTATAATTCCGAACCATCATCTGAGATTCGATCTGTTTGATCGTTTCGAGAACAACGCTCACGATAATGATCAGGCTCGTTCCGCCAAAGGATACGCTCGCACCGAAGATACCGTTAAAGAAATAAGGCACAACGCATACGATTGTCAGTCCGACAGCGCCGATGAAGACAATATAATTTAAAATCTTCGTCAGATAATCGCTGGTCGGCTTTCCGGGTCTGATTCCCGGAATAAACCCGCCCTGACGCTTCATGTTGTCGGCTATTTCAAGGGGATTAAACGTAATGGAAGTATAGAAGTATGCAAAGGCGATAACCATTGCCACATATACAACCAGACCGATTGAATATACAGGCTGGTGCGGATTACACCAGTAAGATGAATTCAATCCTTTCAAAATCTCTCCCCAGAAGCCTGTTCCATTGATATTGAAAAAAGAACAGACAATTACCGGAAGCTGCATCAGGGAAGATGCAAAGATAACAGGGATAACGCCGGAAGTATTTACTTTCAGCGGAATGTTCGTGGACTGTCCGCCGACCATTTTTCTGCCCTGTACCTTTTTCGCGTACTGAACCGGGATTTTTCTGACGCCGCCATTTAATATAATGACAAGAATAACCATCCCGATAATAATTGCAAGAATAATCAAAGCTGCCACAACTGCCTTCGCAATTGATTTTCCGAAAACAAACTGCTCGAATAAAGCCGTTATATCCGCAGGCACACGGGAAATAATATTGATTGTCAGGACAATAGAAATGCCGTTTCCTACGCCGTTTTCGGTGATTCTTTCGCCAATCCACATCAGGAATGCACTACCTGCTGTCAAGGCTGCAACAACCGTAAGGATACTGAATACGTTATACGTCTCAAGAAGTCCCTGACGGCCAAAACCAATCGCCATAGCCGATGACTCAATCAAAGAAAGCCCGACCGTTACATAACGGGTGATGGACGCGATCTTCTTTCTTCCGTCTTCTCCGTCACGCTGCATTTCTTCCAGCTTCGGAATTGCAATCGTCAAAAGCTGCATAATGATGGAAGAAGTAATATACGGCGTAATATTTAATGCAAGAACGGACATTCTGAGAAAAGAACCGCCCGTAAACGCATTGAAGAAGTTAAACGCATCTCCGGTCTGCTGTTCGAACCACCGTGCAAAATAGGTCCTGTCAACACCGGGAACCGGAAGCTGTGATCCGAGACGGATCACAACTAACATCGCGAAAGTAAAAAAGATTTTCTTTCTTAATTCTTTGATCTTAAAAGCATTTTTTAGGGTTGTAAACATTACATCACCTCTGTTGTTCCACCAATTGCCTCGATCTTTTCTTTTGCGGATGCGCTGTACGCATTTACCTTCACATCGAGTTTTTTGGTCAATTCTCCGTTTCCAAGGATTTTTACGCCATCACGAGGATTTTTAATAATTCCTTTTTCCAGTAACGCTTTCACGTCAACCGTAGCGCCGTTGTCAAATACCTCCAGCGCGCTCAGGTTAATTGCAACGATCTCCTTAGAGTTTCTGCATTTGAACCCTCTCTTTGGAATACGTCTGTATAACGGCATCTGACCACCTTCAAAACCGATTCTCGGTGCTCCGGAACGGGCTTTCTGACCCTTATGTCCCTTGCCGGCTGTCTTGCCGTTGCCCGAACCATGTCCGCGGCCTCTTCTAAAATTATCACTGTGCTTGGAACCTTCTGCAGGTCTTAAATTTGATAATTCCATGCTAACCATGCTCCTTTCTCTATGAAATATCCGATTATGCTTCTTCTACTCTGACCATATGTCTTACTCTCTGAATCTGGCCACGCGTAGCGCCATTATCCGGTAATTCAACAGTCTGCCCTATCTTTCTGAGCCCCATAGCTGTGATAGTCGCTTTTGCTTTTGGAATCTGGCCGATCGTCGATTTCACTAATGTTATTTTTAACGTTTTTTCTGCTGCCATTTTGATATCCCTGCTCCTTTCTCAGTCTTCTGCAATCTGACCTTTGCTTTAAGACATAACCTCTTCAACAGATTTTCCGCGGTTCTTAGCCACTTCTTCAGGAGTCTTTAACTGGCGCAGGCCTGCGATCGTTGCAAGTACAACGTTCTGTTTGTTGTTAGATCCCAAAGATTTTGTACGGATATTGGAAATACCTGCAAGCTCGCATACGATACGGGCAGGACCGCCTGCGATGATACCGGTACCTTCCGGAGCTCTCTTGAGCAGAACAGATGCGGAACCAAACTGTCCGATAAAATCATGTGTAATACTGTGGTTCGGGTCGAGCGCAACCGAAACGAGTTTCTTGATTGCGTCTTCTTTTCCTTTACGGATAGCCTCCGGAATTTCAGTTGCCTTTCCAAGTCCGGCGCCTACATGTCCGTTGCCATCTCCAACTACTACCAATGCTGTGAAACGGAAGTTACGACCACCCTTTACAACCTTAGTAACACGTTTGATAGTTACAACTTTTTCAGTCAGTTCCAACTGGCTGGCATCAATGATTGTATGTCTCATGTGATTTTGTCTCCCTCCCTAGAATTCTAATCCAGCTTCTCTGGCTGCATCAGCTAATGCTGCAATTTTTCCCTGGTATATAAAGCCGCCTCTGTCAAAAACAACTGTACTGATACCTTTTTCAATTGCTCTCTTAGCAATTACCGTTCCTAAATATGCCGCCGCATCAACGTTATTGGTCTTTTCCAGCTCAGCCTTTACCTCTTTTTCAAGGGTAGATGCCGCAACCAGAGTGTTTCCAACTGTATCGTCAATAATTTGAGCATACATATGATTATTACTTCTGAATACAGCCAAGCGTGGTCTCTGCGCAGTACCGCTTAAATGGTTACGCATTCTTCTATGCTTTTTTACACGAACTTTTTGTCTCGATTCTTTACTAACCATTTTCATACTCTCCTTATCTTTTATTTCTTACCAGTCTTACCAACTTTACGTCTGATCGTTTCATCAGCATATTTAATACCTTTGCCCTTATAAGGTTCCGGTCTTCTCTTATCTCTGATTTCAGCAGCGAATTGGCCAACTTTTTCTTTATCAATACCTTTCACGATGATGACATTCTGACCTTCCATAACAGTCTCGATACCTTCCGGATCAGTCATCTCAACCGGATGGGAATATCCCAGATTCAGCGTCAGTACCTTGCCTGATTTGGATGCCCTGTAACCAACACCGTTCACTTCCAGTTTCTTCTCAAATCCATCAGTAACACCGACAACCATGTTGTGAATCAATGTCCTTGTCAGTCCGTGTAAAGATTTCATTTTCTTTAAGTCGTTCGGTCTGCATACAAGAACTTCTGCGCCTTCCACTTTGATTTCCATCTCGGAAGGAAGCACTCTCTCAAGTGTTCCTTTTGGACCTTTTACAGTCACTTTATTATTTTCTGCAACCTCCACAGTAACACCTGCGGGAATCGCGATTGGCATTCTTCCTATACGTGACATGCCCGTACCCTCCTACTCTTATTTGTGCGCATCATGCGCTGTTGTTATGATTTTATTAACCTGACAGAATTGCTCTCCAACTCTGTCCAAAATATCGTTTTTCTCAGATGCGGTCCTTTCGCGCCTCTGTAATCTTTTAGGCTTTCGAAAGACCCGGAAGAATTGCACCAGCAATTCTTTCCGACAAAATATAGTATTTCTTAGATGGCGTCTTTTGCCATCTTAGAAATTCTTTTCGTCATCCAAAGTATAGTTTTTCTCAGGTGCGGTTCTTTCGCACCTTAGTAAAACTCTTTGGATTTTACCAGACAAACGCCAGCACTTCGCCGCCAACCTGAAGTTCTCTTGCCTTTTTATCCGTGATAACGCCCTGGTTCGTAGAAATGATCGCAATGCCGAGTCCGCCAAGAACCTTCGGCAGATCTTCTTTTCCAGCGTATACGCGAAGACCGGGTTTGGAAATTCTCTTGATGCCGGAAATAATCTTTTCGTTTTTATCCTCGCCATATTTTAAAGTAATATGGATTGTCTTAAAACTTCCGTCTTCAATCATATCGAATTTCTTGATATACCCTTCATCCAGCAAAATCTGTGCAATAGCCAGTTTCATTTTAGATGACGGTACATCTACTGTATCATGTTTTGCAGTATTTGCATTACGGATTCTTGTAAGCATATCTGCAATAGGATCGCTCATTGTCATTTGAATTGCCTCCTTCTAAAATTTTAGTTACATCAGCATGTGAGTTTGGATGCGAATGCGGCAAACCCGCTATGAAGAATGGCCCGGCAGAGACATTCTTCGGTGTGAAGGGTATTCGCAAAGCACATCTTAGCTTTCCTCACTTCTTTCGAGTTTGGATGCGAATGCGACAAACCCGCGGTTGAAAGGCTTTAGACTTTCAACCTTTACCAGCTGGCTTTACGCACGCCAGGAATCTGACCTTTATATGCTAACTCACGGAAGCAAATTCTGCAAATTCCGTATTTTCTTAAATAAGCATGTGGACGACCACAAATTTTGCAACGGTTATATTCTCTGGTGGAGAATTTCGGTTTGCGCTGCTGTTTGATCTTCATTGCTGTCTTAGCCATGAATTTACCTCCTTCTATTTAGCAAATGGCATATTAAACAATCTCAACAACTCACGGGCTTCCTCGTCTGTTCTGGCCGTTGTAACAAAGATAACGTCCATACCTCTTACCTTGTCGATCTTATCGTACTCGATCTCCGGGAAGATGATCTGCTCTTTGATACCAAGCGCATAATTGCCTCTTCCGTCAAAGGAATTCGGGTTAACACCTCTGAAGTCACGCACACGGGGAAGTGCAAGGTTCACAAGACGATCCAGGAATTCGTACATCTTGTCGCCGCGCAGTGTGGTCTTGCAGCCGATGGACTGTCCTTCTCTGATCTTGAAGTTGGCAACGGACTTCTTCGCCTTGGTAACAACAGCTTTCTGTCCGGTGATCGTCTCCATATCACCTACAGCCATCTCCAAGACTTTGGCATTCTCTTTCGCTTCGCCAACGCCCATGTTGACCACGATCTTGTCAAGCTTCGGAACTTCCATAACATTTTTATATCCAAACTTTTTGATCATAGCATCTACGATCTCGTTTTTATAAATTTCTTTCAGTCTACTACTCAACGTTTTAGACCTCCTTTCTTAGAATCAGTCAATGATGTCGCCTGTGGACTTGGCGAAACGTACCTTCTTGTCGTTCTCGTACTTAAAGCCGATCCTTGTCGCCTTGCCCTTGTGAACATACATTACGTTGGAAGCGTCAATGGGTGCTTCCTTCTGAACGATACCGCCGTTCTGATTTGCAGCAGAGGGCTTCTCATGCTTTGTGATCATGTTAACGCCTTCTACCAGAACCTTTCCGTTCTTTCTGTCAACGGAAATTACCTTGCCTTCTTTGTCTTTATCTTTACCGGCGATCACCTTCACGGTATCACCCTTCTTAATCTTAAATGTTGACATACCGGCACCTCCTATAATACTTCCGGAGCCAGTGAAACAATTTTCATAAACTGTTTATCACGAAGCTCTCTGGCTACTGGCCCGAAAATACGGGTTCCTCTCGGAGTCTTATCCTCCTTGATGATAACAGCAGCATTTTCGTCAAATCTGATATAAGAACCGTCCTTGCGGCGAGCGCCCTTGACACTGCGGACAACTACGGCTTTCACAACATCGCCTTTTTTTACAACGCCGCCTGGTGTTGCATCTTTAACAGTAGCAACAATAATATCACCAATACGGGCATATCTTCTTGTAGATCCACCTACAACCCTGATACATAAAAGTTCTTTTGCACCAGTGTTATCAGCAACCTTGAGTCTGCTCTCCTGTTGAATCATACCACTTTTCTCCTTCCAGCCTATTTCACTTTTTCGACAACTTCAACAAGTCTCCATCTCTTATCTTTCGATAACGGCCTTGTCTCCATTACTTTTACGGTATCGCCAATGTTGCACTCGTTATTTTCATCATGTGCTTTCAGCTTATAGGTCTTCTTTACAATTTTGCCGTAAAGCGGATGCTTAACATGGTCTTCGATCGCTACAACAATTGTCTTATCCATTTTATTACTGGTAACTTTGCCAGTACGGGTCTTTCTCAAATTTCTTTCCACGACACATCCTCCTCCTAATTAGCCGCTTTCGCTTTCTGGGTGATTACGGTCTGAATTCTTGCGATGTTTCTTCTTACTTCTTTGATTCTTGCCGTATTATCCAACTGATTTGTTGCGTTCTGGAATCTCAAATTGAAAAGTTCTTTCTTAGCATCAACCAATTCCTGTGCTAATTCTGCATCTGATTTTTTCTGTAAATCTTCTACATACTTATTTGTTTTCATTTGATACACCGCCTTCCAAGTCTGCTTTAGAAACGATTTTACATCTACATGGAAGCTTATGTGTTGCAAGACGTAACGCTTCTTTTGCTGTCTCTTCGGGTACTCCCGCGATTTCGAACATTACGCGTCCTGGCTTAACAACTGCTACCCAGTATTCCAGGGTACCTTTTCCGGAACCCATACGTGTTTCTGCTGGTTTTGCTGTTACTGGTTTATCAGGGAAAATCTTAATCCAGACTTTACCGCCACGCTTGATATAACGTGTCATCGCGATACGGGCAGCTTCGATCTGGTTCGATTTAATCCAACATGGTTCCATCGCTACAATTCCCCACTCACCGTAAGTAATTGTATTGCCGCGTGTAGCTTTTCCTGCCATAGAACCACGGAACTGTTTACGACGTTTTACTCTTTTTGGCATTAACATTATTTATCGCTCCCTTCCTTGTTTGATTTAGTAGGAAGTACCTCGCCTTTGTAAATCCATACTTTGACGCCAACTTTACCATAAGTTGTATCAGCTTCTGCAAAGCCGTAGTCGATATCGGCTCTTAAAGTCTGAAGCGGGATCGTGCCATCGCTGTAAAACTCTGTACGAGCCATATCAGCGCCGCCAAGACGTCCTGAACATGATGTTTTGATACCAAGCGCGCCTGCCTTCATGGTTCTTCCCATGCAGGACTTCATCGCACGCCTGAAAGATACACGGTTTTCAAGCTGCTGTGCAATATTCTCCGCAACGAGCTGCGCATCTCTGTCGGGTCTTTTAATTTCCTTAATGTCTACCAGAACTTTTTTGTTGGTCAGCTTGGAAAGCTCTTTCTTAGTCACTTCGATTTCCGCGCCGCCCTTACCGATTACAACGCCCGGTTTAGCGGTATAAATAACAATTTTAACTCTGTCTGATGCTCTCTCGATTTCGATTTTGGAGATACCAGCGCTGTATAATTTTTTCTTCAGATACTTTCTGATGTTATAATCTTCTACTAAGAAATCAGAAAATTCCGCATCAGCATACCATTTGGAATCCCAATCTTTAATTATGCCGACTCTGAGGCCGTGAGGATTAACTTTCTGTCCCATGTTCTTCTCCTTCCTAATATCATGCCTGTCTTTCATCCAGAACAACTGTGATATGGCTCATTCTCTTTTCGATTCTGTAAGCCCTTCCCTGTGCTCTCGGTCTGATTCTCTTCATGGTAGGTCCTTTATTTGCATAGCATTCCGCAATATAAAGGTTTTCTGCATTCATTCCGTTATTGTTCTCAGCATTTGCGATTGCCGACTCCAATAATTTTTTAATAACGCCGGATGCATATCTTGGATTATATTCCAGAACAGCCAATGCCGTAGTTACATCCTTGCCTCTGATGGCATCTAATACGAAACAAGCTTTTTGTACAGACACTCTTGCATAAGATAACTTTGCTGAAGGTCTTGTATCCTTGTTCGCATTTCTCTCTCTTTTTATCTGGGATCTATGTCCTTTAGCCATAGATAAAACCTCCTTTCAAATTAGCGAACTTTGGACTTTCTTTCGTCCTTGTCATGTCCCCTGTAAGTTCTGGTCGCCACGAACTCACCCAGTTTATGTCCAACCATATCTTCCGTAACATATACAGGTACATGCTTTCTGCCATCATGAACAGCAAATGTATGTCCGACGAATGATGGAAAAATAGTAGAACGGCGGGACCAGGTCTTAACGACCTGTTTTTTGCCCGATTCATTCATAGCATCTACTTTTTTTAACAAGCTCGCATCTGCAAATGGTCCTTTTTTCAGTGATCTAGCCATGATCTTTCCTCCTAAAAATTTTATATAGCTCTCATGCTTCACTTTTCTGGAAGAATCGCGGAGCGATTCTTTCGGCTAAAACTTAGATTTTCTTAGAAACGGTTTTTTCGTCTCTTACGAAAATCTTTTTAGCCTTTGATAGCTCTGCCGTCTCTTCTTCTTACAATCAGCTTATTGGATGCTTTTTTCTTCTTACGCGTCTTTAAGCCAAGTGCCGGTTTGCCCCAGGGTGTGCACGGACCGGGACGACCGATCGGTGCCCTTCCTTCACCACCGCCGTGAGGATGGTCGTTAGGGTTCATAACCGAACCGCGGACCGTCGGGCGGATACCCATGTGGCGTTTACGTCCTGCTTTACCGATTTTGATCAGGTTATGGTCTACATTACCGACATTACCGATTGTTGCCCGGCAGACTACCGGAACCATTCTCATCTCACCGGAGGGAAGTCTGAGCGTTGCGTATTTTCCTTCCTTAGCCATCAGCTGTGCGCCGTTTCCTGCGGAACGAACAAGCTGACCGCCTTTGCCCGGATAAAGCTCGATGTTGTGAATCACTGTACCTACCGGAATTTCGGATAACGGGAGGCAGTTGCCAAGCCTTACTTCCGCTTCCGGTCCGTTCATGACCTTCATGCCGTCTTTCAGTCCTTCCGGAGCCAGAATATAGGATTTCTGTCCGTCTTCATAACAGATCAGCGCGATGTTTGCCGTCCTGTTCGGATCATATTCAATACCGATTACCGTTGCATGAATACCGTCTTTATTTCTCTTAAAGTCAATGTTTCTGTATAATCTTCTGCTTCCGCCGCCATGATGTCTGACGGTAATTTTACCCTGATTATTACGACCCGCGTTCTTTTTGAGAGAAGTACAAAGTGACTTTTCAGGCGTCTTCTTTGTAATCTCGGCAAAATCAGAACCGGTCATATTACGTCTCGAAGGTGTATATGGGTTATAAGTCTTAATTCCCATGATCTTATCTCCTTTTCCTCAATGATTTTCGCGCAGCGCATTTTCACTTTATGACTCTTCGCGCCGCATACATTATCTTCCCATCCGGTACCCCGGATGTTCTTTCGCTTTCAGGCATCGTCAGATATTACTTTCTGTCAGTTTTCAATTCCCCAACAGAATTGCTCCGCATATCCAACAGAGCCATTTCCCCGATGCCCTAACAGAATCGCTCTGCGATTCTGTCGGCCGAAACTTAGATTTTCTTAAACGGCGTACTTTGACGTTTTAGAAAATCTTTTCGGCCTAGAGGCCTGCAAAGATCTCAATTTCCTTGCTGTCCTCTGTCAGCTGTACGATCGCCTTCTTGGTTTTCGCCGTCTTGCCGTATACCATACCGCGTCTCTTGGTCTTGCCGTCAAGATTCATGGTATTTACCTTAGCCACCTTTGTTCCTTCGAACATTTTCTCAACAGCTTCTTTGATCATTGTTTTATTTGCTTCCGGATGAACTAAAAAGGTATATTTCTTTTCGCTCATACCTGCCATACTCTTTTCTGTAATAACCGGTTTGAGGATTACGTCATAATATTGAACCGCTGCCATTACGCAAACACCTCCTCGATCTTCGTTACGGCATCCTTTGTGAGAACAAGCGTGCCGCCCTTCATGATATCATATACATTGATAGAGTCAGCATATGCAGTCTGGATTGTCGGGATATTTCTCGCGGAAAGAACGGTGTTCTCGTTCGCCTCTCCCAAAACAACCAGCGCTTTATTCACTTTCAGATTATCCATAACCTTCTTAAAATTCTTTGTTTTAATCTCGTCAAATTTCAGTTCTTCAACGACGATCAGTTTATTTTCCTGTACTCTGCTCGTTAATGCGGATTTTAAAGCCGCTCTTTTTTCTTTCTTATTTAACTTGAAAGAATAGTCTCTTGGAACGGGAGCGAATACAACGCCGCCGCCTTTCCACTGGGGAGCTCTGATGGAACCCTGTCTCGCATGACCTGTTCCTTTCTGTCTCCAGGGCTTTCTTCCGCCGCCGGAAACCTCGGAACGTGTCTTTGCTTTCTGTGTTCCCTGACGTTTATTTGCAAGCTGCTGAACAACTGCCATATGCACCAGATGTTCATTGACTGTAACGCCAAACACCGCATCGTTTAAGTCAATCTTGCCGACTTCTTTTCCTTCCATATTATAAACAGATACGTTTGCCATTTGAATGGTCCTCCTTTCATCTGTGACTCAAGCCACTATTTCACATCGACCTTAGTAGTTTCTTTGATTGTTACCAAGGCTTTCTTCGGTCCGGGAACGGCGCCTCTTACAAGAAGCAGGTTCTTGTCGGCGTCAACTCTCACTACCGTGAGGTTCTGAACCGTTACTTTTACGCAGCCCATATGTCCCGGCATGCCTTTTCCCTTGAATACCTTACTCGGAGAAGAACATGCTCCATTGGAGCCCTGATGACGATGGAATTTGGAACCGTGAGTCATAGGTCCTCTGTGCTGACCATGTCTCTTGATCGCACCCTGGAAGCCTTTACCTTTGGAAATTGCAGTCGCATCCACTCTGTCGCCGGCTTCAAAAATATCTGCTTTGATCTCGCTGCCGAGCGTATACTCTTCTGCATTCTCCAGCTTTAATTCTCTTACAAATCTCTTGCAGGAAACGCCAGCCTTATCAAAATGGCCTTTCTGCGCCTTATTCACGCCGTGTCTGTGAATCACTTCTTTCTTGCCGCCCTTGTCTTTGTTGACAATTTTTTCTTTCTTGTCCACAAATCCAACCTGCACAGCGCTGTAACCGTCGTTCTCGACCGTTTTGATCTGTGTCACCGCACAGGGACCGGCCTGGAGCACGGTAACCGGCGTTAAGCTGCCGTCTTCATTGAAAATCTGTGTCATTCCGACTTTTGTTGCTAAAATAGCTTTCTTCATTTCTTTACCTCCTTGATTCTACAGCGGACCCTAAGAGTAAATTTCTTCGAAATTAACTCGAGTAAATTTCTTCGAAATCAACTCGACTTGTGGTCATCCTAGTAGGGGCTTATTTGTTTTTCATTTTGATATCGATGTATACGCCGGCCGGCATTTCCAGTCTTTGCAGCGCATCAACAGTCTTCGGTGTGGGAGCGATGATGTCGATGAGTCTCTTATGAGTTCTCTGCTCGAACTGCTCTCTGGAATCTTTGTATTTGTGAACCGCCCTGAGAATCGTAACAACTTCCTTTTTCGTAGGAAGGGGCACCGGTCCGCTTACCTGAGATCCGTTTTTCTTAACTGTTTCGATGATTTTTCTGGCAGACGCATCAACCAGCTGATGGTCATAAGCTTTTAATGTAATTCTCATTACTTGACTTGCCATAAAAAAAGTCGCCTCCTTTTCGCACTTTTAAGTTCTAAGTACGACAAGCGGTGACTGTACACTCTCCCGTGTGTGTCCCACCTTAACGATAGCACACCGCGATGTTCCGTAAGGAACCCGCTACGAATGTCGCAGACATTCGTATTACCACGTCGTTTCTGACTCTGTCAGACCTTCTTGTTTGTACAGTGACTTGTCGTCAGTTTCCTAACTTGACATTCGCTCCACGGAAAACCTGCCACGCGGGCAGCAACCTCACGTTTCAACGCTATCATGCCACAGCATTTGTTAGTATACAGGATGTTTCGGAAAGATGCAAGTGTTTTTTTCATAAAAATCAATATTTTTACCCGAAAATCTTCTATAATAGAGAGCATCCTGTTAAAAAGATGAAATATGAAATTTCATTGTGCAGAAACATCCTCCTTCCCTGTTATTTTCAAACCGGATTTTCCCGTCATGCGCCAGCACGATCTTACGCACGATGCCAAGTCCCCTGATTTTCGGTTCCGCCTTCTCTTTTTTCCGGCTCTGCAGTTGATTAAGGACTTCCTGCGAATAGCCCACGCCGTTGTCCGAAAAACTGATGCAGCACCATCGCTTCTCTTTCCACATATGAAGCGAAATAACCGTCACTTCCCCCTGTTCGCCATGCTGTATGCTGTTATTGAATAAGTTGCGCAGCGCCCTGACCAGTAATTTCCGATCCGCCTCAATCCATAATTCTTCCGCCTGTTCCGATATCTCCGCTTCGATTTCCAGTTTTCCCTCCGCCGCATCGCTTAAAAAGGCTGCCGCTGCCTCACGGAGTACTGCTGCCGGACGCATCTTTTCCACGCGCAGCGCCTGCATGGAATATTCCAGTCTGGAAGTCAGGTTCAGATCTTCCACCAGTTCCTTCATCACCATGCTCTGATGTCTGATAAGCGCCATCTGCCGCCGCTCTTCTTCCGTCAGATTCCCGCTGCCGCACAGCGCATCCGAATATCCTATCACCATCGACAACGGCGTGCGGATATCATGTGAAATTCCCGCTATCCACTCTATCCGCGCCTGTTCCCTGTTCTTCATCTGCCGTTTCACAAAAAAGAAGGCCAGAGTCAGAACCAGCAGAAAATCCGACAAAACAATCCAGAACCACACGCTGCTCATAAAGTCAATCCAGGCAAGGGGAAATTCCATATTATATTTCCACATGGAATGCTTCGGAATCCCCAGCACCAGAATCCGTTCGTCCCACACTCTTAAATAAACCGGATAATCTTCCAGATACCATTTGCTCATACGGGCAATCTCGGACCGGCTGTAAGATTCTTTGATTTCTTCCGGTTTACGATAACTCCAGACCTCATTGCCGTTTTCATCTAACAGCATCGCCCATTGGTTTTTTCCGGCCAGTTCCGCCTGCATGGATTCCTCCAGCTCATACCCTGTGTCCGTCACCGAAAGCTTCTCCAAAACTTCTCCGACCTTTGTGAACCGGGACATTTCATAACATTTAAATGCGATAAGCAGGAAAAACGCAAAGTTTACAACAAGCATCAGCCCTATCATCAATGCAAGCGCCATTGCGAAATAAAATATTTTGCGCATTCCCGGTAAATTTCTTTTTATTTTCATACCAAAGCCTTTCTCTCAGCCTGCAGACTTTTGTGCCAGGACGCTGTCAGCGCCGGCGCAAATCCGCGGCTGCAAAATCTTTGATTTTCAACCTATCCATATCAGGCATCAAACCAGTTTATAGCCGAGTCCGCGTACCGTCAGCAGATACTGCGGATGGGAGGGATCCGCCTCAATTTTCTCCCGCAGCCGCCTGATATGCACGATCAACGTATTTTCGTATCCGTAATTTCCTTCCTGCCAGACGGCTTCGCACAACGCATCTATCGTCACAATCCGGCCTCTGTTCGAAGCCAGTTTTTCCAGAATGGCATATTCTTTGGCCGTCAGCGTGACGCCCGTTTCTGCCTGTCCTTTTTGCACCACACCGCTCCCGAAATCAACTTTGCAGTCCCCCAGCAGGAGCACCTCATTCCCTTTGTCTCCGCCTCTGACATGGTATACTCTCTTCAGGACCGCCGTCATGCGCAGAATCAGTTCCTTCGGCAGAAAAGGCTTCGTAATGTAATCATCCGCCCCAATCCCCAGTCCATGCAGCCGGTCCTCATCCTCATCCCTTGCGGACAGAAAAATAACCGGCACTTCCGATTCCTGATGCAGCTCCCGCAGCAAGCCGAATCCGTCCCCGTCCGGCAGCATCACATCGAGCAGAATCAGCCCCGGCGCCTCTTTCCGGTATACCTCTTTCGCTTCCCTGCAGCTTCCGGCGGTCACCACATATTTAAACCCTTCTTTGGCCAGAAACGCCGCAAGCATCCTCCGCAGTTCCGGTTCATCATCCACCAGCATGATTTTATATTCGTAAATTCCCGCCATAACAACCGTGCCTCCCCTTCGTTCCCGGCGTCCGTCTTTCCCCGTCCGCGGAAACAAAATCCAAATCCTGTATTGCTTCTGCATTACAGTGTACCATCTTCCCCGCTTTCCCGAAAGATGCTTCCCACATTCTTAATGTAAATGTAAGGCATCCTTCATCTCCATGTAATGTGCACCGTTTATCCTTTTTTATGATATAAGAAATCGCTGTAATCACAGCAGCCTGCGTTTTTTTATAACGCCAGACAATCTGCACCGCAAAGAAAGGAGAATACTGATGGTTTCACGAAATTTAATCGAAACAGACAATCTGACAAAACAATACGGAAAAATCCGATGCGTCAACGCGCTTCATATGCGGGTTCCTCAGGGCACCGTGTACGGATTTCTGGGGCCCAACGGCGCCGGGAAATCCACCACGCTTAAAATGATTCTGGGGCTGGCCAGACCTACCGCCGGTTCCATCACGCTTTTCGGCATACCCGTAAAAGACAAAAACCGTATCCGGCTTCTTGCAGACACCGGCTCCCTGATCGAATCCCCCAGCTATTACGGTCATCTGACGGGGGAAGAAAATCTGCATATCCTGAGGACGCTCAAAGGATGTCCCAAAAAAGATGTTGACGAGGTTTTACGAATCGTGCGCCTGAGCGAAGCCCGCAAAAAGAAGGTAAGCCACTATTCTCTCGGCATGAAGCAGCGTCTGGGACTGGCCTCTGCACTGCTCGGTTTTCCGAAACTTCTTATTCTAGATGAACCGACAAACGGACTTGACCCCGCCGGCATTCAGGAAATGCGCGAATTAATTCGTACGCTTCCCTCCGACTACGGCATCACGGTCGTAGTTTCCTCCCATCTGCTTAGCGAAATCGACCAGATGGCTGACCATGTGGGCATTATCCGTAAGGGAGAACTGGTCTATCAGGACACGCTGGAAGCGCTGCATTCTCATGCCCGACAGCAGATCGCCCTGCGTACCGGGCAGCCCGCATCGGTTATCTCGCTGCTTCGCCGGGAAGGCATCGAAGTGGAAAAAGAAGAAGACTACCTGTTAATTCCCATGCTGGAAGACGCCCAGATCGCCCGCCTTTGCAGACTGCTGCTGGAACAGAATATCGCCCTGTACCGTATTGAAAAAAGAGAAAAGAGCCTGGAAGACATTTTTCTGTCCCTGACCGGAAAGGAGTCGAGTCTATGAAAACATTACAACTGGAATTTTATAAAATGAAACGCCGAAAAGTCTGGCTGACCATGTTTGCGCTGTTATCGGTACAGCTTCTGTGGGGCATGTGGGCGCTGCGGAATCCCAAAGACTGGGAACTGAAAAGCGGCTGGATGGCATTGCTGTATTTTCTGTCGCTGCTAAACGGAATCATGGTACCTGCGATGATGTCGGTACTCGCCTCCCGGCTTGCGGATATCGAACATAAAGGAAACAGCTATAAACAGCTTGAAACGCTTTGCCGCGCCGGGAGCCTCTACCATGCCAAAGCCCTGTGCGGATGTATTATCATCGCGGTTCTGTTCACCGCCCAGTTCGCCTTTTTTATTGCACTGGGATATTATCTCGGATATGAAGGAAAGCCCGATGTGAAATATTACCTGCTCTCCTATATACTGATTTTCGCCGGAAATCTCTCCCTGTTCCTGCTGCAGCTGGCGCTTTCCATGCTTTTCGCCAATCAGATGATTCCGCTCACGGCAGGACTCGGCGGTTCGATGGCGGCGCTGCTTTTAATGTTTGTTACGACATATTCTTTCCTGCCCTGGGGCGGTAATTTAAGCACCGCTCTGGTGAGGATAGAATGGAATCAGGACACCGGAATCAGCAGCTATTTCTACCGCGTCTTTTCGCCTGTGGAAACGGCCGCGGTGGTCTGCGTTTTTCTCTGGATAATCATTTTCTACCTCGCAGGCAGAATATTATTTACGCGCAGGGAAGCATAGGGAATACACGCCGCTTTACAAACAGAAAATTACCCCATATTTTTTACTCAGAAAGGAGAATCCAACATGAAGTTATCCGTTTTAAAAACGATTCAATCCGAACAACTGAAGCTGAAACACAGTCCGGTATGGCTCGCCTTCTTCGCGCTGCCCATCATTTCCGCTTTTTTCGGAACGGCCAATTATGCGGCAAATCAGGGGGTTCTGCAGCACGAATGGTACAGCCTCTGGTCACAGCACACCCTTTTTCTGTGTTATCTGTTCATGCCCGCCCTGATCGGCACTTACTGTTCTTACCTGTGGCGTCTGGAACATATGCGGAATAACTGGAACAGCTTCCTGACCGCGCCGGTCCCCCTGTATGCCCTCTGTTTCGGGAAATTATTTCAGGCCGTCATGATGATCATTTTGGGCAATGCGTGGATTTTTCTGCTGTACTTTTTGTGCGGTAAAATCTGCGGTTTAACCGGTCTGCCGCCCAAAGAATCCATCGGCTGGTTTCTCTGCGGCATACCGGGAGGCATCGTAATCTGCTGTATCCAGCTGACCGTTTCCATGCTCATCCGTTCTTTTGCCGTCCCCATCGGAATCGGACTGGCCGGCGGCATCGGCGCCCTCGCTTTCACTTCGAAGGGATGGGGGGTATACTTTCCATACTCGCTCTACAGCATCGGCATGCGCGCCAACAATCCGAATTTGCAGCTGGATACGAAACTGTTTATCACCAACAGTCTCTTCTATATTATATTGTTTTCCGTCCTTTCAATCGCCGCCCTGCACAGGCGCGGACAATAATCATCCGATCGGTGTAATAAACCGGGCAAACATGCAAAAATGATGCATCTATGATGCAACTTTGATGCCTCCTTTCTATATAATTTCATCAGGTAATTGCGAAACGCATTATTTCAGGACAGCAGTTGTGCATAACAGACAAATCATAAGCGACAGTGCGGCGGAATCATGCCCTGCGGCGGTTGTCTGTTTTGTACAACGGAAGCCTTCGAAAAAATGGTTTCGTAATCGCCAATCATTGTCATGAAAATTGTAACCTATGGAAAATCATGATCAACACCGGCGGACCGAGTGCACATATGCCTCTTCCGCCGGAGACAGAGGGGGAAGCGCATGGACGAAAGAGAACTTTATCAGGGAAACGAGGCCGTACAGGAATACGGCACAGCACAGGAAGATAACGCAGTACCGGCAGGCGGCACACAGGGCGCCGACGGAAAAGGAAAGAAAAAACGCCGCATTCTGGCCGCCGCATTCCTGGCTATGCTCATCGCGGCGGTTCTGGCCGTCCTTGTATATGTCCGGTATTTTTCCTTTCCAAAAGGATACGAAGATTATACCGTACAAAAAGAGCAGTATTTTGTGGAATATTCGGAAGAATACGACTATTGGGATGTGATAACCGTGGAATATCCCCGTCTGGAAGGCATTGAGGACACCGTACAGGAACAGATCAATCAGTCGCTTTACGATGCCGCAATCGACAGGGTAACCTACTGGCATCTGGAACCTTCCGATGACGTGAAAGCTTTTCAGGAAGAATTTTTCTCTGTTTTTGCCAGCGATGTCAACTGCGACGTCACCTATCACAGTCAGTATCTTCTGAGCGTGGATTACCGCGAATTTTACGCCGCCGGCAATCCCGTCTGGATGACAAACGGAACGGAAAGGGCGCTTACCGCCGACCTGCTGACCGGGCAGACCTATGAACTGGACGATATTCTGGAAGTCAACCGGGATTTTGCCATTCTGTGGGACAAATCCCTCAGCGATGACCGGAACGAGGAATACGCGGACGACGAAAACATCGATATCCTTCTTTCCTGGTTTTTGAAGTCGGATGAAGAGGTCAACCGGGATTTTTTCTGCCATTCCTTTTTCTATATCACCGAAGATAAAGAGTTCGTAATCGGCATTTCCCTCGACCCGGTGCTGGATTATGCTTACACCTATGAGCCCATTACACGAAGTTACTGTACGCGGTTAAACATGGAAGAGCTGGAAGCGTTCAAAAAACAAAGCGATTTCTGGGAACTATATGAAAAATCCGAAGCTGTGGGAGAAGTTCTTCCCTGTGAGGATAAAAAGGAAAATATCTGGTTAGGAGAAAGTGCGAGCATATGGGACTGGGACTACAATCGTTAAAAAAAGCAGGCGCGGCCATTCTGGGCGTTGTATTTCTCACCGGCCTCATACTGCCGTGCCGGGAAATTCTGGCCGCAGAACAATATCCTTTTATATATGATACAACAGGCCTTCCGGAAGAGCCGTACCTGATTCTGACAGAAACTGTCGGGGAATATACGGTCCATCCCGGCGACAGTCTCTGGAAAATTGCCGAGAAACAGCTTGGAGACGGCAATTTCTATCCACAGCTTATCGCCGCCAATCCGGATGTTCTGACAGACCCGGATCTGATTTATCCGCAAACGCGCCTCCATATCTCGCGTACAGGCTATATCCGCAGAGCCGAAGCCGCACGTGGCGGCTTACAGATGGGTGAATATTCTTTCGATATGCCCTATGGCGGAACGGTCGGAACGATGCAGTCGGGCGAAGCCGGCGGAAACTTCGTATTATCTCAGGGCGCGGCCGGCAGTTCCGACTGGCAGATCGCCTGTCTGGTACAGGACCGGACGGCAGAAGCGCCGGAGGGAGATTCCGACTGGCAGACATATACACAGCAGATTACCGCCTATGCCCGGGCGCAGTATGGCGCTCAGGTATCCGATCTGCATTTTGAACATTACCGCGTGGACGATCAGGGGGACGCCGCGGGGGAGCTGTATCTGTATTCCTATATCTGGCAGATCAGCCCCGACGATTACCCGGAACTGACATGCCGGGTCTGTGCGGGTTTTAAACTGACCGATCATTTACAGGCGGAATTTATAGGCTATACGCTGGATGACTACGATATCCAGGGATGTATACGTTATGTCACGGCTTCTTTTGAAGAACATTTTGACGCTGAAAACGCGGAAACCTTTACCGTCAACAATTCCAATATGTGCATTACACCCGAAACGGACTGGCCCCCTGAAGGAATGTACAATTCTTTTGCCTACATTGACGAATTTTTTACTTCATTATTAAACCGGGCCGCGGAACAGAAATCCGAGCCTGAGCAAAAAGGCCGTTACCATTCCTTTACCGAATAATATCTCTTGCTTTTTTCTCCTGTTTTTTTTATGATCTATACAGAATACAAAATGAAAAAAGACAGGAGAACAGCTATGTGGACAGCCGAAAACTGGAAAGACTATGAGGTAATCGATACTTCTGCGGGAGAAAAACTGGAACGCTGGGGAGACTATCTGCTGGTACGGCCCGACCCCCAGGTCATCTGGAATACGCCAAAGGAACACTCGGGCTGGCGGAAAAAGAACGGACATTATCACAGAAGTTCCAAAGGCGGCGGCGAATGGGAATTTTTCCATCTTCCCGATGAATGGAGCATTCGTTACGGAGAACTGACCTTTCATCTGAAACCGTTCAGTTTCAAACATACCGGGCTTTTTCCGGAGCAGGCCGCTAACTGGGACTGGTTTTCTTCTATCATAAAAAAAGCAGTTAAATCCGGCCGTCCCGTGAAAGTTCTGAACCTCTTCGCCTATACCGGAGGCGCTACCGTTGCGGCCGCCAAAGCAGGCGCTTCGGTTACGCATGTGGACGCATCAAAAGGCATGGTCACATGGGCAAAAGAAAACGCCGTTTCTTCCGGGCTTGGAAACGCGCCGATACGCTGGCTCGTAGACGACTGTGTTAAATTCGTGGAACGGGAAATACGGCGCGGAAATACTTACGACGCCATTATTATGGATCCCCCTTCTTACGGAAGGGGCCCGAAAGGCGAGATCTGGAAAATAGAAGAAAGCATCTTTCCTTTTCTGGAACTGACCGCCAGAATCCTGTCAAAGGACGCCTTGTTCTTTTTGATCAATTCCTACACAACCGGTCTCCAGCCCGCCGTCCTGTCCTATATGCTTCAGACGGTCATCGTGCCGCAGGCCGGCGGAACCGTGCAGGCGGATGAAATCGGCCTTCCGGTCAGCACAAACGGCCTGATACTGCCCTGCGGCGCTTCCGGCCGGTGGCAGGGATAAAAAATCGCCGCTCGGCAGCGGCGATTACAAGAATGCTTCGCATTCTCCCCT
>CAJUDZ010000024.1 GCA_910584965.1 uncultured Lachnospiraceae bacterium | reverse complement strand
CGGACAGGGTGAGATTTTTCAAAGAGAGCAAGGAGGGAATCGAGATTATGTGCCGGGCTATGGAAGATATGAGGAATCAGACATTGAAAGAGGGAATGAAAGAAGTTGCGCTTCGTATGTTGGCGGCTGGCAAATATGCTTTAGAGGAAATCGTTAATATTTCAGGACTTTCTCTTGAGGAAGTCAAACAACTGAAAGCTGATAGAAGCGCATAGGCAGAGTTATAGAGCCGGGAATCTAAAAAACAGGTTCCCGGATTTATTTTTCATGTGCAGTAAAGCAGGCGGCGGCTGTATTACCTCGGCAAGGGATTTAATGATATTTATACGGGCGTTTTTTCATGGGGAACTTTTTGACAAAAAATTTCTCTGTTCAAAACCGTATGGGAAATTACAGCCATCTATGTGGCCTGTCTGTTACGGGAGCGGCTATATGAGAATAAAAATGGGCGGATTTTCCACTTCCTTTTTGGGGCAGGGTGATTTGATAGGCCATAGCGGCTCAACCGGCTCATTTGCATTTTATTATCCTGATAAAGAGTTATTTTTTGTCGGTGATTTTAATCAAATGAAATATCCTGCACTACCTGTAAGGTTTGTGATGCAGCTTGCCATGTCTGCTCCATAAAAATAACGAGGTGATAATAAAATATAACAGAACGCTCAAAAACGGCATTCTGTTGCTTAACAGAAAAGCAGAGAACCAACCACTGATGAACGTGATATGTTCTCTGCTCTTAATTTGTACCTTGTTTGTCGGCGTTGACGATAAGTTGTGATTACTTCTTTATCTGCTTTTTTCCCGCAGCGCGATGGCGAGTTCCAGCTTTCGGGCCTTATAGCGGAAGGCTGCCAGAAATTTGTTATAGAACCAGAAAGAATAGACAAGAATCTTATTGGCTTTTCCCAGTTTTTCTTTCGTCGTATAAAAATAATGGGAGCCGCCGGCGATTGTCGGGCATTCTTTTTTGATATAGTCGATAAATTCCGATTCATCCGCGATATGTTCCTGTATGATGGTATAACCGAGACCGATACAGTTTTCTTTATGGGAGTCGCTTCCGCCGAAGCCCGGCATATGGTATTTCAAAGCGAGGGAGGTTGCGCATTCATTGGAAATATCGTCTTCACAGGCATTGAAGGCTTCGATAAAGTCAAATTTGCGAATCAGCCTTTCCTTCAGCGCTTTACCGCGCCGGGTATTAAATATGCTGAGAAATTTTTCGCCGCAGGGATGCGCGGGGCCCAGGATTCCTCCGTAAAAGTGCACGATTTCGATCAGAAGCAGTACGGGAAGTCCCCGCAGCTCCAACAACCGCGGACAGAGACCGGATGGCATAATAACCAGAATGTGCCCGGCATCCAGCGTATCGTATTCGATACCGCATAAAACGGTGAAATCCTTGGGTTTGTCCGCAAGCTGCCTGTAATAACGGTACGCTTTGTAAGAATTGTGGTCGGCAATCAGCATGCCGTCAAATCCTTTTTGCTTTAAAATAGCGATATTGTCAAGAAGTGCAGTTTTTCCGTCCGGAGAACCTTCCCTCGTATGACAGTGCATATCCAGTTTCATAGTGAATTGATACCTCTTTCTTATTCTGTTTTAATATGTGCCGAATCAGGCATTCTTTCGGAAATTCTTCATTTCTTAGTATAGCAGATTTCCCGCCAAAATAACATTGACAATTTGTAACAGTAAAGAAAAGTTTTCATGGACAACAGAACAAATGTTTGCTAAAATAATCTAAAAAGAACATTTTTTAATAAAAGCAGTTACCGGAAGAAAGAGAAGGGGGATTATGATGGAACAGATGTCCTTGTTTGATGCCATGCCGGGAAGCGGGAATATGGCGGTTCCATTGGCAAGCCGTCTGCGGCCGCAGAAACTGGAAGATTTTATCGGACAGGAGCATTTGCTTGGGCCGGGGAAGATGCTCCGGCATCTGATCGAAAAAGATATGATCTCTTCCATGATTTTCTGGGGACCGCCGGGAGTCGGCAAGACTACGCTGGCAGGAATTATCGCGGAACGGACGAAGGCGGATTTCATCAATTTCAGCGCGGTCACAAGCGGAATCAGGGAAATTAAGGATGTGATGAATCAGGCGGAAGCGGGTCGGAAAATGGGAATCCGGACAGTGCTTTTTGTCGATGAGATTCATCGGTTTAATAAGGCACAGCAGGATGCCTTTCTGCCCTTTGTGGAAAAAGGCAGTATTCTGCTGATCGGAGCGACGACGGAGAACCCGTCCTTTGAGGTGAATGCGGCGCTGCTTTCAAGATGCCGGGTATTTGTGCTGAAGACGTTGGAGGAAGCTGATTTGTGCCGGCTTTTGCAGAACGCTTTGCAGAATCCGGCCGGATTTGCAGGGCAGAGAATAGAGATTTCAAAGGAACAGTTGAAGGCCATTGCCGTCTTTGCGGACGGGGATGCCAGAATGGCGCTGAATACGCTGGAAATGGTGGTATTGAACGGAGAAATCAGGGCAGAAGGCAGTATCCGGATAACCGATGAAGGCCTGGCACAGTGTCTTGACCGGAAATCGCTTCTGTATGATAAGGCGGGGGAAGAGCACTATAATATCATATCGGCTCTTCACAAATCCATGCGTAACAGCGACCCGGATGCGGCCATCTATTGGATGTGCCGGATGTTAGAAGGGGGAGAAAACCCGCTTTATATTGCGAGACGGCTGATACGGTTTGCCAGTGAAGATATCGGCATGGCGGACAGCAATGCCTTGACGGTGGCGGTAGCCGCCTATCAGGCCTGTCATTTTCTGGGAATGCCGGAATGCGATGTGCACCTGACACATGCGGTTACCTATCTGGCGATGGCGCCGAAGTCCAATGCCTTATACAGGGCCTGCGAGAATTGCAAAGAAGACGTTCGGAGCAAAACGGCGGAACCGGTGCCCCTGATTCTGCGGAATGCGCCGACGAAGCTGATGGAAGAACTGCATTACGGGGAAGGATACCGGTATGCGCATGATACGGAAGAAAAACTGACCAATATGGAGTGTATGCCGGATTCCATGAAGGGCCGCCGCTATTATTATCCAACGGGCCAGGGAGCGGAGGCGGCTGTTTCGGAGCGGCTTCATGATATTATGGCGTGGAAGCTGGCGCACCGGAAGCCGGAGGAATAGAAACGAATCGAAACAGAGACAGAACGCTGAAGGTTCTGTCTTTTTTTGATGTCTGAAAAATTTCGTCAGAACTTTTGTGTCATAAGTTGGACAACATTTCATATATTGAGATAAGGAGGCGATGGAAGTGCAGAAAGAAGAAGTCTTACATATGTTCCCGGACTTCATGCGGCAGCGCTGGGAGAAGGTGGCAGAAGCGGCTGACAGACTGCAGGAGATCCGTCTGCGCGTTGGTCAGCCGGTTACGGTACTTATGGATAATAAGGAAAAATTTCTCTCAAAGCGGGGAGAACTGACGGATGATATATCGTATGCCGGATACAGCGATGAAAAAGAGCTGGAAGCGGTAATTGCGCATATATGCCATTATTCCATATATGCCTTTGCGGATGAAATCAGACAGGGGTTCATGACAATTCGGGGCGGGCACAGAATCGGGCTTTCGGGACAGGTTATTCTGGAGGACAGAGAGCAGATTCGGAATATAAAATACATACGCTATTTAAACATCCGCATCGCGCATGAAATGAAGGGGGTATCCGATAAAGCGCTTCCTTATCTTTACTTTCAGGGAGAGGTACAAAACACCCTGATTATTTCACCTCCCGGCTGTGGAAAAACGACGATGCTGCGGGACCTGGTGCGTAATTTTTCCACCGGAACCGCTTACGGGAAAGGAAAAAATGTAGGGCTGGTAGACGAAAGATCGGAGATTGCGGGGAGCTATCTCGGCATTCCGCAGAATGACATCGGTATCCGCACGGATGTCATGGACGCCTGTCCGAAACGGGAAGGCATGATGATGCTGATACGCTCTATGGCGCCGGATATTCTTGCGGTCGATGAACTCGGAAGCGAAGAAGATGTGGAGGCGATGCACAAAGCGGTTCGGTGCGGATGCAGAATGCTGGCGACGATTCATGGTTTTTCCCTGGAGGAGGTGGCCCGTAAAAGCTATATGAAAACGGTGATGGAGGAACGGCTGTTTGACAGATATCTGCTGCTTGGGAAAAAGAATAACATGTGTATTGTAACCGGAATCTATGATAGAGAGAGGAAATTATGTTCAAATTTGCGGGAATCCTGCTGCTGATGGCGGGATGTATCGGACTTGGCTTCAACAAAGTAGCGGAAGAGAAACGGCGCATCAGGGAACTTCGGGAAATCCGCCGTATGGTCATGCGGATACAAAGCGAGATGGCATATGGGAAACGTACCCTGCCGGAAATATGCCTGCTTTTTGGCCAGTGCATGGAGGAGCCGTACCGGACCGCCTTTCTTTCGGCTTATGAAAAATTTGCTGAAAACGACGGAAGCGGCCTGGACCGCATATGGAAAGAAGAACTGGAGGACTGCATGCGGGGTCTGCCGCTGCGGAGAGAAGAAAAAGATATTTTATGTAATCTGCCCGCATATCTTGGAAGTCTGGATGAAAAGCAGCAGGCTGCCGATATCGGACAATCTCTTGATGTTCTGACGGCTCGCATTGCCCAGGCGGAAGCAGGATATGAAAACCGGGCGAGAGTGATTATGAGCGTCAGTGTAACAGCCGGAATATTTGTTGTTATTTTATTGTTATAGCGATACATAAGGAGGGGTATATAACGGGATGGGCATTAGTCTTATTTTCAGAATCGCGGCGGTCGGCATATTGGTAACCATTCTGAGTCAGATCTTAAAACACAGCGGCAGGGAGGAACATGCGTTCCTGATCAGTCTTGCGGGACTGATTCTTGTATTGACCTGGCTCGTACCCTATATCTATGATTTGTTTATGATGATTGAGGAACTTTTTACAATTTAATCAGGATTTAATATTAAAAAAGGAAGGACAGGCATGGATATTGTAAGAATCGGTATGGTAGGACTGATCGGCGTACTGCTGGCGGTTCCCTTAAAAAGTTATAAGAGTGAATATGGCATATATGCGGCCTTTGCGGTATGCTTGCTGCTTCTGACTTATGCGATTGATTATTTTACAAAAATTCTGACCGGAATGGAGCGCTTACAGGGATACCTCGGAGAAAATTTTCAATATCTGTCAGTGCTGTTCAAAGCCGTGGGAGCCGCTTATATCTGTGAATTTTGTTCCGGAATCTGTAAGGATGCGGGATACGCGGGGATTGCCGGCCAGGTGGAAACGATGGGGAAAATGTATATTCTGCTGATCGGTATGCCGGTGCTGTTCACGCTGATGGAAAGCATTCAGGCGCTGGCCGGCTGAATTTCCGGAAAGGCATGGTCGTTTGTATGTGGAAAAAAACAGCCGTTATAATAGTATCCTGTCTGATATTATGGCGTCCGATGGTGGTACAGGCTTCCGGCGGGGAGATGTTCTGGCAGGAAATGGATACGGTGGAAGAGCGTTTTGAATCGTTGTTTCCGGCGTATCAGTTCGATGGGAAGCAGGTGTTATCTTATATTCTGCAGGGCGATATAAAGGGGGCTGTGCTTTCGCTCGTTTCGGGGCTGACAGGTGCGGTAAAGGCGCAGTTTGGTGAAATCCGGACACTTTTTGTAATGATTCTGGTACTGGGGATTACGGCGGCGCTGTTTTCCGGCTTTGCCGATATTTTTCAAAGCCGCCAGGTATCGGATATCGCCTTTTATTTTATTTATCTGCTTCTGACGGCCGGATTGCTGAAGGTGTTTGGCAGCATTGCGGGCGTTGTGGGAGAAATGTTAAATCAGCTTACAACTTTTATGCAGCTCTTTATTCCAACGTATCTGCTTGCGGTCGGAACCGCTGCGGGGGCGGCTTCGGCTGCCGCGTACTACCAGCTTTTTCTGCTGATTGTGTATTTGATCGAAAAATGTTATTTATCGGTTTTGCTTCCGATGATTTACTGCTTTATTCTGCTGAGCGTGATTAATGGCATCTGGATGGAAGAAAAACTGAATCTGTTGTTGGATTTCGTGCAGAAACTCGTTGGATACGGACTTAAAATAACACTTGGAATTATTACCGGTTTCAGTCTGCTTCAATCGATGATATCGCCGGTAGTTGATGCGCTGGAGACTTCCGCGCTGAAAAAGGCGATCGGCATGATTCCGGGAATTGGCGGCCTGACGGAAGGGATGTTTGAAATGGTGGCGGGTTCTGCCGTGCTGATAAAAAACAGCATCGGAATTTATATTACAATCGTTATGCTTTTTATATGCAGTCTTCCGGTACTGAAAATTCTTCTTTTGTCGGGGGCGTTAAAGGCCGGTGCGGCGCTGATCGGCATTGTCAGCGACAAGCGGATGACGAATCTGGCAAACCGGGCCGGAGACGGCAGCCTGATGCTTTTAAAGGTAGCGCTTTCGGCAGTCGGCCTTTTTATTATCAGCGTTGCGATTGTGGCATATTCTACAAATCGGGGGATGGGATGAACGAATTGGTAGAAACGATCAAAAAAATCGGGATTTTCATGATTGCGGCGCAGGCCGTTCTTCATTTCGCGCCTGGGCAGAAATATGAAAAGTACATAAAGCTCATTGTCGGTACGCTGATATTATTACAGTTTGTTGCCCCGCTCTGCGGCATTCTGGACCGGACGGGAGAAGAATGGGGAGAACGGCTTGCCGAAATGGGTGAAACGTTTGAGCGCAGCGGACAGGCCGGGGCGGCAGATTCACCGACGGCGTCGGACGCAATGATTGAAAGCCTGGAAGATGAAATTAAATCTAAATTAAATACTGAAATCTCAGAGGAAACGTATGTGGTTTCCGACGTGCGGGTATTTATGAAGGCGTTGGAAGAGGACGGAGACAGACGGTATGAACTGGAAAAAGTGCGGGTGGCGGTATATCAGAATGCCGCAGAAAAGGCGCCGGATGACAGGGATACGGGAGAAATACGGAAAATACAGATTGATAAAATCGATGTCGATATGTATGACAAAGAGAAGCCGGGAGATGCTTTGCCGGACGGGGAAGAGGCATCGGAAGGAGGGGAAAGCCGACTTTTTTACGGAGAGACGGAAGAACTGGCGGAGCAGCTGCGGATACGGTTTGGCAATGTGCTTGGTCTGGAAGAGGCGGTTATGGAGGTGAGCGTATATGGAGCCGATTAAAAAGCTGACGGATAAAATAACAGGTGTTAAGAAACTGCGGAAAGACCAGCTTGTGGTCATGATACTGTGCGGGATTTTGTTATGTGTCATCGCGCTGCCGATAAAAAATAAGGATTCCGCATCTTCCGGGAGTAAGTCCGGTATATCGGACAGGAATGCTGTTACAATGGAAAAAAGCGCACAGGCGGCGGAAGAGCCGGATATCGTCTGGCAGGCCGCGGGATCGGAGGCGTTTTCCTATATATCATATTGGGAGAACCGATTAAAGAAGTCTCTTTCGCGGATAGAAGGCGCCGGCGAAGTGGAAGTGCTGATTACGTTAAAGGAATCGGAAGAGCGGATACTGGAGAAGGATATTCCCGAACAGACCAGTGAGACGATTGAGACGGATTCCGAAGGAGGAAGCCGGACGGTTTCCGAGAGACGGCAGGAGGAAACCACTGTATATACGGTGAATGAAGCCGGTCAGGATGTGCCATATGTGAGCAAGGTAATACAGCCTGTCATAGAAGGCGTCGTGGTGATCGCCCAGGGAGGAGATTCCGAAATTGTAAAACAGAATATAATTGAGACAATTCAGGTATTATTTGGTATCGAGGCGAATAAGATAAGAGTAGTAAAAATGAAAACCAAATAAATTAAAGGGGAGAATGGTTTGAAGAATATGATTAAGAAGAATCAGGTAATGATTACGGCCCTGGCGATTATGATTGCGGTAGCGGGATACCTGAATTTCGCAGGCACGAAGGTAACGGATGAGGAAATCATGACAGTAAACGGTGAGATAACAACGGACGATCTGGGGAATCTGGCGTTGGCGGACGAAGAAGTGGATTATGAGGCACTGTTGGATTTATCGGACGAGGATATTGAGCAGTCATCTGCGGATATTTTAAGCCTGGACAGCGATGTGGAAGTGAGCGGAACGGATATCGTGGATGAAGGCATGGCGGAGGCGGCAGGGGAAGAAGATGTGCCCGGGGAAGCGGTCTTTACGGCATCATCCGGCATAACTACTTTATCCGGAGCCAAATTGCAGAAGGAACAGACAAGAGCGCAGAATAAGGAAATGCTTCTGGAAATCATCAACAATGCAAATATCAGCGAAACGCAGAAACAGGAAGCGGTAAACAGCATGATCTCCATGACGGATATTGCCGAGAAAGAGACCGCGGCGGAAATCCTTTTGGAAGCCAAGGGCTTTTCGGATGCTATTGTCAGCATTGACGGGGACAGCGTGGATGTGGTTGTCAATACGACGGAACTGACGGAAGCGCAGCGCGCGCAGATCGAAGATATTGTTATCCGCAAGACAGGCGTCAGTGCGGACGCCATCATCATCAGCACGGTAAATGCAAATTAGATGCGTTGATAAATATTTTATGCTACAATATGATATATGCAGAGGAAAACAGACGGCATACACATCTGTTTTTCCTGCATATGGTCATAAGCAGATGTTCGATGGAATCGGACAGGAAGCGCAATAGCGCGGGGTATGTCTGCTGCGTATCTGACATAGTAAAATCAAATTTGGAGGCCAAAAGATGAAGAGAGTTTTTTTGATCGTACTGGACAGTTTTGGGATAGGAGAGATGGAAGATGCGGCGTCGTATGGTGATAAAGGGACGAATACCATACGTTCCGTGTCTTCCAGTTCTTATTTTCATATGCCGAACATGGGAAAAATGGGGCTGTTCAACATAGACGGCGTGACATGTGCCGGGAAGGCAGATCAGCCGTCGGCGGTGACTGCCCGTATGAAGGAAGCTTCGAAAGGGAAAGATACAACCATAGGGCATTGGGAAATTGCAGGAATCATATCGAAGCAGCCGCTGCCCACTTATCCTGAAGGATTCCCGCAGGAAGTACTGGATGCGTTCTGTGAAAGGACGGGCCGGGGTATTCTGTGCAACAGACCTTATTCCGGCACGGAAGTGATTAAAGATTATGGAGAAGAGCATGTGAAGACGGGAAAGCTGATCGTCTATACATCTGCGGACAGCGTTTTCCAGATCGCGGCGCATGAAGATATTGTTCCGGTAGAGACTTTATATGAATACTGCCGGGCCGCGAGGGAGATTCTGCAGGGAGAGCATGGCGTCGGCAGGGTGATTGCAAGGCCCTTTGCCGGAGAAGCGGGCAGTTATGCAAGAACGCCAAGACGTCATGATTTTTCCTTACAGCCGCCGGGTGTTACGATGTTAGACCAGCTGAAGGACGCGGGAAAGGACGTTATTTCCGTCGGGAAGATTCAGGATATTTTCGCGGGAAAAGGCATTACGGAATATACTTATACGAAAGGCAATGAGGAGGGAATCGAGCGGACGCTCGCATACCTGGAAAAAGATTTTGAAGGTTTATGCTTTGTCAATCTGGTAGATTATGATATGCTGTATGGGCACCGGAATGATATTGACGGTTATGCGAAGGCGCTTGCTTATTTCGATGAGAAACTTCCTGAAATCTGCGGGAAACTTCGGGAGGACGATATTCTGATGATTACGGCTGACCACGGCTGCGATCCCGGGTATACGGTCTCTACCGATCATTCCAGAGAGCATACGCCGTTTCTGATGTACGGAAAGAAGGTGCCGGCCCGAAATCTTGGAACCCGGAATACATTTGCCGATATCGGCGCTACCGTACTCGATTATTTCGATATCAGGCCGGCGTTTGCAGGTACATCAATGCTTTATGGAGGAGAATAAACGTGGGCAATTTTGCGGACGAGATTAACAAAAGAAGAACATTTGCGATTATTTCGCACCCGGATGCCGGGAAAACGACTCTGACGGAAAAATTTTTGTTATATGGCGGCGCGATTAATCTCGCGGGCAGCGTAAAAGGCAAAGCGACAGCGAGACATGCCGTGTCGGACTGGATGGAAATCGAGAAGGAAAGAGGTATTTCCGTAACGTCTTCCGTACTGCAGTTCGAATACGGCGGATTCTGTATCAATATTCTGGATACGCCGGGACATCAGGATTTTTCGGAGGATACTTACCGTACGCTGATGGCGGCGGATTCGGCGGTCATGGTGATTGATGCTTCGAAGGGCGTTGAAGCGCAGACGAGGAAACTGTTCAAAGTATGCGTGATGCGCCGGATACCTATTTTTACTTTTATTAATAAGATGGACCGGGATGCCAACGATACGTTTGAGCTTCTGGACGAGATCGAGAAAGAACTTGGCATTGCGACCTGTCCGATTAACTGGCCGATCGGCTCCGGGAAGAATTTTAAAGGGGTATACGAACGGGAATCCCGGTGCGTGATTACCTATTCCGATACGGAGAAGGGGACGAAAGAAGGACAGGCTACCCGAATCGGCATCGACGAGGAAGATGCGCTTGTTTCCCATATCGGGGAGGATTTTAAGTCGCAGCTTGCGGACGAAATCGATCTGCTGGATGGAGCCAGTGCCGAATACGATCTGGACAGGATACGGGCTGGGGAACTGACGCCGGTGTTTTTCGGTTCGGCGCTGACGAACTTTGGCGTGGAGATCTTTTTGCAGCATTTTCTGAAAATGACAACGACGCCTCTGCCAAGAAAAGCGGATATCGGCCTGATTGACCCGGTAGAGAATAACTTTTCCGCTTTTGTGTTCAAAATTCAGGCAAATATGAACAAGGCGCACAGGGACCGGGTTGCGTTCATGCGCATCTGTTCGGGAAAATATGATGCCAGTATGGAAGTAAAACATGTACAGGGCGGCAAGGTTATGCGGCTTTCCCAGCCGCAGCAGATCATGGCGGATGAACGGAAGATATTGAGTGAAGCATACGCCGGAGATATTATAGGGGTATTTGATCCGGGTATTTTCTCCATTGGGGATACGCTTTGCATGCCGAAAGAGCAGTTTCAGTATGAGGGAATCCCCACGTTTGCGCCGGAGCATTTTGCCCGGGTGCGGCAGCTCGATACGATGAAAAGAAAGCAGTTCGTGAAAGGCATCACACAGATTGCGCAGGAAGGCGCAATTCAGATTTTTCAGGAATTTAATACGGGTATGGAAGAGATTATTGTGGGCGTTGTCGGCGTATTGCAGTTCGACGTGTTGAAATATCGTCTGGAAAACGAGTACAATGTGGACATCCGTCTGGAGAATTTACCTTATGAACATATTCGCTGGATAGAGAATACCGATATTGATCTGGACAGGCTGACAGGTACTTCCGATATGAAAAAGATTAAGGACTTAAAGGGGAATCCGCTGCTGTTGTTTGTCAACCAGTGGAGCGTCGGCATGACGGTAGAGCGAAACAAAGGGCTGATACTCTCCGAGTTTGGAAGAAACTGATCTGTTTCGGCAGCCCTTCCGGGAAACACAGCGTTTACAGACTAAGAGAAAGGTATGGTATCTGATGAAAAAGACTTTTATCTTATTATCGGGAATGATGGTGTTGATCGGATGTCTGGTTTATACAGGAGTACGCACGGACTGGCTGGACGAAGCGGCTGCCGGATTATCCGCTTTTTTCCCGGAGGGGACGGCTTTCGCGGAAGAGAAGGCGGAAAGCGTGCCGGTGGAAGGCTATGCCGTGGAAGAACAGAAGGTTCAGATGCCGGAAGAAGAAAGCGGGACGGACGCGCCGGAGGGGCTGACGGAAGAAAAGAAACTTCTCTTGCGGGAAGAACAGGCGGATTCCTATGCTTATCAGCAATTATCGGAGGCGGAACGGACGGTTTATATCGAAATTTTATGGGCGCTTGTGGAATTTCAGGAGAACATAACGCTCTCGACGCTGGATCAGGAGGAAATTTCCCGTATTTTCCAGTGTGTGCTGAACGATCACCCGGAAATTTTCTATGTGGAAGGTTATACTTATACAAAGTATACGCTGGGCGATATATTGAAAAAAATAACCTTTGCGGGGACCTACCGGGAAGGGCAGGAAGAGATCGCCGCGCGTCAGGCGCAGATCGACGATTATGTCAGCAGATGTCTTGCGGGGCTTCCGGCCGGGGCGGACGAATACGAAACGGTAAAATATATCTATGAATATCTGATCGGTCATACGGAGTATGATGCGGATGTGGCGGACAATCAGAATATCTGCTCGGTCTTTCTGGACGGCAGGTCGGTCTGCCAGGGGTATGCCAAAGCGACCCAGTATCTGTTAGATAAGGCGGGTATCTATTCGACGCTTGTGCTTGGAAATGTTTCTTCCGGGGAAGGACATGCCTGGAATCTGATTCGGATAGACGGGGACTGGTATTATATGGATACCACATGGGGCGACGCATCCTATCAGGCGGTCGGAGGCGGGGCGTCTTATCCGGAGGAGAATATGCCCAAGATCAATTATGATTATCTGTGCGTGACGACGGAGCAGCTTGGCAAGACGCATACCATTGATAACGTGGTCGATCTCCCGGACTGTACTTCGACGGACGCCAACTACTATGTCAGGGAAGGGCTTTATTTTTCCACAGTGGATGAAGAACAGCTGACGCGCGTCTTTCAGAGCGGATATGAAAAAGGAGACGCATATATTACGTTCAAGTGCGAATCGGAAGACATTTACCGGGAAATGCAGGAACGGCTGATTGACAATCAGGAGATTTTCAATTACCTTGACTGCCCGGAAGGCGTCGTCTCCTATACGGATGACGAACAGCAGTACAGTATGAGCTTCTGGCTGTAAGGGATTGCTGCGGCGTGTGTGCTCCGGCCCGGCCCGCACAGGATCTTTATTCGGCCCGAGAGCCTTCGGCGGAGCATGATTCTCTGGCGGAGGTCCTTGAAAAGCGCCAGTGCTTAGCGAGGTACTTTACGAGCTTAGCATCTGCTGCCGCTTTTCGTGGAGCGGAAGCGTGCCTCCAAAGAGAATCATGCTCCGCCGGAGGCTCTCGGGTTGAATGAGGGCTTCACGGCCGGTTCGGAGCATATCCGCAAAACAATTTTGTGGAATAGTACTAGGCAAAGGCAATTAATTTTGGTATACTTAACCAGAATGGACAAAACCGGAATCTGACGGTGAGAAAGGTATGGTGTGGCTGATGGAACAGGAATTTAGTAAGAATACTTTTGTATTACAGGAAAATGAAGAAATCGGTTCGGTTAAAATAGCGGATGATGTGGTGGCGATGATTGCGGCGCTTGCGGCAACGGAAGTGGAAGGCGTGGCGGCCATGTCCGGGAATATGACAAACGAATTTTTAAGCAGAGTCGGCGTCAGAAACGCGGCAAAAGGCACGAGAGTAGAGGTTATTCAGAAGAAAGTAAAGGTTGATCTCGCGATTACGATAGAATATGGTTTTAACATTCCGGCTACCTGCCAGCGGGTGCAGACGAAGGTCAAGAACGCGGTGGAAAATATGACGGGGCTGGAAGTAACCGATGTGAATATCCGTATCGCCGGCATCAATGTGGCGAAAGAAAAATAGGACGAAGATATTTATGAGCAGAAGAGAACTGAGGGAACAGATATTTAAACTGCTGTTCCGTATAGAATTTAACAGCTCTGAGGAAATGCCCGAACAGGAAAAGCTTTTTTTTGAAGATACCTGTATCGCGGATGAGACGGATGCGGCGTATATTTCAGCCAAATATCATAAGATTGTTGAAAAACTGGAAGTAATAGATAAAATGCTGAACGAGCGGACCGAGAACTGGGATACGGCCAGAATGGGGAAAGTTGACCTGACGATCCTGAGACTGGCAGTTTATGAAATGACGTTTGACGAGGATGTTCCGGCCGGTGTGGCGATCAATGAGGCGGTAGAGCTTGCCAAAAAATTCGGACAGGATGCATCTTCAGGGTTTGTGAACGGCATATTGGCCAGATTCGTGTAGAGGCAGTTATCATGCAGAATGTATATACGGTAGGACAGGTAAACGCGTACATTAAAAATATGTTCACGCAGGATTTTATGTTGCAGTCCCTTTCGGTAAAGGGAGAAGTCAGTAACTGCAAATATCACTCCTCTGGACATATTTATTTTACATTAAAGGATGAAAAAGGAACGATAGCGTGTGTTATGTTTTCCGGAAACAGAGCCGGGCTGAAATTCCGGATGGCGGAAGGACAGCAGGTTATTGTGAACGGAACCGTCGATGTTTACGAGCGGGACGGCAAATACCAGATGTATGCGAGAGAAATCCGTCAGGACGGCGCCGGTGCGCTTTATGAGCGTTTTGAACGGTTAAAGACGGAACTGGAAGAACGGGGCATGTTCGCGAAAGAGTATAAGCAGCCCATTCCGAAATATATCAGCCGTCTTGGCGTGGTTACGGCCCAGACCGGAGCCGCGGTGCGGGACATCATTCAGATTGCATCCAGGCGGAACCCTTATGTACAGATCATATTATATCCGGCCATCGTGCAGGGTGATATGGCGGTTCAGAGCATAGTGAACGGCATTCACGCGATGGAGCATTACCGGGTCGATACGATCATTGTCGGAAGGGGCGGCGGCTCGATAGAAGATTTGTGGGCTTTCAACGAGGAAGCCGTTGCACAGGCAATTTTTGACTGTCCGATTCCGGTCATTTCGGCCGTCGGACATGAAACGGATACGACGATTGCGGATTTTGTGGCGGATCTGCGCGCGCCGACGCCTTCGGCGGCCGCGGAACTTGCCGTTTATGATATAGAACAGTTACAGGAGCGGATGAGCGAGTACGCATATACGATGCAGCATTTGTGCCGGAACCGTATCAGCCGTTATCGGAACCGGCTGGAGCATTATCGGATGCAGCTTCGGTATTTGAGCCCGGCCAACCAGATACGGGAGAAGCGTACCTATATGATGAAGCTGGAGGAAACGCTGCAAGGGCATATGGAGCGGACGCTGTCGGATAAACGGCATCGGCTGGCGTTGTACATCGAACAGATGAAGGGCCTTTCACCGCTTGAAAAATTAAATCAGGGATATGCCTATGCGGCCGACGGACAGGGCAGGACGGTCAACCGTATTTCCCAGGTAGAACCGGGAGACGAGCTGCATGTTTATGTGAAAGACGGCGTGATTCATACGAAAGTAACGGACAGAGGGAAGATGCCCGGGTAAAAAGAAGAGAAAGGTATCGAAATCGGTATGGAACAGGAAAGAGAAGTCAAGAATAAGAAGAAAGCCCTTTCTCTGGAAGAAGCTTTCGAACAGGTAGAAGAGACCATTGAGCTTCTGGAAGAGGAAGATATCACTTTGGAGGCATCCTTTAAAGCCTATCAGGAGGGCATGAAGCTCTTACAATACTGTAATGAGAAGATCGACAAAGTGGAAAAACAGGTGTTGAAAATTAATGAAGACGGTGGATTAGATGAATTTTAAAGAAACATTGAATGAAAAAACAGCCCGAATCGAGGACATGCTTGCAAAATTTCTGCCAAAGGAAGAAGGATTCCAGAAAACGGTTATCGAAGCGATGAACTATTCGATACTGGCAGGCGGCAAAAGACTGCGCCCGATGCTGATGGAAGAGACATGGAAAATGTTTGGAGGAACCGGCGGTCTGGTGGAACCTTTTATGGCGGCAATCGAGATGATACATAACTATTCTCTCGTGCACGACGATCTTCCGGCGATGGATAACGATGCGTACAGAAGAGGCAGAAAGACGACCCATGTCGTATACGGCGAGGGTATGGCGGTGCTGGCCGGAGACGGCTTGTTAAACTATGCTTTTGAGACGGCCTGCCTTGCCTTTGAAAGGGCGCAGAACCCGTCGGAATATCGGAAAGCGGCACAGGCGATGACGGTTCTGTCCCGAAAAGCAGGCATTTACGGGATGATCGGCGGACAATGTGCGGATATTGAAGCCGAAGAGCATCAGGAGAACATAACGGAGGAACTCCTTCTTTTTATTCATGAGCATAAGACGGCGGCGCTTATTCAGTGCGCGATGATGATCGGGGCCATTCTGGCCGGTGCGGATGCCGGTCAGATCAGGGCTGTCGAAAAATGTGCCTGGAATATCGGCATCGCCTTTCAGATTCAGGATGATATTCTGGATATTACGGGCAGTCAGGAAATTCTTGGAAAACCCATTGGAAGTGATGAAAAAAATAATAAAGTAACATATGTTACCATACATGGATTGGAAAAGTCGGCGGAAATGGCCGCATCATTATCGAATGAGGCGATTCAGATCCTGTCTTCTTTTCCCGGGAGAAATCCTTTTCTGGAAAAACTGGTGGAACAGTTGATCGGCAGAGAAAAGTAACGGTTTACGGGTTCGTAGAAAGGCATGGTCGATACGATGTTTCTGGAAAAAATAGAAAAAACCAATGATATTAAAAGTATCGGTGCGGAAAATTATAATGCGCTGGCGGAAGAAATCAGGCAGTTCCTGATTCGTTCCATCAGCGTGACAGGCGGGCATCTCGGCTCCAATCTGGGAGCCGTGGAACTGACGATGGCGCTGCATCTTTCCTTAAATCTTCCGGAAGATAAGATTATATGGGATGTCGGGCACCAGTCCTATACCCATAAAATTCTGACCGGACGAAGGGACGGTTTTGTAAACTTACGTAAATACGGCGGTATCAGCGGTTTTCCCAAGAGAAAAGAAAGCGATTGCGACTGTTTTGATACGGGGCACAGTTCGACTTCCATTTCGGCGGGACTCGGCATGGTCAAGGCAAGAGATCTGGAAGGCGGGAAGAATACGATCGTTTCCGTGATCGGAGACGGTTCCCTGACGGGCGGCATGGCCTATGAAGCACTGAACAATGCTTCACGGCTGGAAACAAATTTTATCATTATCCTGAATGATAACAATATGTCCATTTCCGAAAATGTGGGCGGTGTTTCCAAATATCTGAACAATATCAGGACGGCGGACATGTATCTGGATCTGAAAGAGGGCGTCTATGATTCCCTGCATCGGAAATCCAAATACGGCGATAAAGTAGTATCCAAAATTCGGCGCGTCAAAAGCAGTTTTAAACATCTTGTTGTGCCGGGCATGTTTTTTGAAGATATGGGCATTACCTATCTGGGGCCGGTAGACGGACACGATATCCAGGCGATGATGCGTATCCTGAAAGAGGCGAAAAAAGTCCGGGGCGCCGTGCTCGTTCATGTCAATACGGAGAAGGGCAGAGGATATGGCCCCGCGGAACGGCATCCGGCCAGATTTCATGGAGCGGAGCCCTTTGACATCGAGACCGGAATCCCAAGCAGGCCGAGGACAAAGGCCAACTACACCGATATTTTTTCGACTGTCATGTGTAAGCTCGGACAGCGGGATGAGAAAGTCGTTGCGATAACGGCTGCCATGCCTGACGGAACCGGGCTGAAACGTTTCCGGAATATGTATCCGGACCGGTTTTTCGATGTGGGCATTGCGGAGGAACATGCGGTGACGTTTGCGGCCGGTCTTGCGGCCGGCGGATTAAAACCGATTGTGGCTATCTATTCGTCCTTTTTGCAAAGGGCTTATGACCAGATTTTACATGACGTCTGTATTCAGAACCTGCCCGTCGTCTTTGCGATCGACAGGGCCGGACTGGTAGGGAGCGACGGAGAGACGCATCAGGGCATTTTCGATCTGTCTTACCTTTCTTCCATTCCGAATATGCACATAATGGCGCCCAAAAATAAATGGGAGCTTTCCGATATGATTAAGTTTGCGGTCGCTTTCGGGGCGCCGACGGCGATACGTTATCCACGCGGCGAGGCCTATGACGGCCTGAAAGAAAACAGGGAGCCGATTGTTTACGGGAAGAGCGAAAGCATATACCGGGAAAAGGACATTATTCTTTTTGCGGCGGGCAGTATGGTAAAAGTCGCGCTGGAAGTGCGCAGTCAGCTGGCCGGAGAAGGTTATTTCTGCTCCCTGACCAATGCGCGGTTTGTAAAGCCGATTGACGAAGCGGCCGTTAAAGAAGCCTGCGCGGAACATAAATTGATTGTTACAATGGAAGAAAACGTGGCAAGCGGCGGTTTTGGAGAAAAGGTCCGGGCCTATGTGGACACGCTGAACACGGATGTAAAAGTGATGTGCGTTACCATTCCGGACGAGTATGTGGAGCATGGAAATGTGGAACTGCTGAAAAAAGAAGTCGGCATCGATGCGGATTCCATTGTGGAACGGATTTTGGCTTATATGCGGGCTGAGGGAAAGGCATGGACATAAGATGAAGGAGCGGTTGGATATTCTGCTTGTCAGACAGGGCTTTGCACCGTCCAGAGAAAAGGCGAAAGCCATTATTATGACCGGGAATGTTTATGTGAACGGGCAGCGGGAAGACAAAGCCGGCGCCGCGTTTGAAACGGAAAAAGCGCAGATCGAAGTCAGAGGCGCTTCGCTTCCATATGTCAGCAGAGGCGGCCTGAAGCTGGAAAAGGCCATGAAGGCTTTTTCGATCGGCCTGGCGGAAAAAATCTGTATGGACATCGGCGCTTCAACCGGCGGTTTTACGGACTGTATGCTGCAAAACGGTGCGGCGAAGGTCTATTCCGTTGATGTGGGGCATGGGCAGCTCGCATGGAAACTGCGGCAGGATAATCGGGTTGTCTGCATGGAAAAAACCAATTTCCGCTATATGAAGCCGGAAGATATTGAGGACCGGCTGGACTTTGCATCCGTGGACGTTTCCTTTATTTCTTTGACCAAAATTCTGATACCGGCGAGAAATCTGCTGAAAGATGCGGGACATATGGTCTGCCTGATCAAGCCCCAGTTCGAGGCCGGCAGGGAGAAAGTCGGGAAAAAGGGCGTCGTCAGGGAACCGGAGATTCATGAAGAAGTGATCCGAAAAATTGTCTTATATACACGAATTGTTGGTTTTACGGTAAAAGGACTTACATTTTCTCCGGTAAAAGGACCGGAAGGAAATATCGAATATCTGATTTATCTGGAAAAAAAGGAACCGCTTTCGGAAGAGACGGTCCGGCTGACGGAAGCGGAGGCAGAAATGGCGCTGCGTGAAAGAATGTCGGAAGAAAGTCTGACGCAGCCGGCGGCACAAGTAAAACCGGAGCCGCAGCCCGGGCCGGAATCGGTCGATACGGAAGCTGAACGGCAGATGATCTTAGACACGGTAAGCGCGGCGCACCGGGAGTTTAAAGCAGACAGGGACGAAGGATAATGAAGCATTTTCTGGTAATAGCAAATAAGGCAAAAGATCCGGAACGACGTTATACCGACAGGATTTTATCGTACCTGCGGGAACGCGGCGCACAGGCAGACTGCCGGATAAACGAACGGGAAACGGATACTGTCCGGGTTCCGGAGGGAATCGAGTGCGCAATCGTTCTGGGCGGGGACGGCACGCTGTTAAAGGCTGCCGGCGATCTGATGGAGCGGGAAATCCCGCTTCTCGGCGTAAACCTCGGTACGCTTGGTTATCTGGCGGAAGTGGAGATCGGAAGCATAGAACCGGCGCTCGACAAATTGTTGTGCGGCGATTATACGAAAGAGGCGCGCATGATGCTCTCGGGCGGCGTATTTCGGGAAGGAAAATGTGTGGTAAGGGATTATGCGCTCAACGATATCGTGATTTCCCGGCGGGGCTCTTTACAGGTTCTGCATTTTCATATTTATGTAAACGGGCGTTTTCTGAACGGATATGTGGCGGACGGCATGATCGTGGCGACGCCGACCGGTTCGACCGGATATAATATGTCGGCGGGCGGCCCTATTGTGGAGCCGGGCGCGAGCCTTCTGCTGCTTACGCCGATCTGTCCGCATACGTTAAATACAAGAAGCATCGTCCTTTCACCGGAAGATGAGGTGGTCATCGAGATACCGGAAGGAAGGGAAAACTGCGTACAGACTGTGGAAGCCAGCTTTGACGGAAGCCACAGAGTCATTTTGAATACAGGAGATAAAATCATTATCCAAAAAGCTTCAAAGACGACGGAAATCCTGAAACTCAACACGGAGAGCTTTCTGGAAATTCTGCATAAAAAAATGAGCGAATAAGTTGAAAAATCGAGGATTTTTCAACTGGCAATTTGAGTCAGAGCCTCAAATGTGCCCTGACATGGAAGATTAGGTTGAAAAATCAAGGATTTTCAATCTGTAAAGAGAGAGAAACGGCATGAAAAAAAGCAGGCATGGGAAAATCAGGGAGCTGGTTGAACAGTATGAAATCGAGACCCAGGAAGAACTGGCGGAAAGATTGAAAAAAGAAGGGTATCAGGTTACGCAGGCGACTGTTTCCAGAGATATCAGAGAACTGAAACTTTCTAAAATACCGGGCATGAACGGCAGGCAGAAATATGTCGTATACGAGCGCGGAAATGAGAACGGGCATCTTAGTGATAAATATACCCGTGTGCTGAAAGAAGGGTATGCGTCTATGGATGTGGCCCAGAACCTTCTTGTCATGAAAACCGTATCCGGCATGGCGATGGCGGTCGCCGCGGCGGTGGATGCGATGAAAATGCCGGAAGTCGTCGGATGTATCGCCGGAGACGATACGATTATGATAGCCATCCGCACGGCGGACGATACGATACCTGTTATGGATAAAATAAAGAAAATGCTTCAATATGAGGATTAAAGAATATGCTGGTCAGCCTGTATGTAAAAAATCTTGCATTGATCGATGAAACGGAAGTATATTTTGGAAAAGGCCTGAATATACTGACGGGAGAAACGGGAGCCGGAAAATCTATTATTATCGGTTCCGTGAATCTGGCGCTTGGCGCAAAAGCGGAAAAGGATATGATTCGAAGCGGCGCCGATTATGCGCTTGTTGAACTTGTTTTTCAGGTAGAAAAAGAAGAACAGGCAGAAGAAATACGCAAATTGGAACTGCCTGTGGAAGAGGACGGAACGGTGATTCTGCAAAGGCGGATTATGCCCGGAAAATCCCTGTGCAAGGTTGGCGGAGAGACCGTCAGCGTAAAACAGGTCAGGGCGCTTGCCGAAATTTTGATCGATATTCACGGTCAGCATGAGCATCAGTCGCTGCTAAAGGCCGCAAGACAGCTGGAAATTCTGGATGAATATGCGAAAGAAGCGCTGGACGGACCGGGTAAAAAGCTGAAAGAATGCTATGAGAAATACAAAGAGGTTACAAAACAGCTTTCCCTGGAGGATGTGGACGAGGAGACGCGGAAACGGGAGGCTTCGCTCGCCGCGTTCGAAGTACAGGAAATCGAGGATGCGGCGCCGGAACCCGGAGAAGATGCGGAGCTGGAGAAATCTTACAGAAAACTTGTCAACGGGCAGAAAATACAGGAAGCGGCAACGCTTGCGCATCAGCTATGCGGTTATGAGAACGGCGGCGCGGGAGACGCTATCGGAAGAGCCGTGAAGGAAATCCGTTCCGTAGCCGCTTATGACGAAACGCTTCAGAATTTCGAGGCGCAGCTTCTGGAGATCGACAGCCTGCTGAACGATTATAACAGGGCGGCGGCGGATTATCTGTCCGGCCTGGAATTTGACGGAGAGCTGTTTGCCAGTACGGAAAAACGGCTGGATCTGATCAATCATCTGAAAGCGAAATATGGAAACACCATCGAAGAAATTCTTGCCTACCGGGATAAAATGCAGGAAAAACTGGAAAAATATCAGAATTTCGACGCATACCGGCAGGAACTTATGCAGAAAGAAGCGGCCCTGAAAAAGGAACTGCTTGCGCTTTGTGAAAAAGTATCCAGGATTCGGATAAAAAGCGCCAAAAGTCTGGCCCGGTCCATGAAAAAGGCGCTGGTCGATTTGAATTTTATCGATGTTGCGTTTGAGATCAGCGTACATTCCGAAAAAGATAAAATCGGACCGGACGGCTATGATCAGGCCGCTTTTATGATATCCACCAATCCCGGAGAAGAACTGCGCCCTCTTTCCCAGGTCGCGAGCGGCGGCGAACTGTCCCGTATCATGCTGGCTTTAAAGACGGTGCTTGCGGATAAAGACGAGATTGAAACGCTGATTTTTGATGAAATCGATACCGGAATCAGCGGAAAAACCGCCTGGAAAGTTTCCGAGAAAATGGGAATCCTCGGACAGAAGCATCAGTTGATCTGCATCACCCACCTTCCGCAGATTGCGGCGATGGCGGACACCCATTTTCAGATCGAGAAATCCGTAACAAAAGAGCGCACCGTGACCAGAATCCGCGAACTCAGAGAAACGGAGAGCGTGGAAGAACTCGCCAGAATGCTCGGCGGCGCCAGCATTACGGAAAATGTTCTGAACAATGCGAAAGAAATGAAAGATTTGGCAAGAAAATCAAAGCAATATTAAATTAAAATCGAACTTTTTTCATATACTAGAAAGGACATACTCTTGTATGTTCTTTTTTTTGGTGTGCATACCCTCAGCGGAAAATGGGACCGTGTATCCCCGTTTCCGCTGAGGATAACGGGTGCACGTTGACAATAGCGGAGAAAGGAACATGAAAATGACTGATCATGACTTTAAAATAAAAAGATACCGGGGATTTCTGTATATCATGCTGGCCTGCGGTCTGCTTGCGCTTTTGGCGGCGGTGTATATTGATTACTGGAGAAGGATGCCTTCGACGATAAATATCCGCGCGGGGATAGAACAGGAACTGGATTTTCGGGTGCCGGTTTCCGGGAAAATCTATCAGGATGAAGCGGTGGAAAGCATTTCTACAGGAGTGGAGAGCCTTCATGTTGACTTTTCCAAAGGGGTTACGGTGAAAGCCGGCCAGATTGATCACTATAAGATGGATTTGAAACTTTTTGGGATTCTTCCATATAAAAGCGTGGACGTTCAGGTTATTCAGGATAAGACGCTGATACCGTCGGGGATTCCGATCGGTATTTATGTAAAAACGAACGGCGTTTTGGTCGTCGGCATCGGGGAGTTTGAAAACGAAAAAGGAGAAACCATATCCCCGGCCAAATACATTCTTCAGACCGGGGACTATATTTTGGATGTAAATGGGGAAAAAGTGGAAAACAAAAAGCATTTCGTGCAAATGATAGCGGATTCCGGCGGAGAAGAAATGATTATGACGCTCAGACGGGGTGAAGAAATCACCGAAGTCAGGATAAAACCCGAAGGGAATCCGGGCGGAGAATGGAAACTCGGCATCTGGATCCGGGACAACGCACAGGGAATCGGAACGCTGACTTATGTGGATGCGGACGATACTTTTGGCGCGCTCGGACATGGGATTAACGATGTGGATACTTCCACGCTGATGCAGTTAGACGAAGGCGCGTTATATAAAACGGAGATTATAGGAATTACGCGGGGACAGGACGGTTCTCCCGGAGAACTGACGGGATATATCGAATACGAAAACGAAAACGTCATCGGAGAGATTACGGAAAACACGGCGGAAGGGATTTTCGGAGTCTGCAAAGACGAAATTGTACAGCAGACATCTTTTGCACCGGTTCCGATTGCCTTAAAACAGGAAGTCGTGACCGGCCCGGCCCAGATTATCTGTTCCGTAACCGGAGAGCCGAAATATTATGATATTCAGGTCGAAGAACTTCATCTGGAAGAGGGAAATGTCAACCGGGGACTGGTGATAAAAATTACGGATGAGGAACTTCTTTCCCTGACCGGCGGCATTATTCAGGGGATGAGCGGCAGCCCGATCATCCAGAACGGCAAGCTGATCGGCGCTGTGACGCATGTGCTGGTCCAGGACTCGGCCAGCGGGTACGGAATTTTTATCGAAAATATGTTGATACAGTAAAGAGCGTGCGTCGGTGCGATGCCTAAATATTCCATAGCCCCTTTGTATTGTTTATAATAGAATTAACGCGGTTTGTATCCGTGGGCAGACCGGGCAGTTGAGTAGAAATGGGGGATTTTATTATGGAACAATTAAATTTAACGGTGACAAGAGATAACGAAAAGGTATATCAAATTCTGAATAATTTAATGAGCGGCGATAAAGAATTTCAGATCATGATAACAGTACCTTCCGGCAGGCCGGAAGGCGATCTGGCGAAGATGGACGGAGCCGTCAGGGAAACGGGTGTGCATGATCTGGAGAAGGATGTAACCAATATGATACATGAAATCGGCGTGCCGGCACATATTAAAGGCTATCAGTATTTGCGGGAGGCGATTATGATGTCCGTGGAGGACGTGGAAATGCTCGGCTCCATTACAAAAGTGCTTTATCCGACGATCGCGAATAAATACCAGACGACGCCGAGCCGCGTGGAACGCGCGATCCGTCATGCGATTGAGGTGGCATGGTCGAGAGGGAAAATGGAAACGCTGGATTCTCTGTTCGGGTATACGATTAATACGGGAAAAGGAAAACCGACCAATTCGGAGTTCATCGCCCTGATTGCGGATAAGATTCGTCTTCAGTACAGAGGGTACGGGAATTAAATGCGGAAAACGAAGAAACGGACAATTAATGGAAATTAATCCTTTTATTACCGGGGGAAATGCTGTATAATAACAGAAACGGCCTCAATGGGAGCCGTATCCGGGGGATATGGCAATATGAGAGCCGTGTCTGTTGGGATATGGTAACATATCCTGCCAAAGCGGCAAAAAAGGTTATATTGGAGGGTTATTTCATGAAGAAGATTTTGTTTGTTGCGTCGGAGGGTGTGCCGTTTATCAAAACGGGCGGTCTGGCAGATGTAGTTGGTTCCCTGCCCAAATGTATTGACAGGGAATATTTTGACGTGCGGGTGATTCTTCCCAAATATACCTGTATGTCACAGAAAATGAAAGATCTGTTGCAGTACAAAACGCATTTTTACATGGATTTTCACTGGAAAAATGAATATGTGGGGATTCTTGAGGCGGAAGTAGACGGCGTGAAGTATTATTTTATTGATAACGAATCCTTTTTTAACGGATTTAAGCCGTACAGCGATAACGCGCTGTTTGAGATTGAAAAATATGCGTTCTTCTGTAAAGCGGCGCTTTCCATTTTGCCGGTGATCGATTTTAAACCCGATGTGATACACTGTCACGACTGGCAGACGGGACTGATTCCCGTTTATTTGAAGGAAAGATTCCAGGGCGGCGAGTTTTACCGCGGCATCAAGACCGTTATGACGATTCACAACCTGAAATTCCAGGGAAAATGGAGTGTGAAAGAGGTACGGGAAATTACCGGACTTCCGGAGTACTTCTTTACGGCGGATAAGCTGGAGGCTTACAAGGATGCAAATCTGTTAAAAGGCGGCCTGGTTTATGCGGATGCGATTACGACGGTCAGCGACACATATGCGGAAGAGATCAAGACGGCTTTCTACGGAGAAGGGCTGAACGGCCTGCTCTGCGCGAGGACGAATGATCTGCGCGGTATTGTCAACGGCATCGATTATGACGATTTCAATCCGGAAACGGACAAAAATATCGAACATCCTTACAATGCGGTTAATTTCCGCAAGGAAAAGGTGAAAAATAAACATGCGTTACAGGCGGAGCTTGGGCTGAATCAGGATGACAAGACGATGATGATCGGCATCGTATCCAGACTGACCGGGCAGAAGGGCTTTGACCTGATCGCTTATGTGATGGATGAACTCTGCCAGGACAATGTACAGATTGTTGTGCTTGGAACCGGCGAAGAGCAGTATGAAAATATGTTCCGTCATTTTGACTGGAAATACCATGGGAAAGTTTCCGCGAATATTTATTATTCCGACGCCCTGTCCCATAAGATTTATGCGGCAAGCGATGCGTTTCTGATGCCGTCGCTGTTTGAACCCTGCGGTTTAAGCCAGCTGATGTCGCTTCGTTACGGTACGGTTCCGATCGTCCGGGAAACGGGTGGTCTGAAAGATACGGTTGAGTCATATAATGAATATGAAAGTACCGGAACAGGATTCAGCTTTGTCAATTACAATGCGCATGAAATGTTAAGCACTATCCGTTATGCGGAGCGCATTTATTATGATAAGAAAAGAGAGTGGAACAAAATTATCGACCGCGCTATGGCGGCTGATTTCTCATGGCATGTATCCGCTAAAAAGTATCAGGAAATGTATGACTGGCTGATCGGTTAGACAGCAAAAGGATGGAAACGAAACATGGCACAACAAAAGAAGAAGGATAGTTTTGTGCTTCAGGCCGGCATTCTTGCAGCCGCCGGCATTATCGTTAAAATCATTGGCCTGATATACAGAAGCCCCCTGACAAGCATCATCGGTCTGGAAGGAAACGGATATTATAGCAGCGCCATCAATATTTATACCATTATTTTATTGGTTTCTTCGTATAGTATACCCTCTGCCATTTCTAAAGTCATCGCACAGCGGCTGGCTTATAAGGAATATCGAAATGCCCAGAGGGTATTTCAGTGTGCGCTCATTTATGTTCTCGTGGTAGGGGGGATAGCTTCCCTCATTACTTTTTTTGCGGCGCCTCTGCTGGTTTCCGATATGCCCAATTCCATCCCGGTACTGCGGGTTTTCGCACCGACAATATTTTTTTCCGGACTGCTCGGCGTATTCCGGGGATATTTTCAGGCGCACGGGTCGATGGTGCATACGTCCATTTCCCAGATTCTGGAACAGATCCTGAATGCGGTCATCAGTATCCTTGCGGCTTATCTGCTGATTGGAATGGTAAAAAATGAGAGCGCGACGACACAGGCTGTATACGGTGCATCGGGCAGCGCCCTCGGTACGGGCGCTGGCGTTTTGATCGCGCTGCTGTTTATGGCCGGCATGTATTATCTGAACGGGGATGTTATCAGGAAACGGGTAAAACGGGATAATGCGGGCCATGAGGAGAGTTATCAGGAAATTTTCAAAGTGATCATCACGACCGTAACACCTTTTATTTTAAGCACATTTATCTATAATTGTTCTACCGTTGTCAATATGAAGATCTATAATAAAATCATGATCGACGTCAAGGGGATGGAAGAAGCGACGGCGGCGATTCGGTACGGTATTTTTGCGACACAGGCCATTTCCATTGTCAATATACCGATTGCGCTCGCGTCAGCGATGTCTTCCGCTTCTTTGCCGGGCGTTTCCGCCACGTTCGCGACGCACCGGGAAAAAGAAACGAGATATAAGGTCAGCCAGGCGACGCGGATGACGATGCTCCTTTCCATTCCGTCTGCGGTGGGGCTTGCCGTGCTTGCGAAACCGGTCGTTCAGTTTATCTACCCGCAGAAAGAAGCGCTGGAAACCGCGTCGGGCCTGCTGCGCGTGCTGGCGGTAACGGTCATTCTCTATGGCCTTTCCACACTGACCAATGCGGTATTACAGGGAATCGGCAAAGTGAATATTCCGGTTATCCATGCGGCGGCCGCGCTGGTTGTACAGATCGGCCTGCTGATCGGGCTCCTGTTATATACGGACTGGGATCTTTATGCGCTTGCGGCCGCGAACATTGCTTACTCGTTCATTATGTGTCTGTTAAATCATGCTTCTGTCAAAAAATATCTGGGTTATCGCGAAGACATCGTGAAGACCTACCTTTTGCCCGGCCTTGCTTCCGTCTGGATGGGAGCGGCGGCTTACGGCGTTTATACCGGCGTTTATTATCTCATCGGGTTAAACCGTATTTCCGTTGTGATGGCGCTTGCCGCTGCCGCATTCGTTTATTTTGTGCTGATTATCCGAATGGGAGCGGTGAACGAAACGGAACTGAAAGCATTTCCGAAAGGAGCTCTGTTAGTGTATATTGCCAAAAAAATGCGTCTGTTAAAATAAAAACAAACGTATAATTCCCCTCCGAATACAGATACTAATCCTGCATCAAAAAAAATCAGGAGGGAACCCAAATGGCTAATTTATCAGAACTTGAATTACAAAATCTTCGTCATCTCATGGGCGGTTACGATGTAACACACTGTAAAATGAAAGAATATGCGGAATGCGCGAGCGATACCCAGGTAAAGCAGTTCTTTGAAAAAGGCGCGAAATCCGCAATGCAGAACAAGCAGCAGCTGATGGAGTTTTTGCGCTAATCTGATACCGTGAAAAAGAAATTGTTTTCAGAAAGCGTTTTCAGGTAAATTTGTGCCTGCGCGTGCGGACTGTGTCCGCATTCGATTGCGGGCTGAGCGGAAATGGAGGAGTTAATATGCAGATGCAGGAAAAAACAATGGTAGCGGATACTTTGACGGGAATCAACGGAGAACTGGTTCGTTTCGGAGAAATGATTCCCCAGACGGAAAACAAAGAGTTAAAACAGACTTTGAAACAGTTTCGAAATGCCTGTGAGCAGTCACAGGAAGAACTGTATCAGATCGCAAGAGAGAAATCCTATTATGTGCCGGCGGCAAAAGCCACACAGGCGGAGATCGATCATGTGAAATCGTTGTTTATCGAGAAAACAATTTAGTGCCCGCATGTGCCGCTGATGGCGGCAGAGGGCATAAATACGAAAAGTTCCCTGCTGTGCCGACGGCGTGCTGCCAAAGGATGCGGCGAGGGAACTTTTGATTTTACATAACGTATGTTATAGAATCTGTTTCAGACCGGAGATGTCGGAATCGATTGCCATCGAAAAATTCGTGTAATAGACGACAAATCCCGGTTTGGAGCCGTTGGGCTTTTTGACATTCTTTTTCTGGAGATAGTCGATTTCGACTTTTTCCTGTTCACGGCCTTTGGAATACCAGGCAGCCAGTCTGGCCGCCTCTTCAAAAGTGCGGTCGGGCAGTTCTTTTCCCTCCGTTTTGACGATGACATGGGAGCCGGGCATCCCTTTGGCATGGAACCACCAGTCGCTGCCCACAGCCAGTTTAAATGTCAGTTCGTCGTTCTGGTAGTTGTTCTTGCCCACATACATATGAAAGCCGTCGGAACTGATATAATGGAAGGGGCGGCTTGTGATTTTCACCTTTTTGTTTCCGCCTTTTCTGCGGATATAGCCGCTTTCAATCAGTTCTTCCCTGATCTGTACCAGATCTTCTTCCTGCAGGGCGATGTCCAAAGCCGCGGCGATGGATTCCAGATGTTCGATTTCGTTTTTGACTTCTACGGTCAATTCGGAAAGTGCTTCAAAAGTGCGCTTCAGTTTGCCGTATTTATCAAAGTATTTTTTGGCATTCTCGGAAGGCGTCAGCGTATCGTCCAACGGAATCGTGATCATCTCGTTCGTATAGTAGTTCAACGCCTCCATGGATTTGGCACCCGGTTCCACACCGTATCCGTAAGTGTTCAGAAGTTCCCCGTAGACGCGGTATTTTTCCCTTTTTTCGGTATCTTTCATCTGCCGGCACTGTAAATCGTATTTTTTGATGTTACGCTCCAGTGCGGTCTGCACGATTCTGCGCAGATCCGTTGATTTCTGGCGGATTCTCGTCAGGGTGCTTTTTTCTTCGTAGTAATGCTCCAGTACTTCGCTGATGGAATCGAAGGAGACGGATTCCTTATCCGCGTAGAGCGTCAGTGGCAGAGCGGCAAATTCGACCGGCATTTTCTTCTCGTAAATGATGTTCGGTGCGAAGTTCCCCGCCGCAATCTGCGCTAACAGGGAAAGGAACGTATCATAAAGCCGTTCCATTGCTTCCGGGGGCTGTGAGCCGGCCGGAATATCGCCGTCCAGCCCGGCGCGGAAACAGATTTCCTGTGCCATGACCGGAGAAAGGCCGGTGAAGGCGCAGTAGAGCGCCTTATAAAGGGGCATCGGCATGGATGTGAGTTTTTCCCTGAAATCCTGTGCCGTCCTGTGGATGCTGTCGTCCGGTGTTTCGGCGCGGCAGGAAAAAGACGGCGTCTCAGGCAGGGAATCCAGAAACGAAAGCGGATTCTGCTTATCCTGTGTCTGCGGGATGAAATACTCCCGGCCCGGCAGAACTTCCCGCACCGAGCTGACGAGGCCGGAAATGTGCTTGATGCTGTCGATGATCATATTTTCGTTGCAGAAAATAATATTGCTGTGTTTGCCCATTATTTCTATAACGAGTGTTTTCTGACACAGATCGCCCATTTCATTCAGGTGCTCGAGGCGGATGCGGATAATGCGCTCTAAGCCGGGCTGGGCGATATCGAGAATCCTGGCGTTCTGTAAATGCTTGCGCAGCAGCATGCAGAAGCCGGGGGCGGTCAGCGGGCTCTGCTTGTTTTTGCCGGTCAGATAGACGAGCGGCAGAGAAGCGTCCGCGGATAATAACAGCCGATATTGTGAAGCGTTGTTTTTTATGGTCAGAAGCAGTTCATCCGGTTCGGGCTGGGCAATTTTATAAATGCGGCCGCCGGTTAAATGCTGATTTAATTCTTTTACGATGCTGGCGATCGTGATACCGTCAAATGCCATGGGAAACATCCTTTCTTTATTACAAACAAAACGTATGTTATTTATAGAAACCGGGCGGGGCGGGATGAAGAAGAAAACCCCGGACAATGCCAAGATTGTAACACATTTTAGGGGGGTTTTCAATGTTATATTTGCTTGACGGGGACTTGTGATTATTCTATAATATTATAGATTACCTGTTTTATAAACGCGAAGTCGATTACACAGCGGATATCCGTCCGGACACTGGCGGCGGATGAAGAGAAAGGCATGGTTATTCCTATGATTAAGAGTATGACCGGCTTTGGCAGAAGCGAAATTGCCGAAGGCGACCGCAAGATTACGGTAGAGATGAAATCCGTCAATCACAGGTATCTGGACGTCAATATCAAGATGCCGAAAAAACTGAATTTTTTTGAAACGTCAATCCGGAATGCGTTAAAGCAGTATATCCAGAGAGGCAAAGTGGACATTTTTATTACGTATGAAGATTATACGGAGTCCAATCTCTGCGTGAAATATAACAGGGAACTGGCGGCCGAGTATATGAAATATCTGGAGCAGATGTCGGAAGATTTTGCGCTGGATAACGACGTCAGAGTATCCGCACTGTCAAGATATCCGGAAGTACTGAGCATGGAAGAGCAGACCATCGACGAAGAGGAACTCTGGCAGATGCTGGAGAAGGCAATTTCAAAGGCGGCCGAGGGGTTTGTGGAAACCAGAATCAAGGAGGGGGAGCATTTAAGGGAAGATCTGACCGGCAAGCTGGACGGCATGCTCGCTCATGTGGAATATATTACGGAGCGCTCGCCCGAGATCATCGCGCAGTACAGACAGAAGCTGGAAGACAAGGTGAAAGAACTTCTGGGAGATGTGCAGATTGACGAGAACAGGCTTTTGATGGAAGTGACGATTTTTGCCGACAAAGTGTGTGTTGACGAAGAACTGGTGCGGCTGCGGAGCCATATTGAGACGACGAAGGAAAGCCTGCTTCAGGGCGGCGGCATCGGCAGAAAGCTGGATTTCATCGCACAGGAGATGAACCGGGAAGCCAATACGATTCTGTCAAAGACGAATGATCTTGAAATATCCAACCGGGCGATCGAACTCAAGACGGAAATCGAGAAAGTCCGCGAGCAGATTCAGAATATCGAGTAACAAAGGCAGGAACGGTCATTTTGGGAAGATTAATTCATATCGGATTTGGCAATGTTGTAAATACGGGGAAAATTATCGCAATCGTAAGCCCGGATTCCGCGCCGGTTAAGCGTCTGGTGCAGAAAGCGAAAGAAAACGGTATGGCGATCGATGCCACTCAGGGCAGAAAGACGAAAGCGGTTTTAATCATGGAGAACAGCCAGATCGTGCTGTCGGCGCTGCTTCCGGAGACCATTTCAGGCAGGGCACAGGCGGAAGACGCGGTACAGGCAGAAGACGGAAATTAAGTTGGCAGGAAATATGCTGTAAAATTTAAATGGATGTCCGTTTCGGCGGACAAAGGGTGTACAGATGAATCGTAAGGGTATTTTGATTGTGGTTTCCGGCTTTTCGGGAGCGGGAAAAGGTACTTTGATGAAGAAACTGGTACAGGAGTATGATAACTACGCGCTGTCCGTTTCCGCAACGACCAGAGCCCCCAGAGCAGGAGAAGAAGACGGAAGAGAGTATTTTTTTGTTACAAAAGAAGCATTTGAACGGAAAATCGCGGAAGGCGGCCTGATAGAATACGCCTGTTATTGCGGCAATTATTACGGTACGCCGCGGGACTACGTGGAAAAGCAGCTGGAGGCGGGCCGGGATGTGATTCTGGAAATCGAAATTCAGGGCGCGCTGAAAATCAGGAAACAGTTTTCTTCGGCATTGCTCCTTTTTGTGATGCCGCCGGATGCGCAGGAATTGAAGAGACGGCTGACCGGAAGGGGAACGGAGACGGCGGAAGTGATCGAAAGAAGGATGGCCCGCGCGGTGGAAGAGTCGGAAGGAATCGAAGAATATGATTATATTGTGGTCAACGATGATCTGGAGTCCTGTGTGAAACAGCTCCACGAAATTATCGCGGCCGCTCATAATACACCATTCAGGAATGAGGAGTTTATTGAAAAAATCAGAGGAGAACTGAGCGTTCTCGCGAAAGGAGAAAAATAATGTTACATCCATCTTACACAGATTTAATGAAGGTCGTAAACAGCGAGATCGAGGAGGGCGAAGAGCCGGTTGTCAGCAGCCGGTATTCCATCGTTATGGCAACTTCCAGAAGGGCAAGACAGATCATAGCCGGAGACGAGGCTTTTGTGGAAAATTATCAGAACAAGAAACCGCTGTCCGTTGCGGTGGAAGAATTGAATCAGGGAAAGATCAAGATTCTGAATGAAGAAGAGTAGAAGCAGTCATTATGAGAGATAAAATACTGTTCATCTCGCTTGGGTGCGATAAAAATCTGGTTGATTCGGAACGGATGCTCGGCTTTTTGTCCGGGAAAAATTATGACTTTACGGACGACGAAGCGGAGGCGGACATTGTCGTCGTCAATACATGCTGTTTTATCAATGACGCGAAACAGGAGAGCATCGACACGATTCTGGAAATGGCCGGTCTTCGAAAAAGCGGCGCCGTCAAAGCGCTTGTTGTGGCAGGGTGCCTCGCGCAGCGTTACCGTGAGGAAATCCAGAAAGAGATTCCGGAAGTCGATCTGATTGTCGGCACGGCGGCGGTCGATGAGATCACACAGGCGCTGGATGAATTTTTTGAAGGAAAAAAAGAAAACCATTACGGAAATACGGACAAAAGCCCGCTCGCGGATACGAAGCGGGTTCTCACGACGGGCGGACATTACGCCTACCTGAAGATCGCGGAAGGCTGTGATAAACATTGCACTTACTGCATCATTCCGAAAGTGCGGGGACGTTACCGGAGCATTCCGATGGAAAGCCTTATAAAAGAGGCGGAAACGCTGGCGGCGGAAGGGGTAAAAGAACTGATTGTCGTCGCGCAGGAAACGACCGTATACGGAACGGATTTGTACGGAAAGAAAATGCTGCCCGAACTGCTCAGGAAACTGAGCCGGATCGATGGATTCCGATGGATTCGTGTCCTGTACTGCTATCCGGAAGAAATCGACGATGAACTGATACGGGTTCTGAAAGAGGAACCTAAGATCTGCCATTATCTGGATTTGCCGATACAGCATGGGTGCGATACAATATTAAAAAGGATGGGGCGGCGGACGACGAAGGAAGAGCTTGCTGCAATCATCGGTAAACTCAGGAAGGAAATACCGGATATCTGTATCAGGACTACGCTGATTACCGGCTTTCCCGGAGAAACGGAAGCGGAGCATGAAGAACTGCTTTCCTTTGTGGACGAGATGGAATTTGACCGTCTGGGCGTTTTTACCTATTCCCAGGAAGAGGATACGCCGGCGGCGCTCATGCCGGACCAGATACCGGAAGAGGTAAAGGAGGAAAGGCGCGCGCAGCTCATGGAATTACAGCAGGAAATTGCTTTCGATGCGGCGCTTGCCATGAACGGAAGGCTCGTGGACGCCATAATCGAAGGAAAAGTCGCGGGGGAAGACGCTTATGTGGCGCGTACCTATAAAGATGCGCCGAATGTGGACGGTTTTCTTTTTATTAATACGAAGAGGGAACTGATGACGGGCGTTTTCGTGAAATGCCGGATTACCGGCGCATATGAATATGATTTGATTGGAGAACTGGAAGATGAATTTACCCAATAAACTGACAATGTTCCGTGTAATCCTGATTCCTTTTTTCGTCCTGTTTATGCTGGTTGACATAACAACGGCGGACAAATGGATTGCGCTTGCAATTTTTATCGTGGCGAGCCTGACTGATTTGCTGGACGGCAAAATTGCAAGAAAATACAATCTGGTTACGAATTTCGGAAAGTTTATGGATCCGCTGGCGGATAAACTGCTGGTCTGTTCCGCACTGATCTGTCTGGTGGAGATGGCGAAACTCCCTGCGTGGATGGTGATCATTATTATTGCGAGAGAATTTATTATCAGCGGATTCCGGCTGATCGCGTCCGACAACGGCGTCGTGATTGCGGCAAGCTATTGGGGGAAGTTTAAGACAACATTTCAGATGGTAATGATCTGCCTGCTGATCGCGGATATCGAGGCAATCAGTTTGATAACAAATGTTATTGTATGGATTGCCCTGATTCTGACGGTTGTTTCCCTGATAGATTATCTGCTGAAAAATAAGGATATTATGAAAGAAACCAAATAACGAAGCGGAAGAACGAATAAGAGGTTGAAATGACAGTAGAAATTATTTCGGTAGGAACTGAAATTTTACTCGGCAATATCGTCAATACCAATGCGGCGTATCTGTCCGAAAAATGTGCGGGAATCGGCCTGTCCTGTTATTATCAGGAAGTGGTCGGCGATAATGAGGAACGCCTTTCGGGTATTTTGCAGACGGCGCTTGCAAGGGCCGATGTGATTCTTTTATCGGGAGGGCTTGGGCCGACGCAGGACGATCTGACGAAGGAAACGGCGGCGAAGGTGCTGGGAAGGAATTTGTATCTTCATGAGCCGAGCAAAGAGGCGATCGCTGCTTTTTTCCGGGAAAGAGGAATCGAAATTACGGAAAATAACTGGAAGCAGGCTATGGTGCCGGAAGGCTGTATTGTCCTTGACAATCCGAACGGCACGGCGCCCGGAATGATCATAGAGGATAACGGCAGGCATGTGGTCCTGATGCCGGGACCGCCCGGCGAAATGATTCCGATGTTTGAAAATGCGGTTATGCCCTATTTAAATTCGCTCCAGCCGGGCATTATTTATTCGCAGACCGTGAAAGTCTGCGGGGTCGGCGAAAGCAAAGTGGAATCGATGATCGAAGATCTGATTCGGGAACAGAGCAATCCGACGATTGCGACATATGCCAAGACCGGCGAAGTGCATCTTCGTGTGACGGCCAGGGCGGAGGATGAAAAAGAAGCAAAGAAGCTGGTTAAGCCCTATGTGAAAGAATTAAAGGGGCGTTTTGGCAACCATGTTTATACGACGCAGGAAGACGTGACGTTGGAAAAAGCGGTGGTCGATCTGCTCCTTGCCAATCATCTGACGGTCAGCACGGTGGAGTCCTGTACAGGTGGGATGCTGGCAGCACGGCTTATCAACGTGCCGGGTGTTTCGGAGGTGTATAAGACCGGATACATAACTTACTCCAATAAATCCAAACGCAAACTGCTCGGCATTAAGAAGGCGGCGCTTGAAAAACACGGAGCGGTCAGTCCCGAAATCGCAAGAGAGATGGCGAAAGGCGCGGCGCTTTTCGGAAAGGCGGATGTGACGGTCGGTATTACCGGAGTCGCCGGACCAGACGGCGGTTCGGAAGAAAAGCCGGTAGGACTCGTTTATATTGCGTGCAATGTATGCGGCCGGGTTAATGTGAAAGAATGTCATTTTAGCGGAAGCAGGATGAAAATTCGGGAAAGCAGCGTTTCTTCGGCGCTGTCTCTGATGCGGGAGTCCATCCTTGCCTATTACAGTGAAGTGACTTTCGGGAAAAAATCGTAAGAGGATGTCCTGTGGGAAAGATACGATTGGAAAAATGCGTTTTATATGCTGAATCAATTCAGCCGGGATTTTATATGTCTGCAGAAGCAGACAGATGGGAGTAAAAATGAGCGAGCAGGAACAACAGGGTGACGGCGGCCTTTATACAACGCCGGATGTTTATGAGACACAGAGCGGACAGGACATTTATCGGACACCGGATACCGCCGGCGGAGCGGGCGGTATTTTTTCCGGCGAACAGCAGACTGTTCAGGTTTCAGGGGATGCTGAGAACGTTCAATATGACAATAATGCCTGCGGCAGTGACGCTTATGGGAACGGACAGGATGCGGACGGTCCCTGCGAAATCGTAAAATATGAAGAACAACCGCTGAATGACCGGAATGAAAATGCGTCCGGTGAAGGCGATCCGTATCGGAACGTTTCATATGAAAACGCGCCTTACGGAGCCGGATCCTGCCAGAATGGTCAGTATGGAAATATGCCTTACGGAAGCGGCCCATATCAGAATGGACAGTATACGAATGTGCCTTACGGAAGCGGCCCATATCAGAACGGCCAGTACGGGACCGCACCTTACGGAAGCGATTCATACCAGAACGGCCAGTATGGAAATGCGTCCTATGGAAGCGACTCATACCAGAACGGTCAGTACGGAAATGCGCCCTATGGAAGCGATTCGTACCAGAACGGCCAGTACGGAAATGCGCCTTACGGAAGCGATTCATACCAGAACGGCCAGTATGGAAATGCACCTTATGGAAGCGACCCTTACCGGAACGGCAGTGATGTATACGGAAACGGTCAGTATGGAAACGCTTCTTATCAGAATAACCAGAACGGAAATAATCCATACGGAAAAGGCGCCTACGGAGGGAACCAGTACGGAAGCCCTTACGGACCGGGGCCAAATCCTTATGGAAACGGCCAGTACAGTCCCTATGCGACGCCGCACGGAAAGAAACATACGGGACTGATCATCGGCATTATCATTACGGTTGCGATTCTTTTTCTGATCGCTTTGTTCGCGTTGTTTTACTCTGCGTTTGAGGCCATATCGGAAAGCAAGATGTCCGCAAAACTGGTGGATTATAATCAGGAATACGATGATTATGACTATGATTACGATTATGACTATGACTACGATTACGACTATGATTACGATGATGATGAATATTATACGCTGCACGACGACATCAAAAATCTTTCTTATTCCATAGACTGGGAGTATTTTGAATACGATGCGGATAACGATAATGTATCCATCATCGTAGATTATCCGGAAATTTCCGGCAGCCATGTGCCGAATCTGGATAAGATCAACAGCATGATCGCGAATGAGATTTACGTCTTTACCGATTATTATGAGGAAGAATATTCCAAGTATATGGATGATGAAGACAGCTATTTTAACGCGTATGCCTCCGGCTATGTGACATATATGAGTGAAGATGTGCTGAGCGTTGTTTTTTCGGAGACGGTTTATACGAATTACTATAATTCGGCATATATGTATTGTATCAATATTGATATGAGAGACGGCGTTATTCTTGAAAATACGGATATCATTTCGGTAGACGACGACTTTTCCGTGGATTTCAGATACCGAAGCGATAAACAGAACGGTACAATAGACGGTGTGGACCGGATGAGCGATCAGGAAATTACGGAACTGCTGACGTCTGACAGCAGCCTGATAATTTTCTATACGCCGCAGGGCATGGAAATTGGTTTTAACTATGACGAAGGCTGGGTAACGGTCACATATCACGATTACAGGGATTATTTGAAAATATTCTGAGAAAGTCTGACAGAGCGTCTTTGCGGGGAACCTTTATGGTACGGCTAAGATGCTCTGTTATAGCATCAGGCATAACAGCGGATGCGGTAAATGACTGATTCTGCTTTGCATATCCGGCATCTCGCCAACATTTCAAAGCAAAAAAATCAAAAAAAGAAAGGAAGGTGGGATAAAGGGTAATTTATCGGACTTAGAAAGCGTTATAATACAAAAAACAAAAGTTGACATTGACAAAAGCGAACATTTGTTTTATTCTAAAGAAAGAACGAATGTTCTGATAGGAAAAGGAGATTGAAGCATGGAAAGAGATGAAAAGTTAAAAGCATTGGATGCCGCTATCGGGCAGATAGAGAGACAGTTTGGAAAGGGCGCGGTTATGAAACTCGGAGACCCGTCTGTACAGATGAACGTTGAAACCATTCCCACAGGCTCATTGAGTCTGGATATCGCGCTGGGGCTCGGCGGAATCCCCAAGGGAAGAATCGTGGAGATATACGGGCCGGAATCCAGCGGTAAAACGACCGTTACGCTTCACATGGTTGCGGAAGTACAGAAAAGAGGCGGCATCGCCGGATTTATCGATGCGGAACATGCGCTGGATCCGGTATATGCCAGAAATATCGGCGTTGACGTGGACAATTTATATATTTCACAGCCGGACAACGGGGAACAGGCGCTGGAGATTACGGAAACGATGGTGCGTTCGGGAGCGATCGATATTGTGATCGTTGATTCCGTTGCCGCGCTCGTGCCGAAGGCCGAAATAGACGGTGACATGGGCGATTCCCATGTGGGGTTACAGGCCCGTCTGATGTCCCAGGCGCTCCGGAAGCTCACGGGCGTTATCAGCAAATCGAATTGTACGGTCGTATTTATCAATCAGCTGCGTGAAAAGGTTGGCGTTATGTTCGGCAATCCGGAAACGACCACCGGCGGCCGTGCATTGAAATTCTATTCTTCGGTCCGGCTTGACGTCAGAAGAATCGAGGCGTTGAAACAGGGCGGAGAAGTGATCGGCAACAGAACAAGGGTGAAAGTTGTCAAGAATAAGATTGCGCCGCCGTTTAAGGAGGCGGAATTTGATATCATGTTCGGCGAGGGTATTTCCGGCGTCGGCGATATCCTCGATCTTGCGGCCGAAAACGGAATTATTAATAAGAGCGGCGCATGGTATGCGTATGGCGGAAACAAAATCGGCCAGGGCCGGGAGAACGCCAAACAGTATTTGAAGGACAATCCGGAAATCTGCAAAGAAGTGGATTTGAAAGTCAGAGAATTATTTAATCTGGAAGCGCCGGGAACCGAAGAAAAAGCTGCGAAAGAGAAAGCTTCCGGTGAAAAAGCCGGAAAGAGTACGAAAGAAAAGCAGGCAAAAGAGAAGGCCGGAGCAGCCCCTGCCGCAGAATAGAAGGATGGAACCGTAACTTATGACGATAACAGAGATTACCGCAGTCAGTCGGTCAAGATATAAAATCACGCTGGACGAAGAGATTGTTTTTGTTCTGTATGGAGGCGAACTGCGACGCTTCCATATAAAATTGAACGGGGAACTGGCAAAAGAAGATTACGAGCAGATCATGCGGGAAATTCTGCCAAAGAGAGCCAGACTGCGCTGCCTGAATCTGCTCAAAACGAAGGATTATACGAGAAAGCAGCTGGAAGATAAGCTGAGACAGGGCGGATATCCTGATGAGATTATAGAAGACGCGATCGCTTATGCGTCGTCGTACGGTTACGTCAATGATGAGAGATATGCCAGAAATTTTATCGAATGCCACCTGCAGGCAAGAAGCAGAAGACGGATAGAGAATGACCTGGCACAGAAAGGGATTCACAGGGAACTGATCGTTCGGGCTTTCGATGAACTTCTGGAGGAGGGGCTGGAAATTGACGAAACTGCCCAGATACAAAAATTTCTTTTGAAAAAAAATTTTAATGCGCGGACAGCCGGCAATAAAGAAAGGCAGAAAATGTACGGTTTTCTTTACAGGAAGGGATTTCGTACGGATGCAATCAGCAGAGCACTTCTACTTGACATAACATAATTTTCGAGTTAAAATTGAGATGTTGTAGTCTGTTAAATTAGAATGTTTTAACTTACAGCATTCTATTATAGATATGTACAATGAAAACCAAATAAGGAGGTGCTCCTGTAAATGCCTATCGGGATAGCGATTGTGGTATCAATACTCCTCACTCTGCTTGTATCGGTTCCGTTGACGGCGGCGGTTGCGACCAATTACCGGAAAAAGGTAGTGGAAGCGAAGCTGGGAAATGCGGACGAAAAAGCGAGAGAAATTATTGATGAAGCTCTCAAAACGGCTGAGACGAAGAAGCGGGAAGCGTTGCTTGAAGCAAAAGAGGAAACCATTCATGCCAAGAATGAGTTGGACAAGGAGATCAAGGAACGTCGGGCTGAGGCGCAGAGGTATGAGCGCAGAGTTCAGCAGAAAGAAGAGAACATCGATAAGAAAGCGGATGCTATTGAGAAAAAGGAAGCAAGTCTGGCGTCAAGAGAAGAGTCGCTTGCCAGACAGCGCGAAGAGATTGCAAAGCTGAATGAGCAAAGATTACAGGAACTGGAACGAATCTCAGGACTGACCTCCGAACAGGCAAAAGATTATTTATTGAAAATTGTTGAAGATGAAGTAAAGCATGAAGCCGCTGTTATGATTAAGGAAGTGGAAAGCAGGGCGAAGGAAGAAGCAGATAAGAAAGCGAAGGAATATGTCGTTACGGCCATTCAGAAATGTGCGGCTGACCATGTTTCCGAAACGACCATATCTGTTGTACAGCTTCCGAATGACGAAATGAAGGGAAGAATTATCGGAAGAGAGGGACGTAACATCAGAACTCTCGAGACGATGACCGGTGTGGATCTGATTATTGACGATACGCCGGAAGCGGTTATTTTATCCGGATTTGACCCGATTCGCCGTGAAGTCGCGAGAATTGCGCTTGAAAAACTGATTGTTGACGGACGTATTCATCCGGCGAGAATCGAAGAAATGGTTGAGAAGGCGCAAAAAGAAGTGGAAGTAATGATCAAAGAAGAAGGTGAGGCCGCGACACTGGAAGTCGGCGTACACGGCATTCATCCGGAACTTGTCAGATTACTCGGTAAGATGAAGTTCAGAACCAGTTATGGGCAGAACGCTTTGAAGCACTCGATCGAAGTGGCCCAGTTATCAGGTCTGTTAGCGGCGGAAATGGGACTTGATGTCAGAGTTGCAAAGCGTGCGGGTCTTTTACATGATATCGGTAAGGCTGTAGATCATGAAATGGAAGGTTCTCATATTCAGTTAGGCGTTGAACTTTGTAGAAAATACAAAGAGTCACCCATTGTCATTAATGCAGTAGAGTCTCATCATGGCGACGTTGAGCCTCAGACTCTGATTGCATGTCTGGTTCAGGCGGCAGATACGATTTCCGCTGCAAGACCGGGTGCAAGAAGAGAGACATTAGAAACATATACAAGCAGGTTAAAACAATTAGAAGACATTACAAACAATTTCAAAGGTGTTGATAAATCTTTTGCTATTCAGGCAGGTAGAGAGATTCGTGTTATGGTAGTTCCGGAACAGATTACGGATTCTGACATGGTATTGCTCGCAAGAGATATTTCCAAGCAGATTGAAGCTGAATTGGAATATCCCGGTCAGATCAAAGTCAATGTAATCCGCGAAAGCCGCGTTATCGACTACGCTAAATAGTGTATAAAACTCTGTGGAGGAATCCACAGAGTTTTTTAATTCTGTAGGAAACTGCTGTTTTTTTCTAATATTCAATTTTTCCCCTTGTTTTTGCAAATACTTTGTAGTAGAATAATTCCCAGTGTATGATTGTATACAATTATCCAGTCGTACAGAATGCAGGAACTGCAATGCAAAAACTGCAATCAATGCAGTTACAGTAACGCAGCCTCTGCAATGCAGCCGCTGCATTTGTGATACGGAAAAAAGAAGTGCGAAGAAGCATGCAGTCTTCCGCATATTGTCTGTGCGGGCGCACAATTTCGCAAGCTGAGAAAGGAGCATGGATAGCATTATGAAGCCTTATAAGGAAATGAGCAAAGAAGAACTTGTTTCATTGAAAGAAGAACTGGAAGGAAAATTCGAGGAGGTAAAGAGTAAGGGTCTGAAGCTGGATATGTCCAGAGGAAAGCAGTCTACCGCGCAGCTCGATATGACGATGAGCATTATGAACGTATTTGATTCCGATTCCGTTCTTAAAACGGAGGATGGCATTGACTGCAGAAATTACGGACTGATGGACGGTATCCCGGAGGTGAAGAAACTGCTTGGGGATATGATGGGAGTGCCGGCGGAGAACGTACTCGTATACGGCAATTCCAGTCTGAGCGTTATGTATGATGCGATTGCTCATTCCGTAACACATGGCGTCATGGGCAGCACGCCCTGGAGCAAACTGGATAAGGTGAAATTCTTATGTCCGGTTCCCGGATATGACAGACATTTCAAAATTACAGAATATTTTGGCATCGAAATGATAAATATTCCGATGACAGCGGAAGGACCGGATATGAATCTGGTGGAGAAATATGTGAATGAAGATGAAACTGTAAAAGGCATCTGGTGTGTTCCAAAATATTCTAATCCCCAGGGAATATCCTACTCGGATGAGACGGTCAGAAGATTCGCAAATCTGAAACCTGCCGCGAAAGATTTCAGAATATATTGGGACAATGCTTATGCGGTACACCATTTATATGATGAGAAACAGGATGAAATTCTGGAAATTCTCAGCGAATGCGAGAAGGCCGGAAATCCGAATATTGTTTTTGAATTTTGTTCGACTTCCAAAGTAAGTTTTGCGGGCGGCGGTATTGCCGGAATGGCGGCTTCCAAAGAGAATCTCGATTATATCAGGGAAGGAATGACCGTGCGGACCATCGGTTATGATAAGGTCAATCAGCTCCGCCATGCGAAATATTTTAAGAATATCGACGGTATCCGGGAGCACATGAAGAAGCATGCGGAAATTATCCGTCCGAAATTTGAGGCTGTATTGCAAGTTCTCGACAAAGAGATCGGCGGACTCGGTATCGGCGAATGGAATAAACCGGCGGGCGGATATTTTATCTCATTTGAAGCGCTGGAAGGCTGTGCGAAGGCCATTGTTGCGAAGTGTAAAGAGGCTGGCGTCGTGATGACCGGAGCGGGTGCAACCTATCCGTATGGAAAAGACCCGAAAGACAGCAATATCAGGATTGCGCCGACGTTCCCGACACCGGAAGAGATGGCGGAAGCGACGGATCTGTTTGTGCTGTGTGTGAAACTGGTCAGCGTGAAAAAACTGTTAGGCGAGTGCTTCTGAAAATAAAACGGGCCTTCCGGTGTGTTCCGGAAGGCATATAATTGTGCCTGCGGCTCAAACTCGCAGGCTGCGGAAAGGCGTGGTTATTGACATGGAAAAATTTGAGCGTTTGGGACGCACATTGGTTCATAAGGGCGCGATAATCGATTATTATCAGGATACGATCAAGGTTCCCAACGGTAATATCGTAAAATGGGACTTTATCTGCCACAAGGGCGCGGCTGCGGTAGTGGCGGTTAATGACGAAGGAAAGCTTCTGATGGTCAGACAGTACCGCAATGCGCTGGACCGGGAGACGCTGGAAATACCGGCGGGCGGCCTGGACAGCGTGGAAGAGCCGACGGATGTGGCGGCGGCAAGGGAACTGGAAGAGGAGACCGGTTATAAAGCGGGTAAGCTGGAACTGTTGATAACGCTGCGGACAACGGTAGCTTTCTGCAATGAGAAAATAGACATTTATGTGGCGACCGATCTGAAGCCCAGCAGACAGCACCTGGACGAGGACGAGTTTATCAATGTGGAAGCGTATGATATTGAAGAGCTTGCACAGATGATTTATGACTGCAAAATCCAGGACGGCAAGACAATATCCGCTTTGATGGCGTATAAAGATAAATATTGCCGGGGATGATTCTGCCAAACCGTTTTTCTGACTGAATTGTCATGTATACATGCGCTCCTGCCAACATATATTTTAGGTAGTTGGAAAGAGGGCATGTATTTATGATGACAAGACAAGGAAACAGAAATGGTTATTATTTGCTGTACCTGTTTATGACAGGTTTGTTTCTCGGTATTTTACTGGTAAATATCAGACACGATGTCTGGATGAAAGAAGACGGACTCTTAAACGCCGCCATGATCAGACAGCTGCGAAACAGTGAGTTTGACGGCAATTATCTGTTCGGCTGTATTGTCAGAAGCAGAATTTCCACCATACTGGTGATCGGTATGCTGGCATCTACAATGATAGGACTTCCGATTGTATGCGGATATGTCTGCTATCTGGGAGCAAGCGCAGGCTGTATTCTCTCGATAGCGGTTATCCGCTATGGCGTCAGAGGTCTTTTTTTCATGGCGGCGGGTATCTTCCCGCAGGGACTTTTGCTGATACCGGGCTATTTTCTGCTGTTTCAGTGGGGGATTGACTGTAACAGAAGTCTTTATGGGAGAATTGACGGCCTGGAAGGACGGTATCTTGTCGGCAGACAGTTCCTTATGGCAAAAGGAGTAAAACTTCTGGGGATTCTGTTTATCATTCTTTTCGGCTGTGTCTTGGAAAGTTATGTCAACCCAGAAGTGCTGCAATATGTCTTAAAAATTTTTTAATATTTTTTTAACACTTTTTCAACATATAGTAGACATAAAATGTGTTCGGCCGATATGTTGTACTTCCCCGAAAATATAACGGAAATGCCCGAAAAATCAAGGAAAATCCATTTGCTTTTCTGAAAAAATCTGCTTATAATGTTAAAAGGATATTGGTTTGTTTTATACAAAACCAGAGGGGAAAGGCTTCCGTATTGATGGAAAAAGAAATTACGACATTTATATCTTATTTACATAACATAAAGAAAACTTCAAATAATACAGAGATGTCATATAAACGGGATTTGGAGAAGATGGAGCATTTTTTGGTGCGGAATGGGATTCAGAATGTCGAAGATGTGACGGAAGAGGCGCTTGGCGAGTATGTTAAATATTTGGAGGACAATCATTTTGCGACGGCTACGGTATCCAGGAATGTGGCATCTATCAAGGCATTTTTCCATTTTATGCAGCAGGAGGGGATTTTGAAGGAGAATGTGGCCGGCAATCTGAAAGCTCCCAAAATCGAGAAGAAAATTCCGGAGGTCATGTCTCCGGAAGAAGTGGTGCGGCTTTTGGAACAGCCAAACGGAAATTCTCCGAAAGAGATACGGGATAAGGCGATGCTGGAGCTCCTGTATGCGACGGGTATCCGCGTATCGGAGCTGATTGCCTTAAAAATTTCGGATGTGAATATGCAGATGAATTATCTGATCTGTCATGCCGGAAAAGAGCGGATTATCCCGTTTGGGGGCGCGGCGAAGAATGCGTTGGAGCGGTACCTCGACGGCGTCAGGGAGGCCATGCTGGAGGATAAAAAGTCGGACATTCTGTTCGCCAACTGTTCCGGGCTTCCGATGAGCAGACAGGGTTTCTGGAAACTGATTAAACATTATGCCCAGAAAGCGGACATTAAGGCGGATATAACGCCTCACACCCTGCGCCACTCTTTTGCGGCCCATCTTGTGGAAAACGGGGCCGATCTGCGGAGCGTTCAGGAAATGCTCGGCCACTCCGATATCTCTACGACGCAGATTTACGCCCATTTGAATCATAACCGAATCAGGGAAGTATATGCAAAGGCCCATCCGAGAGGATGAGCCTTTTTATTCTATTAGGAAATTGCCGCAGCAGAAACTATTTCAGGGGAGAATGCGAAGCATTCTTGTAATCGCCGCTGCCGAGCGGCGATTTTTTATTTTATAGGAAATTGCTGTAACCGTGGAGTCCAGCGTATTTATGGACCAAAATGCCACAGCAAAAACCAATTCAGGGGAGAATGCGAAGCATTCTCAGAATCGTCGCCGCCGGGCGACGATTTTTTATTCTATTAGGAAATTGCCGCCGCCTTTTAACAAAGTTCCGCGATATCATAGATCAGCTTTTCGGAGGCTTCCCAGCCAAGACAGGGGTCGGTGATTGACTTTCCGTAAACGCCGCCGCCTATTTTCTGACAGCCTTCTGCCAGATAGCTTTCGATCATCACGCCTTTGACGAGATAATGGATATCGGGACTTAACTTTCTGCTGTGCAGAACTTCTTTGACAATACGAATCTGCTGTGCGTATTCTTTATTGGAATTATTGTGGTTGGCGTCGATAACGCAGGCCGGATTCATCAGATCCTGCTCCTGATACAGGGCAAGCAGTCTGACCAGATCTTCATAATGATAGTTGGGAAGGCTCTGTCCGTGCTTATTAACGGCGCCGCGCAGTACCGTATGTGCCAGAGGATTGCCGCTTGTCAGCACTTCGGATCCGCGGTAGATAAAAGAATGAGGATGCTGCGCCGCATAAACGGAATTTAACATGACGGAAAGCGTGCCGCTGGTCGGATTTTTCATGCCGCTTGCGACATCGAACCCGCTTACGGTCATGCGGTGCTGCTGGTCTTCCACGGAACGCGCGCCGATCGCCACATAGGAAAGAATATCTTCCACATAGCCCCAGTTGTCGGGATAGAGCATTTCATCGGCGGCCGTCAGTCCGGATTCCGACATGGCATGTATGTGCATTTTCCGCATGGCGATCAGTCCGGCCGTGAAATCGGGTTTTTTCTCCGGGTCCGGCTGGCTGACGATACCTTTGTAGCCTTCTCCGGTCGTTCTGGGTTTGTTCGTATAGATTCTCGGTATCAGGATCAGCCGGTCCTTTACCCTATCGTTCAGTCTGCCGAGGCGGCCGACATAATCGCAGACCGCGTCTTCGTTGTCGGCGGAACAGGGACCGATGATGACGAGAAATTTATCGCTTTTGCCGGTGATTACATCGCTGATTTCCTGATCCCGCCGCTTTTTCAGGCTGGCGAGATGTTCCGGGACCGGAAACTGTTCTCTGATTTCTTCCGGCGTCGGAAGTTTGCTGATAAATTGAAAAGACATTTGTTTATGCCCCTTTCTTTGGTTTTTCTGGCTAAAACACATTTATTATAGTATATTAGAGAAAGAACCGCAAGCGCGAAAAAAGGGCTGCCGGTTCCGGGCGTTTTGTAACGGGAAATTATGCGGCAAAAAAGCGGCTGCCCGTTTTCCGGCAGATGCGCAGCGCGGAGAAGGTGCAGAGAAAGGTCTGAACCATCTGGCTTGCCAGCATGCCCCATAAATATCCTTTGATTCCGTATAGAGGAATTGCGTAAAAGACGAACAGCAGGCGGACGAGCAGGCTCAGAATACTGTAAAAGAAAGTGAGCGCCGTTTTGCCGAGGCCGTTCAGAATGCTGTTTAAGGTGCTTGCGATATACAGAAACGGGCAGATGAAGCTGAGCGTCAGGATAAAACTCCCGGCCAGTTCGCTGTTAAAAAGCAGCCTGCCGGCGAAGCGGCCGGACAGAAGAAACAGGGCGGTGCAGAGGAATCCAAGCAGCAGACAGTATTTGATGGATTTCCAGATCGCTTTCGTAACGGCATGATGGTTGCCGTTGGCATCCGCTTCTGAGACGATCGGCAGAAGCAGAACGGAGATCGAATTGGTAATCGCGGACGGAAACAGGATAAGCGGCAGGCTCATGCCGGTCAGAACGCCGTAGACGCCCAGAGCGTCCGCATTGCTGAGTCCGTATGCCATCAGTCTGTTCGGTATGTAAATCGCTTCAATACTTTGCAGAATGTTGATTATGATGCGGTTTGCCGATAATGGAACGGCAAGACGCAGCAGATTTTCCGTAATCTGCCCATAGGATGGGTGAAGGCGGATACAGGGCTTTGCAGTCAGAAGGCGGGAAGGCGTTTCAAATACCTGAAAAGAACGTCCCAGAATCGCGATAACGGAAACGATCATGGAGGCTCCTTCCCCGATGACAAGGCCGACGACCGCAAAGCTGATGGTAGGCGTCATATTTTTCCTCGCGCAGATATCATAGATCAGATAGACGGAGCCGACCCGCACGATCTGTTCCGATAACTGGGTCAGGGCCGGAACGGCCGTCTTTTTGATACCGTAAAAATATCCGTTGATACAGGAATGTACCGTTGCCATCGGAATGGAAAGAGAGATAATGCGCAGCAGCGGAGCAGTCCGCTTTTCCAGAAGAAAGACGGCGGCTATCCAGTCGGAATACCGGTATATATAGGCCATACAGCCGAAAGACAGCGCCATGGAGAGCAGAAAGCCGGTCCAAAGTGTGCGGAAAGAAGTTTTGTAATCGTTGGTAGATGTTTCACTTGCCACATATTTGGAAATGGCAGTCTGCATGCCCGATACGGTCAGGGAAAAGGAAAGAGCCAGCACCGGAGAGATGAGCTGATAGATGCCCATGCCCTCCGCACCAAATACTTTTGAGAGAAAAATTCGATAGAAAAAGCCGATAAAACGACTGAGCAGTCCGGTGACGGTTAAAATAAAAGTTCCGATCAGCAGAGGATTTTTGTGCCGCATATAACACCCGTGAAAAATTCATTATTTTATAGTATGCGGAAAAAGGAGAGGACAGAACCGGCGCGAAGAGCAGGGCGGCAGGAGAGAAGGAACCGGGACGCGGTAAAAGCGGTATCGTTATTGACAGAAAGGACAGGATATGAAAGAAAAAGTAGTTGTAGGCATGTCGGGCGGAGTGGATTCTTCCGTAGCGGCGTATCTGTTGAAGGAACAGGGATATGAAGTGATCGGCGTTACCATGCAGATCTGGCAGGAAGAGGATATTGCGGCACAGGAGGAGAACGGGGGCTGCTGCGGCCTGTCCGCGGCGGAAGATGCGGGACGGGTGGCACAGGTTCTCGGCATCCCCCATTACGTGATGAATTTTAAAAAGGAATTTCAGGAGAAAGTCGTGGATTACTTTACGGAAGCGTATCTGCAGGGACGCACGCCAAATCCCTGCATTGCCTGCAACCGCTATGTGAAATGGGAATCCCTTTTGAAAAGAAGCATGGAGATCGGAGCGGACTATATTGCCACCGGACATTATGCCCGTATCCTGAAACTGCCGGGCGGAAGGTATGCCATAGGGAACGCCGCGTCGGCCGCCAAAGACCAGACTTATGCGCTCTATGGACTGACTCAGTACCAGCTCGCGCATACGCTCATGCCGGTTGGGGACTACACGAAAGAGGAAATCCGCCGGATTGCGGAACGGGAAGGGATTCCCGTTGCAAATAAACCGGACAGCCAGGAAATCTGTTTTATTCCGGATCACGATTACGCGGCTTTTATCGACCGGGCCGCAGCGGGCAGAGTGCCGGGAAAAGGAAATTATGTGACAAAAGAAGGCGTTGTTCTCGGGGAACATCTGGGCATTACCCATTATACGATCGGGCAGCGCAAAGGTCTAAACCTGGCTATGGGACATCCCGTGTTCGTAACGGAAATCCGGCCGGAAAGCGATGAAGTCGTGATCGGGGAAGCGGAAGACGTTTTTGGACAGACGCTTTTGTGCGGGGAACTGAATTTCATGGGGATGGAAGATCTGAAGGAGCCGAGAGAAGTGCTTGCCAAGATCAGATACGCCCATTCCGGGGAGCGGTGCCTGATAGAAAGGACGGGGCCGGACAGGATCGTATGCCGTTTCCATAAGCCGGTCAGAGCGATTACGCCGGGGCAGGCGGTCGTATTTTATGAAGACGGTTATGTGCTGGGGGGCGGCACTATTTGCGGATAAAACGGATAAAATAAGAAAATTTTAAGAAAATCTATTGTTTTCCTTCACGATATTTTCACATTTTTTGTGATAAAGTAATAAGAAAGATTTTGGGAGCAGATCTTTTTTGTTCTGCAGGAAATTGCTGTAATCGCAGCGGCCTGCGTTTTTGTGTTTTCAAAGGCCGGACAGACAGCATGAATGATTTGAGGAATGGGAAGGGATGAAGGAGAAATGGTAGAATCAAAATATACGCATGTAAAAGTCAACAATGAAATAGAGTTATGCGAGGTCTATGATAAGGAAACGAAAGAAAAGGTGAAAAAAGCCTTTTTCGGTGCGGGAATCTCTTTTTTTATTAAATTCAAAAAAGCGGCTCCGGGCAGAGAATGCAGATTCGTTATCTGTGTCAACAGCAGTCAGCGGGGAGCCGCGAAAACGGCAATACTCAGAAAAGTGCCCGGAGCCGGGGAGATTGTCCGTTTTTTTGACGACTTAAAATTTGTGAAAGGAAACGCTTCGTCTTTCAAACGTGCAGTAGTAGCGAAAACCACAGTCAGTTAGCATTTCGGCTGCCCGGTCGAAGGATGCCGCGATGTTTCCGGGCACATGGGCGTCGGAGCCGATCGTAATGATTTCGCCGCCCAGTTCTTTGTAGCGTCGCAGGATGGCGGTGCAGGGATTGGCTTCCCGCAGGCCGTTAAGGAGTCCGCCGGTGTTGAGCTCGATTCCTTTGCCGTTCTGAAGCAGTTCGGTCAGGATTTGGTCGAATATATCCTGATATTGTTCATAGGCATACCCGTGGTCTTTCTGCGGACCGTAACGCACGACATAATCCAGATGGCCGTAAACGTCGAAATTTTCGAAGGATTTCAGGTTTTCCAGAATGGATTCGAAATACTCGCGGTAGGCTTCTTCCTGCGGCCGGCCCTCATAAAAAGCCGGATAATAGGGATCTTTTCCGTTGCACAGATGGGAAGAAGCGATGATAAAGTCATATTCGTGGGCTCTGACAAAGGCGTCGTTTTTTGCGGAAAGATGGGGCTGTAAACCGAGTTCCGCGCCAAAACGGAGCGCGATTCTGTCCGCGTATTTTTCCCGGCATTCTAAAAACGCATAAAGATAAGAATCGGGATTTAAGTCAAAGAGCCCTTCCGGCGTTTCACCGGAAACCGGATAATCGAAATCCTGATGTTCCGTAAAACACATCTGTGTCAGTCCTTTCCGGATTCCGGCAAGGGCCATTTCTTCCATCGGCGTGTCGGAATCTCCCGAAAAAGAAGAATGTAAATGATAATCTGCTGTAATGGGCATAGTTTTCCTCCCTGTGAGATATACTGAAACTGGTACTTTCTCAGTGTAGATCATTTTGCATAAAATGGCAAGCGAAGGGCCGGGGAATGCACGACAAACGCATGAAGGCGCTCATCCCTTTTGCAGAACAATCAGTATCTTTT
>CAJUDZ010000023.1:14530-57864 GCA_910584965.1 uncultured Lachnospiraceae bacterium | reverse complement strand
GGTGTACCGTAACACAGCGCAACAGAAAAAAGAAGAACGCATAAAATTCTGTTACAAAGTGAGGATGCGCCACTCCGGACATTCCAGCTTATGCATTGAAAACTGAATTCGATTTATCCCCAAATGCCGTTGCATGGACAAAACCCAAGCAACGGCATTTCCTTATCTCCGCTTCATTCTGCTCAATGGGGAATCCTTATATGCCGGAGTTTTCTTCATAACATTTTTCAGAACCGTGCGCTCCTGCTCCGACAGCTTCTCATACCGGATTTGTAGCTGCGTACACATCAGGGCAGTGAACACATCCAGATAGGAACCCGGCACGGCCAGCGCCTTCTTTGCGTCCTTGATTAGCTTCATGCCATTAGAGCCGTCCGGCGCACTGTCCGTATCGTCCTTGTGCGCTTCCCTTATGGCATGGAGGATAGTGTCCCAAGTCCGGTGCGTGACCTGACAGAAATAATCTTCTTCCTGTACCTGCATAGCTTCCAACGCCTTTAACGCAGCATCTTCCTCCACCGGCTGATATTGGGAAAGGACTTGCCCCCGCAGGACTTCCAGAAGGCTGTTGAAGTTTTGGAAGTGGGCGGTTGCCACACCATCTACATAAATCTCCGTGTCCGTCATCAGGGTAACAAAATCCTCATGTGTGGCAATCTCACACAGCAGCCGGTTGTTGATACGCCCGCTTTTCAACAGCTCCACCATGCTGTCACTCAAATGCAGCTCCGTAAGTTCCATGCCCGGATGGTTCCGGTTCTCTGTCAGGCAGAGCAGGTAATCCGTTGACACACCGTAAAACTTTGCCAGCTCCACAAGGTTTTTGTGGCTGATTTCCTTGAGTTCGTCATTCTCATAGCTTCCCAAGGCTGATTTGGAAATCTTTGTAGCCGCCGCCAGTTCCTCTAATTTTAAATGCCGTTCCGTCCTTAAATCCTTTAACCGCTCCTGAATTGTTATCCCCTGCTTCATAGCGTCCTGCTCCTTCCCTGCGGCCGGCCTGCCGCAACAAGACCATTATACCACACCCATTCCGCAATCGTGGAAATTTTCGGATTTTGGGCCAAATCCGGAATCGTCGGAATTTGTAAGATAAGTACAATAAGAACCCGTCAGGTCATATCCCTGATACAGGTATTGATGAAGCGGAAACGCATACTGGCATACGCCGAAAAATAACAGTAGCAGTTCCAATCCCAACAGGATTTTGAACTTCAGAAAACGGGTTTTACCCCCCCCCGGCTAAATCAGGCCAAAAACGAAAAAAGCCTATCATAAGAACACCCCTCCCAAATAATCTTCTCCGGCACGGCAGACCGCACGCCAGCCTCTCATAGAACGGAATCATCATACAATAAACCGATCGCCTTTGTCAAGAAGCGGAAAAAGGGAAAACCTTAAAACGGCTTTCCCTTCATTTTCCGTAAAATTCTAAGGATTGCATTTCTTACACGGCTCATATCCCTGGGCGATGACGCTGTCCCGGCTCTCCGACGTGTCTTTCCGGTTAGCGGTCGGAAGATAACTGCATGACGGTTTATGGAACTTCTTCGTCTTCGTATTCAGAACATAACTGAGCTCCGTCGCATCCTGAACCGCCGGCGCCGGCTCGGCTTCCTGTACGGCCTGCGCGGAATCCGGTTCCGGGGCCTGTTCCGGTTTTGTCTCCGGCACCGACACTTCCTCCCGGGGCTCCGCTTCGGAACCCTTTCCGGCCTCGCCGCTCTGGGATTTCGCCGCGGAGTCCGTCCCGGCACCTCCGCTCTGGGCTTTCGCCGCGGAATTCGTCCCGGCACTTCCACTCTGGGCCTTCGCCGCGGAATCCGTCCCGGCATTTCCGCTCTGGGACTTCGCCGCGGAGCCCGTCGGTTCGCCCGCCTTCCATGTTTCGGACGCCGGAACGTTGAAGGTCAGTTTCTTTCCGTCGGAATATGCTATAACCGTGCCCGCTTCGTCGGTCCTGTATACTTTCACTCCCTCTGCCCGAAACGTATTCAGCGTCTGGGCATGGGGATGGCCATACTCGTTGCCCTCGGCGCAGCTGATCACGGCATACGTCGGGTTTACCGCTTTTAAAAACGCTTCCGATGTGGAAGTCTTACTGCCATGATGTCCTGCCTGATAAACATCCGCCGACAGCGTCATGCCGCTGTCCAGCATATCCTGTTCGGCGTCTTCTCCCGCATCGCCCGTGAAAAGGAATTTATGGCTTCCGTTTTGTACGATCAGGGCGATCGAAGCGTCGTTGGGATTATCGTATTCCCGGCCGGGCGCCAGAATGGTTATAACCGCGGTCCCAAGCGAATACTGCGACCCGACTTCCGGCGTCGTATAATCCTGCTTCTGATCGTCAAGGGCCTGAATCAGCTTCCGGTATGTTTTGTTGTCTTTTTCAAAATTGGAAATAAACACTTTGTCTATCTCAAACTTGCCGATGATTACGGGCGCGCCGCCGATATGGTCGGCGTCCGGATGGGTCAGCACAAGATAGTTCAGTTTTTCGATTTTCTGTTTTTTCAGATAATTCTGAATCTGGGTGCCTTTGGAGTCGTCCCCCGCATCGATCAGCATAGCGTGTTCCCCGCAGATAATCAGCGTGGAATCGCCCTGTCCCACATCCATAAAATGCACTTCCACCTTATCCGGTCCCGCCGCGGAAGATGGGATGGGAACGGACAAACAGGCTCCGGAAAGAACTGCTGCCGCAAGCATCAGATTCATCAGTTTCCAACAGATTTTTTTCATGAATATTCTCCTTTTCCGCTCTTTATCTCCCCCTGAAAAGGTTTTTATCGCGGCGTCTTTGATTTTTTCTTTAAGTACAAAAATCCGTGCGCAGGAATCTTTACCGTTCCGGCTTTCACCGTTTCCCCGGAAATCAGGTCGGCGTATGTCTCTTCCTGCTCCGATACGAGCGCCGTCTTTTCATATTCGCTGAAATTGAACAGGCCGAGCATCGTTTCATTCCCGTATGCCCTGCCGATGCCGAGCACGCTTTTATCTCCTGTTTCGATCGTCCATGTTTCCGCATCCGTCATGAATACTTTTTCCGATTTCCGAATCCGTTCCAGCCGGTCAAGCCGGTTGAAAATTTTTCCTTCTACGGTCTTTTCATCCGCAATGTTTTCGGCCAGCTTCCAGTTCATGGCACCGCGATGGATATAACGGGAATCCTGTGCCTTATCCGGGTCGTCCTTATAAGTATAGTCGTTGACCTGGCCGATTTCGTCGCCGCCGTAAAGCACCGGTATGCCCGACTGCATGAACATATAGGCATGGAGCATGACATCCGTCTGAACCGCCCGTTCCATCGCTTCCGCATCCTGTTCGAACCCGGCTTTCTCGATTCCGCACATGGAAGCCGTCGTTCCGCAGAATCTGGCGTCTCCCGTCACAGGGTCGGCATTGTACAGCTCGCCCCGGCTGACGCTTTCTCCGGCATACCCCTGAAAATAATCGTTCAGATATTGTTTATGCGAACGTTCCGCGAATCCTTCCGCCAGCAGCGTTCCGTAGTCCAGTCCCCAGCCAATGTCGTCATGACAGCGCAGATAGTTCAGGAATACATATTCCTTCGGAAGACGGTTCACGATATCGAGCTGCCTTTTTAACAGGCGGGTATCCCGCGTCGCCACCGTATGCCAGGTGGTAGCCATTGTTGTTACGTTATAAAGCATGTGGCATTCCGGTTTATCGACTGTCCCGAAATAGGGAACCACCTTTTCCGGCTCCATAACGACCTCGCCGAGCAGCAGTATGCCGGGGCAGACAATTTCCCCGATCATGCGCATCATGCGCACGATGGTATGTACCTGTTTCAGGTTCCGGCACTGTGTTCCCAGCTCTTTCCAGATATAAGGCACCGCATCGATACGGATGATATCGATTCCCCGGTTGGCCAGATACAGGAAATTGTACATCATTTCATTGAACACGCGCGGATTTTTATAATTCAAATCCCACTGATACGGATAAAAAGAAGTCATCACATAATGATCGATTTCGGGCAGCCAGGTGAAATTGCCCGGCGCCGTCGTCGGAAATACCTGCGGCACGGTTTTTTCGTATTCATCCGGAATCTCCCTGTTATTATAAAAGAAGTAGCGGCTCATATATTCGCCGTCGCCCCGGCGCGCTTTTTTTGCCCACTCATGATCTTCCGAAGTGTGGTTCATGACAAAATCCATGCAGACATTCATTTTCCGCCGATGAGCGGCCGCCGTCAGGTCTTCCAGATCTTCCATCGTACCGAGATTTTCCTGCACCTTCCGGAAATCGGACACCGCATAGCCGCCGTCGGAACGGCCTTTGGGCGTATCCAGAAAAGGCATGAGATGAATATAATTGACATTACATTTTTCCAGATAATCCAGCCTGCTTTCCACGCCTTTCATATTCCCGGCAAAATTATCAATATAGAACATCATGCCGAGCATATCGTTCTTCTTGTACCAGTCCGGCTGCTTCTCACGCCCGCAGTCCAGTTTTTTCAGCGCCTCGTTGCGTTCCTCATAAAATTCTTTCATCCGGCCGCACAGCTCCGCAAACATGGAGCCGTTGTCGTACAGCTCCATATAGAGCCAGCGCAGCTCGTCAAAATGCCTTTCAAATCTTTTGGTATAAAGCTCCTCGGCTTTTTTTCCCATAATCCTCTCCCCTGCCCTTTCTTACTCGTTTTTGGCCTTTCTCCGGCCCGCTGCAGCCTCATTTATCTGCCAGAAACGCTTCCACTTCCGCCCGCTCCGGCATCACGCGCAGCGCACCCTTTTTCGTCGTAACGATGGACGCCGCCGCATTGGCGAACCGCAGCATATCCCGCAGCTGTTCCTCCGTACATGCCTTACATTTTTCCGCAAAAAGGGCCCTGCCTTCATCAGCGTCTTCCGGCCAGTCCCCGGCCAGCAGATTTTCCAGCACATAGTTCAGGACGCAGGCGCAGAACGTATCGCCGGCCCCCGTAGTCTCCACGGTCTTCTCCTGTACAAACGCCGGCGTCTCCACCCGTTTTCCTTCCGTATAGGCACGGCTTCCCTCTTTTCCCATGGAAAGCAGAATCAGCGGAATCGAAAACCGCTCCCGAATCCAGTCGATGCCCTTGTCAAAATCTTCTTCTCCGGTCAGCCATTGTATCTCGTTATCCGATATCTTCAAAATCTGGCAATGCTCCATTCCATACAAAATCTGTTCTTTCGCATCTTCAAGACTTCCCCAGAGAGACTCCCGCAGATTGGGGTCAAAGGAAAGTACCGCGCCGCTTTCTTTCGCGGCATCGATTGCACGGCGGGTCGCGCGTTTGCAGTTCTCATGGGTCATGGACAGCGAACCGTAATGGAAAATCCGGCTGTCCCGAATCAGCGCTTCATCCAGATCGGCTTCCTCCAGCATCATATCGGCCCCCGGATTCCGGTAGAAGGAAAATTCCCGGTCCCCGCCTTCCATCGTATGGACGAACGCCAGCGTCGTCCGCACCTCTTCGCTTTTTTTCAGGCCGCGGGTGTCGATTCCCACATCCTGCAGCGCTTTTTCAAGCTGCTTTCCGAAGATATCCTCTCCGATCTTGCCGATAAAAGCCGGCTTTTTGGAAAGACGTTTCAGCATCGCCAGCACATTGCACGGCGCGCCGCCCGGATTCGCTTCCATCAGCGGATTTCCCTGTGCGCTCACGCCGTTCTCCGTAAAATCAATCAACAGTTCGCCCAACGCCGTAACGTCATATGTTTTTCTGCTCATATCCTTACCCCTCTCTTTCTTTGTACGCATTATTTGTCCGGCCGTTCACAACACAGGCGGTACGCGGCCGGCAAATCTCATTTTTACCAGCCGCGCGGTCCTGCATTTAACCGGTTGTCTCCCGCCGGTAAAGCACCGGCGTAATAATTTTATGAATCGGCTCTTTTAACGGAACCGGTTTTCTTTTCTTACGCTCCTCCATCTGCTCCACGAGCAGGCTCACCGCCTCATAGGCCAGTCTGTCGATCTGCTGCCCTACTGTGCTGATGGGAATGACGGCCTCCCGTGAAATGAGCGAGTTGTCAAAACCGACGATCAGATAATCGTCAGGCAGTTTTCCGTATTTCCGGAATAAAAGGTTCAGCAGAATATTGGCAAGCGTATCGCTGGATACAAAAATCCCCTTTTTCAACCCGCTATATGCGGTTTCCAGCAATTCAAGCACGTCGGTCATCTGCGCCTTCACGTCTTCATGAACATGCCCAAATTCCCGCAGTATCAGTTTATTCCGCAGACCATGCTCCTCACAGAAACCGGTAAAACCCCAGATTCGCCCGCTGGCCGGAATCGCCTCGCTGCAGGGGCTGTTGATATGGAACAGAATATCGCAGCTGCATTTCGCCAGAAGGCCCGCCGCCTGATATCCTCCCATGTAATTATCCGTATTGACGCTGCAGATATGCTTGTCTTCCCGCTCGATAGCCACGATTGGGATTGGCAGTCCGGCCAGTTCTCTGGATGGAATGGTATGGCTCATAACAATCAGTCCTTCTATCTTATATGCAAGAAGTTCCTGAATATAGCTGCGTTCCGTTTCCTCCTTTTTATTTCCGGTAAAAACCAGAAATTTATAGCCAAATTCTTCGTAAGTGGATAAAATCCGGTCCAGCACCTCGGAATAAAAATGATAATACAGATCCGGAATGATTACGCCGATAAACTCCGTCTTACCGTTGGCCAGAATCCTCGCCACTTTATTTTCCTTATAATCCAGCGCAACAAGCGCATCCGATATGATCTGCTGATTCTCAAGCGTCAGCGAATCGATGTCGTTAAAATAACGGGAAATCGTTGTCTTGGAAAAATTTGTATATTTTGCAATGTCATCAAAAGTGACATTCTTCTTTTTCGCCATTAAAAACCGCCCCCTTCCATATAAAAAGCAATGCCCGTCCGTTCCTGCTTTTCTGAAAGTTTTCCTCGAACCAAGTATAGCAAAAAGCCTTCCTTCAGGCAAGCATAATCGGTAAAGTGACCAGTAAAGTAACCGGTTTTGTAATATATGCCCAATTTCCATTTTCCAAAATCAGCACTTGTTACAAACTTTTATTTCAGGATTGACGAACCATTTTCCACATGCTACGATTAAACCATAAAGTAACCGGTTACTTAACCGATTACTTTACAAAAAACACGACACAAATTCAAACAGGAGGATTCAAGATGAAAAGAAAATCATTAGCGCGAATCTGTCTTCTGCTTTCACTGGCGCTGCTGCCGGCCGCACTCACGGGCTGCACGTTCGGTTTCGCCAGCGACCCGGATGACCCGAACGAAGAAGTCAGGGAAGAACCGATCGATACTTCGGTGGACACTTTCCGGTACGACCCGTCTTTGAGCGGAACGAGCATCACCCTATTAAACTCCAAAGCGGAAATTCAGGTTGCTCTCGAAAAAATGAGCGCCGAATACGAAAGCCGTTCCGGCGTACATGTGGAGGTGATGCCCGTCACCGACGGCGACTCGCCTTATACCAAAGTCGTCAGCCTGTATAATTCAGGCAACCCGCCCACGATGTCCATACTGGATACGACGGACGTCATCGCGCTGGCGGAGGAGAAGGCCGCCGATCTCACCGAAGAGCCCTGGACGGCGGAAGCCGAAGGTTATCTGACCGAGGTAAACGGGAAAATATACAGTTTTCCGCTCTGTATCGAAGGACGCGGCATCATCTATAACCGGGCCGTCATCGAGGAAACGCTGGGCGAGCCTTTTGACCCGTCCAAGATCACCACGCTTGCAGACTTTACCGGACTTTTGGACCGTCTTGTCGCGGCCGGCATGGAAAGGCCCCTGTCCCTCGCCAAAGAAGACTGGTCACTGGGAGCCCATCAGCTGCAGTATATTTACGAAACCTACAACGGCACTTCCGAAGGCGCACAGGAGGCCATCGGACAGATCAAGGCCGGAAAGCTCGATTTGAACGATTATCCGAGAATGAATGAATTTCTGGATGCGTTCGATGTCCTGAAAAAATACAACGTATCCGCCAAAGACCCTCTCGGAGCCGATTACGATGAAATGGCAATCGACCTCGCGGACGGCAAAACGGCTTTCTGGTTCAACGGAAACTGGGCATGGCCGAATCTTTCGGAGGCCGGCGCGGAAAACGAAGATGCCTACGGTTTTCTTCCCTATTTCATGAATAACGACCCGGATGATTTTGTCAATCGTAAAATTCAGGCCTCCCCTTCCAAACAGGTCATGCTGGACGGGCAGATGGCTTCGGACAAAGAACAGGCGGCCGCAAGAGAATTTCTAAACTGGATCGTTTACAGCGAAATCGGCCAGCAGATGCTTGTAAAGACCTGCAGCATCATTCCGCCGTTTCAGAACAACCCTTATGAACCAGGCGACCCGCTGAGCCGTGATATCTATGCGAAGGTTCATGAGGACGCGGCATTCAACGCTTCCGCCATCGTGCCGAACGACCACTGGGCTGTGCTCGGCGCGGCAATGCAGAAATATCTGGCGGACAGAAGCGGCCGGCAGGAACTCATAAACTCCATCCAGGCATACTGGGAGGAACAGGAATAAAAGCATTTGCTTCCATCAAAACCAAAAGGAGGTTCAAACGATATGAAATCAAAAAGCAACGGAAAAGATTTCTGTACATTCGCATTACCCGGCCTGTTCTGCTTTCTCGCAGTCGTCATCGTGCCATTCCTTTACGGCGTTTACCTGACGCTGACGGACTGGAACGGCGTATCGAACGAAAAACATTTCATCGGCCTGAAAAATTTTGCGCTCGTCATCAGGGATACCCAGTTCTGGTCGTCTCTTCTGCTGACCTTCCGCTACGTTATTTTCGTCGTCATCATCGTAAACGTCATCGCCTTTGCGATCGCCTGGCTTTTGACGAGGGGCATCAAGGGCCAGAACTTTTTCCGGGCAGGCTTCTTTACACCGAACCTGATCGGTGGTATCGTATTAGGATATATCTGGCAGTTCGTCTTTTCCAGAGTTTTCGTCAGCATCGGCGATTCCACCGGATGGAGCGCTTTTGAAGCATCCTGGCTTTCCGACCCCGGAAAAGCATTTGCCGCGCTCGTGATCGTGTCCGTATGGCAGTTGTCCGGTTACATGATTCTGATCTATGTGGCGGGCTTCATGGGACTGAGCGAAGACGTCCTGGAAGCGGCCGGCATCGACGGCGCCTCCGGCTTTGTCAAACTGAAAAATATTATTATGCCGCTGATGATGTCCTCCATAACCATCTGCCTGTTTTTAACGCTTTCCCGCGCTTTCATGGTATACGACGTAAACCTGTCCCTGACCGCGGGCGCACCCTACGGCACAACGGAAATGGCTGCGATGCACGTTTATGAAAAAGCCTTCACTTCAAGGCAGTTCGGCGCCGGGCAGGCGGAAGCGCTGGTTCTTTTCATCATCACCGCATGCGTCAGCGGTCTTCAGGTATATCTGACGAAGAAAAAGGAGGTCGAAGCATAATGAAACAGACAACAGTCGGCGGAAACCGCAAAAAAATAATCAACGCACTGATGATGGCCGGATTAATCGTTATTTTTATCGCCTATATGTTTCCTTTCGTCATGGTGGTGATCAATTCCCTGAAACAGAAGCGCGATATCATCAAAAGTCCTTTTTCCTGGCTTTTTACGATCAAGGGCCTGTCCTTTGACAACTTCGTAAAGGCGTTTACCCAGATGGACTTTCTGAATGCCTTTAAAAACTCTCTCATCGTCACCGTTTCGGCAACGGCGCTCGTAACGCTGCTGGCCGCGATGTTAGCCTACTATATCGTGCGCCATAAAAACTGGATTTCCAACATCACCTTTGCCCTGATGGTGGCTTCCATGATCATCCCCTTCCAAGCGATCATGATTCCGCTCGTCAGCATTTACGGCGGCACGCTGAACATACTGAACCACAGACTGACGCTGATTTTCATGCACACCGGATTTTCCATGGCGATGTCGGTCTTCATGTTCCACGGCTTTTTGAACGGCAATATCCCGATCGCGCTGGAGGAAGCCGCCTATATCGACGGCTGTACCCACGCCCAGACCTTTTTTAAGATCGTTTTTCCGCTGTTGAAGCCGATTATTTCCACGATGGTCATTTTGAACGCGCTGGCATTCTGGAACGATTTCCTGCTGCCTTCCCTCGTCCTGACCGATAAAAAACTGCTGACGCTGCCCCTGTCCACCTACAGCTTCTACGGAACCTATTCCGCGGACTACGGCACGATCATGGCCGGGCTGCTTCTGTGCGTCATCCCGATTCTCGCTCTGTATGTGGCATTGCAGAAACAGATTATCAACGGAGTGGTGGCCGGAGCCGTTAAATAACATCACGGGAAGGGCTTGCTTTGCAGGCCTTTTCCTGAAAAAGAAATAAGTAAAAGAAAGGCATGATTTCCATATGAAAAAAGATACGCTGCATTTAAAGGCTCCCGGCAACTGGATGAACGACCCGAACGGCTTCATATATTACCGGGGAAAATATCACCTTTTTTACCAGCATTTCCCCTATGCTCCCGTATGGGGAACGATGCACTGGGGTCATGCGGTCAGCGAAGATCTGGTGCATTGGGAACACCTGGACATTGCTCTTTTTCCGACCAAATATTACGACCGCAATGGCGTCTTCTCCGGAAGCGCGCTGGAAAAAGACGGCGGATTATATCTTTATTACTCCGCCGTCCGCTATCTGGAAAACGACCCGGAAAACATCCATGTGTCGCTGCCGGAACAGTTCGAGACCAGTCAGGCCATGATCGTTTCCAAAGACGGCTTCCATTTCGACAACTGGCACGACAAGAAGCAGATTATCCCGGTTATCCGGGATGAAGAAATCGGTCATCCGATCAATACGAGAGATCCGAAAGTCTGGCGGGAAAACGGAAACTACTATATGATTCTCGGCAGCACATGCGGCGGTCAGGCCGGACGCGTCCTCTTCTACCGGAGTGCGGACGGCCAAAACTGGGAATACGCTTCCCAGTACCGGCATGAAGGATTCGGCAAAATCGTGGAATGCCCCGACCTGTTCCCTCTCGGAGACTCCCATGTATTCATCGGCTCTCCGATGTGCATCGGGAAGCCCGGCGAGGGATATGAGCACCATTCCCTTTGCGCGGCTGCCTCCTTCGATGCGGAGACCTGTTCCCTGCGTCTGACGGGAAAATTACAGTATATCGACTACGGCATGGATTTATACGCCCCGCAGACGAATCTTGACAAAGACGGCAGGCGCGTTCTGACCGCCTGGATGCGGATGCCGGAAGCTGTTTCACCGGACGGCGGAAAACCCTGGAACGGCATGATGTGCCTTCCCAGAGTCATCGAAATGAAACGCGGACATATTTATTTCCGGGTGCATCCGTCGGTGGAACAATACTTTTCCGATGAAATGACGACGGCGGAATATGCCGCTGCCGTATCATCCGGCCTCCCCCTGCGCATTCAGACTTCTCTTTCCGAAGGCGAAAGCCTGGAAATCGGCGGTTACCGGATATGGGTCGAAGACGGTACTCTGAAAACGGACCGAAGCCGCGTTTTCGGGAATATCACCGGACCCGCCCTGACAGCCTCCGTCCCCGAAAACTGCCGCTGCCATGAACTGGATATCTTCGTGGAGCCAAATCTGATCGAAATCTTTACAGGCGGCGGAAAATACGTGATCAGCCATGTAGTGTACGGTCTTGGGGACTGGCTGAACGGAAAGGTTACCCGGATATTCCGGCACATCAGTCCGCCGCCCGCAGCCGCTCCATTTCCATCATGCTCTTATAACTGATGATCGTTTCCTCTTCCGTATGAAAAAGCAGGCCGCGGTTAAAAGTCTCCACTATGTGGAGACTTTTCGCCGGACATAATCGCAGACGAAAAAGGGAAACGCCGCGATCAGCAGCAAAAATACCGTCAGCACATCCCATCCGTCGAACATAGGCTCCGAAATCAGGACGGACAACGCTCCGTTTATGATGAACAAAAACGGAACCGCCAGCAAAAAAGTCATACCGGACGCCACGAGTTTTCGTCCCGCAAACTTTTTAAAAAGACCGACGGACAGCCAGAGATACAGGACAGAAATTGCCGCCATTATCCCGCCGGTCGAAAATACCGCACGCACGTGAAGCAGACTGCCCAGCACATATAAATATGGAAAAATAAAAAGGCTCAGTGAAATGCAGCTTCCGACAATTCCCTTTTTTCCGAACATTATGACCGGAAATAACACAACCCATGCCAGAAGAACGGAACTGATCGGAATAAGCGACCATGTCAGCCGTTTCGTTATTGCCAGATCGCATATCACGCATACGGCCGCCCCGATGAGCAGCGTACAGGAAAAAATAATCGAAATCACCGCATTTCTGTTGATATGGTTCTCATCTCTTCTTTTCAGTTCCAACAAATTTTCATCCGCTTTCTTTTCATATTCCTCATAATCTTTTTCCATTTTGAGTTCCTCCCCGCTCAAAAGCTCATTGACCGTAATCCCCAGAATTTCGCATAACTGCAGCATAATGGAGGAATCCGGCATACATTTTCCCGTTTCCCATTTAGAAACCGCCCTGTCCGTGATATTCAGTTTTTCCGCCAGCTGCGCCTGCGTCAGTTTCTGCTCTTTGCGGCACCTGGCAATAAATTTTCCGATATCCGACTGATTCATTTAACAGTTCTCCTTTCGCAATTACTATGGTACATTTTAATGAAAATTTTACAGCAGAACGTCTGAAAAATACACAAACCGCTGGTTGAGTCCGGGTCTGACCGGGTTGAAACCGCTATTTTTGTAATAACACAACGCAACGCCAAATTGACAAAGCGCCACTTGCACAGGATAGTAAATAACATTATAATTTATTAACATTGACGCATCACAAATCAGGAGGTGTCACATGAATTTAGGAGAAAAAATTTTCAAATTGAGAAAAGAAAGAGGTCTTTCGCAGGAAGCGCTTGCCGAACAGCTCGGAACAAGCAGACAGGCCGTCAGCAAGTGGGAAAACAATCAGGGATTCCCGGAAATGGAAAAGCTCTTGCAGCTATCCAATCTGTTTGAAGTATCCGTAGATTTTCTGCTCAAAGACGAAAAAGCGGAAACCGAAAGTTCCGAAAAAGGCTACTATGTGAGCAGAGAATTTGCAAGGGAATATCTTGCAAACGCCCAAAAGGAAAACCGGTATATGGGCTTTTGTTTCCTCTTCTGGGCATTTACCGGGATTCCCTATGCCATCTTTCCCAGCCATACGGCATTGCGCATGCTTGGAATATCCGTCTGCATCTTTCTGGGAATCCTCGCATGGATTCTGGCTCTGTTTTCGGAACAGGATAAATTTAAGATTCTGCGCCGGGAACCGCTGCTTTTCGATTATGAAGTCCTGAAAGAACTGTCGTCAGAGTACAGGGAAATCGAGAAAAAATGCCGCTTTGTGGCGATTCCAGGCCTTTTTCTGTTCATCGCCGGCATGTTGATAATTTCCTTTACCGCAAGCGGAAAGATTCCCTGGTCGGCTTATCATTCCCTTGTTTTTCTTGGATTTGCCGTCGGTCTGGCCGGTTTTGTCTGGTCAATCGGAAAGATGGAATCATACGAATTGCTCGTCAAAAACGAACAGTATTCTTCCCGCCTTCTGTTCCGGCTGAAGAAAAGACTTCGGGAAAAACTGGACCGGCTCTAAAAGCCCTATTTTCCGTCCGCAAAGGCCGCCGCTTCTTTAATCCACGATAAAAGCTCTTCATCGAGTTCTTTTACATCCGACAGCAAAAGATGGTGCGTCCAGCGATTGGGGTATGGTTCCGATACCGCCTCAATCCTGGACGAATCCAGCCTGCGGTTCAGTCCGAGCGTCACCACAATCCAGGCCGCCGGACAGTCTTTCTTTTTCCGCACTCCCATAAAGGAAACACAGGCAAACAGGTGCTTATTGTAAAATGAAATCTGGCTCTTCCGGACTGTTATCCTCACGTTCCCGATTTCTTTCAGCACGAGTTCTTCCAGCGCCTCATACAGGGGAAGCGCCTCCATATGCTGATTGAAGAAAAATAAAATATCCTCATTCATGTCTGTCCGTACTCCTCTTCGCACCATTTCGCTATTTCCGCAATCAGCGGAAGCGGCAGCGGCTTGTCATAGGGAAACTGAATCGCTCCTTTGCTTGTTTTATATGCCGTCAGCCTGTCCGCAAACGCTTCCACAGCCTCCGGGCCGGGATAAAGGCCGATATGCTTCTGAAACGCCGCAAATTGTATCAGATTCCGTTTCTTCCGGTAAGTCGGCATACTCCACGATATTTTTTCCTCTGCTTCCGGCAGCGCCGCCCGAACCGCATCATTCACCTGCCGCAGATACGGCTTCGCGTGTTCCGGCTGCCGTTCCATATATTCGGCGATCGTTTTCGGCGCTTCCCCGCAATAATGATCCTGGTTTGTATGCGCGAATGTGCGGCCGCATTTGGGACATTTCCATTGATTCCCCCGTAAGATTTTTTCCATCGGCTTCCCTTTGGCCAGTTCATCGATCAGTTTATCCAGATACCGGATTTCCCGCATCAGCGGTTCTTCGATCTCTTCCACGCGCACGCCGCAGACAACGCCTTTTATCAGATTTCTGTCCGGATTCGGTTTCGGCGCGTTTCGGAAAAAGTCTCCGTATGTGGTAGAGTTTTGCAGCATTTTCTCGATTTCTTCAGCAGTATAGCCGGTCAGCCAGCATATTATCCGGTCAACCTCTTCCTGCGTTCTTCCCTTCTTTTCCGCCTTCGCTACCAGCAAAGGGTAAATTTTCGCGAAGCTCATTGCATAAACTTTTTCATTGTCCATAGAATTAACTCTCTTTCCCGATGCCGAAAATCCTCTCCGTATTCTTCTTTGCGTTTTCCAGCAGCACATCTTCCGGCACCTTCATATGCTTTGCCAGTTCCCGTACAACATACACGATATTCTGCGGTACATTGATTCTGCCCAGCCCGTTCACATTCTTCGGCGTAAGATAGGGCGCGTCCGTTTCCACAAGGATTCTGTCGAGGGGAATCAGGCGGACTGCCTCCCGCAGTTCCTTCGAACGCTTATCATCGCAAATCCAGCCGGTAATACCGATGGAAAATCCCATCGCAAGATATTGCTCCAGCGTGGCTTTATCGCCGGTAAAGCAATGCACTACCGACTTCCCGCAGATATCCGGATGCTTCTTAAACCGTCTGATAAAATCAGCGGATGCGCTGCGCTCATGCAGAAACAGCGGTTTGTTCAGTTTTTCCGCGATCACGATCTGCTTTTCCAGACATCTTATCTGGTTTTCCTTTGAGGAAAACATCCTGTCATAATCCAGGCCGCATTCGCCTACCGCCGCCACTTTCGGGTTTTCGGAGACAATCTGTTCAATCATCTGAAAATCTTCCTGTTTTGCCCGGTCGGCATTATGCGGATGGATTCCGGCTGTCCCGAAAGCCTCATGGGTTTTCACAAACCGATCGATCTGCCGGTTCTCCTTCGCATCCGTTCCGGTCAGGATACAGCATACCCCATTGTCTCCCGCTTCCCGGATTATTTTTTCCGGGTCCGGAAACTGTTTACAAAATAAATTCAGTCCGATATCATAATATTTTATCTGCATGGATACCCTCAGTGAACAAAGGGATCTATCCCCTTGTTCATTGAGGGTATCCCTTTTAATATCAAATTTTTTTCAGAAATCAGTTACGGACAGACTCCGATCATGACGGTACCCGCCGCATGTCTATTATATCTCAGTTTTTTCCTCAAGACAACCGCATACCGACTATTGGCAGGCGCCTTTTGTGTTTGCAAACTTCTCAAATGCCTCTTTCATATGCAGATAGTTCTGTCTCTGGTTCCGTATGCGTTTCCCGTTCTTTTCAAAACCGGGCAGCCATTTCTTCAAAAGCCCTTCCGTGTCCTTCTTTACCGCATATCCTACCAGCGCGACAAACGACGGCCTGTTTTCGTCGGCTAAAAAAGCGGAATCGATATCTTCGATCGCTTCCGAGATATCGTTGGCTACTATTTCATACAGCTCCACATCTTCGTCTGTCACGCCTTTGTCCACATATTCCGCGATGATCTCTTTGGATGTGACCTTCCGGCCGTTCACGCAAGCGGCTTTCTTTTTCCGGCCGGCCTGCAGAAATTCCGTCATAAGCCCTTCCAGCATTTCCAGCTTATCGGCGATGACAGGCTTATCCTTCGTGCTCAGTCCCTTACCGATTTCATCGAACAAAAGGCCCTTCTTATTTCTTCTGACAGGGCGCAGATTCTCTTTAAAGTTTCCAAGAAATGCGGCAAACTGCGCATCTTTTAATCCGAGCCCGGCGAACTTCCCGAACAGGGTCAGAAAAAGAAAAGAATCCTTTTTGTTAAAAATATCCCTGATATCTTCTGTTATAATCCCCTCCAGACGCCGCAGATATGCCGCAAAATTTTCAAATTCCACATCCGACGCATGGTCATTCAGATACTGGCAGATCGCTTTGGGCTGTTTCTTCCAGTCCGCAAAATGATTCATGCACATCAGAGATTCCACGATAATCCTCTCGACGCCGCCCTTTGCCCTGTCCTTTTCGGAATAACTGCTGCTTTCCAGAAAGAACCTGCTTTCCGCAATCTGACGGATGCGTCCCGCAAATTTGTCGATATAAGTAAAGGCCCTCTGATCCGTATTCATGGCCACATGATTGTTATACCGCTTGATGTATCCCGAAATCCTGCTGCCGTCACAGCACTCATGAATAACCGTCTCGATCTGATATTCGTCAAACTTTTCTCTTAATTCTTCCGGCAGTTTTTCATAGGTTTTGTTTTTGATATCGAACAGGCTGTCTTCATAGACGACTTTTCCATTGCTTCCGATCACCTTTTTCTTATACGGTATCAGGGCATTTTCTATGGAAGACGTTATTTTGTAATTCCCTTCCCGGAACTTTCTCAGAGCCGCCGTTCTGCACCCGCCGTCTACAATATGCAGTTTCGAATTCTCTTCCTCTCCCAGAATGATCGGCGGAATGTAATCGTCCGTCAGCACGGTGACGATCAGTTCGTTGATCTGCTCATTATTCCATGCAAAATTCCGCTGAACATCGGCGTTATTGTCTATATCGCCCTTTTTATTCTTTTTCAGATACATATCCAGTGTATATGTCTGCTTACGAGGTCTTGCCATTTTACCATACTCCCTTCCCGGCCCGCGCGTCAGGCTTCTTAACGAAACAACAGGCATTGCCGTGCATAAGACTTATCAAAACAGTACGGAAATATTCCGATAGGAATGAATCGCCGCCTTGCAGTCCGCGTACTCTTTTCCGCTGATCTGCAGTTTTTCCCTGATTTCATCCGGTGAATACCCTTCCGTCCACATATGCAGCACGTCTTTCTGCAGGCCGGAAAGCCGTCCGAGATACGACAGCATCCGCTGACTGTATCGCTCTTTATCTTTTTCCAGGATTTCTCTTTCCATGTCAAAATTTCCGACAAGCATATCGCCGATCGTCGTTTCCGCATCCTCCCCGACGGGCATATCGATCGATATGGTCATCCTGTCCGCCCGGCGTTTTTCCCTGTTTCTTTTTGTCATTTCCGTTTTAATCCTGTTAGACAGGCAGGCATATAAAAAACTTTCAAACGACTGTGAGCGGTCATATTTTGCCATAACATCCACGAAAACCTCGTTCGCCAGCGAATAAAAATCATCCAGATCTTTATCCGCAAGCCCGCCGAAATGCACTAATATCCCATCAACCATTCTGCGAAGCTTCCCCGCATTGTCCGCATAATACATCCTCAATATCTGTTCCATTCTCCGACCCTTCCCCTCTGTTTTTCTTATATAAGCAGTATAGAACGTATGTTTGTTTTTGTCAATACCATTTCCGAACATTTGTTCTTTCCCGTTTTTTCGTCCGGACCGATTCTTCTGCCGGCGTTTTATAAATTTGGAACTTTTCCGTCACCAAAAGGAGAAATAAAAACTATCACACCAAAAAGGAGGCATTTACAAAACCTATGAACGGAACATTTTATCACACAGGACTTCATAAGACCGGATTTTATCAGGCGGCGCATACAACTTTCGGCGGAAAAATCCGTTTCAGCGATTTCAACCGCAAAATAACGATGTCGGAAATGGCCGACAGAATCAGGTCGGATCAGAGCTTTGACGAACAATGCCGGAAAAATACGGAAAAAAAACAATACAGGGAGGCAAACGGACATGAACACAATGCTGCATACGCTGATTAAAATTCCCATAAAGGACCTGATCGGCCGGAACTTTGACATGCAGGCCGACAGGGAAACGGAAATAAACAAAGGATATCTGGTGTCACAGGGCGACTCCCTTTTATTCGACCAGATCGAAAGACTGCGCGGAAAGCCGTCTTTACATATTGAAGAAGTGATTCTCGTTTCCGCCGTAAAAAATCCCCGCCAGGAGAAGGAATTGCGGCATCTTTTGGAAAAAGGCTTCCGGTACAACGGCGTCCATTACGCCCGTTTCGGGAAATCCGCTTCACAGGGCAAGGAAGGGATCACCGCATTTGTATGCGACGGTATTTTCGATGAACTGTACCGCATTACGCAGATGGATATTCCGGTCAAAGAATGCGTTATTTCCAAATATGAGGCCCAGCGGTGCCTGGTATTCAGCTCTTGTACGCTCATCCGCGATTATATGCCGAACATCGTCATCATCGGAGAGTATGAAAAAATCCTTCCCGATCAGCTCATCAAATATGTGACGGAACGGGAACGCGAATTTACCGACCCGGAAACGGGCGAACGCAGGAGCTATACCGCGCGGGAAATCGAGGAAGACTATAAAGACCTGAAACTTTCCCCGTTCGACGGTTGCGGCTGTCATGAATGGGACTTTACGGAACGGATCAGCGCACAGCTCGGTCTCGACTATAATGCCGTCGGCGCGCAAATCCGCCTGCCCTTTATCAAAGGCTATTCCGTTTACGTACCCTTCCGGCAGATCCTAAAAACATGGGGATATGAATACATCACGGATATTTACGGCAGCCGTCATCCGATCGATACCATCGACTGTATCTGGAACACATCCATGTTCAAGGGACACGGGCTTTTTCTGGAAAAATACGGCCGGAACGCATGGAACGAATACATGAATACCCTGAAAAAGTATGCGTTCAGGCTGGGTATCAGCAAATACAGCCACCATATCCGGCACATCAGTCCGTATACCCGCATGAATTTCCAGTATCTGCAATGTCTGGATTTGTGGAACCCGAAATATATCGCCCATTATGAAAAAAAAGGAACGGACAGTTACGATATCCTGGACGGCAGTAACGCCGGAAAAATAATCAACCTCGCCAAATACACAACTTCCCTGTTTGAGAAAATCATACGGGGCGACAAATTTTATACTTTCAGGTTTCTGGGAATCACGGACACCGAAGATTACGAGCCGGAAAGCAGATACCTGGAAGCCGCGCTGCAAAATGACAGCATGTTGCAAGACCCGGCCATCAAACAGTTTTTATACCGGAAACTGAAAAAAGCCATCGACGAAGCCAAAACCGGAAAAATATACTGTTCCGGTTTCTACCATACCGGCGTCGGCGATATGATCGGCTATTTACAATACGCGGCCGGCCTGGAACCCACGGGCTGTCTGAAGGAAGGCGAACTGTACAGCGCCAACTTCGACGGCGGCGATCTCGTATCGTTCCGCTCGCCCTTAATCGACCCTTCCGAAGTCAACCGGATTAAAAATGCCCCAAACGCCCTGATCGGCCAATGGCTCCGCCATTTCAAAGACCAGGACATCGTCATGTTTAATCTGTATGACGCCTCCGCTCCGCAGCAGGGCGGCGCGGATTTTGACGGAGACATCTTTTTGCTGTCTGACGACCCGGTCCTGATCGATTCCAAAATCGACAAGAAGATCATTCTCGATATGGAAGACAAAGTTACCGCCTGTTCCAAACCGTATACCGCCGAAAATCTCACCGACTACGAAGTCATGACGAGAGATTCCCGAATCGGCGAAATTACCAACGTGGCGACCAGCATCGAAAACAAATACACTACCGACGAAAATATCCGAAAACTGTATGAGGATGATATTTCCCTGCTCCGCGTTTTTCAGGGAAAAGAAATCGACTTTTTAAAAACCGGACTGCGCTGGCATATGAACGGCAGGATGCGAAAATATCTGGACAGACTGCCCTTTTTTCTCCTGTATCATTACCCGGCCAAGATGAAGACCTACCGTTCGATCGCGGAAAAAAACAGACGGGCCGAAAAAGAGGAAGACAAAGCGCCCTTAAACGCCTATCATTCTCCCTCTCCCATGAACGAACTCTGCGAGTACCTCTGCGCATGGGAGAAAAAACAGGTCCTATGGAACCACGATATCGGCGCCCTGACCGCTATAAGGCCGCTGATCATCGATACCGCTCTGGATTTATCGGACAGAAAAATAAGCCGGATCTGCCGGAAATATATCAATCAATACGCGGCTGACCTGAAACAGCACATCAGTTCCCGTACGGAAAAGTTCGATGCCGCAAACGAAAAACTTTACCGCGAAGAGACCACCGCCTTTTATAGGAAGAAACTGCTCGAAGAAATTCAGGGCAGAACGTCCCCGACTGACGAACATCAGGCTGACGACTGCACGATAAACGGTCGTCCGGCTGACAGCTGCACGATAAACGAACGTCCGGCTGACAGACATCCGACCGACGAACGCCTGATCGCAAACTATGTCATCAGCGCTTCTTATGCTTCCGTTTCCGTCAGCAAAGCGTTCGCATGGTCGGCCTACGGCGCATATATCATTGAAAATCTGCAAAAGCATACACAGCCGGGCGAAGCCGTCTCCATCCGGGAAGTCCCTGCCGGAACGGAGGGCGCTTACGAATATCTCGGAAAATACTACCGCTTTCAAAGGAGTGATACCAATCAGCATGAATGAAACGATGTTCTTATACGAAATTCTGGAAGATTACAAAGAGGCCGGCACACAGGAGGAAAAAGACGATATCTTCAGCGCCTTCTGCGCTTCTGTCTGGTCTTCCGCCAACAAACGCAGAATCTACACGAAGTCCATCCGGTTCCATGTGCGGAAAGATCTGTTATGTACGGAGACCGGACAGGTCTTCGATGCCTGGTCGGACGTCGAATACAAATATTATAAATCCATGACCAGAGACGATGACTGGCATTCCATTCTCAGACAAAAAATTAACAATCTTTATACAAGGCATTTTGATAAAGAAGTCATTCCGGACAGGGAATACATGGACTTACTGAAAACGCCCAAACGGCTGTATTATGAATGGACGTCCGGCATCGACATGGACGCCGAAACCGTTACCGAACTGATCGACGACGCAATGGACCGGGCTGAGAAAGTAAAAGCCCGCCTGCAGACGGAAAAAATGTCCCTGTCCTTTCACGACTACAAAAAGGTCGTCGAAGATTTTCTGAAAACGGGATTTGACAACTGTAAGCTCATCGAAGAGTACGAAGACGATTCAAAACTTTCGGGTTGTCTCGATTTTTTAACCGAAGACCATTTTTACGTCGCTTATCTGTGCCGGACGCTGGAACATCGTTTCCGGAATTATCAGAAAGCCTTTTACGGGGTCCGGCGCGGGCATGGCAACCGCTACACCCGGTGCGTTCGTTGCGGCGCCCTGATCGAAAAGACAAATAACCGCACAAAATACTGCAGAGACTGTTACAAAAAGGTCAATCAGGCCGATGCCGGAAACCGCATGCGGAAATACAGAAGCAAGGTTACTTTTTAGAAAAAGCGTCCTTTCTCCGCGTAACAAGGGCATTTCCGCCGGATTTTACGGTGTTATATATCAGAGGTGGAAAGAATTGCCGCTTTTCTTACGCAGGCGGCGGTACTGCCATTCGGCGGTATCGTCGTCTGCCCTCTCTCAGTGGACAGGGGCGCAATCCACTGTAAATATTCATCAACCCGATCAGAACAAACAGACAGGTGATCAATTATGAAAATCAACGACAATTTTGACGCTTTAAAAATCTACGGCGGCGACAGCTACCGGCTCAATGACAGACTGTCCATCCGCCAGCCGACCCTGAACGAAATCAAATTATACGGCGAAAACAGGTATTTCAGTATGATACATACGCTGTGCGCGGTCGGCGCGGACTTAAAATGGCAGCTGCACGATATCGGCATCGACTACACGAAAATTTCCGATTTCGAACTTTTCTATTCCATTCTGTCCGTCAAATACACAAAAGACGATACCCGCATACTGTTCGGCGATTCCCTGGACTTTTCCCAGATGAAAATGACTTTTCATAAAGAGCTTCAGGAAGACGTTATGATGCAGAACTTTGCGGACGGAAGCTATATACAGATCGACAAATATCTGTATGCCTCCATCGTCGGCGTATTGCGGCAGATGCACAGGCTGAAACGCAATGATGAACTTCCGGGAAATGAAATGACCCGCCAGATTCTGATCGACGACGCACGAAACGAATATGAAGAGAACAAGGACAAAGCCTCCGGCTCATGCCTTTTACCCCTGATTTCCACAATGGTGAACTCGGAAGGCTTTAAACGGGACGATACGACCGTCTTTCAAATGAAAATACGCGCTTTCATGGACAGCGTGGCCCGTATCAGCAAAATTAAAAATGCCGAACTGCTTTTACAGAGCGGCTATTCCGGTTTTGGCGTAAACCTGGCCAAAATCGACAAAGACGTTTTAAATTATATGGGCGAGCTCGATTAAACAAGAGCCCCCAAACTTTTTAATAAGGAGGAACTAAATATGAACGTAAACGAATTAATTCTCGACAAGGTGCGCAGCCTCATTTTTACCGATCTCGCTGACGGTTCCGTCATCGGGCGTCTTACCAAACTGGAGGAACCCAGTTTACAGACAGCCGCAGAAGGCGAAGATATTACGGATGCACAGGGTGCGCTGATCACCAAGCTGTTCCGGGCAAAAACCGGCAAATTTACCGCTAACAATTCCCTGTTCAGCGTGGATCTGCTCGCTTTGCAGTACGGCGCTGACAAAGAACTCGCCAGCGAATCCGACAAAATCATCGTTCCCATCGAGGAAATCCTGACCGTGGAAAATGGCAAAATTACGCTCTCCCACATGCCGTCTTCCGAAATCAGACACATCTACAAACTGGAAAGCGGCCAGCTCGCAACAAAGTATACGCTCGGCGCCGCTGCAAGCGAGACGGAATTTTCCATTTCCGATCAGGAAATTACCGTTCCCACGGGCATAACCGGCAAGATTTATGTGGAATATGAATACGAATCCGCTAACGCGGTACGCGTTAAGAACAGCGCGGAAAAATTCCCCGAAGCAGTCGGCGTCAAGATTTTCGCAATCTTCAAAGACATGTGCAATGAAAATGTCAAATACGCCGGAACGATCGTTGCCAGAAGAGGCAAAATCGATTCATCCGCAATCGAAACGGCGCTTACCGGAACCGGTAAACACAGCTTCAGCATCGACTTTATGAAAGACTACTGCGACGACTCCGTCGACGGCGCAGATCTGTTCAGCGTAATCATTGCAGAATAATCCCGCAACAGCCAATGGGCGGCGCTTTCCGCGCCGTCCCTGCAAAAAAGGAGCTTACTCACCATGGAAACCGGAAAAAAAATAAACCACTGGTGCGTCCTGTGCGGCGCCGGGTATCACAGCTGCGACCTGTGCAGCAAAACCACCGCTTTCACCCCCTGGCGGACGCTGACGGACACCCTCGAACATTTCAGGATTTTTATGGTATTGAAAGATTACAACAATCAGATAATCGACAGAGAACATGCAAAAGAACTGCTGTCCGCCCTCGATCTGTCCGGTCATGAAACGTACCGGGAAAGCGCCCGCAGACTGCTGGCGGATATCTATGGCGGCCTCCCCATCGAAAGGAGGCATGACGTTGAATAAAAATGCGTATTCAACCGTTGATTCCATGCGCGACGCAGCGCGCGGACAGGCACAAATATGAAATCAATTTATCTGGATCATGCGGCGGCAGCACCGCTCTCCGATTCCATGAAAAACTACCTGATCTCTCTGCTGCCGGTATACGGCAACCCCTCTTCTCTCCACACCGTCGGCGTACGGGCCGGCCAGCTCATAACGCAGGCAAGAGCATCCGTTGCCGGATTTTTGAACGCCGCACCGGATGACATTTTTTTCACCGGCGGCGGCTCTGCCGGCAATACGCTGGCCGTCAGGGGCCTCGTAACAGACAAACCGCCGGCCGGCCAATACGAAGTCTTCTATTCGCCGACCGCCCACAAATCCATGCTGCTGGCCTGTGAATCCTGTACATACCATACGCCGCTTACCGTTAATTCCTTCGGGGAAATATCCCCAACCGCTCTTGATGATCTTCTCTCCGCACACAGCCGCCTTCGCCCTCTTGTCTGCATCGAAGCGGCCGGTTCGGAAACCGGCACCATCCAGGACATTGCCGGAATCGGCTCTGTCGTCAAAAAACATAACGGCCTTCTGCTGGTAGACGCCACCGGCTACATCCCCTCTTACCCGGTCGATATGGGCCTCTGGGCCCCTTATGTGGACATGCTGACCTTCAGCGGCCACAAACTCCGCGCGCTGAAAGGCGTGGGCGTCCTCTGGAAACGCCGCGGTATCAGGCTGTCTCCCCTGATTTACGGTACGCAGGAAAGAGGGCTTATCGGCGGCACGGAAAATACACTCGGCATCGCCTCTCTCGGCAAAGCGGCCGCAGACCACGACTACGCTTCCATTACCTCCCGCCACAGAGATTACGTATACGAATACATCGTCCGCCGCATACCGGACTGCACGCTCGTCGGCGCTCCCATATCTTCCGGGCGCAGACTCCCCCGCCACCTGTATCTGTGCTTTCATGGCATCGAAGGCGAATCCCTGATGATACTTCTCGATCTGTACGGGATTCAGGTATCCACCGGTTCGGCCTGCAGTCAGAAAAACCCTGCTCCCCCTGCTGCCCTGCACGCAATCGGAATGAAACCGGAAGACATGCACAGCTGCATCCGCATGACCTTTTCAGGAAAAGAAAGCAAGGAAGACCTGGATTATGTGTGCGGCAAATTAAAACAATGCGCCGCATCCCTCAGAAAAACCGATGCGGCTGAATAAACGTCCGTTCGGACAGATACCAATTCACAAACAAAATAAGAATGGAGGGTTCCTATGGAATTTTCAGAAATCATCAACGAAATCCTGTACATCCTTCTGACAATGATCTTACCGCTCATCGCCGCCTATACGGTCAATCTGATCAAAGCCGGCATCCGGGAAAGCAACATCATTGCAGAAGCAGTCAAAAATGAAACAATCGCCCAGACGGTCGAAGGCGCTCTCTCGGACGTCATGGACGCAGTACTGTATGTCAACCAGATCTATACCGACTCCCTGAAAGCAAGCGGCAGATTCGATGACGCCGCGCAGAAAAAAGCCTTTCAGCTCGCCTACACGGAAGCCCTGAACCAGATTTCCGATGAAACGAAAAAAATCATCGAACAGTTATACGGTTCCTTCGACCAATGGCTGAAACTCAAGATCGAGTCTTCCGTCGGCCTGGCCAGGAAGCAGGAAAGGATGTGAGCTCTGATGAAGTTATCCGTAAGCTCTCAGGGCCTTTCCCTGATCAAAAATTTCGAAGGATGCCGCCTGGCGGCCTATCAGGACAGCGTAGGCATCTGGACCATCGGATACGGCCATACATCCGGCGTGTCCAAAGGCCAGACCATCACACAGGCACAGGCCGATTCCTTTTTAAAGGCAGACTGCGCAAATGCCGAAAAAGCCGTCAATGGTTATGACGGCAGATACCACTGGAACCAAAACCAGTTCGATGCGCTGGTCAGCTTTACCTTTAACTGCGGAAGCCGTAACCTCAGAACGCTGTTGCAGAACGGACAGCGCACCATTTCCGAAATCAGCGCCAAAATTCCCGCTTACAACAAAGCAGGCGGGAAAGTGTTAAAAGGACTTGTCAGAAGACGCGCGGCCGAAAAAGAACTGTTCGACAAGGCCGGCGGGAATGAGAGGTGCCCATGAAAATCATAAACGAAATCATCTCCCTCACGGAATGGCTCATCGACGGTCTCGGCATCGAGACAAACGGCATGCGGAAACGCCGCGAAGAACATGAGCTGTTAGTAAAGACCTCCTCCAACCTCACCGCATTACAGGAAAAATATGCGGAAAACAGCCTTCAGATCAACAACCTGATGATCGCTCAGCGGGAAATCCTCGCCGACAAGATCAACGATAAATATAAATTCTACATTTCCATTAACGGTATTCCCGAAGACGAGGTTGACGAATTTACCAATCTTCACCAGGCCTACAAAGGCGTAGGCGGAAACCACAGCGGCGACGCCAAATACGAATACTGCATGAATCATCTGCCTGTGATTCCGGTAGAGACGAAGCTGGTCATGACAACCTGAAAATCGTCTGCGGGAAGCTATATTTTTATAAATGGAGACGGGTATTTTGAAAAGCATGACAAAACAAGCATAGAAACAGTAAAAATGCTGCTCCCCTATGTTTGCGGCAAAAAATATTCGATTTTCCCGCCAATCATGACGCAATATTACGTTCAAATGAATAGTATAGAATATACTTGACAACACTATTATGGTATGCTATATTCACTTTACCAAGTAATTTCCCTTATACGGTGCATGAGGATGTAAGGCGGCTGTATTGTCGTCCACCATAGGGTTTTGGTAGAAAGGCATTCCAGATATGGGATGTTTTTTCGCTTAATAAGTAAATATTGTCATAAACAGAGACGGGTTATTTGACCCGTCTCATTTTTTTTGCCGCTTCTATATTATTTCCAGAAAGGAATGGTGATCACTATGTCCAACCAAAACCACTTGAAACTTGACACCGGCTCCGCCGTCAAAACAGTCAGAGAAGCCGTAACCGAACTGCAGAAAACCGACAGCATTCTGACAGATATCGGCCGGTCTTTTGCCCTTACCGGGAAGCAGTTAAAGCAACTCGGTGATTCTGCTTTCGACATCGCTGACAAATACGGCAAAACCGCAAACGACTACCTGACTTCCGTCCAAAAGATGTATCAGGCCGGTATTGATAACGCTGCACAGATGGCAGAGCTGTCCCTGTTGGCCCAGACCGCGGGCGGTATGGACGCCGCCGCTGCTGACAGCTTTCTGATTGCACTGGCGTCTTCCAATACAAACGCATCCGGAACTGAAATCGGCCTGGCCCTTCAGACACTGTTTACAAATTTACAGGACATGGATAACAACACAGTAAAAGAGGCGCTTGACACCCTCAGGATTTCCATGACCGAAACAAGAAACGGCTCCGAATCCTTAAAAATGCCGGTTCAGCTTTTGGCAGAACTGGCCGATGCGATGAACGGCCTGCCCAAAGACGATGTCCTCCGCCCCGGCATCCTGGCAGATATCGGCGGACAAAACAATATCGATGTCCTCTCTGCAATGCTTGACAATCGGTCCGGCTTTGAAAATATGCTTGACCTGTATACTTTCGGCATGGAAAGCGCCGCCGAGACCGCCGAACAATACGCCGACAGATGGGAAAGCTCTCTGAACCGTGTCTCCAATACCTGGCAGGACACCGTTCACAACATTCTCAGTTCCGACATCATGACTGCTGTTACAAACCGTTTAAACGGCTTTCTGTCCGTCATCAGCATAATCTCGGAAAAACTCGGTTCTCCTGGCAGTCGCGGCATCGGCGCCGGGCTTTTTGCCGGGTTAAAAAACGTCGGTAGGGATAAAATGTATTCCCCCAATTCTTTGTTTTAAACAGCCGACAACCGCATGTGTTCTCCGGGATACCGGAGTTTTCATGCGGTCGAATGTGAAATACACAGGGTAAATAAACAATCGGAATAATATGCGGGAACGAAGGTACAACGACTGTGTAATGACAGTGTATCACTACTCTCCTGTTATGGCGACATCAGCAGGTTCGTAACAACGTGACGCTCCTTCCATCCGCAGGGACAGCACTTAATAAGTGAAGCCCTCACAGAAGCGACAATTTCCACAGCCGGTTATATGAAACGATGCCGGCTGAATATGCGCTCGGTACTGCCTGGCATGACAGGTTAATCCCTGAAAAGATTATGAAATCATGTATTGTGGAATCTATTTTCAATAACAAAAAATATTCAGAAATCCGCCCCACAGCTGTTGCAGTGATAGTTCTTACTGTTTCTTCCCACGCTGAATACACCAAATAACGCCGTATCCACCGCCTTTGACAGGCCGCTGATTCTGTTTGTATTACCGCTTTGGCAGTAGGGACATTTTACACTTACAGTACTGATGGAAGGACTGTCACCGGTGGAAAGGGCAGGACTGTCCCAGGTGGAAGGATCTTCCAATGCAAATTCTGTTGTAAAACTTTCCGGGAATGCTTTTTCCTGCCTAACAATCTCAATTAAATCACAAGCGTCGGAAATACCCATTCCTGTTTTCCTTCTTATCATGCCAACAGCTCCTGAATATTCTTCTATACTTGGCAACATTATAACCGGAAATTCCTCCTCAAAATCATACACCGTACCATTAACTGCACATTTCTTATTCGCGATATAAATCAGCGGAAATCCGCAATGGATACATGCCTCGCTCTTGTTGCTGATTTCTTTCCCGCACTCCGGGCATTTAATTAAAGCCATAATAACACCTACTTTCATTCCTTTGGTATTTTTATATAACCGGCTAAGTGACTGCGATCATATCAACCGGTCAGAAATCCGCCCCACAGCTGTTGCAGTGATAGTTCTTACTGTTTCTTCCCACGCTGAATACACCAAATAACGCCGTATCCACCGCCTTTGACAGGCCGCTGATTCTGTTTGTATTACCGCTTTGGCAGTAGGGACATTTTACACTTACAGTACTGATGGAAGGACTGTCACCGGTGGAAAGGGCAGGACTGTCCCAGGTGGAAGGATCTTCCAATGCAAATTCTGTTGTAAAACTTTCCGGGAATGCTTTTTCCTGCCTAACAATCTCAATTAAATCACAAGCGTCGGAAATACCCATTCCTGTTTTCCTTCTTATCATGCCAACAGCTCCTGAATATTCTTCTATACTTGGCAACATTATAACCGGAAATTCCTCCTCAAAATCATACACCGTACCATTAACTGCACATTTCTTATTCGCGATATAAATCAGCGGAAATCCGCAATGGATACATGCCTCGCTCTTGTTGCTGATTTCTTTCCCGCACTCCGGGCATTTAATTAAAGCCATAACGATTCCTTCCTTCATTCTATTTTTTCCAGTATAGCACAGATACCATCAAAATACCACTCCATACGGCAGAAAATGCGTTCCCACAAGCGCCTGTCTCCAGTACGATTTTTACAGCCAAAAACAAAGAACTTGCCATATTCGGAAATACAATAGATGAAATACAGGAAAAACTAATCGCCTTTTTTGATGCGTATAAACGCGGCGGCGTCAAAGGGGAACATGGCATCATCGATACTTTCTTTTCCAAAAAAGAAGAACCATTAACGCCTGAAATATTAAAGGACTTTAATAAATTTAAAAAACTTTTTAACCGCACCACATTAAGCGTAGACGCAGTAGCTGAAACATTCGATCACGTCGACCAGCGAATCCTCGCCTACGCCAGAACCTGCAAAAACGGTGAAATGACGACCCGGGGATTTGAAGCATCCATCAAACACATGTCCTTCACAGCCAAAGCCGGACAGGCTACGCTCCGGGCCTTTGCAGCAGCCGGAAACATGCTGGCGGGATTGGCCATTGCCAAAGCCATCCAGTTCCTCGTAACCGCCGTCGATAACTGGATTCACCGGGTTGACAAAGCCAACGAAGCGATGGAATATGCGATTTCTTCTTATGAAGATGCCAAATCCAGTCTGGAAAATATCAATTCCAAACTGGAAACGCATCAGGAAGCGCTTGACAAACTGCTGGCGAAAGACAAACTGACCTATGCGGAAAAAGGACAGTTAGAGGAATTGCAGGCAATCACCAGAGAGCTCCTGTTACAGCAGAACATTGAACAGAAAAAAAACGAAGCCGCCTCCAAAGAAGCCGCGGATCAAACCGTGAACGCCTTTCAGAAACAGTATCACTATGACCTTTCCGAAGAACACCTCAAAAGCCTGTCATCTCCGGATTCCATCCCCATGGTACTCGGCGAAGACGATGTCGCCGGAAATCTCTCTGCTTATCTCAAATCAAAAGAGCTTTGGGAACAAACGCTGCAGCAATATGAACAAGAAAAACAACTCGGCAATGACTCCCTGTATTTGAAAGAAGATGCTCAGTACTATTATGAAAATATGAAGGATTATGAACAGGCTCTGAACAACAGTCTTTCAGATTTATGGGATAAGCTTTCCGCGCTAAAAGACGAATATAACAAAGCCGTTATAGAGCAGCAGAATACCCCGAGCCTTCTGACCCCTTCCGATCTGGAAACCATCGATACCTATGAATCCATATACGCAGCAATCAAAATGATCTATGAATATACAAATAAGAGCGATTGGAACAGCATAGAGATTGAAAGCATCTTTCATACAGAAGGTATAGAAAAGACCAGGGAAGAACTGATTGAAATGGCCAGGTCAGGAAAATTGACCCCTGAGATAATTGCCGGCTATGAAAAACTCAACCATGCCATACAGGACAGCGAGCTCCTCTTTGAAAATGGCAGTACAGCGGCAGAAGCATTCTGCGAACATCTCAATGCACTGTACGGCCCCACATACTATGACAACGCCCAAAAGCAGCTCATGCTTTCTCTCGGCCTCGGCAATACCATCGACAGCGCCCATGATGCACAGGTATGGAACGGCTTTTCCTCCCTCGGTGAAGAAAAACTCATTTTAGACGCCTACCTGCGGGTAAAAGACCAGTACGGCGAACACACTGAAGGATGGACTCCCCAGGACTGGTTTTCCCACATCCAGTCCGATCTGGAAAGCCGCCAGCTGGAGATAAATGCACAGTTATCCGTCTCAGAAACCATCGGCCGGCTGGATACCAGACTGACTCCGGCGCTGGACTCCTTAAAATCCGCTTATCAGAACATCTTCACGGAAGACGGATTCACACTGGAGAATGTCGGAGCCGATATGCTGCACTCCATCAGCTCATCCATAGACAGCCTCAACGCTATGGAAGATATCGATATCCGAATCGACCCTTCCGCCTTTGAAAATTTCGCGCACGTACTGTCCGACACCTCCTCCACCGCCGACGATGTCCAAAAACAGTTTCAGAAACTAACCGACAGCATTGTGCGCGCGGCCGGAAGCACGGAAGTAAATGCCAATACTTTTGACATACTGACAAAATCCCTGGAAGAAATGGGCGCAGTCAACGCCAGAGAAGTTCTGGAAGAAGTGATGCAGGCACAGCAGGATTTTGACGAAATCAGCAGACAGCTTGGCCTGACTATGGAAGACGTTGCGGACGCATCCTATCAGGAATCCGTACAAATGCTGCAAAATGCACAGGCCGCCGGGCTGGATTCTCAGACGCTATGGAAGCTCGCCGTTGTGAGGGGAACGATTACAGACGGCATGATCGCAACAGAATCCAATGTTAATGCCCTGCTTGCGGAGGCACAGGCCGCCGGGCTGGATGCGTCGATTCTGACCGCTCTGGAAAACATAAGAGACGGCAATATCAAAGACCCAGCCACCGCGCAGGCGATCATGGAGCAAGCCAGACAGGACCTTCAGGAATCCATGTCAGATCTGATGCTGAATTTTGATCTCAGCTCAGGTTTAAATCCGATGAAATCTGCCGCCGGATCCGCAGGCAGACAGGCCGGAGAAGCCTATACAGACGCCTTCGAGGAAGAACTGAAAGACTTAAAAAACCTCCGCGACCAGGGCACTCTCACCGAAAAAGAATATCTGGACAAATTCCGCATGCTCTACCGGAAATACTACCGGGACAAAAAGAAATATGCCGAGCAATATGCGAAATATGAACATGAATACTTACAGGGCATGAAATCCCTCTATGAATCCGCACTTTCCGGAATTACTTCCATGCTCGACAAACAGTTGAGCGCCTATGAAGACCAGAAATCTGCTGCGGTAGATTCGCTCGAAGCGGAACGTGACGCCAGAATCGAAACCCTCGAAGTACAGAAAGAACAGTATGAAGAGCAAATCAACCTGATTGACAAACAGATTCAGGCCAAAGAAAAGATCATTGACGGTATCAACGAAGAAATCGATGCGATCGAAAATGCGAACGAACAACGGAAACGCGAAATCGATCTGGAAAAATCCAAATACGAGCTGGAACGCATGATGAACCAGCGCACCATTCTGCAGTACAGCAGCGAAAAGGGCATGTACTATACCCAGGATACAGACGGTGCACGCGATGCAAGACAGGCTGTGGAAGACGCCGAACTGGAAATGGTAATCGCCGGCAAAGAAGAACAGATCAGACTCGTCGAAAAGGAAATCGATTTATTAGAAGAAAAAAAAGAAGCCATCAATGAACAAATCGAACTGCTGGATGTCCGGATTGACCAGATTAACAAACAGTACGATCAGCTGATCGCCGAAACCGAAAGTTATTGGGACAGCATGATCAACGGTATGGAAGACTACAAATCCCGCTGGCAGGAACTCTCTGAGCTCGAAGAACAGGCCAGACTGACATCGATGCTGGAACAGCTCGGTATTTCAACAAACGATATCCTCGGCATGTCCGAAGACGCTTTTCGCCGCTTTAAAGACGAATACATCGGCATCCTCGCCGACATCTATTCCGAAAGCGATTCCATGCTCCTCGGCCTCGCCGAATCAACCGGCCGGAACGTGGAAGGACTCGGTTCCTATCTGGAATCCACACAGGGATATATTGAAAGTCTCAGTGCTCTTGGCGAAGCCATTTCCCCTGTATCGGAAGCGGTAGAAGCCGTCACCAATGCCCTGACAGGCGGTGGAGGCGATGAAGCGGAAACGAATGGCAGTAACGGCACAGGCGGCCTGACCGGCGCAATGGACAGTCTCAAAAACACCGCCGATGACGTCCTGGGCGGCAGCGGCGGAGAAAACCCGGAAGGCAGGGGAACCGGCATTATCGGCCAATTCGGCCAGTTAGAAACCGCCGTGACGGATGTAACCGAAGCCATCGGACATACCGGGAAAGACGAAGCCGACACACAGGAGGACGGAATATCCCAGGACAGTCTGGTCGGTTCCATCGACGATCTTGGCAGTACCACCACACAAACACTCGGCGAGCCGGACGGTGAAGGCGTAACCGGACGTTTCGGCCGGCTTACAAAGGTCATCCATAAAGCCGCAAATCACGTATACGAAATTTATAGAGGATTAGTCAAAATCGATGGCACAACCGTTACATGTACCATCAAAGTGAATGTTGATATGAACGGTGAACTTCCCGGCACCATCGCAGACAAAACTTCCGCAGACTTTGAAAGCGGGGAATATAACGGTTCCACCATCAGTCCTTTTCCCAAAAAACTTTCCGCTCGCCCGGACGCTCAGTCACTTCCCTTCGTTATCAATAACGAACCGGAACAGAATGCTCCGGAGGACGAATCGGATACTTTCCGTCCCATCCGGCCGGGAGACCGCGCTTACGAACTGAAGAAAGCCTTTCAACCGCTTCTGGAGAGCGCGGATGACAGTCTCGAATACCTCTCCGGCAACGCAATGATTACCCATAACCGCCTGATGGAAAAAATGGTACGGGAAATCACTACCGCAAACATTATTACAAACAACCGGAAAATTCAGCCCAGCATCCGCGTAGGCGATATCCATGTCACATGCCCGGGCGTCACAAGCAGGGAAATCGCCGCGCAGGTAGGCGCTGAACTGAACCGCCTGTTCAACGGTTTTCACCTCTATACGGAACAGCAATGCGCAATCAGATAACCTTTTACCAGATACGGCCGCACCACAGATGCGTGCGGCCGGTAAGGAGCGTACACTATGGAATTTAAAACAGAACTTTTAAGGTCGGTGCAGACCGCAATCGACCAGAAACTAAAGCATTACAAAGCGGACCGCACATACAAATCCGTCATCCTGAAAACGACCGCCAAAGGTTATGTCATCCTCGATGAAACAGGGTGCGAGCGAACTGTAACATGCTGCATCCCCGGTCTTTCCCTGAAGGCCGGACAGTATGTATGGGTCAAAGAACCTTTGGCAGATATCAAACACATTCACATATGCGGCGTGCTTTAAACAAAGAAAGGACAATGATAAAATGGCCAAACCCTATATTCAGAAAATCAAACCTTTTGATGCCGATAAAGATTTTGAAATTTCCCTCTCATGGACGGGCAGCCGCTCCCATGCCAACAGAATTATCATCTGTGATTACGAAACAAACGCCGTCGTATTCGACGATACCGTTTCTTCTTTTATCTTAAAACACACCATTCCCGCCCATACACTGACCAACGGCAAAAAGTATACGATACAGGCACAGACCTATGATGTCGAAGACACCCCTTCGGTACTGTCGGATAAAGTACTTTTTTACGTCTTTCAGACGCCGGACTTCCGTTTCCGGAATCTGCCGGACGGCCATATCATAAACAGTTCCACGTTTACGGCAGAAATAAACTACTACTCCCCCGACTGGGAGGATATCAGCAAATACCGCTTTTCCTTATACGACGCTTCCGGGAAGCTGCTGCTTAACAGCAAGGAGCTGACGGATGATCTGACAATCAGCTATACTTACCGCGGCCTTGACAACAACACCGTATACTTCATCCGGTGCGTCGGCGTAACCGTAAACGGAATGGAACTCGACACGGGCCGTCAGGAAATTACCGTCAGATTTGAAGACCCGAATCAATATGCCCGCATCTATGCTTCCCCCGTCCCCCGACAGGGATGCGTACAGGTCGCATCCAACCTGGTCATCATCCAATACAACGGAACCGATACGTTTGAATACATAGACGGCATGATCGACCTGCGCGATAAAACCCTGTATTACGACAAAGGCTTCCTCATCAGGGAAGATTTCACGGTTCTGATTCGCGGCATCAATCTCTGGCAGACCGCAGAGATTTTTAAAATGAACAATGGCGGCGCAGGCCTGACCCTGAGTTCCCGCATTTATGCCGAAGGGAAACTGCGCTTCAAACTGACTGTGCCGAATGGCGCCGGCAGCTATATCCTCTATTCCGATGAGCAGGTTTTTACCAATACGGATATGATAACGATCGCCATCCGCAGAAAAAATAATATCTACCAGTTGAAAGTCTTTGTAGAAATCGGCGGTTATCCGAAGGGGAACCTGTGGTACGGAACAAACCGGCCGTCAAGACGGCTGATGGACGACCACGACGTATGGATAGACACTCCGGGAGAAACGGTCGTCATAGACAAAGACAGCTATACATCTTTCCTGAAACAGGAAGAACCGCAGAAAGCAATACAAAACGATCTATGGATTGGAGGCGATTAAAACCATGTTATTTTGTGGAAGCGGCTTTACAGGCGGTGGGCTGGCATGTGCCCTCACCCCTACCGGCCTTATAAATATCAACTATGTAGAACTGAAAAACGGCATATACGATGACCTGTATATCACCAAAGCAGCAGATTTTGAACTGACAAACCAGTGCCCCGCAGAATGGGACTTCGACACCATCCTCTGGGCCAAATTCAGCAACACGACAAACGCGGGAAACGTGGACTGGAACCTGGAGACCACTTCCCATATCATCTTAAAAAGCAGACCCGAAGGAAGATTCAAATGGAAAACAATCGCGGTCAGGGAAACAAAACAAATCGAAGATTTTGTCATCAATTACCCCGATTACTTCGTGGCTTCCGGCCAGACGATGGAATACGCCCTCGTTCCCGTATTGTACGGCATGGAAGGCGATTACGCCACCACAAGCGCCACCCCAAAATATACGAAAATGTTCCTCATCGAGGATGCCATCGTATGGGGTACGGAAATCACGGACGGCTTCTGCGATACAACCCGGAACCTCCCCTCTTCTACCGTCGAACTGCTCAACAGCCGGTATCCCGTTTTTGTCCGAAATACCAAAGCAAACTATGATACGGGAAGCTGCAAAGGCTCCTTTGTCCCGCTGGATGAAATTTCCTGTGAATTTACCTATCAGGGAACCCAGGACTACCAGCGCATCAAATACCAGCGGGATTTTATGGACTTTATCTGCGACGGCGTTCCGAAAATTTTAAAACTCCCGGACGGAAGACTCTGGCTCGTTCAGGTCACACCCAGTCCTTCCGACACCGCAAACGGAATCTATAACGACAGACAGATTTCCTGGAACTGGGTCGAAATCGGAGACGTTAATTCCGAATCCGACTTGTACTATCTGGGATTCTCCAAAATCGAAGCAGAATGGTGGGATGAATCATGACAAATAACATTACACAGGAAGACCTGACCCTCGTGCTTTCACAATCCGCGGCCGCTCAGACAATGAAACTTAAAATGGAAGTACTCGATTCAAACCAGAAAATAATCGGTACCCTTGAACCGCATCTGACCGGCGGCAGCATGTCCATAAACGGCGAATCCGACATCCGGCGCACCGCCGGCTTCGATCTCCAGCCGACCATCAGGGAAAAAGTGAAACTGGAAGAAAATGGCCTGCTATGGCTCAACAAAGACATCCGGATGTCCGTCGGTCTGTTCAATTCCAGAACCGGACAATACCGCTACTACCCGCTCGGCACATATATCTGCGAAAACGCCTCCGGCACCTATGATGCCGTTTCCGACAGCCTTTCCGTAAGCTGCGCCGATTTTACCAAAAAACTGGACGGCACCAAAAACGGCCAGCTCGGCTCCCTGATCATACGCTATCCGGCCTACGAGGAAAACGAAACGACCGGAGAAGTTATCCGCCGCAATATCATCCGCAACGCCGTGATCGAAACCCTGGAAAAACTGGCACGAATCACCCGCCACAGAATCGATGATATCGGCGAATATAAAGCCTTTCCCGAATATAACGACGACTGGCAGCAATACCGGAATGAACATGAAACATGGAATGCGATTCCCTATGACCTCGATTTTTCCGCCGGATGCAGCGTTCTTTCCATCCTGACCGCCTTCAGAGACTTATATCCGAACTACGAAATGTTTTTTGACATGGAACAAAACACCTTTGTCTGCCAGCTGAAACCAATGTGCTATGAAGACGACCTCTACCTGGATGACTCCTTTTTACAAAAAGTTCTGATCTCGGAAAATACCTCCGTTGACATGACAACCGTCCGCAATATATGCGAAATATGGGGGAAAGTCATTGAAACCGACTTTTACAGCGAAGAATGCGCCTATGCGGGAAATACCTATGTTTCCACCGTCGCCGGATACGAAAACGACTATGCGGACGGAGACGTGATCGGCATAAAAATTCCCGCCGTCAACCAGGCCGGCCCTTACATCAACATCAACAATTTCGGCCCGGCAGGCATTTTCAGCGAAGCCGACAAAAGCCCCCTCACGGCGGGCGTGTTGCTTCCAGGCGCCGTATACGCCTTCAAAATCAAAAAGAATCACATCGACGGCCAGGACGTCGTCAAAGCCTGTCTGCTCGGCCAATGGCAGGTTCATGCGCTCAACGTCCTGACAAACGGCCGGAAAAGCGGCAAGTTTGTCACCGGTCCGGACGGCAAATCCTATGAATTATACTCCAGAGAATATTTTCAGAAATTTTATAACTGTGAACGCGTCGATCTTTCCATCGTTCCAAACTCTCCTTTTACCGTAGAAAAACTGGGAGAAATCCTGGACGTCAAAACCGACGGCGAATACGATAACATCACATCCGACGACCTGGCCGCAGACCGGGCCAAATGGGAGAACTGGAAAAACTGCAGACTGACGGACAATATCACCATCACCACCGCCCTTCTGCCCTTTCTCGACGTCAACAAAAAGGTCTCTTACCGCCGGAACGGTTCCGACACCGAGCGCCAGTATATCATCACTTCCGTTTCCCACGACTTTTCCGGATTCACTTCCACCATCACCATGTACCGCTTTTACCCCTTATATGAAAAACTGATAAAAGAGGCCGGCACCCACCGGATTTTATCGGAATACAGCCACGGTTCGCTGAGCAGATATACTCACCGGGAGCTGAACGGGTTTATGGGAGATCAGGAGTATTAAAGGAAACGGAATGATACAGACTGTCCGTAACAAATAAAAATAACGTACTTGCATGGAGGTGATATATTATGAAAATCAATGAAACCGAATACAGCAGTTTCCCAACCCGGAAAATTGCAAAGCACAATTTTACCGATATAAACGACGATACCGCCGCTATTGTCAACCAGATCAACGCCCTGCTCGCACAGGGACAGTACAGCCAGGCGGCACAGCTTCTTCTGGCAAATAAAGAAGTCCTTTCCCATTCCATCGTAGACGCAGAAACCTTCCGAACCTGGGAAGACGAAATTTACAATGCACAAAAATATGCCAAACAGGTTCAGCAATCCATCTACTTTGAAGAAAATGAAGCAGATGTTGACTGTCTGGAAGGCGACGTATGGTTAGGCGGCGCGTAAAAGGCCGCGTATTTCCTATCCCGTTTCCTGGCAAAACAAGTTTTAACAAAATCAAAAATATAAAAACACCGAAAGGAGAATTTTAAATGGCAATTAATGAAAGAATACAAACAGGAAGAAAATTCAGAAAATTAATCGACGAGGACAGCCGCCTGTGGCTGAGAGTCTCTTTCTGGACCAAAGCAAGCGACGTCGAATTTGACGACAGCGAAACGGCAGAAACCAAATTTGCCAACATGGCCAGCCGCATCAATGAGATCGCAGCGTCTTTTCAGAATGGTGTAAATAAGATTTATAACAAACTTAAAGGGCTTGGATTTACACCAGCAACCAACAGCCCGGACGGCATCTGCGGTGCAATACAAAATATTTATGACACCAGATATACCAATGGATATAACACGGGATTTAACGAAGGAAAACGGAGTTTCAAACCCGTCGTATTAACCGGGAAAATCTATGATACTGATACGGAAGGCACAAATTTTAACGGCAGCGTAATGATTCCCCCGGGATTAGACTACGTATGCGCCGGCATTACATCCACATATAACTGCTCCTATTATATCTATCTTGACGATGACAGGGAGCATGTATATATGACCAATACTTTCTGGCGGTATAATAAAGAAACCGGCGAAGTATGGTTCGAGTTAAATTCAAACGATACCCGTTACATCCGATCAAGGGATGCCTATTTAGAATATATGATTATGTATATTCCAAAGCAGTAAGTACATATAAGAAATTTCCTTACCGCTTCCAGTGCTGCTTCTGTACCATTTCAACTTCAGATTCTATGAACCAATTTCAACGCCAGCGCAGACTTAATCGATTCTGCGTTGGCGCCGCCTATAACGTTTCTTTTTTAACACTTTTTCTATTAAAATAAAGGAGGATTCCATTGAGCATCTATACAAATTTTCTAAAACTCCGAAAACCGGATGAAACCGAAAAATACACTGTCAATCATTTCAACGCCAACGCAGACTTAATCGATTCGGCACTGGCAAGAATGGAGCAAAAAAACGTAAGCCAGGATAATCTGCTCGCTTCCAAAGCCTCTCTGGCCGAACACATTAATAATCATAGCAACCCCCACAACATAAGTAAATCCCAGATTGGGCTTGACCATGTAGAAAACAAATCCTCTTCCGACATTCGGAACGAAATCACTGAAAGCAATGTCACAACAGCCTTAGGCTACACGCCCTGCACGCCGAACGAAGTGGATAACAAGCTGGCCTCACTGAAAACGGAAATCAACAGCAAACAGCATACGCATAACAACAAAACGGTTCTGGACGGGATTACCTCCGCTCTCATCACCGCCTGGAACACTGTTACCAATAAGGTTGATAAGGTTGCAGGAAAAGGTCTGTCTTCCAACGACTATACCACCGAAGAAAAAAACAAATTAAACCGCATTGAACCCGGCGCAAATGTAAATGTTCAGGCAGACTGGAATGTTTCAGACACAACCTCCGACGCCTACATCAAAAACAAGCCCAATTTAGCGGCATACTCCCCTTCCGTTATGACAGGCGCAACCGCAAACGCCGCCGGTACGTCGGGAATCGTTCCCGCTCCGGCAAAAGGAAAACACCGCGCATATCTGCGCGGTGACGGAACATGGCAGGCAACCTCAACAAGCCTGACCGCAACGACTCCCGGAGTTCCGCTTGACCATACGGCCGCCAAAACGCTTAAAGACCAGATTGATGCGCAAAACAGCAATTTATCTGAGTTGGTGGGGCGGTTGACATCTATTTCTTATAAATGCAAAGATGCAACGATTACGGTACAGGCAAATGCAAATATGTCATATGTCATTCTCGAAGACATAAAAAAAATTATTTCTGCAACGGTTTTATATACCGAAAGCGCATATTATTTAAAACCTGTTATAACAATCAATGGAAATGCTATAAATATTTTGTGTTCGCCATATGCAACCGCACAAACAATAAATATACGTTTTATATACATGTAATTAACTAAAATTCTTTACATAAAGTACATAAAATGAACAACTTACAGTTATGTTTGTTCCATCACGAGAACTTAGCATTGCAGAAATTTCATTTGCGCTTTTAAGACCAATACCAAATAAATTTAGCCGGTAATCAATGCTAAATCCTGTGACGCCGAGCGCTCTATATCCATCTTGCGCTGACACAGGAATGCTGAATATTTGCAGATATTGTACTGTTACACTTTTTGTAATAACTTTTGTGACAAATAGATTTTGCAAATTTGCATTCAACTCAGATAAATTGTTGTTTATTACATCTCTGCTAATGCCAATAATACAAGCAACACAACCAACGCAATAAAGCCACAAATAACTGCAAGAACTAAAATAGATTTCTTGTCAACTCTCCACTCCTGTCCATAACCATTTGAGTCATTTTCAAGGCAGACGATTGAGGCATACCGGACATATATCGAATGAGAACAATGCTGAAAACCGCTCAAATATCATGGAACAGGGCGTGTATACCCTTGTTCGCTGAGGATAAAATCAGAAAAAGAAAACCGAATAAAAAAATAACATATGCCCTGCGCTCTAGTCGGTTCGGCCTCTTAGGACAGACAAAAACATTTTCCGCCCCATAGTCAATATATAAAAATACAGATGCACTAAAAATATAAACCGTAGGAGGTGATTAACATGTTATGTAACCCTGTTTCATTTTACCCTGATAAGATTGACCCATTGCTGTTTTTTCAGGACATTAGCCTTGAAAACGTAGAAATTATGAATACGTATGAAAGGTTAATTAAAAAGAGCAGATATAGCGAAGCGAGTGAATACATAAAAAGTCAAAAGGGAATTTTCGGATACTTTGCCGACTTTTTAAACGCAATAGAAAACCGCATTTACAATTTGCAAGAACACTTGCTGACAATAGAGCCAAAACAGCCTTTCGTATATTCTGACACCGAACCGGTCCTGATGACAGATAACGGAACATATTATTTACTTGTTGATTATTCACATGATCAGTTAAGTAAGAACACACATGAAGAACTTGCTGCTCATTCGGTAAATAGTACTGTTTCAAATCATGATATAATTTGGATTTAAAAAGGTAACATATGATCTGCATTGCAAAGGATAAAAGCACCCGAATGGGTGCTTTCACAATGAAGGGAGCATTTATATGGCAATTAACGAACAAATTAAAACCGGACGAAAATTCAGAAAATTAATCGACGCGGACAGCCGACTGTGGCTGAGAATCTCTTTTTGGACAAAAGCAAGCGACGTCGAATTTGACGATCACGAAACAGCCGAAATAAAATTCGCAAATATGGCCGGCCGCATCGATGAAATCGCATCGGCTTTTCGGAATGGCGTCAATAAGATTTATAACAAGCTGAAAGAACTTGGATTTACGCCCGCAGCTAACAGCCCGGACGGAATCTGTGATGCCATACAGGACATTCATGACACCAGATATACGAATGGATATAATGCCGGAAGATTACAGGGACAGGAGGATGTAAAAGCAAATCCTGGCCAATACGGAGTATCAACCGGAATTGCACAGGATCAGTTTACCCTGCATACATCATCGCGTGTGCATGGTGATATTTTGAATAATTTAACCGCACCGCACGCTGGCACATGTTCTTTAAAATTTGAAGTATATCTTACATATGACAGCCATAGTAATGCAAATAAATGCAGAATATATGTAAATCGAAATAATGTTACTGTTGCATATGCGGACATTGAAGATGATGGATTTGACATCCATCCTGACCTTCCTGAAGATAAAGGAACTCATCAATATACCTGGAAGAAAACGCTCGAAATACCGAATTGCACATCCGGAGAAACACTGGGGTATAAAATTGTCAGGGATGGCGCAGATACTTCCTGGATAATTGGTATATATTAAATCTTGTATGACAATGACTACTCTCCGCTCTCAATACTCTTCCTCTTCCATTCCGTCATAAGAAAAGCTGTTCTCTGTCCTCATTGCAGATCAACTTTCGACGAGGACATTTTAAAACAGCGTGACAGTGAAAACACTTGTCTGGTATGCGGCAAGTGTCTTTTGAGCGATGGCAGTCAGCCTGAAGACCCCCCAAAGAGAAAACCAAATGGTATTATTATAAGGATGGAGGAGAAACTTTAACTACCACCTTATACAGCTTTGAAACCCCAACATGCACATTCGACGCCGTAGATGTCAACGATGCCAAAAAACAGTTAAAAGAAGTCTTCCCCAATAGCCAGCTTCTCCAAAAACGTTCACAGGATACAGTCTCCTGTCCCCTGTGCGGCTGCACGAATATTCAGCTTGTCCCGCGTAAGTACAGCCTTCTGACCGGTTTTGCCACAAATCAGGTTGACAGAATGTGCCTCCGGTGCAAGAGCAGATTTTAGCCAGACAGAAAAGCAACCATATATCACACCAAAAGAGAGATTGTCGTGAAATAATCTCTCTTTTTCAATCGGCATTGCACAGGATCAGTTTACCCTGCATACATCATCGCGTGTGCATGGTGATATTTTGAATAATTTGACCGCACCGCACGCTGGCACATGTTCTTAAAAATTTGAAGTATATCTTACATATGACAGATCAGGTACCGATCCCGCGTTTTTTATTGCGGTAACAAAAAGCCGATGGTATAATTAAATAATATTTTAGATATTTATCTGTGGGGGGTACGATATGATTAAACTGTATGAATGTAAAAGATACG
>CAJUDZ010000023.1:0-14430 GCA_910584965.1 uncultured Lachnospiraceae bacterium | reverse complement strand
GATATACTGCAGCAAAGCAAAGCCGCCGATGAATTTTTCAGGGAATTGTCAGAAAGCATGCAGCAAAAAGAAAACTGAATAGAAAAATGTAAAAAGGCAGTCTCAGGACTGTCTTTTTACATGCACAAAATGATACATAAAGGAGCATATAAAATATGGCGGAAAATAATTTTAAACTTGACTTAATTGCCAGATTAAAGAAAACGGAATCACAGAAACAAGTCAAAAGGGACATTCAAAGTTACCTCAGTAATATTAAGATTCCATTAATTGGTACGTTAAATTCCAGGACAAAGGCTCAATTAAAAAAGGAGATTTCGACCTTAAACGGTACGGAAAAATTAAAGCCGATAGAAGTGACTTTTGCCGTTAAAAAGGAAAAACTGTTAAACGATATAAAGTTATTGGCACAGCAGAACAGCAAATTATTCAAAAGTTCCGATCTGGCAGAAAAATATCATTCTTTACTTGATAATGCTGAACTGGCAGGAACTGCGGATGAGCTTGGTATATTGAGAACACAGCTAAGTTCTCTGCGGTCAGAATTACAATTAACTGGTAATTCAGGAATAACAATGACAAAGGCATTGAAAAATGGTTTATCCAAAATCTTGCAGTTATTTGAAAACCACGGTATTATAGCACAGTTTATGACGCAGCTGCGTAATGCTTGGGCAGAGGCAAAAGAATTAGATGCGTCGATGACATCATTAAGTAAAGTATGTAATGAACTGGCTGATAAGAGTTCGTTTCCAGCCTATATAGATAAGTCTATATCTAAGGCAAAAGAACTTTGTACAGATGTAAATGATCTTCTTTATGCAGTTACGGAATTTAAAAAATTAGGTAATACACTCGAAAACAGCGAAATTCTTGCTGAGTATGCAGTACGGCTGCATACTGTAGGGGATACAAACATGAATACTGCGATTTCCTCAATCACAACGGCAATGAATTCATTCGATGAAATAGGCGGATATACGGACCGCGACTATGAAAAGAAAGCGGAAGCTTATATTGACCTTATAAATAATCTGTCAAATCAGTTTTCAGTGGATGCGGAATCTCTTGCTAATGCGGTGCAAATCAGCGCAGGAACATTGGCGGAAGCAAATACAGGCATTGAAGAAACGGCAGCTATGATTGCGGCTGTCAGCCAATATTCTGAGGATCCGGCATCTTTGGCCAATACCCTTAATATTGGCGCATTGCGGTTAAGGGCCTCGAAAACATCTGATGAAGCAAGAGAGCTTACAGAACTTGGGGAAAATATAGATGATTTGGCAGAATCGACTTCTGAACTGCGAAATGATATGATGGCGCTTACCGGTGTTGACATCATGATGGATGACAGGAATTTTAAACCATATTATCAGCAGCTTCTTGAAATTTCAGAAGTTTATCAGACATTAGATGAATCGGCACAGGCAAATGTGCTCGAAAAAATGTTCGGTAAAGACCGATCGGCCGCTGGCGAAGATATTTTAAGAGCGATGCCGGACAGTGTAGAGATATATAAGGAAGCACTGCTGTCGGCCGGAACCAGCGCAGAAGAATTTTTACGATGGACAGACAGTTCGGAAGCGGCCGCCAAAAGACTCGGCGTGGCCATGACGGAAACCTATAATAATATCATCGGCGGCCATACGGTAACGGGACTGGAAAATGCAGGCGCGGCGGTATTGGAGTTCGCCAATTCATGGGGAATTGTTGAAGGAACGCTGAAAGGATTCATGACATTAGGCGTTTTAAAAGGAGTCACGGTGCTTACAACCGCCTTTAAAAACAGTGCGGTGCAGATCAGTATTTATGGAAAAGCGCTCAATTCTGTACAGATTTTGAACACGTTTTCTCAGGATACGGAAGAATATGCTAATGCAATGACAGTACTGCAGACATCTTGTGCCAGCCTTACGGATGCCCAGCTAAAACAGGTTCTCTCAAACAAGGGATTGGAGAAATCTCAGCTGATTGAAATTTTGCAGATTGGTGCTTTGGAAGAAAAAGAACGGACGGCAAAATTGGCCCAGCTGGGACTAATTCAGACAACAGAGATGCAGACCGCGGCACAGGGAAAAGCTGCAGTAAGTACATTTAGTCTTTCTGCAGCAATGAAAGGACTTGGTGCAAGCATAAAAGCGGCATGGATGTCAAATCCGATCGGCGTAATCATTACAGGTGTCAGTGCGGCGGTCGGTGTGGTAACAATGGGAATCAGCAAGCTTAAACAGAAACAGGAAGAAACCCGCCAGGCCATGCAGGAAGCGAAACAGGAATACCAGGATCTTGCCTCCGAGGTTGACAGATTAAATGAGGAACTGAAAGCCACACGGGAACGGTTAGAAGAACTGGATGCTGTCGGCTATCATAACCTGTCTCTGGTCGAACAGGAGGAATACGACAGATTAAAATCAACGAACAAAGAATTGGAACGCGAGTATCGCATCAAAGAAGCGCTGGCAAAAATTAAGGCAAAAGAAGTCGCTGACAATGCCCTTAAAATTCTTGATAGTAAAAGTGAAGGGACCATTGATAATTATGTATATGGAGCCGGACGTAAAAAACTTGATCAGATTGATTCGCTTAATGAATATCTGAATCTTGCAGAACAGCAAAAACAGAATCTGGAAGAAATACAGCAGGAATTGAAGGACTATGAAGCTAACTATGCCGGTACAGCCGAAGACATGGTACAGGATAAATCGTGGCTGGAACTGAAGGATAATGTTGAAAAAGCAGAAAATGCGCTTTCCGATACAGAAAAAAGTATCAGCAAGAAGTACGAAAAAATTGAAACAGAATCGGAAGGGCTTGTTGATTCTTTTGGCAATGTAGTCTCCGGCTGTGAAGAAATGTATCGGCGGGTTGAAGAAGCAAAGAACAGAGTAGATCAATATTTTAATCCCCAGGCAGAGACGCCGGATAAATTGGGTTCCATGTTGGGCTCCGCATTCGAAGAGCCCGAAGTCAAAAAACAGACGCTTTTTGAGCACTTAACTCAGGGAAAAGAATCTCTCGATCAGTTTCAGTCCTCCATCAAATCCGCAGCCGATGCCTATACGTTGCTTCTTTCCGGCAGCTATTCTTCGACAGAACTGTTAAATTCCATTCAGACAATCAACCAGGCCGTAACAGATATGGGCGGTTCCCTTAACTGGGAATTTATCAACGGACAGACAAATTCCATAGAACTGTTGGGAGATGCGATAGAATATATTTCCCAAAAATATGCTGAAAGTGTTTTATCTGATATGGGAATTGATACCGGCAGCGGTTTGGGACAAATGCTTACAGATATGGTATGGGAATTTCACATAAAGTAGAAAAAAGAATATCGGCTGATTACTGCATCAACCGATATATCCTACGAACTTATAATGTATCTTGATATCCCTTACTTTCTGCCCGTCCTCGATATGTACCTCACCAACTTCTATTTTGTCAATCAGTCTCAGAAGCATCTCACGGTCGAGCGTGTCAATATCCTGATACTGGCGGATTAGTGAAATCCATTCCTGCACTTCATTTTTCACCGTCTGCATTTCCGCAAGCCGCGCTTCCAATTCCCGCCGCTTTGCGGCATTTTCCGTCCGTTCTTTCTGATAGCCGCCCAGAAGCTCCGCACACAGTTCGCCCGGTATCGAGCCGTTTACCTTGTCTTCATAGGCGCTCCTTATCAGCCTGTCAAGTTCCGCCGCACGCTTCTCCAATGACCTCATGGACTTCTGTATGGCAGAAAGCTCTGCCTGTCCCTGTTTCTGCCTGCGCTCCATCAGACGCTGTGCAATCTCTTTCTCATGGTAGCAGACCTCCTTCGCTTTAGCCCATATGTCGTTTAGAAGCAGTTCGTACAAAACCCCAAGGGGTATGCTATGCGTGGAACAGGCGGTCCGCCCGGAACGTGAATAGCTTCCGCACAAGTATTTTTCGTACAGAGCCGTGGCGCCGTTTTTCAGCCTCCGCCGCTCTATCTGGTACCTCATTGCAAAACCGCAATCGGCACAGCACAGCAGGCCGCTGAACAGGCTGGTCTCTTTCATGCTGTTCTGACGAGGGCGGCTCTGCGCCTTGTCTATCAGTCGGCACTGTTCCCAAACATCCATGCTGATGATAGGCTCATGGGTATTTTCCACCCGTATCCATTCATCTTTAGGCACGGCAGTCATTCGGCGGTCTTTGTATGAAAATATCTCTTTCTTATGTTGTACCATGTTTCCGATATACGCCTCGTTGCGGAGCAGCTGGGTCACTTCGCTTGTGCTCCATTTCCCGTTGCCTTTCCATGAGTTGCCTGTTTTCCCGGAAGTCTGGCAGTAGTATTCCCTCGGCGGGAGCACGCCCTCCTCATTGAGCGTTATGGCAATCCTGCGGTAGCCAAGCCCCTCACAGCGCATCTGGAAAATGCGGCGGACTACGGCGGCGGCAGGTTCGTCAATGACGAACTTGTGGCGGTCATCGGGGGATTTCATATAGCCAAACGGTGCAAATGCCCCGATGAATTTTCCGCTTCTGCATGAAGTGTTCATTGCGGAACGGATTTTCCGGCTGATATCCCTCGAATAATGCTCGTTAAAGATATTGCGGAACGCTATGAATATCTCATCATTATTACCGCGGTTCAGGCTGTCAACATTGTCATTGACAGCGATAAAGCGGCATCCGAGGGCAGGAAATTCCAGTTCCGTGTACTGGCCGACTTCAAGGTAGTTCCTCCCGAAACGTGACAGGTCTTTTACAACCACAAGGTTTATCTCCCTGCTGCGCACCTTTTCCATCATTTCATTAAAAGCCGGGCGTCTGTCAAAGTTCGTGCCTGTATAGCCGTCGTCCTTATATACTTCGGCAAGGTTCCAGCCATGCTCGGTGACATACCTTGTCAGCATTTCCACCTGTGTTTCGATGCTTGCGGAGTCGCCCCGCTGTTCGTCCTCTTTTGACAGCCTCGCATAGACGGCGGCGTTATAAATCTTTTCTTCCTGCATATGGCAAGCCCCCCCTTTCAGGTCAGCTCCCGGCTGCGTCTCTGGCGCAGCCTTTCCCATAATGTTTCATCACACGGGATTCCAGAAGGCTTTCAGACAGCGCCTGAAAATCCCCCCTGCCAGCATAGATGCTGTGTACCCGGTAAAGGACACCGCCGATTTTCTTCTCCATGCAGTCATTCAGCCTTTTTACGTCCCTGCCGCCTCCGGGCAGGAAACGCAACGCTGTGGGGCGGCGGCTTCCCGGCTCAGGGAAAAGGGATGGTATCAGAAACTTTATTCCCTTTAATGCAGGGCGGTTCATATAAAACGGCCTGCATGTTTCCAGTCCTGCCAGATTTTTGATTGTCTTTGCAACATCAGTCTTTTTCACATCACAGCGATATATAAATGGGTACATCCTTTTTACCTCCTCTGGCATGAAAATCTTTATCGTTATATCTGCACAAACCGGGCAGACTGGTCTGACGTTTGAGCAGATGCGGCTTTCCGGCATCCGCCGGGGCGGTTTAACTGCCGCCCCCGGGAACCTTCATCAGACGCATTCAGCCAGTATCCGGCGCAGCTCTTCGCAGTCACTGCCTGAAGCAGCTGATTTTATCCAGTCACCCACAGAATCCTCCCTGCCATCGCTGAAACGTATCACAGGGCCATCCCCGCCTTCTTCATAGGACCCGAAATATGTACATTCGTCGAACACATACTCCGGTGAGAACGGCAGAAGTTCCTTCGTCCGGCAGTTTAAGACACCGTTCTCCAACGGCATAAAGCCGTGGAAGTAGCTGAGACTGGCCTTTTTTGCAAAGAGGCGCAGCCAGAACTCGACTTCATCTGCATATTCGGCAAAGCCGGCAAATGATACTGCCTGATGTGGTGATAATGCGTCGATAATGGGCCAGAGATTACAGGTATAGGTGCCTATGTCCGACTCGCCATCGTAGATACCGCTTCTGTCAGCCACATAGAGCATGACATCATACCTGTCAGGACCCTGTAAGCCGGATTCATTGCATTCATACCTGTTCCTGCCAGCAACCAGCCTTATATGGCAGAGGGCCATCATGAGCTTTGCTACCTGACAGGCTGTAAGTTCCTCCGGCAGCGGCACCGGCAGGGAACCTTTATCCAGTCTTCCGTTAAACTCCCTGAATGTGTCAGCCGTTTTCTGGAGCAGCCCATTGGCCGCCTCTTCCGGTGCAGGCAGGTTATCCTTATCAAGGCTGTCAAGATAGTCTGCTGTCGCCGCTGCGGTAAGCATGTCTGCTATCTCGATATAGTATCTTCTCTGACAGCGCAGCACTTTATAAATCGTGTCTTTTGATATCCTCCCTGCATCCAGCTGTGCAGCCTGCCCGTTAGTTAAAATGTCTGTGTTTGTTGTTGTCATACGCTTATGACTCCTTTCGCATTGAAATGTATTTGTTTTTGGTTACATTGTTATATCCGGGCGCAGGTAACGCGCCTTTGTCTTTCTTATGAATCTGTCTTCCATACTGCAATCCGGCATTTTCCCACTGCATCCCACAGCAACACAGCAGAATCCCTGTTTTTTGCTTTTATGGCCGGACGTCTGCGCAGATGTGGCTTTCCGTTATACGGCGGCACCGGGGACGTCACGCCGCGCCCTTATCGGTGCGCTTTCAAACAGCAGCCTCTCCACGTCCTGCTCAGTGAAGAGGTCGATATCCGGCGCGAAGCCCTCAATGACGCTGAGGATATCCGTGGTATAGCGCCCTGCATCCATGCCGTGCGTCTGATAGACGTAGAGGGTGCAGTCGTTCCTTGCGGCGTTCCCCTCATTCCTCCACGGGAGCAGGCAGACAGGGTTTGATTCCCTGACAAGCGACGCTATCCGCTCCGCATCCAGTCCGTCAGTTACGATATTTGTATTAGTCATGCCTTATGGCTCCTTTCTAAAAGCATCTGGTTACTTGTTACACTTTTATATCCGGCGCATGTAAAGCGCCTTTGTTTTTCTATGTTTGGGCACAGGCAGGACGGCGCACCCATGCACGCCGCCCGCCATATGCCGTGGGCCTATATTTCCGGTTCCGGCCCAGAATCCTTTTCCTTCACAGCCGGCAGGACGCCCTGTATAACCGGTGCCGACGGTGTCCGTTTCTGGAGCGGTTCTCCTGCTTCGTCACACCAGCCGTCTTTCAGGGCACGCTCGAACCTCATCAGCCCGCGGAACCGCTTCTTTGTGGTTGACGGTATGAGCTTGCGGGCTTCATCGCCGCCGTGGTATGTGTCATCACTCCAGCCCTGTATCTTATACTGCTTGATGAGCATTTCCGGCTTATCCATCATGTCTTTGCGGTTTAAATATTTATCCCGCATCCTGCCGTTTGCTTCCGCTTCTTTTGGCGGCACCCACCAGATGTCGCTGGCTGTACGAACAACATCCTGAAGCTGGCTTTTGAAGGTGTTCCTGCCGAGAGGCGCAGAGTCGGGGCTGCACTCATCCATCCATTTCAGATATAAGGAGTGGATGAAGTCGTAGGGGAGCAGGTCCCACACGAACTGTTCTTCCATTTCTGACCAGAACTGCCGCACAGGGTCGTTGGCCTCCTTGTATTCCAGCAGGAGCGCCTGGCAGGCTTCCGGCTCCGAAAGTTCGTAATAATCCATGTTCAGCACACGCCAGAGGATGTACTCAAGGACGTCTTTGCGGGCAAGGTATTCGTCTTTGATGTATCTGCGCTCGGCGCCCTGAAAGTTCTTCAGGAACGGCACAACAAGCTGTCTCCTGTAAAAGGAGTTTGACTTGTCCTTTACTTTGGGCATGCCGTTGATGCACTGCACCATGAAGCCTTTGAACTGGAACGCTATGGGCGCTTTGAATTTCCTGTTCATCTGGAACACGTCGCCCGTTATGACGGCCTTTAATGTGGCGGCCTTATCTATGTAGACGTCGGTGTCGTTCTCGTCGTTGATGATGGCGGATGCTTTTACAAGGGGTTCAAGGGCAAAGTCCCTGCTGAACGCTGAGAGCTGTATGGCCGTGTGGTTCCCGTCCCCGCAGAGATTCCGCATCAGGGCGCAGAGCGTGCCCTTGCCGTTGCTGCCCTGCGTGGAATAGAGCCATGCGGCTTTGTTCCAGCTGACATTGGGGCGGATGCAGGCGCCGATTATCTCCCATATGAGGTCCACGATGCCGTGGTCGTCAGACAATCCGCTGACCCATTCTTCGACTTCCCAGTCTGTGTTATCTTTTGGGTTGTGTATCGCAGGGCTTATGGGACTATTGACATAATCAACGTGGCACTTGCCAAGAAAGACATAGTCTTTGCTGTAAGGTATCAGCTTTTTGGTGTCAAAGTCGAAGATGCCGTTGTTTACGGGCACAAGGTTCTTGGCCTTTGTGCGGAATACACGCCCGCATTTAGCAGAGAGGACCGCTTCCACTTCGTCGATTCCCCTCCGTGTGATTTCCGGCACATATTTGTAGCACAGGCTCCTTATCCCGTACCCTGACACGGAATAGGTCCCCATATCCGGCCCGTCTTCCTGATAGATGCCAAGCAGGTCATAGTCCGGGTCTGACGCTTTTTCCAGACAGCATATCTTTTTGATGTCGTGCATTGTGAGCAGTACTTCGGCAAGCTGGAAGGGTTCCAGCGTCGCAGGTATGTTCATTTTCCGGCTCCTGCTCAGTATTGCGGCGTTGCGTATTTCCAGCTCGTCAGCCACAGCGTTGATGATGGTCGCGCTTATGCGGCCCGGTTCCGTTATGCCCTGCTGTTGCAACACATCCAGACACGTCCGGGTCGTGTCTAAGATAATCTGTCCGCGTGCTTCATCGCCGGTGCCTGCTATCTGCACAGGCAGGGACTGCGGGCTGTTTTTTCCGGCTCCTGCCTGCGGCGCGGCGGATGCGCTGCCCGGATTGTTGGGTTTAAAAGTATTGGAATTAACCATCTTTTTACCTCCGTCGTTTTATTATCCATAGAAGTTTTGTTTTTTCATGGATTCACTTTTTTTACCGGGCAACTGTGTTTGCCCTTTTCCTCCATACACTTTATTTGCACGGACAGCCTCCGGCCCGACAGGAGATACCGGGATTGGCGGCAGCATCCCCCGGTATGGCCATTCTGCCTGCCACGCAGGCGCCCCGAAAAATCCCCCTGATATGACCGGGTGCTGAACAGCACCTGACAATTTTAAAAAAGTATTTTGCCGGTGTGCGAGAGCACACTTTTTTAACCTGCCACGAAAACAGCAGAGTAGGTTAGTTTAATAGATAAGAGTAAAAAATACTTCATATCTAAAAAACCTTGAAATTACAGTAAATACGTGATATATTCTATTTCACAGAAGTTATTTATAAATAACTTTTGTGAAAGCCGGATTTTATCGTTATATAGTAATATTGAAAACTTATCTGCAAACGTCAGAGGTGCCATATGAAAGCAAATAACGCACAAAGTTATCCGAAAACTCATAATGTCATAGATGCCGATACCGGGGAAGCGTTCACCCTGACCGCCACAACCAGCACATGGGGCGACAGGGACTTCCACAAAGTATTCATGAAGAATTTCCGGAAAACACTGAAAGGGATAGAAAGCCAGAAGTTCAAAGTCGTCCTTTTTCTCATGGAGAGCATGACGCCGCTCAATGAGATTATGCTCACCTATCAGGAAATCGCAGGGGGAGCAAAGACCTCCTACCAGACCGTGGTAAGAACCATAGAGATGCTGGAAAAGTATAATTTCCTCTGTCATAAAGGAAAGGGGCTGCTTGTAAACCCGGACGTTGTGTTCCGGGGGCGTTATGAAAGCAGGGCGTATGTGCTGGATGCTTACAGGGAAGCACGGAAGGAAAACAGGACACTTAAAAAAGAGGAATTGGATAAACGAAACAAGAAACTGGCCGATGTGGAAGATAGCCTGAAAAAAGCACTGGAAGATGTAAAAAAACTTAAAGAAGAAAAGCGACAGCTGGAAAAAGAGCTGAGTTCCAGAAAAAAACCAGGACCAAAGAAAAAAGATAACGTGGAAAGCAAGGACAACACTGGCCAGACGTCCGAACAGAAACACAGTACGGAAGAGGAAGAAAAGGACAGCTCAGGCCAGACGACTGACCAGAAAACGTGATTGCATGGACAAAAAAATAAAAAGCCCCACGGGCAGGACGGCATCATGCCATCCCCCGCAGGGCTTTTTTCTGTATGTCAGGCTTATGCGGCGGATTCTTTTGCCGCAAGGCGCGCCTCTTTGGATGTCCTGCTCTCGAGCAGTGCGATACTGTCAACAAGGAGCACAAGGCCGTAGACCATTTCCCCGTCCTTATCTTTGTAATTGTTGTTCTGCACCGTGTAGGAACAGGACACCAAATCGCCGCAGTCAAGGTAGTCATAAGGGCCGTTGCCCGTCTGTTTCGCCGGGATAAAGGCTTCCAGCGGGATGAACTGCGAACCCCTGTTTCCCCCGCCGTCCGTGAAATGGTCCTGTGCCGCCACGGTAAATCGTATCTTCCGTGAGCCGTCATTGTTGTTGTAGACCGCAGGGTCTTTGGTCAGCCGTCCTGTCACGATTCCGTAATTCCTGATATTCTTCATAGTGATTTCCCTCTCTTTTCTGCAATAAGTAAGTTTTTATCTTCCTATACACAGCCGGGCCGCCGTGCGGCCACAGTGCCGCCGTAAAGCCTCCCATAAGCCCCGTATATAAGAGAAAACGTAACAGATACCGGAATCCCCCCCTGCCTGTCCTTAGATTCACAGCCGGAGGCAGTGAACCAGCCACCGGGGCGGTGCCCCGGCCTGCCTTTGGGTTTCTGCCGGGGCTGTGGTACAATGCCCCGTAAGACGGCATGGGCGTATCCTGCCTGTCCCTGAGTTCCTGTGCCGTCGGTAAGGAATATTTCCGCACAGGCACGGCGGAAAGTCAGGGGTGGCGTCCTGCTTTCGTCCGACCACATGGGGGGGGAGCGTGCATGTTCCTGCCACCGTGCCCTTTAACGGACATAAAACAGGCACATCCCGCATATCCGTTTTGTTCCTTTTTTATCCCCGTTTCACACAGGAAAGGGACTGGGGGACAGATTCCCCGTCCCATTCCTGCAAAATGCACAGGGAAAAAGGGGAACAGCGGAAAAAGCGAAAAACCCCCGTATTTCCTGCATCTGCGGGCACAGGCCGGAAATGCACAGCTCCGTTTTTTAAGTCACAGGCAGGAATGGAACTGGAAATGGAGCTAAGAAGAATCCAGCAAAATCAAGGCTCCCGGGATATTTTTTATATATTTACAGTATATTTTTATACATTAGTCCCATTATTTATATATTTTATAAAGTATATATGCGAATAACAAAAACATGCACAACCGGTATGTGCGTATCACCTGTGAAAGTATACAATAAGTACAAAAATAAGAGGAGATTTATTTTTATATAAAGGGTTTATGAAAAAAATGGGGAAAAGGGTCTAAATCCCTTTCTGTGCCCATAGTTAGCGGCATACCGTACACTGTGCCATGCGCCTGCGCAGCAGGAAAACCGTCTGCACAGGAAGACAGGACCCCGGAGCACGGAGTGCGGAGTGGGCGGAACAGAGCCGCAAAGCGGCGCAGTGGAGTAAGGGCCCCGGAGCGTGATAGCGCGGAGTGGGTGGAGCGGCGACAGCAGCGGAAAGTGCCTCGGCTATGCCGAGCGAACGAAGTGAGTAGCGCTCCCTTATCCTGTTAGCCATATTTTGATGCGTTTTCGTAAGAAAATGCAGAAAAGCCACGCGGCACCTGTAAATACGGGCGTTCACAGCCTTCCATAAATTCAAAATGACCCTGTTTTTTCTCTTCCATAAATTCCATAATTTCCATAAATTGATTTGAAGCCCGTATTTACGCCGTTTGTTACTGAATTTATGGAAGGACGTTTTGCGGCATCGCCCTCACTCTTCCATAAATTCGTGCTTGCGGCATCTTCTGTAAAAAGTTACAAACAAGACGTAAAACAGGATGGCAGGAACCAGACAGACACCTTCCCCATGACCGTGCGGAGCCGTTCCCATTCCCCGCTATGATACAACCCGTCCTATCCATTGGTAAGAAAGAACAGGGAATCCATTATCCATCCTGTGTCGGTTTGACGGTATTACGTCAACTGTTTATGTGTGAAATATATTCCCCTTTTGATTTTAAAAGGGAAACAGGGTGAAGCAGGACACCCGGAGAGGGATGCCGGAAAAAATAAGAGGGGCATACGCCCCCGTGCCTTTCTGGTTTACTGGTCTTTTTATGGTCTTTCCAAAGACCAGCGCCGCCGGATATTTGCCGGTTGGTCTTTACATGGATTTTTTACGGTCTTCACAAAGACCGCATCCCGTTACGAAAGCACCCCGAAAGCCGGATGGGCTTCACGGAGACCATCTTCCGGCACTCACAAAGACCGCCATCCTTTTTCTGCCCGTGCATGGGTTTTTTTTGGGCTTTGCGAAGACCGTTTTCCGATGTAAGAGAATCCTGCAAGCTGTGTGGTCTTTACAACGACCGTTTTCAGGCGCATACAAAGACCACCTGCCGGAAAGAAAAAAAGCTGCTACCCGGGCAGTCTTTAAAGACTGACAGAGTAACAGCTCCATAAATCAGCTTATTTGATTGCTGCTTCCGTGCAGATAACTGCCCGGAACTGTGATTCCCTTATACTTGCAGAACGGAGAGAATAAAAGAGGGGCTGTAAAAGCCCCTGTGCGCTCCCGCAGTCAAGCGGGCACGCGACGCCATAACGGCATCCGGTTTCAGAACTGCGCCCGGCGCCGTAAGGCGCATCCAGTCAGCCGGGAAGTGGGGCAGAAAATCGGACGGAACCGCTCAGACGTCTGAACGGAACAGGAAAAAAGGAACCCCATGCGTCCTGCATGGGGCCCCTCAGCCTTACTTATTTTATTTAGCAGCCGCTTCTGCCTCGATGTCGATGATTACCGTGTCGTTGATAGTGATGTAGCTCACGCCGAGCGTATTGTACATGTAAGTCCTGTCAAGCGGTGCGCCGACTGTCAGACCTGTCGCATCTGCAACGTCGTAGTTGACAGCCCACTTGCCGTCCTCACGCTGCTTGAGAGCAACTGCTGTGCAGGAAACGGCTTTCTTATCTGTGTCCATGAGACTGAATGTTGCAATCTCAATACCTTTGTGGGTGACTTTGTAAGTGCCTGCACCAGCCTTTGCGACTGCGCGAAACGTCTCTTTGCCTGCGGATACAGCTTTGCCTGCCGCTTTGGGCGCTGTATAGGATGCTGTGGAGCTGGAACCGCCATCGCTCAGGCTTGCATTTCCGCCACCGCCTGCTGCAACATCATCGCGTACGTAACCATCGTTGTAATCGGAGCCGGAATTACTGGAGCCGCTGCCGGAGTTGGAACTGGACGAGCCAGAGTCAGAGCTGGAGCCGGAGCCTCCGTCATCGAGGCTTGCACTTCCTCCTCCGCCGCCAGCTACGTCATCACGGACACAGCCGTCATCGTATTCTGTTGCATGGGCAACAATGCCTGTATTTCCTACGACCAGAGCGCAAGCCATAGCCATTGTGATAACCTTTGTTAAGATTCTTTTCTTCATCCTTAAAGTCCTCGCTTTCTTGTTGAGAGATTTTTATTATCTTATTTCATGATAGTTGCCGAGGTTCGCTTAGAACCTTTCTTCTTTATTGCTTATTTCCTGTTTCTGAAAGGCCGTTGCGTTTTGCAAGCCGGTCTTAGTTTACGCTGTTATTTTGTAGCTGCCGCAACCTCGGCTTCGATGTCGATGATAACCGTATCGTTAATCGTAACGTAGCTTATGCCGAGCGTGCTGTACATGTAGGTTCTGTCCAGAGGCGCGCCAACGGTCAGACCAGTTGCGTCATCAACCTGAAAGTCGATAGCGTACTTCTTATCTTCGCGCTGTTTAAGCGCTACGGATGTGCAGGAAACGGCTTTCTTATCTGTGTCCATGAGACTGAATGTTGCAATCTCAATACCTTTGTGAGTGACTTTGTAAGTGCCTGCACCAGCCTTTGCAACTGCGCGGAACGTCTCTTTGCCTGCGGATGCCGCTTTGCCTGCCGCTTTGGGCGCTGTATAGGATGCTGCGGAGCTGGAACCGCTGTTGCCGCTACCGATATCATCGTTCCCGTTGGATGCGCTGGAACCACCGTTTGCCATACCATCGCCATGATATGCTCCATCATCGGTAGAACCGCTGTTATTGCCGGAGCTGGAACTGCCGGAATTGCTGGAACCGCTGTTTCCGCCACCGATATCATCGCTTCCGTCAGATGCGCTGGAACCACCGTCTGCCATATCATCGCCGTGATACGCACCGTCATCGGTATAAGCATGAGCTGTCAGTGTTCCCATTCCGCTCATTGCGGTGGTGAACGCCATTGCAAGTGCCATAATTGTTGTTAAAATTCTTTTCTTCATCGAAGTTACCTCCTTAGTTTCTTGAAATATAAGTTGTCTGATGTT
>CAJUDZ010000022.1 GCA_910584965.1 uncultured Lachnospiraceae bacterium | reverse complement strand
AGTTTTTTTAGGCGGCCTGTGCTAAAATCGGAATAATCAGAGAATCGGAATAATCCATATTATTCTGAAATCGGAATAATTTGGATCTTTTGTTTTATCACTTGAAATTACGCTGCTATGTTGTGATAGAATTGAAAGCCTGTGATTTTGAATCGGGATTTATCAGTCAATTAAATATGTATCAGAATATAGTAAATGATATTTTGTGCCATCCTGACGATAAACCTACAATCGGACTTTTGCTGGTTAAGGGTAAGAATAAAACTGTAGTGGAGTATTCTTTATCTGGTTATCAGAACCCAATTGGTGTTGCAGATTGGCAGAATCAGCTTACACAGTATTTGCCAGAAGAGATACAGAGTAGTTTGCCTTCTATCGAAGAAATAGAAAGAGAATTAGGATAACAGTAAAGTTGATAGAAAAAGTGCAACGGCCGTTGCACAAATGGGATAATAACCGTGATTAATGGTCAGTGGCTTAAATCAATTCGATTTAAGCCACTGATTAGTAAAAAGATTTGATTATAGGTTTGGACAATGCTGAGCATGTGGAGACTATTGTAATGTTCTCAAAACTTAAATCAAATAAGTTGAAGCATATTAATGTGGAATTAGAGATGGATGAACTTGATTAGACGGCGGCGGAGAGTAAAGCAAGCTATGAGGAAATCAAGGATTATGTTCTGAAGCAAAGCGGATTGAAAGTCAGCAACTTGCATATCGCACAGGTAAAGCAGAAATATGGGATTATTGAGAGGGATGAAATCAAGCCATTTGAAATAGGCGGAAGAGCAGATAAACGAGGAAATAAATATGAGATAAACTGTATAATCTATGAGATGCTCAAGGTTTTAGATGAAACGAATTATAGTGTTATTATTGAGGCACTTGGTACAGATGAGATTGGTACAGATATATTAGTAATGACTTTTGACGGACTGAAAGAACACCAGCAATGTAAAGCGCGAAACGGGAGAAAAAATTATATGTTTGTATGAGTCAGATATTCGAATGGCAAGTTTTCATGATTCGAAAAATATGTTTTTTCTTCTATATCCTAAATACAAGGAAAGGGTTATTAAGTTCATCGGGAAATGTTTTGAGTCGGAAGATAAACAACTTGTAGAAATGGGAGGATATGCCGTTTGTGAATTTTATATACGGCAAAATAAATTTGAAACGATTGTGACGTCCGTTAAATCTGGAAGTGAAACGCAAATAAAAGCTATATTGGATATGGCAGTAATTTATTTGACAGTTAATGATTATCGAGAGGCAGCAAAAGATATTGTTCTTACATATAAGAGTATTGATATGGATGTAGAATTTCTATTATCTAAAATGTTTTATGATAAATATATTGATGTCAAGAACGATAGAGAATTTTTACGGGAGTTTATGAATACTAAGGTAAGCAGGAGGGCTGCAAGGTGGAGGATAACAAAGATAATTCAAATATTGTTGAGAATGAAATTCTTATTTATCAAACGGAAGATGGACATACAAAAATTGATGTGAAGCTGGAAGGCGAAACTGTTTGGCTTACACAAGCACAATTATGTGAACTTTATCAAACGAGTAAATCCAATATTAGTGAGCATATATTTGAAGAAGGAGAGTTGGAAGAAAATGCAGTTGTTCGGAAATTCCGAACAACTGCTGCGGATGGAAAAAACTATAATACAATACATTACAATCTTGATATGATTATTTCTCTTGGATATCGCGTAAAATCCAAAATAGCAACTAATTTCCGGCGTTGGGCGACAGAACGGCTGAAGGAGTATATGATTAAAGGTTTTACCATGGATGATGAGCGCTTGAAAGGAAACGGCGGCGGGAATTATTGGAATGACCTGTGCTGCACATGGACATACAGCAGCGGAGGTTATATATGAGCGTGCGGACGCCGATCAGCCTTTTATGGGATTGAAAAGTTTCTGGTGATTTCCCCGCATTAAAAGATATAAGTATTGCAAAAAATTATCTTGATGACGATGAGTTAAAAATCCTAAATAATATTGTATCGGGATATTTTGATTTCGCGGAGATTCAAGCTATGCGCCACCATCCTATGTATATGGCAGGTATATGGCAGATTATGTGGAACACCTTGACAACGTTTTAAAAACGACAGGTGAAAAAGTGCTGCAAGGAGCCGGAACGATCAGTCATGCACAGGCAATTGAAAAAGCAACAGAAGAATATAAGAAATATCAGATTCAGAACTTATCGCCAGTTGAAGAAGAATACTTGGAAAGCATTAAAAATATTCACAGTACAGTAAAGAAAAACGGTAAGAATAAACTTCCATAAAAGAGACTTTTTAGAGGTTGGTAAAAATTGAGTTTGGCGAGGGTGAGGGCTGCGGAACGGATATGGATATGGTTCAACAGGATTTGAATCAGGAATTCGAGAAAGAAATTTTCGGAAAATATTATTTTCTATCCAAAGGAGCATCAACATGAAAGACTTTATCAGATCGGATATTCTGTTTTCCCTGTGCGGATTAAACTGCGGGCTCTGCCCTATGCGTCTTGACGGCCGCTGTCCGGGATGCGGAGGAGGAGAGGGAAATCAGTCCTGTAAAATTGCAAAATGCAGTCTGGAACATGGAAAACCGGAGTATTGCAGTCAGTGCCCGGAATTTTTGTGTGAAAAATGCGAAGAGGCAGACCGGTTTGATTCTTTTATTACACATCAGAACCAGAAAAAGGATTTACAGAAGCAGCATGAAATGGGGGCGGAAAGATACAGGGCAGAGCAGGAAGAAAAAATCAGGATTTTGAAATGGCTGCTGCAAAATTGTAATGACGGCCGGAAGAAGACTCTTTTTTGCCTGGCCGTGAATCTGCTGGAACCGGAAGAGGTAAGAGGAATCCTGGAACAGGCCAGGGCAGATATAACATTTGAAGAACTTTCCCTGAAAGAAAAGGCCGCATATATGGCCGAACGGTTTCAGAAAGCGGCAGAAAGGACGGGGATTTTACTGAAATTGCGGAAGAAATCTTCCAAAACAGGATAGTGCGGCCATGATTTGCGCGGGTAATGAGGAAAATGCCCTGCTTGCAGGAGCATCACATTTTATTGAATCTGTATCCAATCTAATGCTGTAAGAGCAAGTTCGTAGCCTCGAATGCTGGCATTATATTCTTCTTCCGTAATTTCATTTCCATTTTGAGAATAGGTAAATACAGGCTTATCTCCTTCTAAATGACCGACTGCGGTAAAGGAATCAATTAGTTCTGGAGTAAATCCGTCAGTGCCTATTTTGTAGAAATCAACGCCGGATTCCGCTGCGCTGTTACTGTAAAATACTTCTATCACTCCGTTATCATAAATTGAAAAATTTGTTCTGTAGCCAAACTCCATTTCCGGGAAAATATGAACTACATTAGTTCCGTCGTATCCGTATAAATCATAATTCCAAGGGGAAAAAGTGGGATTTGATACGGCATTTTCTCCTCCTGCAATAATAAGTTCCATCGTTCCGTTTCCATCTACATCATAAAATGTGTAATAAATATCCTGCTTATGTGTGCGGATTTCAAGTCCAATGTCCTCTCCAAAACTGCTTTCATAGGTATCTGAATCCCGAAGATTAGCGTAAAAGTCATTTTCAATCATGTCGCTGTATTGCGCCAGAACATCATTGTAAATATTTATGTTTTCAGTGGACGTCTTTTGATTGTCCGCTGCATCATTTCCGCTTATTATATCTTTATTCTGGTTTTCTTCTTTTATATCATTTTCTGTCACTAAATTTTCATTATTTGAGGTTTCTTCCTCAACTGCATCAGGTGCTGCGTCCTTTGAAGCATTGGTTCCACAGCCTGCAAATAAGAAAGCGCCGGATAAAATCATGGCAGTTGCTATATGTAATTTAGCTGTTTTTCTGATTTTCATGTACGACTCCCTGATTGAATTCGATTTGTCAGTTTAATAATTTCCTATTCTATCATACAGCTTTCATTTTCTCAATAGGAATTGCCTTCATCACTTGGCAATATGGTAAGGACAGTATCGGCTATGACTTTTTCATGCGGGATTGAAGTCTGACGGGGACGAATACTCCGCCGGGCCGGCAGAGGCTGCAGTAAAATCGCACCACTTGTTCAGAATGCAGTTCTCACACTTGGCCTTTCGTGCGGTGCAGACGCTCCTTCCATGATAAATGAGCTGGAAGTTGATGCGGTTCCAGTGTTCTTTTGGCAGGACATTCATCAGTTCTTTTTCCACCTGAACCGGATTGCTGCCGGAGGCCCAGCCGATTCGTTTTGCGATGCGGAATACATGGGTATCTACCGTAACGCCGGGAATCCCGTAGGCATCTGCGAGAAAGAGGGTCGCCGTCTTGCGGCCGACGCCCGGCAGTTTTACCAGCTCGTCGATCGTTGTCGGAACTTTTCGGTCGTAAGTCTCCCATAGCATTTCGCAGCATTTTTTGATATTGCGCGCCTTCACTTTATACAGGCCGATGCTTTTGATGGCTTCTTCCAGCTTTTCCACAGGGGCCTTGATGACCGATTCCATATCGGGAAAGGCGGCCCATAAGCCGGGCAGCGTTTCGTCAACCTGTTTGTCTGTGCTCTGGGCGCTCAGCATGATCGCCGTCAGGAGCTGCCAGTCCGCCGTATGGACAAAGCCCTGTTTTGCCGTGCCGTATTCTTTATCCAGAGTTTCCAAAATCTTTCCGGTGTTTTCTTTTGTCATATCAATAACCACGCCTTTCCATAACCTGCGAATTTTGAAGCCAGGACGCTGTCAGCGTCGGTACAAATTTGCGATTGAAAAATCAGCGCATCAGCATGATTTTCCCCTTTGCGCTGTAATACCGCTTTCCGCGTTTCTTCTGCATCCATTATAACACAGAGCGGCGGCCGGGGGAATCCTGGGATGCTCTTTCGTTTCATACCGTTTTGAGGAAGACACCCGATAGAAAAAACGATGGCCATGTGCTAAAATGACATAATCAAAGATTTTTTCGTCTGTCAAAAAGTATTTTGTCACAGGGGCGGATTTCCGTTGTCTAATTATACAGGAGGTAATGAGTATGGATAAAAAATCAAACGAGGAACTACTGGAATTAGTTGACAAAGCTGTCTCAGGAGATAAAAAAGCGCTCGAAACGCTTATTGAAGGCGTGCAGGATATCGTATTCAATTTATCCCTGCGGATGCTCGGCACATTTGCGGATGCGGAGGATGCCACACAGGATATTCTTCTGAAAATGATTACGCATCTGTCTTCTTTCAGGGGCGGCAGCTCCTTTACGACGTGGGTATTCAGTATTGCGATGAATCATCTGAAAAATTACAAAAAGCATATGTTCGCCCGGTATGCGCCAAGCTTTGAGTATTATGGAGACGACATAGAAAACGGAAAAATACAGGATGTGCCGGATTTAACGCAGAATGTGGAAAAGGATATACTGGCGGAAGAACTCAAAATGTCCTGTACGAACGTGATGCTGCAATGCCTTGATGTGGAGAGCAGATGTATTTTCATACTGGGCACCATGTTTAAGGTTGACAGCCGTATTGCAGGGGATATTCTGGAAATGACCCCGGAAGCATATCGTCAGCGGCTTTCCCGGATACGCAAAAAAATGGCGGATTTTCTTGGGCAGTATTGCGGTGAATATGGAAACGGCAGATGCAAATGCAAAGACCGGGTGAATTATGCAATCCAAAACCACAGAATCAACCCGCAGCAGCTGGATTATGCGACGGCTTCGGAAATTTCCGTTCAGACCATGATGGACGTGAAAAATGCGATGGAAGATATAGACGATTTGTCACAGGATTTTTCATTCTGTAAACCTTATAAGTCTCCCGATCGCACCAGAAATATGATACAGGAATTTTTAGATTCCACCCAGTTTTCCATTGTAAAGGAAGCGTAAAGGAGATGACGGCTATGAATACACAGTTGATGATTGACTATTTACAGGCGCTTGACGCGAATAACAACCGTGAATGGTATCATGCGCATAAGGACGACTATAAAAACGCAAACGCCGAGTTTGAATCATTCTTGCAGGCGCTGATGCTGGAAATCGGGAAATTTGACGACAGTATTTTACATAACAACCCGAAAGATCTTACATTTAAGCTGGTAAGGGATACCCGTTTCAGCCATGATAAATCGCCTTATAATCCGGCGTTCCGCGCTCATATTTCCTCGAAGGGAAAGCTGCCCGTCCCGGTCGGATATTATCTGATGATAAAACCGGGCGGCCAGTCTTTTTTGGGGGGCGGCCTGTTTGCGGATATGTTTAAGGATGCAACGGCTATGGTAAGGGATTATATTGTACGGAATGGCAATGAATGGGAACAAATAATCCATGAACCGGTGTTTGAAAACTATTTCACGGTACGGGGAACCGCGTTGAAAAATGTTCCCGCGGGATATGAGAAAGAGCATCCGCAGGCGGAATATTTAAAATATAAGAGCTGGTATCTGGAATATCCGCTAAAAGACGAGGAATTGAGCGACGCAGATATATTTTTGGCAAAAGCGGCGGAACTTTTCCGAATCATGAAGCCTTTTAACGACTATCTGAACAAAGCGCTCGCAGGATTTCAGATGCCGGCAAGGTAACGGAGCGCAGGCTACCCGGCCTGCGTTTTATTATTCCGAGGGAGAATGCGAAGCAGAAAGTTGCGAACGCCAAAACCATTCCGAGGGAGAATGCGGAGCATTCTCATAATCGCTCATAATCGCCGCCGCCGGGCGGCGATTTTTTACTTGCGGAAAAAGACAGATCATGTATAATAAAGACGGATGATGTGATTGGATTATAAGAATGACATCTGGCAGGTAAAATGCGGCATTGATCATTTCGGCATAAGAAAGGGCATGGGTTACAGGGATGGCGGAGGAATCCGGTGTATTGAACGACAGCGGTCGGGGCTGTCCGGCGGTGCGCTGCATCGCGCTGGATATGGATCGGACGACCTTAAATAAAGAAGGGCGTCTGTCGGAAAACAACAGAAGGGCTTTGGAACAGGTCATCGCATCGGGCGTTCATGTAATTATTGCCAGCGGGCGGGCATTCGATACGCTGCCCCGCGATATGGTGGAGCTGCCCGGCGTGGAATATGCAATTACCCTGAACGGTGCGGCAATGTATCATGTGCCCACCGGAAATTGTCTGAAACGTTACCGGATTTCGGAGAAAGCCGTGGAGGCGGTTATGAAGGCAACCGAAAAGGAGCCGGTTTCCTACGAGGCGTTTATAAACGGCACGGCCTATGCCGGGAAAGAGCTTCTGGAGAACCCGACTGCTTTTGGCGTGACGCCGCAGGCCGCTGACTATGTGCGTTCGACCAGACACGGTGTGGACGATATCGTGCGGTTTATTCATGAGAACAAGCACCGGCTGGACAGTATGGATATGATTGTGTGCAATGAGGAATTACAGCAGAAGATATGGAAACGGGCGGCCGGGGCAACGGACGAAATTTACATAACGTCATCCATTCACAATCTGGTGGAAGTCGCCGACCGGCAGGCCGGGAAAAGAACGGGGCTTGCCTTTTTCACGGAACTGCTTGGACTGAAAAGAGAAGAAACGGCGGCCTTTGGCGATGCGGACAACGATATCGATATGATACGGTACGCGGGGTACGGCATCGCGATGGCGAACGCGTCGGAAGCCTGTAAACAGGCGGCGGATTTCGTTACCGGCCATCATGACGAGGACGGCGTTGCAGAAGGATTGAAAAATATACTGAAATTAATAAAATGACATAAATTGGCATGCGGCCTGAATCCGGCGGGGACGGGGCGCAAAACAGGCGGATCTATGGAAAGGTTTTTACTTACTTATGGAAGAAAAATTTATTGAAGTAAAGCAGCTGTATAAAACATTTCATACGAAAAAGCAGTCGGTTGAAGTTTTAAAGGGAATCGATCTTTCGGTGGAAAAAGGAGAAATTTACGGTATCGTCGGATTCAGCGGAGCCGGAAAGTCAACGCTTGTCCGGTGCATTAACCGGCTGGAGGAGCCGGACAGCGGGAGCGTTAAGATCGGAGACCGGGAGATTACCGCGCTGGGGAAAAAGGAGCTGAACGAGCAGAGAAGAAAGATCGGCATGATCTTTCAGCAGTTCAACCTGTTTGATTCCATGACGGTAGCCCAGAATATCGCCTATCCCCTGAAAATGACCGGAACGAATGCGAAAGAGGCCGAAGCGCGGGTGGAGGAAATGCTGAACCTGGTAGGGCTTACAGAAAAGAAGAACGCTTATCCCGGCGAACTTTCCGGCGGCCAGAAACAGAGAGTGGGCATCGCAAGAGCGCTGGCGAATCACCCGGACGTGCTGTTATCGGACGAGGCGACGAGCGCGCTGGACCCGCAGACAACGATTTCCGTGCTGGATCTGCTCAAAGAGATTAACAAAAAACTGGGACTGACGATCATTTTGATTACCCACGAGCTGGAAGTGATCAAATACACCTGTCACCGGATGGCGGTCATGGAGGACGGTAAAATTCTGGAGCAGGGGCCGGTAAAGGAGATTTTCCAAAATCCGAAATGCGCTACCGCAAGGAACTTTATCGGGGTTTATAATCAGTTCAGAAGCGATTACTGGCAGGAGGAAGCGGAATGAGTCTGTATAAATATTCTTTTTGGGAAGTGCTGAAACACGCTTTCAGCCCGGAAGTATGGGAACAGGTTGTCCCTGCGATCAGCGAGACGATGTATATGGTCGGCGTTTCTTCCGTTTTCGTCCTCGTGTTCGGGATTCTGCTCGGCCTTATCCTTGTGATGACGAGTAAGGAAGGGCTGATGCCCTGTAAAATCGTTCATACGGTTCTGGGAGCGGTCATCAACTGTTTCCGCTCGCTGCCCCAGGTGATCATCATTATCGTAATGCTCCCGGTGGCAAGGGCGTTAGTCGGCAAATCATACGGCTCCAATGCCTGTATCATTTCGCTTGTCGCAAGCTGTGTGCCGCTGTTTGCAAGGCTGGTGGAGAGCAGTCTGCTGGAACTTGACAAGGGAAAAATAGAGGCGGCTAAGGCAATGGGAAGCGGCAACTTCCGGATTTTATTCACGATCATGGTTCCGGAAACGCTGCCGTCCCTGATTCGGGCTTTTACGAACGCGGTTGTGATCGTTATTTCCATGACGGCGCTGGCGGGCAGTTTCGGCGCCGGCGGAATCGGTTATATTGCGGTCACATACGGATATACGAGATTTCAGCACGATCTGCTGTTTGCGACGATCGTTGTGCTGATCGTGATCGTACAGGCGGTACAGCTTGTCGGGGATACATTTTCCAAACTGATTTTAAAGAAACGTCATTTAATTTAAAAATGACATTTAAGGCAGCGTAAGCTGATTAAATGAATAAATGCAGAAAAGAGGAGAAACATTATGAAAAGGAAACTTGCAGTATTGCTGATGACTGCACTGACGGCGTCCGCCCTTCTCAGCGGATGCGGTAATCAGGCAGACGGAGCAGGAAGCACAGCGGACGGCGCAGGCAGCACAACAGACAGCGCGGCAGACGCGGAAACCGGGAATGCGGCGGACAGTGCAGAGGACACTACGGAAGCGTCCGGTACGGAGGATGCGGCGGATACCGCGGATGTACAGGCAGACGATGCGTCAGGAGAAAAAGTGGTATTGAAAGCGGTATGCGATCTGACACCCCACAGCGAAATTCTGAATGCGGCTTCCGATCTGCTGGCGGCAGAGGGTATCGAGCTGGATATCGTGTCAACCACATGGGATGCGACATGGAACGACATGCTGATCGACGGGGAAATCGACTTCGCATATTTTATGCACGTTCCGGCGATGGAGAGCATTGAGGAAGAAATGGGCGCGACCCTGTACAGCATGGGCGGCATTCACGTAGAGCCCTACGCGTGCTTTTCGGACAAGTATGCGACGAAGGAAGAACTGCCGGAGAACGCAGTCATTGCGATTCCGAACGATTCTTCCAACGAGTACAGAGCCTTGAAGGTTCTGGAAGCGGAAGGATTTATCAAACTGGATCCCGCGATGACGGCGATCGACGCTTCCATCCAGAAGGTGGAAGAATATCTGATTCCGATCGAGATCGTGGAGATGGACCAGGCTAATATCATTCCTTCGGCGGCGGATTTTGACGCTTATTTCGTAAACGTCAACAGAGCGCTCGAAGCGAGCATTGATACGACTTCCTATCTGATGAGAGAAGGCGAAGATTCCGAGTACGCAAATATCATTACCGTTACGGAAGCGAACAAGGATAACGAGTCGATCAAGAAGCTGGTAGAAATTCTGCAGTCCGATGAAATCAAGCAGTTCATTGCAGATCAGTTTAACGGAGCGGTTATTCCGGCGAAAAATTAAGATAATCTGACAGAATAAAAGACATCCCCGGAAACTGGTTTCCGGGGATGTTCAGATAATGCACCCGGCAGCGTTCGTTTTTGGCCTGCCGGAGACGCCGGCGGCATGGCCGGAAGGGAATGTATGATAACCAGTTTAGAATATTACAAAATTTTTTACCATGTCGCAAAGTGCGGCAGCCTGACGGCGGCGGCAGAGGAACTCGCCGTCTCCCAGCCGGCGGTCAGCCAGTCGGTAAGGCAGCTGGAGCATGCGCTCGGCGCGAAGCTTTTTGTCAGAGTGCCGAGAGGCGTCAGACTGACGAAAGAAGGCGAACTGCTTTATCATTATGTGGCAAAAGGCTGTGAGCAGTTTGCGCTCGGTGAAAAGAAGCTGAAACAGATGCTGAATCTCGATCTGGGAGAAATTCATATCGGCGCAAGCGATATGACGCTGCAGTTTTACCTGCTTCCGTATCTCGAACGTTTTCATGAAAAATATCCCGGTATCCGGGTGTCGGTGACAAATGCGCCGACGCCGGAAACGCTGCGGAATCTGCAGGAAGGGAAGATCGATTTTGGTGTGGTCAGCACGCCTTTTGAGAAAACGGAATCGATTTGTACCGGAAGTGTGCGGGAAATCGAAGATATTTTTGTGGCGGGCAGAAAGTTTATTCAATATAAGAATAAAATGCTGGATCTGCAGGAACTTGAAACAATGCCCCTGATTTTTCTGGAAGGCCTTACGAGCACGAGGCGCAATATGGAACGGTTTCTGCTGGAAAACCGGGTAAGCATTCACCCGGAATTTGAGCTGGCAACCAGCGAGATGATTGTGCAGTTCGCGCTTCGCAATCTTGGCGTCGGGTGTGTCGTCAGGGATTTTGCGGCGGAATATCTGGAAAACGGGCAGCTTTTTGAACTTCGCTTTAATAAAATCATTCCGAGACGGCAGTTTTGCGTGGTGACGGACCGGAGGAATCCGCTGTCCGCGGCCGCCGAAAATCTGCTGGGGCTGTTTGAGAAACAGCACCCTGCTTCTGATTAGTATGTTTTGCACAACTGCTGTCTTGAGAAATATATGGAAAACAGGAAAGGAGGAAGACAGATCATGATCAGGACAATTATTTTTGATATCGGAAATGTGCTTGCGGATTTTACATGGGAAGCGCATTACAGACGGTTTGGCTATACGGGGGAACGGCTGGAGAGGCTTGCAAAGGCAACGGTGAAGAGCGACGCCTGGAACGAATACGACAGGGGAGAGCTGACCGGGGAAGAGATCATACGGAAATTTATTGAGAATGACCCGGAGATGGAGGCGGATATCCGCAGATGTCTTTCCGACGTGGCAGGCATGGTGGTACGGAATGATTATGCGATTCCGTGGATACAGGAGTTAAAGCAGAAAGGCTATCAGGTTTTGTATTTGTCCAATTTTTCCGAAAGAGCGGGAAAGGAATGTGCGAAAGCGCTGGACTTTCTGCCTTATATGGACGGAGGAATCCTTTCTTATCAGGAGAAGGTTATCAAGCCGATGCCGGAAATCTATCAGATTTTGATCGACCGGTACCGGCTCGTTCCGGAAGAATGTGTTTTTCTGGACGATACGCAGAAGAACCTGACGGGCGCGGAAGCCTTCGGAATCCATACGATTTTATTCAGGAATCAGAAACAGGCGAGAGAAGAACTGGAAAAACTCGGCGTAATATAAGGGCGTCATCCGCGCAGCCTGCCCCCTGGGAATGGGGGAGCTGCCGCGGCAGATAGCAAGAAATGAGAAGAGGTTCCTGTAAATTGCAGAGACGAACCGTTTCCTTTGTCTTACAATTATCATAATAACTGTATGATACGGACAGATTGACTGTGCAGGCTGACAGAAGGAAGGAACGTGAATGGGCATGAGCGGATTGATATTACCGAGACTGATAAGCGACGGCATGATTTTACAGCAGAAGAAAAAAGCGCGTATATGGGGATGGGACGAACCGGGGCGGAAAGTCTGCGTTTCGTTTCTTGGTTCGGATTACGGCTGTGAAACCGGCATGAACGGTGAATGGGAAATTTTCCTGAAGGAAACGGAGCCGGGCGGCCCGTATGAAATGCGGATTTCTGACGACGGCGGGGCGGAAAGAAAGATCAGGGATATTCTGATCGGAGATGTCTTTCTGTGCTCCGGGCAGTCCAATATGGAGCTTCCGATGCGCAGGGTCATAGACCGGTATCCGCAGGAACTCCTCCGGTTCGATGAAGACCGGGAAGACATGCCTGTCCGTACTTTTAAAATAACGGAGCAGAGCGATTTTCACGGGCCGCTGAAAGATCTGGAAAGCGGTGAATGGACGGCCGTATCGAAGGACACCATTCTGGATTTTTCCGCAACGGCGTATTTCTTTGCAAAACATTTCTACGCGGTATCGGGGGTTCCGGTGGGACTGATCAACGCGAGCCTCGGCGGTTCGAGGATCGAAACCTGGATGGGAAGGGATATGCTGGCGGGATATCAGGATTTTCTTGCGCTGGCCGACCAATACGGCGACGATGCCTTTGTAAAAGGGCAGTTGAAAAAGAATGAGGAGCAGGCGGCCGCCTGGCATAGCCGTCTGGATGCCGCAGACCGGGGGCTTCGGGAGAACTGGGCGCAGGGGAAGCCGGACCGGGGGCAGAATCCGGAAGATGCGGACGGCGGAGGCTGGAAGGACGTGGAAATCCCTTTCTTTTTTGAAAACACGGAATTAAACGGTTTTATCGGAAGCGTATGGTTTAGCAGGGAATTTACCGTCGATGAAAACCTTGCCGGCAGGGAGGCGAAGCTTTGGCTCGGAACGATCGTGGACAGCGACACGGTCTATGTCAACGGCGTCTGCGTCGGCCATACGGATTATCAGTATCCGCCCCGGAAATATGTCGTGCCGGAAGGGCTTCTCAGACAGGGGAAAAATACCATTGTTATCCGCGTCAAGTGTGAAACCGGGCACGGAAGGTTTACCGACGGCAAAACATATGCGCTTTTCCGGGAAGAAGAGCGGATTGAGCTTTCGGGCGTCTGGCAGTACAGAATCGGCGCATCCTGTGAGATAATCGGGGAAACGGATTTCGTGAACTGGAAACCTACGGGACTGTATCATGCGATGACGGCGCCCTGTCATAAATATGCGATAGCGGGAATCCTCTGGTATCAGGGCGAATCCAACACCCATGCGGCGGCATCCCGTTATCTGGAACTGACGGAACGCATGATTTCCGGATACCGGGAAAAATGGAACGACGAGATACCGTTCCTCTATGTGCAGCTGCCCAATTTTGCGGCGGATATTTACGAAAAGGAACGGAACGAGACATACAGCGACTGGCCGGGAATCCGGGAGGCGCAGCGGCAGGCCCTGAACATTCCGGGTACGGGAATGGTCGTTGCCATCGATCTGGGGGAAGACAATGATCTTCATCCGCTGAATAAAGAAGGAATCGGCTATCGGCTGGCCATGCAGGCCGCGGCGAAGCTGTACGGACTTCGGATAGAATGCAGCGGGCCGCAGGTAGAGAAAGTCAGCGCGGAACGGATTTTACCTGCCGGCGCACAGGAGCGGCAGGAAGGGCCGGAACAGACGGTCTGGCAGATAACGCTGCATTGTAAAAATGCGTCGGGCCTGTATGCCTGCTCCGAGGATAAGGGAACGGAAATTAAGGATTTTGAGCTGATGGACGAAAAAGAACGGCTCTTTGCCGTAAGAGCCGTTGTCGTGGAAAACGATGTGGTTTTAAAATGCGATGAGCCGCTTGAACAAATACGGGAAATCAGGTACTGTTATCACAATACCAACCGGGGAGCGCTGCTTTATAATGCGGACGGATTCCCAATGAGCCCGTTCCGGCTGGAATGCAGCATATGATGCGGCGTTTTTGCCGGCCCGTGTGAAAGATCAGAATCCGGCGTCGGAAACGGTTCTTTCCTGCTCCGATGCCGGTTTGGACTGATTCAGGTTTTTGTATTCGGACGGCGTACAGTGTTTGGCGGCCTTGAAAATGCGGTTAAAGGTAGAAAGGCTGCCGAAGCCCGAACGCATTGCCGCTTCGGTTATGGAAATATTCGGCTGAATCAGCAGGGCTTCCGCGTGAATGATCCTTTTCTGGGTCAGATATTCATAACAGGAGACGCCGGAAAACTGTTTGAACAGCCTGGAAAAGTGGAACTTGGAAAAGCCGGCCAGGGCGGCGAGATCATCCACATTGATATTTTCGGTGCAATGGTCGGTTATGTAATTGCAGACGTCCATAAATTTTTCGATGTATTCGTGCTGTTTGCTCGAAGTAATGCCGGGAAATTTTTCGCTGGCATTGAAGTTGGCGCGGCCGATGGTGACAAAAAAGCGTATGATTAAGGAATAGATGCAGGCTTCCGTGAAAGCGATGCGGTTATCGTATTCGCGGCTGATTTCATGCAGACAGGAAGCGAGCTGTCCGTTCAGCCCGGGATATTCTTTCCGGCTGATGAGAGCGTAAGGATGAAGGGAATGGATTAAAGAGTCCATTCCTTTTACGTTGCAGACAAGGCTGTAATCCAAAAGGATGATGAGCCGTTCCCCTTCATCCCCGCCGGCGTCGGGCGGCGGAGCGATCAGGCGGTGCAGCGTGCCCGGCGGCGTTATGAAAATATCCCCTTCGCCGAACGTATGGGGGGTTTCATCGATAACGACGGTATATTCTTTCCGCACCGGCATAATGATCTCCATTGCGGTATGCCAGTGGAGCGGATAGTCTTCCGCTTCCATATTATGATAGAGTTTGATGGTTGGAAAGTAGTCGTAAGCTACCGTTTCGTGGATGCCGTTAAGAATTTTTATCATGGTGAAGGCTCCTGTCAATCCTCAGCATATTCCTCAGATACTGGCGCTGTATTCCGAATTTGTTGTCCTACTTTAAGTGATAGCATAAACAGAGAAAAGTGTCAAATCAAATTTTGCTATACGGGAAAGATGGAAAGTGGCCTAAAACGGGCATGTTGTCTTGAAAAAATAAAATAATTACCTGTAAAATATAAATATTGGATAGAAAAAAGTGACAGGGGTATCGTTTGGAGAGCATCATTTAGCAATATCTGGTTATGACAGAGCAAGAAGTGAAGAGTCCAAAGGAACGGGCTGTTGTATACTTTGACTAATAACGGGCCTGAAAGAAACATGTTTTACAGCATAATTATGAAGCACTGAAAATGAAGCCGCAGGAGGAGCTGGCGAAAGACATAATAGCAGAATACAACGAATATCCGGCGGTATGGATGTTTATCAAACAGGCATGGAGGTATGGGAATGGAACTTGTAAGAAACGAAGACAGAAACGCGGCGTTTGAAGAGCGTGCCCGCAGTCTGGTCGCACAGATGACATTGGAGGAAAAGGCTTTTCAGATGCTACACGGCGCTCCTGCCATAGAAAGACTTGGCATAAAGGCTTATAACTGGTGGAACGAAGCGCTTCACGGAGTGGCGAGAGCAGGAACGGCCACCGTATTTCCGCAGGCGGTGTCGCTGGCAGCGACATTTGACGAGGACTTTATCGAAGAAGTGGCGGATGCCATTTCCACGGAAGGCCGGGCGAAATTCAATGCGCAGCAGAAGTATGAGGATTTTGATATTTATAAGGGACTGACTTTCTGGTCTCCCAACGTGAATATTTTCAGGGATCCGAGATGGGGCAGAGGCCATGAGACGTTCGGGGAAGACCCGTATCTGACGTCCAGGCTCGGCGTGCGGTTTGTGGAAGGCATCCAGGGACACGACGAGAATTACATGAAGGCGGCGGCCTGCGCCAAACATTTTGCGGTGCACAGCGGTCCGGAGGATCTGCGTCATGAGTTCAACGCCGAGGTGAGCAGGCAGGATCTGTACGAAACTTATCTGCCCGCGTTCAAAGCCTGCGTGCAGGAAGCAAAGGTAGAGGCGGTCATGGGCGCTTATAACCGGACGAACGGGGAACCGTGCTGCGGAAGCAAAACGCTTCTGCAGGATATACTGCGGAAGGAATGGGGCTTTAAGGGCCATGTGGTTTCCGACTGCTGGGCGATCAAAGATTTCCACGAAGGCCATTGCGTAACGGCCGGGGCGGAAGAATCCGTTGCGCTCGCGGTGAAAAACGGCTGTGACTTAAACTGCGGCAATCTTTTCGTTTATGTGAAGGATGCGGTGGAGAAAGGCATGATACCCGAAGAACGCGTGGACGAGGCGCTTGTACATCTGTTCACGACCCGGATGAAACTCGGTCTTTTTGAGGAAAAAGCGAAAACGCCCTTTGATGAAATCCCTTATACGGCGGTGGATTCGGCACAGATGCAGGCATTGAATCTGAAAGCGGCGGAGAAATGCGTTGTTTTATTGAAGAATGAAAACAACCTTCTGCCGCTCGACAAAAGCGGAATCAAAACGCTCGGCGTGATCGGCCCCAATGCCAATAACCGGAAAGCGCTGATCGGCAACTATGAAGGAACGGCATCCCGGTATTTTACAATAGCCGAGGGCATTCAGGAGTATGTGGGCGATGATGTGCGGGTACTCGTATCCGAAGGCTGTCATCTGTATCAGGATAAAATCAGCAATCTGAGCAAAGGACAGGACAGGGATTCGGAAGTAAAGGCCATTTGTGATGCGAGCGACGTGATCGTGATGTGTCTCGGACTGGATTCCGGTCTGGAAGGCGAAGAGGGCGATCAGGGCAACCAGTATGCGAGCGGCGACAAACCGAATCTGAATCTGCCCGGCAGACAGCAGGAAATTCTGGAGATCGCCTGTGCCAGCGGTAAACCCGTCGTGCTTGTGCTTCTTTCGGGAAGCGCGCTTGCGGTGGAATGGGCCGACGAACATGTACCGGCCGTTCTGCAGGGCTGGTATCCGGGCGCACAGGGCGGAAGAGCGATTGCGCGGATACTGTTCGGAGAGAAAAATCCGGAAGGAAGGATGCCGGTAACGTTTTACCGGACACTGGAAGAGCTGCCCGCTTTTACCGATTATTCCATGAAGGGAAGAACCTACCGCTACATGACGAATGAAGCTCTGTATCCGTTTGGATACGGCCTGTCCTATACGGATTTTACCTATACGGACGCGTCGGTTTCCTGCGATACGGTGGGAGAAGAAGGCATCGAAGTGAAGGCGGTCGTTGCCAATACGGGAAGCAGAGAAGGCACGGAGACCGTACAGGTCTATGTAAAAGCCGACAGGGAAGGAACGCCGAACGCTCAGCTGAAAGGCATCCGCAAGGTGACATTGAAGCCGGGAGAGAGCAAGGAAATCGTCATAAAGCTTCCGGTCAGCGCGTTTGCGTTGTATGACGAACAGGCGGTCAACAGAGTCGGTGTCGGGAAATACCTCGTTTCGATCGGCGGAACACAGCCGGAGAACCGCAGCGAGAAGCTTACCGGGAAGAAAGTCAGCGTGCTTCCGGTTATGGTTTCGGAAGAGATGATACTTGCATAGTTTTGCATCAGACCCGGCTGAAACGTACAAAGATGCGGAAGAAGCGGCGGGCTATACAATATTGCGCCTGCGGCCGGAGAGCCGCGGGCCGGGAATGGAGGAATGAAATGAGTTTCGAGCAGGCATGGCTGAATTATACGGAGCGGACGTCTTGTGAAGGGGCGGACAGACTTCAAAATATTTATGCGGATGTGCAGGATGAGCTGATGAGAAACAGCGTCAGGGAATTGCAGCTTGGACTGGAAGGGATGACCGGAAGGCAGCCCGTACTGCGGGAGATTTCCTGTAACGGAGAGGGAAACGGCGTACATTTTGTCTATCAGGCGGGGATGCGGAAGGAAAGCTATCATTTGTATGAAAAAGACGGGATGGTAACGATCGAAGCGTCCGATTCCAATGGTATTCTTTACGGAACCTTTGCCCTTCTCCGTCAGATCAGGACGAAGGACACGATCGCGGGGATGGACATTGCAAAGGCGCCCGATATGCCGCTGCGGATGCTGAACCACTGGGATAATATGGACGGAAGCATCGAACGCGGTTATTCAGGGGAATCCTTTTTCTTCGTGGAAAACGAGGTCGTTGTGGACGACAGGACCGTCACCTATGCGAGGCTGGCGGCCAGCGTCGGTATCAACGCGGTGGTGATCAACAATGTCAACGTGAAGGATGCGGCGACCTGGCTGATCACCGAACGGTATCTGGGCAAAGTACGGGAGTTGGCGGAACTTTTTGCGGGATACGGCATAAAACTTTTCCTGAGCCTGAATTATGCGGCACCGGTAGAGCTTGGCGAACTGGAAAGCGCGGATCCGCTGGATGAGCGCGTAAAAGACTGGTGGAAGAAGCGGATGGAGATCGTTTTCGGCGAAGTGCCCGGATTCGGCGGTTTCCTGATCAAGGCGGATTCAGAGGGAAGGCCGGGGCCTTTTACTTACGGAAGAACGCATGCGGACGGCGCAAATATGCTGGCGGAAGCCGCGGCGCCTTACGGCGGGCTCATTATCTGGCGCTGTTTCGTTTATAACTGCCAGCAGGACTGGCGGGACTATAAGACGGACCGTGCGAGATCGGGCTATGATAATTTCATGGGACTGGACGGAACATTCCTCGACAACGTGATTTTACAGATTAAAAACGGACCGATGGATTTCCAGGTAAGAGAACCCGTACATCCTCTTTTCGGCGGTCTGACGAAAACCAATCAGATGCTGGAAGTGCAGATTGCGCAGGAATACACGGGACAGCAGCGGCACCTTTGTTATCTGATTCCGATGTTTCAGGAGATTTTAAAGTTCAGAACGTATGTGAAAGAAGAAAACGACACCGTTTCGGATATCGTGTCGGGAAAGACGTTCGGACAGCATAACTGCGGCATCGCGGCGGTGGCGAATACGGGAAACGACGAGAACTGGACGGGACACGATATGGCGGCGGCGAATTTTTACGGGTTCGGGCGGCTCGCCTTCGATACGAAACTGACGGCGGAGGAAATCGCCGGAGAGTGGATTGCGATGACGTACGGAAGAGACGGACAGGTCATGGAAACGCTTACGGATCTGCTGATGCGGTCCTGGCCGGCATATGAAAAGTACACCTGCCCTCTCGGCATCGGCTGGATGGTGAATCCCAATTTCCACTATGGTCCCAGCGTGGACGGTTACGAATACAGCCGGTGGGGAACCTATCACCGGGCGGACCATGAAGGGCTTGGTGTTGACAGGAGCCATGACGGCACCGGATACGCGCTTCTGTACAGGGAGCCGAACGCGTCCGTTTATGACGATCGGAACAAATGCCCGGACGAACTCCTGCTGTTTTTCCATCATATGCCCTATACGTGGAAACTGCGTTCCGGCAAGACGGTGATTCAGCATATTTACGATACGCATTTCGAAGGAGTCGAAATGGTGGACGAAATGGTGGAACGTTTCAGTAAATTACAGGGAAAACTTCCTGCCGGGCCTTATGACCGGATGATGGAACGTTTTACTCATCAGAAGGAACATGCCCGTGAATGGCGTGACCAAATTAATGCTTATTTTTGGAGGAAATCCGGCATATCGGACGAAAAAGAAAGGGAATTTTATTAATTTAATCATAAATATGCACAAAAAATAAGCAAAATATGCGGTTGGAATAGCAATATCTGACCAGAAAAAAGAAAAGAACCCTTTTATAATAATAAAAGGTATATTAAAAATCTTATGGAGGTGTGAGGATGAAAGAATCTAAGAAAAAAGTTCCTGCGGTTCAGAAAAAGCAGGACTTTGGGGTTTACATGAAGCGTTACTGGCAGTTATACGTTTTACTTGCGCTGCCGCTTCTCTATCTGCTCATATTCAAATATGTGCCGATGATTTATATCCAGATTGCTTTCAAAAAGTACAGTATTGTACAGAGCGTATGGGAGATGCCGCTGGCGGCCAATAACGGGTTTGAGTATTTTATCAAGGCTTTTAAGAACAGGGATTTCTTAAACGCACTGAGAAACACACTGGTGCTGAATCTGCTGGATCTGGTTATCGGATTTCCGGTTCCCATCATTTTTGCGTTGATTTTGAACGAACTGGTATTTAAACGGTTCAAACGTGTGGTACAGACCGTTGCTTATATGCCGCACTTTCTTTCATGGGTTATCATTTACGGTCTGGCATTGCAGATTTTTGCGCCGACGACCGGGTTCCTGAATATGATACTCGGCGCACTCGGACTGGAATCCATTCCTTTCCTGAATGATTCCGCTCACTGGGTAGGCACTTACATATTCCTGGGTATCTGGCAGAGTTTCGGCTGGAACTCCATCGTATACCTGGCGGCGATCGCCGGTATCAACTCGGAACTGTATGAGGCGGCTTCCGTGGACGGCGCGGGACGTTTCAAAAAGATGTGGCATATTACGCTGCCGGGCATTAAATCCACGATTGTCGTACTTCTCGTTATGAGCCTCGGCAATATTCTGGGAAGCGGTTTCGACAGGCCGTTCGCATTGCAGAACAATCTGGTTATGGACGTTGCGGAAGTGCTTTCCACCTTCGTATACAAGAACGGTATTAAGGGTCTGCAGTTCTCACTGACGACCGCTGTCGGCTTCTTCCAGTCCATCGTATGCGTTATTTTCCTGTTGCTGGCGAACTGGATTTCCCGGAAGCTTGGCGAACGCGGAATCTGGTAGAGATAGAAGGAGGAAGAAGAGATGATTAAATCAAAATCCGCCAAAGTGGGCGACTGGTGTTTTGTCATAATCTGCGTGCTCGTCAGTCTGATCTGTATCGTGCCGATGCTGAATCTGCTGGCGCGGTCGTTAAGCTCTACGGATGCGCTGATTAAACATGAAGTATACTTATGGCCGAAAGGTTTGAATCTGGAGGCATACGCTACGGTGCTCAGCGACATGAAATATATCAGAGCCTTTTTCTGGACGGTATTTCTGACAGTTGTCTGTACCGTTGTGTCTCTGACGATGACGACGCTCTGCGCGTATCCGCTGATTTTTGAAAACCTGAAAGGGCGTTCTTTTATCAACATTTTTATTACGATCACGATGTTCTTCAACGCGGGAACTATTCCGAACTACCTGCTGATGAAGAGCCTGAACCTCTTGAATAACCCGCTCGTACTGATTATTCCGAGCTGTATGAGCGTCTATAACATGATTATCATGAGGAGCTTTTTCTACGGCATTCCCGACAGTCTGCGGGAGTCGGCGGAAATAGACGGCGCGAGCTTTTTCAGGATATTGGTGAGCATCTATCTGCCCCTGTCAAAGCCGGTATTCGCGACACTGGCCCTGTTCTATGCGGTAGGAAGATGGAACGGATATTCTGATGCGCTGATGTACATCAACAAAGATATTTTTTATCCGCTGCAGTTGTTCCTGTACAACATTCTGAACAACATCAACAGCGTGGAAGTGGCGACGCAGGAAGGATTTTCATCGCCGGGTCTTACCGAATCACTGAAAGCGGCGATCGTTATGTTCTCGACCGTGCCGATTCTGTGCATCTACCCGTGGCTGCAGAAGTATTTCATTCACGGCGTAACGATGGGAGCGGTAAAAGAGTAACCGGAATAATCGGATTGCGGCTTCCGGTTCCGGTTTCATGGAACAGAGAGAAAAGCGGTCCGTTCATTCAATATTTTTAACAAAAAACACAAGGGAGGTAAACAAAGTGAAGAAAAAATTGTTATCAGTTTTACTGGCCGGCTGCATGGTATTATCGCTTGCTGCCTGTGGTAACGACGGCGGTTCCGCAACGCCTGACGCAGGACAGACACAGCCTGACACCCAGACGCAGACTCCTGCGGCTGACAAGACCGACAATTCCACCGAGGGGGGGGATTCTACGGATACTGGCGGAGCAGCGGCTGATCCGACAAACGGTGAGGTAGTTGACGGCAAGTTTGTAGAAACGAGAAAGATTACGGTAGAGGTATATGACCGTGGTAACGACGGCGGTTCCGACCCGACCAACAACAAGTATACGCAGTATATCAAAGATCAGATGATGGAACTTCATAACGTAGAGGTCGAGTTCGTAGCGGTTCCCCGCTGGACAGAGGTTGAGCAGATCAACAACCTTCTTGCGGCAGGCGATGCGCCGGATATCTGTCTGACCTATGATTATCCGACCGTTCAGACTTATGCGAACATGGGCGGTGTACTCGATTTAAGTTCCTATGTGGACGATTACAGAGACCTGCTTCCGAATCTCTGGAACTGGCTTGGCGAGACAAACATTTACTGGGATAAAGATCCTGTTGACGGAACGCTTTGGGCAATCGAAGGTAAACGTGCGGTTACAAACCGTATCAATACATTCGTTCGTAAAGACTGGCTGGATAAACTCGGCCTGAAAGAGCCTACAACCCGTCAGGAATTTTATGAGATGATCGTTGCATTCAGAGACAATGCGGATACGCTGCTCGGCGCGGATGCGGATAAGATGATTCCTTACTCCGTAAGCTTCGATGTAGGCTGGAGAGCTGCGCTGTTAATCGAATCTTTCATCGACCCGGATATTTCCGATTATGACTATTATATCAACGGTTTTGATGACAGAGCATTGACACAGCCCGGTACAAAAGAGGCGATTCGTATCCTGAACCAGTGGTATAATGAAGGACTTCTCTGGGATGACTTCGCATTATACAGCAGCGGCGACAGCACAGAGGACGATATGATTAAAGCCGGCTATGTAGGCGCATTCATGCACAACTGGGATTATCCTTACAGAGACGGTGAGAACAGTATTCAGACGAACCTTGAAAGAATCGTAGGACCGGACGCAAAATTCGTTGTAGTTGACTGCTTCGAAGATACCAAAGGCGGACATAACAAATTTATCACAAGCTCCGCAGGCGACCGGAAGATTTTCTTCCCTACTACAAATGATGAGCCTCTGGCTTCCATGCTGTATCTGGATTTCATCAGTTCACCGGAAGCAATCGAGTATCTGCAGATTGGTGACGAAGGCGTTACACATAACAAGCTGGATGACGGCGCGGTTGAAATCATTGCGGCAACAGGCGATGACATTCAGAACTCCGGATTTAACATTGACTACACGATTACCTGTAACGGTCTGCATCTGACAGATGAAGAGCTGACACTGAAATCCATGGCGCATTCTTACAGCGGTATTGACCCCGCGCTTGTAGAGGTTGCGCATGAGGTCTGCAACACCGATACAAGACCGGCTAAGAACGTAAACGTTGGCGCAATTACGGCAGAAGAAGGCCAGGGCCCGACGCTCGCAAGCAAGAGAGACGTTATTTACGATACGGCGGTTGCTGCACCGGTTGACAGCTTCGACCAGGTATGGGATGCTGGTATTGCTGATTACTTAAGCTCCGGCGGTCAGGCAATTATCGATGAGCGTACCGAGAAGTGGAAAGCAACCTTTGGTGATGCAACACAGCTTCCGGAATAAAACAGATTTTTACATTTATATGTAAAACCCAAATATAAGTCAGCGGAAGAGCGTTTCCCAGCGGGAAGCGCTCTTTTGCAATCGTCTTTTGACGATGAAAGAAGGAGGAAAAGACAATGAACAAAACAAGCGGTAAACAGGCGGTGAATCCTTATCTGCCTTCCTGGGAATATATTCCGGACGGAGAACCTTATGTGTTCGGCGATCGGGTCTATATTTATGGTTCTCATGATTTTTATAACGGCTATGTATTCTGTATGGGAGATTATGTCTGCTGGTCGGCGCCGGTGGACGATCTGGGGAACTGGCGGTATGAAGGCGTGATTTATCCGCGGAATGCGGATCCGCTCAACAAAGAGGGGAAAATGTGTCTCTATGCGCCGGATATTACGGTGGGGCCGGACGGCAGATACTATCTGTATTATGTGCTTGATAAGGTGAGCGTCGTTTCGGTGGCGGTCTGTGATACCCCTGCGGGGAATTTCACGTTTTACGGCTATGTGCATTATCCGGACGGCACCCGTCTCGGAGAAAAAGAAGGTGATCAGCCCCAGTTTGACCCCGGGGTGCTGACGGAGGGAGACAGGACTTATTTGTATACCGGTTTTTGCAGCCGGGGCGATACGTCCAGAAACGGCGCGATGCTGACCGTGATAGGAGCGGATATGCTGACCGTGGAAAAAGCGCCCGTTTTCGTGGTTCCGGGCTGTGAATACAGCGCCGGTTCGGGCTTTGAAGGGCATGAGTTCTTCGAGGCGCCTTCCATCCGGAAAGTGGGAGAGAACTATTATTTTATTTATTCCTCCATCGTAATGCACGAACTCTGTTATGCGGTCAGCCGGAAACCGGACGAAGGATTTACTTACGGCGGCGTAATCGTCAGCAACTGCGATCTGCATATCGATGCGGACAAACCGGCGGATAAGCCGATGGCTTATGGAGCGAACAATCACGGAAGTATCGTGGAAATAAACGGGGAATGGTATATTTTTTATCACAGACATACGAACGGAACCTGGTACAGCAGACAGGGATGCGCGGAAAAGATCGAAATTCTGCAGGACGGGAGCATCCCGCAGGTGGAGATTACTTCCTGTGGCTTAAACGGCGGCCCGCTTGTGGGAGCGGGAGAGTACGGGGCATATCTGGCCTGCAATCTTTTCACGGAGGAGGAATCCGTCTATGTGGGAGATGACCGCTTTCCCAAAATCATGCAGGACGGAAGGGACGGCGACGAGGAGCCGGGCTATATCGGCAATATGAAGGATGGCGCGACAGCCGGTTTCAAATATTTTGACTGTAAAAATGTTACCGGAATTTCCGTCAAAGTGCGGGGATATATGAACGGGTATTTTGAGGTGCGGACGAAATGGGACGGAGAAGTGCTTGCCAAAATACCGGTTCACAATTCCAATGTGTGGGAAGAGTTCGGCGTATCGGCCGCTGTCCCGGATGGAAAGCAGGCGGTTTATCTGACCTATCGCGGCCGGGACAAGGCGAGTCTGCTGTCTTTTACTTTCCGGACTGCGCAGTAAAAAGAAAAAAGGAAGCTTTCCTATCGTTCCGGATGAAGCGAGCGGCAGGAAAGCTTTTCTGTTGACAAATTATTAAAACACTTTTAAAATATATATTAAAAATAGAAGGGAGAACAACCGAACATGGCTTTTACCAATCTGGTCAGGAAAATTAATGAAAAAAGCGTTACGGCCTGTATGCGGGACGGGAAGGCGCATACGAAACAGGAGCTTGCCGGACTGACGGGGCTGAGTTTCCCGACCGTCGGAAAACTCGTGGAAGAACTGGCGGACGGCGGCATGCTGTGCCGGCTTGGCACGAAACAGGACAGTCCGGGCGGGCGGCGGGCGGAAGTTTACCGGCTGAACGCCGATTTTGCCCATATGCTTCTGATGTTTATGCAGGGGGATACGGTATTTTACCGGATTTGCGACGCGATGGGGGCGGTCAAATCCGAAGGACATAAAAGGCGTGGAGAAGAGCCGTCGAAGAGCGGGGATGCTTTGCCGCCCCTGGCCGGCATGGGCGGCTTTTTATGGTCGTGCGCCAAGGAAGCGGCCGCGGCGGACGGGAAAATAAGCGCGGTATCGGTGGGCATTCCGGGAAGCGTGCATAACGGTACGGTCTGCTGTATCGACGGATATCCGGGAATGGCGGGACAGAATATTGCGGCGGGACTGTCGGACGCCCTCGGAATGCCCGTCGCGGCCGGAAATAACATGAGCTTTACGGCGGTGGGCATGGCTCGGAAACTGGGACGGAGAGGCGGAAGCGGCAGTCAGGCGGAGCCGGGCGAAACAACGGGACAGGGCAAAGAACCGGGCGGCGGAACGTTTGTCTGCCTTCATCTGGCGGATACGGGGCCGGGGATGGGAGCCGTCGTCAACGGGAAGGCTTTGGAGGGGTTCTGCGGTTTTCAGGGAGAAGTGGGCTTCATGCCGCTGTACGGCGAAGAAAACGTGCAGAAGATCGCGCTTGACGGATTCCGCCGGGTGCCGCCGGGGGAATGTCTCGGCAAAACGGCCGCCTGCATCTGCACCGTTTTAAATCCGGAGCAGATCGTCTGTTATCTGGAGCCGGAAAGCCCCGGTCTGGCGGAAGAAATCGTGCGGCATTGCGGACGGTATCTGCCGGCCTATGCGATGCCCCGGTTTGTGTTCGACAGAAATTACAGGGAGGATTATTTTCACGGCCTGGCGGTGACGGGATTGGAGCTGATTTATGGATAGGAGGATAAGAAAACCCGACATGACCGGGAACGGAAGCACGCTCGATATGACCTCCGGCAGACCGTCCGCATTGCTGCTTCGTTTTTCCATACCGCTCATTCTGGGGAATTTGTTTCAGCAGCTGTATACGTTTGCGGATACGATAATTGTCGGGCAGAAGCTCGGCGTTACGGCGCTTTCTGCGCTGGGAGCGTCGGAATGGCTCTGTTTTATGATGTTCGGCCTGGTTCAGGGGATGACGCAGGGATTTTCCATCGGGATATCGAAGCATTTCGGAGAAGGGAGAAACGATCTGGTTCAAAAGGGAATTTTCCAGGCGGCCTGCGTTTCTGCGGGGGCCGCGCTTCTCGTTACGGCCATCGGACAGGGAATGCTCGTTCCGGCCTTAAAACTGCTCCGGACGCCGGCGGAACTTTTTGGGATGACCCGTCTGTATCTGGAAATCCTTTATATAGGGATACCGGTCTCTTTTGCGGGCAATATGCTGGCAGCCATTCTGCGGGCGTTCGGGAACAGCAGGGCGCCGCTGTATGCGATGGCGTCGGCTTCTATTACCAATATTTTTCTGGATATTCTGTTCGTCATGGTACTCGGGATGGGAATCCGGGGAGCGGCGTACGGTACGCTGCTTTCCCAGCTTTGTGCCGCGGTCTGCTGCGGACTTGCGCTGAAAAAGACAGGAATGGCAAAAGTGGAACGGGAGAACCGGAAACCGGACGGGAGGATGATGCTTGCGCAGATCAGGCTGGGCGTGCCGATGGGATTTCAGAATATCATCACGGCGGTCGGCGGACTGGCCGTACAGTCCGTCGTCAACGGTTTCGGCATTTTATTCCTTGCCGGCTATACGGCGGCCAATAAGCTGTACGGGCTGTTAGAGACTGCCGCTTCCTCTTATGGCTATGCAATCTCCACTTATACGGCGCAGAACGTGGGTGCGGGCAGGAAAGACAGAATCCGGTCCGGTATTCTTTCCGCGCTCGCGATCGGAACCGTGACCGCCTGTCTGATGTCTTCTGTGATGGCAGTCCTGGGCAGACCGATTCTGACACTTTTTATTGCCGGCGGACAGGTGAATACCGGGGCGGCCATTCAGACGGGCTATCATTTTTTGTGTATTCTGGCGGTCTTTTTTCCGCTGTTGTATGCGGTTTATATTCTGCGTTCCTGTATACAGGGAATGGGAAATTCCACGATGCCGATGCTCTCCAGCCTGATACAGGTTGTGATGCGTATCGTATGCGCATCGGCGGTAACGGGATTGATCGGGAATACAGGCGTATTCTGGGGGGAAGTCATGGCATGGCTGGGCGCGGATCTTTTTCTGGCATCGGCATTGCTTTACCGGTACAAAAGACTGGAGATATAAAATACGTTTTGGCGCTTTTTGGGCCGTTTCATGTTCCGATTGCGGCATCTTGCGGCGGGACGGCTTGCCGGAAGGAAAAAGGTGTGTTACGCTCAGGGAGCAGAAGGGAGCCGGGGCGGAAGGCGGCAGAGCGGATGCCTTAAAGAAAGGAAGGGGCAGAGGTTGAAAATAGAAATCAACGTGGACGAAAAAATAACGGATACACATATCGTCATTTCCTGTAAGAAGCTGACGCCGGAGCTGGAACGTCTCTTTTCCATGCTGCATCTTCTCAACAGAAAACTTGCTGTGAAAAAAGGAGACGAGACCTGTTTTCTGGATGTTTCCGAGGCGGTTTATATCGAGTCCGTGGACAGGAAATCGTTCATTTATACGACAAAAGAGGTATACGAATCGGATTTTAAGCTGTATGAGCTGGAACAGCAGTTGGAAGACTGCGGATTTTTCCGGGCGGGAAAATCCTGTCTGGTGCAGTTAAAATACATCAGGTCGCTGCGGGCGGACATCAACCGGAGAATCCGGGTGACGCTGGAAAACGGCGAGCAGATCATCGTTTCCAGACAATATGCGGAAGAGCTGAAAAGACGGCTCGGACTGAAATCATAAGCGGGAGGAGGCCGAGAGTAAAGATGGAAGAGCGGAAAACACTATTTGACTATATGGGGCAGGTTTTTATGATATTTGGCATTACGATGCTGATATTGTCGTTTCTTGACCTGATATTCGGAGAGAACGCGAAAGAATACTCGACGATGTTCTCTCTGGGAAAAGAGGGTATCGGCGTGGGAACGATATTTCAGTTTCTGCTTGCGTCGGTGATTACGGTGACGCTGCGGGCGCTTTTTTTTACGGATATGCTGTTTCGGAATATGCGCGTGGCCCTGCGGGCGGCGGGTATGGTGATATCGGAATTGCTTGTGATCATTGTGCTGGTAATGGTTTTCGGCTGGTTCCCGGTCGATGAATGGCTTCCCTGGATCATGTTTTTTGTGTCCTTTGGCGTCTGCTTCGTGATCAGCCTGACGGTGACGGTCTGCCGGGAGCGGATGGAAAACAGGAGGATGGAAGAAGCGTTGGAACGTCTGCGGAAGCGGGAAAGGCGGCATATGGAGAATGACGGCGAATGAAACGGACAGCCATGAATGGAAAAGGAGAAACTATGGAAGACAGAATCGTATTGACAAATGTCGTACAGCGGTTTGGAGAAAAAGAAGTGCTGAAGGACGTTACGCTGCGGGTGAAGGCCGGGGAGATTTTCGGTCTGCTCGGCCCGTCCGGTGCGGGCAAAACGACGATTATTAAAATCATGACAGGTCAGCTCCGGCCGACGGGAGGAAGCGCGGTGACGAACGGCGTTCCGGCGGCCGGGCTGACAGGGAAGATGTACCGCAGAATCGGGATGATGATGGATGAACCCGGTCTGTACGGCCGGCTGAGCTGTTACGATAATCTGAAACTGTTCGCGCGGCTTTATGCGGTGCCGGGAAGAAGAATCCGGGAGGTGCTTGAAAAAGTTGATCTTTCGGAAGCGGCAGGGCGTCCGGTGGAAAAACTGTCCAAAGGCATGAAGGGGCGGCTTGCGCTGGCGAGAGCGGTCATGAATGAGCCGGATATTCTGTTTCTGGATGAACCGACGAGCGGACTCGACCCGGCCGCGACAAGGCAGATTCATGAGCTGATACTGGAAGAACAGGCGAAGGGGACGACGATTTTTCTGACCACCCATAATATGGCCGAGGCGGAAAAACTGTGCCATAATATCGCGCTTTTGCATGAAGGAAGCATTCTGGAATACGGCGGGCCGAATGAAATATGCCGTAAATACAATCATAAAAAGCAGATTCAAATACGCCTGTATGACGGCAGACATCTGGAGGCCTGCTGCGGAAAGGATATGGGGTGCGGCAGGGAAACGGCGGAAATGATTAAGAAGTATCTGGAACAGGGGCTGATCGAGACGATTCATTCCACGGAACCGAATCTGGAATCGGTTTTTATGGAACTGACGGGGAGACAGCTTGTTTAGGGCAGGCGGCATGGAGGTTAAGAAACGGAGGTTAAGAGGATGAGGAATATCGGAGCGATTTTTTTGAAACAGGCAAAGGATACGATGAAAAATAAAACCATTCTGATTCAGTTTTTCATGTTTCCGCTGCTTGCGGTCGTGATGGAAAATTTTATGACAATAGAAGGAATGGAGGAACATTTTTTCGTCAGGATGTTTTCCGCAATGTATGTGGGAATGGCGCCGCTCGTCAGCATGTCCGCGGTGCTGGCGGAGGAAAAGGAAACTTGTACGTTGAAAATGCTGCTGATGTCCGATGTAAAGCCGTTTGAATATCTGCTGGGAACGGGGAGCTGCATCTGGCTCGCCTGTATGACGGGCTCCTGTGTGCTTGGCCTCGTCGGGGAATACGAAGGAAGCGTATTTTTTTCCTTTCTGCTTGTTATGGCTCTCGGAACGGCGGCGTCTCTGTTGGTCGGCGCGGCAGTCGGCACATGGAGCAGAAATCAGATGGCGGCGGCGTCTCTGAGCGTTCCGCTCATGCTTGTCTTTTCCTTTCTGCCGATGCTCTCCATGTTTAACGAGACAATCGGGAGAATCGCCAGAATCGTTTATTCGGAGCAGATCAGCATCCTGATAAACGGTCTGGGGCAGCAGGCGGCGGAACCGGGAAACATTGCGATTGTGCTGCTCAATATTGCGGCGGCATTTGGGTGTTTTGTGTTTGTATACCGGCGGTGCGGGCTGGACTAGACTAGGCGTCCGGTGCATCCGTCTGCCGTTCCTTCATCCGCCCATAGAACCAGATGCAGAGCCAGAGCAGAATCGGCAGCCCGATCGTGGTGAGCAGACAGGCGGCGAATAATTTATCCGCACCCGGGAAATCCATACAGGCGAAGACAAGTGTAACGATATACAAAAGTACCAGAATTATGACGCAAAGAAGCGCGGCGGTCTGCTTCAGCGTGCATTTTTTACCGTTTTTCATACAAATTTTACCCCTCCGTTTTAAGGTTCCTTTAATATCGTAATACAATTTACGATATTTTTTTATGCTCTCAGGCCGGCAGAATGCGAAAGCGGCTGTTTTATGGCCCTGCGGCCCTGTCTCCATTATATGTCTGTTGCGGACAAATTTCAAGAATGGAAAATTCTCCCTTGTTTGACAGCAAAATCCTGCTATTTTATACTGTTTTACAACTATATATATGTAAATTCTGCGATAGAATATGTGAGGTGGGGACATATGAACATTAACGTAATTGCACACAATTTACTGGCGATGAATGCAGAAAGGACACTTGGGGTAAATACAGGAAACAAAACCCGCGCCATGGAGAAACTCGCTTCCGGGTACCGGATTAACCGTTCGGCGGATGATGCGGCCGGGCTTGCCATTTCCGAGAAAATGCGGCGGCTGATCAGAGGGCTGAATCAGGGGACGGAAAATGCACAGGACGGCGCCTCCTGGGTGCAGATCGGAGACGGTTCTCTGGATGAGGCGCATTCGATGCTTCATCGGATGACACAGCTTTCCGTGCAGGCGCTGAACGGAACCTGGACGGATTCGGACAGGAGCGCCATGCAGGCGGAGTTCGAGCAGCTTCAGAAAGAGATCGACAGGCTCACGGACGCCTCTACATTTAATGAAAATCATATTTTTGCGGAACATAATGTTCCCTATTACCAGTTTGAAGGGAATATCCGGTGGATGCCGAATCAGAAGCATATCGTCGGTGAAAACAACAATACGTTGTCCATTACATACAGGATGGCGGAAGGCGAAAGGTCGCAGACGGCGGAAATTCAGGTGCCGCCGGGGCAGTATACGACGAAGGAGCTGGTCGATGAAATCGATTCCGCGCTGGAAAAGGCCGGGCTTTTTGACAAGGGAATGCGGTTTGAATTTACGACGCAGGGCACCTGTAATCTGAATTTGGAAGGCGGCGTCAGCATCGATGAGGCAAAAGGCGGACTGGCCTATCTGCTGTACGATGTATACGAGGGCGGCAGTACGGGAGCGCTGATCGGTACGACGGCGTTTGAATCGGACAGCCCGGATGTCAAGCTGTCGATCGTTGCCGGGAAAAACGATGAAATTTCTTTCGATATCGTCAGTCTGGACGGAACGACGATTCATAAAGAGCTGAAAGTTCCGACGGAACCGGATCTGCTCGACCCGACGATTAAAAGAAAAGGGTATACAAGGCCGGAACTGATCAAATGGCTGAACGACAGTCTGGCCGATACTTCCGTCCGGGCGGTCCCCTACGGTAAGGGAATCAAGCTGGAAAGCGACGACAGCATCATTACCGGATTAAAGGGAAATATGTTTAAGGTGGATGACAAGGACAAAGGAGAAGATGTTTATACATCCGTTTTTTACGATAATATCGGGTATGGACCGGTTACGCAGAAACCGGCCGTGCTGACCGGTGGCGGTGTGCTTTCCACGACAAACGATGATCTGGAGCACGGTTATTTTTATATCAATTCGTCCAACAACGAACTGCTCGTGACGCCAAACGGGGGCGGTCCGGCCGTTTCCCTGAAAATTCAGGAAGGGTATTATACGGCTGACGATATGCGCAAGGAATTGAACAGGCTTTTTGCGCTCAATCATGTGGAACTGGAAGCCAGTGTCTACGGCGATAAAACGAAGGACGATTATCAGGGACTTGTGATCACTTCGCAGGTCAGCGGACTGAATACGGAAGTCGGCATCGATCCTGCAAGCAGCGCCTATAATACGCTGTTTGTAACGCGCGCCTACAATAAAGTGGAAGAATCGGAAAGCTATGTCAGGGATCCGCGCAGGGATGTCGATGCCTCCTTTACCGGAAGCAAACTTTTCGGGACAAACGACTGGCCTCTTGAAGTGAAAGCGGGCGTAAATGATAAATTTATTCTTACGGTAAACAGCAAAAAATATGAGATTACACTGGATACGGGAGCAGGTCAGACAGCGGTGTATGATGCGGTCCATTTGCTTAACGGGGCGATCAGCAAAGCTATAAATGCGGTGAAGAATACCATTACGGACCCGGACGAAGCGAAACTGTTAGACAGCATATGGCTGTCTAATGCAAGCAGCGGCTCCACCGCACGCGTCAAGGTGCAGTCCAGCGACCGCGGCGTGGATTATATCGGGGTTTCCGCGGCGGTCGGAAGCAACGGGAAGGTAAATGAAGGGTATGCGGATATTTTTACGACCCAGGTTCAATACCAGAATAATGCGGCCAACGGTTCCGGCCATGTATCGCTGAACCAGCAGATACAGGTGCCGGTTACGGTTTCCGGCAGCAACCAGCGGTTTGAAGTCCGGCTGGACGGCGTGGATTACAGGCTGGATCTCCCGGCGAAAACATATAATACCTATGAGGAAATCCTTCAGGCAATCAATAATCATCCGAATCTGCCCAAAGCGGAAGTGCGGGATGATCCGATCAGGTTTACCGGAGTAAGCGCCAGCGGGAAGAATACGACGTTTCAGCGGAAACATACGGGAATCGTCACACCTCCTGCCGCGCCGGTCAATTATGCGGTAAAAGGCAGCAGCGGAACCGAGCAGGGAGAGGTAGGGACGGATAAGAACGCCACACCGGCCGTGGTAAAGATGAATCTGCCCTATTTCAAGAATCCGCCGGGTCTTACGATCGATGGCACGAACGGCCAGCTGAAACTGAATGTCAACGGCGTCGTTCGGACGATTAACCTGGATGCCGGAACGTATAAGAGCGTCAGTGCGCTCGCGCAGAATCTCCAGAAGAAACTGAACGACAGCGGCGCGTTCGGAACGGGAGACGGCGGCATCGATGTGACCTATGACAGCAAGAACCTGATACTGACCACGAGAAAAAAGGGAGAGGACGCCGCAATACTCTGCGGTTCCGCCGACTCCAAATTTATCGAGCATATCAATACCAGATTAGAGCCGACTTCCATTTTGCTCAATCAGCATGTGCTCAACAGTTCCATTAATATTCAGGCGGGTAAAAACGATACTTTCAAATTTAAATATAATAACAAAGATTACACGCTGAAACTGGATCCGGGCACTTATAACAGAACCAGCATCAAGGAGCAGTTTAACAAGCAGCTTGCGGCGCAGAATATCGGCGTCCGGGCGGAAACAGACAGCAACAGCTCGATCAGGCTGACAGAAACGGTGCCGGGGAACGGAAATACGCTTGAGTTTGATTCCGAGAACGGCAAAGGCGGGACCTGCATCGCCGCGTTGTTTGGAGATACGGCGGTACAGAATCAGCCGGCTGAGGTGACGATAGGCAGTGATATACAGGAAAAGATAACGATCGACAATACCCGCAATACCTTCAAAATCACCGTAAACGGCGCGGAACAGACGGTGACGCTGCCCGCGGGCAAAACCTATCTGTCAAGGGATGCCTTTATTAAGGATCTGGATACGGCCTTAAAAGGGCTGGGTGTTACGGCGTCCCTGAACGGCAGTAAAATAAAACTGACGACCACCGCAACGGGAGCGAGCGCCAGAATCAAAGTAGATTATGACGAAAACAGCGCTTTAAAAGAGATTTTTGGCACAAACAGAAATCTGCACAGGGGATTAAAAGCGGAATTTGACAGCAGCCACAGGCTGAAACTGACGGCTCTCGGCGTTGACGGAAAGGAAGACGGCGGGGGAGAGATTCACGTTGCTTCCCAGTACGGAAGCATTTTTCAGAAACCGGGGAAAACCGTTGTGTCTACCGCACCGGGAACGGCACAGACCGGGTACCATTCCAAAATACATTCTGCGATCGAAGGTGCGGCTTTGCGAAATCCGACCGTAAAGATCAACCAGTGGAACGATAAACTGTCCTTCAGGCTATATTACACCGATACTTCTGCCTATTCCGTAAACATTGCGTTAGAGCGGAAGGAATATACCTATGATGAGTTGAAGGAGGAACTGGAGAAGAAGCTGAATGCCGGTCTTGGCACGACCGACGGCAGAAGGATGACCGTCGAGGTTTCTGCGGATGGCGTTAAGATCATGGCGGAAAATCCCGGAAATCTGTACCGCATGGACGAGAAAAGCTTCTCCGGCGGCTTTTATTACAATGTGCTGCGCCGCACGGCAGAACAGGAATACAAGACGAAACCGGTTGTCACAAAGGGAAGGAATGAAAACGCCACTTATGCGGTCGGCAGAAAAGATATCCGGAATGTGACGACGGAAATCACTACGGGGGTAAACGATACGCTGACGCTCGATTTTACCTATGGCAATACGGTCAAAAAGCTCAGTATGACGCTGGATGCCGGCAAGTACAGCGGTTCCGCGCTCGTCGCCCATATACAGAAAAAACTGAACGAACAGCTTGTGGCGGAAGGACTTGAGCCGAATCTGATTCTGGCGAATGTCGGCGGCATCAATACAGGCGTAACCGGAAATAACGATAAGAATGCGCTGACTTTCAGCCTCTCCAATAGTATTGAGCTGCCGTCGAAAGATAAGGATACGGTGTATACCATCGACGGAATCGGCGGAAATGCGGCATTCAGCGTTTTTTATCAGACCGACGGAGACATCCGGATTGCCTATGTGACGGGGACAAAGGACGTTTCAGGCGGCGTGACGATGCCGAAGGACAGCGATCTTTCCTTCGATGTGGACGGAAAGCGTTATACGATTACGATGCCGGCCGGGAAATATTCTCAGGAAAAAATGCTGGAAGAGCTGAACGGACAGCTCAAAGCGGCGGGAGCTCCGGTACTTGCCAAAGTTACGGACGGAATGCTGACGCTCAGCCATACGAAGTATGGAAAGCACCAGATTACGAATATTTCCGGAGATGCCAAGAAATGGCTCTTTTTCCAGGAAAACGGCCAGAAAGAGGGCCAAAAGGATATCTGGCTCCGGGTGGGAAGCGAATCCGGCGACGGCGTCGTGATCGAAAGACCGAATGTGAATACTTCTTTTCTCGGCATCAATTCGGTAACGATATCGAAACCGAAATATGCGGAGAAGGCGCTTGCGCGTGTGAAAAAAGCGGTAACGGCCGTATCTTCGGTACGGAGTTATTTCGGTTCCATGCAGAACCGTCTGGAACACACGATCAATCAGAATAATAATACGGTCGAAAACACACAGGCGGCGGAATCCGCGATTCGCGATGCCGACATGGCGAAAGAAATGATGGCGATGTCGCAGTCCGGCATTCTGGAGAATGTGGGCCAGTCGATTATGGCGCAGGCCAATCGCTCCAGACAGGATGTTTTGTCCCTGCTGCAGTAACCTTTTGCATAGAACCGGGGTTGCATAATCTGCTTCAGCCAGTATAATGAAAGCAGATGTATAACCGGAGAAGAAAGGTATGGGGACAGAATGAAGAAAACAGTGTTGGAACATAACTGGCAGATGAAAATAATCGGAGAAAACGTATACGGGATTCCGGAAGCATGGACGGATGCGCAGGTTCCCGGTTCCGTATACGGGAATCTGCTGCAGAAAGGGCTGATGCAGGATCCGTATTACCGGATGAACGAGCTGGACGCTTTGAAACTGATGGAAAATGACTTTTGCTTTCGGACGTCATTTGTACTGACGGAAGAACAGCTTGAAGCGGACTGCCTGATGCTGCGTTTTGACGGCGTCGATACACTGTCAGATATTTATTTAAATGACATTTGTATCGGACATACAGACAATATGCACCGCATTTGGGAATTTGATGTGCTGGAGGAAGCGAGGCCGGGGGAGAACGAGCTTCTTGTGCGGCTGTATTCCCCGACAGGATATATTGCCGCGGAAAACGAGAAAGTCTATACCGGCGGCGCTTCCGAGTGCATGAAAGGGTTTCCCCATCTGCGGAAGGCACATTGCATGTTTGGCTGGGACTGGGGGCCGAGGCTGCCAGATGCCGGAATTTTCCGGGAAGTATCTTTGCTGGAAGGCGTGAAAGCCCGGCTGGAACAGGTTTACATAACGCAGGACTGGAGAAACGATGACCGCGACGGCAGCGATCAGGTAACGGTAGTTTTCGATGTGACGATAGAATCTTTTTCGGATGAACCGGAGCGGTTCGTACTGAAAACGGCGCTGTATGATCCGGAGGGAAACCTGCTTGCGGGAAATTCCTGGGACCGCATCAGCGTGCCAAATCCCCGGAAATGGTGGCCGAACGGATATGGCGGACAGCCTCTGTATACGGCAGAAGTCGTTCTGGAAGATGAAAGCGGGCGGATGCTCGACCGTTACAGCAGAAAGATCGGACTGCGGACGATGACCGTCAATACGGAGAAGGATGCCTGGGGAGAATGTTTTGCCCATGAGGTAAACGGCGTTAAAATTTTTGCGATGGGGGCGGATTATATTCCCGAAGACAATCTTCTTTCCAGGGTGACAAAGGAGCGGACAAAGAAACTGCTTGCGGATGCGGCGGCGGCCCACCATAACTGTATCCGGGTCTGGGGCGGCGGCTATTACCCGGATGACTGGTTTTATGACGCCTGCGACGAGCTGGGGCTTATCGTATGGCAGGATTTCATGTTCGCCTGTGCTTCCTATGAGCTGGATGAGGACTTCGAACGGAATATCAGCGCGGAGATACGCGATAATATCAGGAGAATCAGGCATCACGCCTGTCTCGGTTTATGGTGCGGCAACAATGAAATGGAGGCACAGACGCTGGATGGTTCATGGGAACCTTCCGAAAAGCAGAAGTGTGATTATATTAAACTGTATGAATATATCATTCCGAAGATTGTAAAAGAAGAGGATCCGGCATCCTTTTACTGGCCCTCCTCCCCATCCTCCGGCGGAAATTATGATAATCCCTGGGATGAGAACCGGGGCGACGCCCATTACTGGGATGTCTGGCACGGCGGCAGGCCGTTTACGGAATACCGGAAATTTTATTTCCGATACCTTTCGGAATTTGGGTTTCAATCCTTCCCCTGCCTGAAAACGGTGGAAACCTTTACGGAACCCGGGGACAGGAATATTTTTTCAAGAGTGATGGAGATGCACCAGCGCAATAAGGCGGCCAACGGCAAGATTCTGGACTATCTGTCGGCAATTTATCTTTATCCGTCGGGATTTGAAGAACTGCTTTATACTTCGCAGCTTTTGCAGGCGGATGCCATCCGCTATGGAATCGAACATTTCCGCAGATACCGGGGCCGCTGCATGGGGACTGTCGTGTGGCAATTAAATGACATATGGCCGGTGGCGTCCTGGTCGAGCATTGACTATTATGGTCGATGGAAGGCCCTGCATTATGCGGAGAAGAGAGCGTTCGCCCCGGTGATGATTTCCTGTGAAGAGACCGGGGAACTGAGCGAACGTCCCTATTGTATTGCACAGCCCGCGCCGATCGAAAAATCGGCAAGGCTCCATGTGGCGAATGAGACGATGGAGCCCGTAAGCGGAACCGTGAAATGGGAACTGCGTGCGCCGGACAGCACGGTTCTTTTGTCCGGTGAACAGGAAATCACGGCGGCGCCTTTGGACGGCGTCTGGCTGGAAAAGATGGATTTTACGATGTATGATGAGCTTCAAATTTATCTGCATTGTGCTTTTATAATAGAAGACAGAACCGTGTCCGAAAACTTCTGCCTGTTTACGGCGCCCAAGCACTTTGCATTCCGCGATCCGGCCTTGTCTTACCGCAGGGAAGGCAGCGTGCTGGTAATCAAAGCGGATGCTTATGCGAAGAGCGTGGAGATTCTGGGCGTTGACGGAGATGTCAGACTTTCGGATAACTATTTTGACATGAACGCGGGAGAAAAACGGGTGGAAATTCTGGAAGGGGATGCGGAGAAGTTTGCGCTGCGTTCGGCATACCAGATCGGAAGAAATGCGTGAGACCGAGGCGTTTAAACTTCTTTCCGCATTTTGAAACTTTTGTGTCCTTTCGATCGTATTATCAGTAAAGAGGCTGATACGGGGGAGGGATTCTTATCGGAAATTCGATGGATTTTAATTATATGACAGGCATTCGGCAGGATACGGCGAAGACAACACAGGCACAGGGACGGGAACAGAGCACATCCGCCGATGCCGGCGATTTTCTGGATAAGTTTCTGGAAAAGAGCGGCGTTCGGGAACCTGTGCCGGGAGCCGGGACGGTCCCGAAGGCCGGAATATTACAGGAAACCGGATGGATAACGGAGGCTGACCGGGCGTCAATGTCCATGACGGAATATAAATTATACCTTTATGACAAGATCGCATCCCTCCCCGTCCATCCGTGGAATATGCAGGATTTTGTTGCGGTGCACATTTCCGAAGAGGGATTTGAGGCGATGAAAAACGATCCCGAATATGAAGCCTGGGTTCTTCAATGTCTGCGGGCGAATTTTCAGGCTTATGACCCGTGGGGAGCCAGAAACGGCGGAAAATTTGTTGTTTTTTATTTCGGAGCTTCGAAGGAGGAATGCCGTGTGGAGACCTGGCGTCCGCCCTGCCGGAATGAAGAGCAGGAAAGGGCGTTTCGCAAGAAAGCAAAAGATTGTTTCTGGGAACGCAGGAGAAAGCGCAGAAAAGCGCTGTTAGCGCTTTATGAGGAGCTGGTCGAGAAGAAAGCTCTTTCCAAGAGGATGGCGGTTTCCGAATATTATGCCGAACTGGCGGCGTTGCCGCCGGAAGCGGAAATGCTGCCGTATGCGGAATGCGATGCGCGGGCAATGCAGATTTATTCCCGTTTCAAAGCCAATATCCGGCTTCGCATGTTTCATATTAAAAATCTGTAGAAAACGAATCGGCCCGCAGGTACTGCGGTCCAGGGGAATGGAGGATTTGATTTGGATATTTATCATATGGGAATACCGGGCGGCGGATACGGTTTCAATGCGTATGCGGCGGATGCTTTACAATGGCCCGGCAAAATGGAAACGGAACCGCAGATTTTGAAAGACGATACGCCGGGAACGGTAATGACCGAAGGAGAGCTGAAGCGGTGGATTGATCATGAGATCGGCCGGAATCGGGAACGGAAAAAGGCGCAGGAAGAGATGACGGCGGATTCCCGGGCGGCATGGAACGATATGAGATACAGACTTACAGGCGGGAATGGCATGCGGACGGAAGCGCCCGATCAGAACGGTGATTCCGAAATTGTTTTTTCAGACGGAAAGGCGGTTTTTGACGACGGGCAGACGGAAACGCCCGTTTCGGAAGCGCAGATTGCGCTGCTGTTCGAGGACGGGGAGTCTTTCGGAGCGGGGAAAACGGCGAGGGAATATTGGGAACAATCTTTCGAAAAGATTGCGAAAGATGCCCCGGAAAGTGTTAAAAAAGCCTGGATTGACGCGGCGGAAGCGGCGGGTGTGGATGGTATGGGTGTTTCGGGCAGCGGAAAACTCAGCCATATTACACAGATGATGGTGCGAAGATGCACGGGATTGCTTCGCGGGGAAAACGTGAGCGATATGCTTGGAAATTCCGTACAGTCTGCCCGGAATGCGGCGGAGCAGGCGCTGTATGATCTGGAGCATCCGCCGGAACCGAGGCGTGCCGTATCCAGGCAGAAAATGGAGAATATGGCGAAAGAAAAGAACTTTTATCAGGAATTTCTGAAAAGATTACAGGGTTTGTAAGCGGAAAGGGGAATGGTTTAAAATGGGAATCGGAGGAATATCATCGAATCCGTATGCGGCGGATATGTGGGCAAAGAAGGGGAGCGCAGGGATGTCTTCCGGTCAGTTTGTACAGCAGGCCGGGAATATGGCGGCCATGAAACCGCGGGAATACAAAGTTTATATGAAAACGGATGATATGCTTTATTCGGGCGGAAACGGTTCCGGCCTTTCCTTTTATATCAAGTATGCGGAAGGTTCCACGAAGGAAGACCCCACGGTGGTCGCAAAGGGCGTCGATGAGAACGGAAAAGAGTTTGAACAGCTTATCCATATCAACGATATCAATCCCCGCTGTGCAACCGTGGTGGAAATGCACGCGCTGGAGGCGCATCTGGGCGTTGATAAGAACGGCGGCCTTTCTTCGCTGCCAAAAGACCCGTCTTCCGGAAATATGGGATTACATGACCGGGCCGATTTTATCGACCTGTTCCGGAAAACGATTCGGGATATGAACACGCTTGGACAGAAGAAGCTGGCGGCTTATTATCAGGACAGCCTGCAGATGTACTGGGATTTTATGGAGGAAAAGGAAAAAGACGGGCCGGATTCGGAAGCGCTCAGCGCGCCGTTCGGGTATTGGAAAAAGAATCTGAGCAGGATACAGGAGAAGCGGCCCGGAAAGCAGGATTCGAACACCGATACGGAAATTATTACCCGGCCGGACGGCTCCAGAACGCTTGTGATGACGACGCATATCGGGGAAACGGAAACGGTTATGAGCGTGAAACTTTCGGAACCCTCCGCATTTGGAAGCGATTATGTGAAGGCGGAGAGGAAAGAGGCCGGAACGAAATGGGCGGAAGGAGAAACGGCGGGAGCGGATATGACAGAAGCGGAATGACGGAGAAATTCCCTGTCAAGCAAATATTCCTTTAAGACATTAGAAAAACTCGAATAGAGTTTTTTATACTCAAATACAAAATTCGCATGATTCATGTATACACTTGATACAACGGGTTCAGCAGCGATATTTGCATACAGCACCTTTACCCTTTTCATATTTTCGTGTATAATAGTTATATCAAAAAGATAAGGAGTAAAATGCAGTATGGCAAACAGATTTGTATTAAACGAAACTTCCTATCACGGCGCGGGAGCGATACGGGAAATTGCGGCGGAGGCAGAAGGAAGAGGATTTTCGAAGGCATTCGTATGTTCCGATCCCGACCTTATAAAATTCGGCGTAACCGGGAAAGTTCTGGAGGTTCTCGATAAAGCGGGACTTGCATATGAGGTGTATTCCAATATTAAGCCAAATCCGACGATTGAGAACGTTCAGACGGGTGTGGAGGCTTATAAGAAATCCGGAGCGGATTACCTGATCGCAATCGGCGGCGGTTCCTCCATGGATACCGCGAAAGCGGTCGGCATCATCATCAACAACCCGGAATTTGCGGATGTGGTGAGTCTGGAGGGCGTTGCGCCGACGAAACATAAATCCGTACCGATTTTTGCGGTTCCGACAACGGCGGGAACGGCGGCGGAAGTAACGATTAATTATGTAATTACCGATGCGGAAAAGAGCCGTAAGATGGTCTGCGTTGACCCGAAAGATATCCCGGTCGTTGCTTTTGTGGATCCGGAGATGATGGCATCCATGCCAAAAGGCCTGACGGCGGCAACCGGAATGGATGCTTTGACGCATGCCATCGAAGGATATATCACGGCGGGGGCATGGGAACTTTCCGATATGTTCCATTTGAAAGCGATCGAGATTATTGCCCGTTCTTTACGGGGCGCGGTGGATAACACGCCGGAAGGAAGAACGGATATGGCGCTTGGCCAGTATGTGGCCGGCATGGGATTTTCCAATGTAGGGCTTGGGATTGTTCATTCTATGGCGCATCCGCTCGGCGCGTTATATGATACGCCGCACGGAATTGCGAATGCGATTATTCTGCCGACCGTTATGGAGTATAATGCGGAAGCTACAGGAGAGAAATACCGCGAAATCGCCCGCGCAATGGGTGTGCAGGGCGTTGACGGCATGTCCCGGGAAGCATACAGGAGAGCGGCGGTCGATGCCGTGAAGAAACTGTCGGAGGATGTCGGGATTCCGGCAGACTTAAAGGAAATCGTGAAGAGAGAAGACATTCCCTTCCTTGCGCAGTCCGCATATGACGACGCATGCAGACCGGGCAATCCGAAGGAGACAAGCGTGGAAGATATCACGAAGCTGTATGAATCTTTGATCTGATGAAAAAACTGAGCTGTTCTTTACCAATCGCGCAGGTATATCGGGATGAGCAGACGGCGATAAGCAGATGGGATATGGAAATGCCATAGACTTTGTTTCGTGATTATGGTACAATAAATAAAATCAGGGCGTAAGTGGATAACAGACAGCTTACGCCTTTCCTTTTCGATATCAGAGAAAAACAATAGAAAAGTCTGTGCATAAAAGAAGGAGCGGGTACAGGGCATATGGACGACATGATAAAAGAACCGGGCATGATACGGAAAATTGTAACGGAAGACACGATCACCTTATATTGGGATAAGCCGCGCGGCCTTGAGCGCGGTTCCTTTTATCAGATCGTCTGCAACGGAGAAGAGAAGGGAACAACGGACAGAACCCACTACACGCTGGAGGGTCTGCATCCCGAAACGGAATATACGGTACAAGTCAGGCTGTTCAACGGGAATGAGCAGGAAACGCGCGGCTGTGCGGTGTACGAAAGCATGGTGATAAAGACCGGTAAGGAGAAAAGAAGGATTGATATTACGAAGGCGCCCTATTACGCTCTGGGCGACGGAAAAACCATGAATACGGAAGCCATACAGCGGGCCGTCGACGATTGCACGGAGACGGATGCAGTTTATTTTCCGGCGGGCATATTTCTGACGGGAGCGCTCCGCCTGCACGGCGATATGGAACTGTATCTGGAAAAAGACGCCGTTCTGCAGGGAACGGACAGGCCGGAAGACTATCTGCCCAGAATCAAGAGCCGTTTTGAAGGGACGGAAATGGAATGTTACAGCAGTCTGCTGAATATGGGAGAGCTGGACCATGAGAGCGGATATAACTGCCAAAATGTGGTAATTCGGGGAAAGGGAACGATCGCCAGCGGCGGCGTGACTCTTGCCAAACGCGTGATCGTGACGGAGCGGGAGCTGCTCAGGGAATATCTGGAGTCGCTGGGAGATAAAATCAAAGAATGCGAGTCGAAAGACACCATTCCGGGGCGCGTGCGGCCGCGGCTGATTAATATCAGCAATTCCAGGAATGTGGTTATTTCCGGCGTTACGCTGAAAAACGGGGCGAGCTGGAACGTACATATGATTTATTCCGATCAGATCGTGACGCATGACTGTGTTTTTTATTCGGAGGGCGTCTGGAACGGGGACGGATGGGATCCCGATTCTTCTACAAACTGTACGATATTCGGCTGTACCTTTTTTACGGAAGATGACTGTGTCGCCATCAAATCCGGGAAAAATCCGGAAGGAAATGTCATCAACAGACCGTGCAGGCATATACGGGTGTTCGATTGTGTCAGTTCCTTCGGACACGGCATCATCATCGGAAGCGAAATATCGGGCGGCATCGAAGATGTCAGAATCTGGGACTGTGACGTCAAAAACGCGCTCTGCGGCATCGAAATCAAGGGAACGAAAAAGCGCGGCGGTTATGTGAAAAATATTCAGATCAGAGACTGTAAGGCGGCTAAAATCATGCTCCATTCCGTAGGGTACAACGACGACGGCATACCGGCCGATACGCCGCCTGTTTTTTCCGACTGCCTGTATGAAAATCTGGAAATCGGCGGAGAAATCCTGGAGGTGGACAGAACCTGGTCTCATGATACGGCGATTACGGTACATGGTTTTGATGTACCGGGTTATGCCGCGAAAAATATAACGTTTCGTAACATAACGATTACCGGAAGGGGAAAGAATGTGGAACAGCAGTTTTCTTTAAAAGACTGTGAAAATATCACGCTTGAGAATATCCGGTGCCTGTAAACGTGCCAAAGCGGGAAGCAGACTGTGAAAAATGACAAAGCGAAAACCCCCGGAACCGCATCTGATGCAGTCCCAGGGGCTTTCTTTTAGGGGAGGATAAGTATTTCCTTATCTTTTGACTAATATCATTATTACCGCATTCGGAAAGTTTATTCACATGATTAAAAATTTTTTTTAAAATTGAGGAGCCGACAATGCTGACGAAAGAAGATATCAGGTTTATGGCCGGACGCGCATTTTATGCGAGAGGTGTTGAAATTTATAACAGCGGTAAGGTGAAGGATTTCCATGTCGAAGAAATTCGGAATCATACCTGGATTATCACGGCGAAGGTAAAAGGAAGCGGCCGGTATGTTTATGCGGTCGAACTGGCCTATGACAGTGAGATGGATGAACTGGTGGAAAGCTTTTGTGAATGCCCGGCTTATTATAATTATGATAATATGTGCAAACACTGTACCGCGGTCCTGCTGCATTTTGTAGATTTTGAAAAAAAACATCCGGAGCGGTTTCAGGAAAAGGGACTGACCGACGAAGCGAAAAGATTATCCGCCGGTATCAGAAAACCGGAAACGACGCCGGCCATGAAAGGGCTTTTGATGAAGCAGTTTATGGAACGGTCTTTTTCCGTGACACATCGGGAATTTTACGGCAAGGTCCGGCTGGAGCCTTATCTGAACTGGAGCGAAGAAACGGCGGAGGCGGAGTTTCATATCGGCATATCCAAAATGTATGTGCTGAAAGATGTTTTTGCATTTCGAAAACATATGATGGACATGGAAGAATATTCTTACGGCAAAAATTTGAAATTCCCGCATATGAAAGAGGCTTTTTCCAAAGAGTCGCAAAAGCTGCTGGAGTTTATCTTATACTGGGCGGGGAAAAATGAGGCGCGCTACACAACCTATGCTTATTACGGTTATTACGACCGGCTTACTTATCAGAAAGTAAGAACGATGAATCTGGACGGCGGGGAACTGGAAGCATTCCTGCATGCGGTCGGGCAGCAGGAGTTTCCGGCAAATATTTTCGGCCGGGGAGAGCGGGAATGGCATGTAAAACGGGAGAGCCCGGAAAGAAGCCTGTCGCTGACCGGTAAAGAGCATGGCATCGAGCTGAAAATCAGCCAGCCCGTCGGATTCATGGGCGAAAACGACTGTTTTTACCCGGTTGACGGCGTGATTTATGCGGAAAAAACGGCGGATCTGAATCCGATACGCGATTTTATGCTCTGTGTGGAACAGGAGACGGATGGGACGGTCTTTATTCAGAAGGAAGACGCACCGGTTTTCTGCGGTCAGCTTCTGCCCGTGCTGGAGCGTTTTTATCGTTGTGAAAAGACGGATTTTGACGCGGCGGATTATTTGCAGTCTTCTGCTTCTTTTGAAATTTATCTGGACGCGCCGCAGAAGGATCTGATTACATGCAGACTTTTGGCCGTTTACGGGGATGCAAAATACAGCCTGTATGAAAAGATGGAGAATCCTCTGCAGGCTCCGCGGGATATTTTTCGGGAGATGGAAGTCGAACAGACGGTTTCTTCCTATTTTAATGCCTGCGATGAAACGGGCGGCATGATGGCGCTTTCCGGAGACGAAGACATGCTGTATGCGCTTTTGACGGAAGGCATCGCTAAGATGCAGTCTTTTGGAACGGTTTTCATTTCGGATGCCCTGAAAAAGATGCGCGTATCGTCTCCGCCAAAGGTTTCCGTCGGGATTTCCCTTTCGGGCGATATGCTGGAGCTTTCCATGAATACGGAAGATATGCCGATGGAACAGCTGATTGAGATTTTATCCAGATATGACAGAAAAAAGAAATATTACCGTCTGAAAAACGGCGGTTTTATCACAATGGAAGGCGCGGAACTGGAAACGCTGGCACGCTTGAAAGGCGAGCTTGGCATTACGGACAGGCAGATGCGGCAGGAGCAGATCGTGCTGCCCAAATACCGGGCGCTGTATCTGGACGGAGAACTAAAGGCGCAGCGGGTAACGGAAGCCTGGCGGGACAAAAAGTTTCAGGAACTGGTACGGAACATGAAGACAGTGGAGGACAATGACTTTGAGATTCCGGCCAGCCTGGAAGAGATCATGCGGGAATACCAGAAAAAAGGCTTTCTCTGGATTAAGACGTTGAAGCATAACGGATTCGGCGGGATTCTGGCAGACGATATGGGGCTTGGCAAGACTCTGCAGGTCATTGCCTTTCTCCTGTCCGAATTTATAGACGCAGAACCATCCGAAAACAAACGGTGCCTTATCGTCGCACCGGCTTCGCTCGTGTTCAACTGGCGCAGCGAGATCGAACGGTTTGCACCGGTTTTATGCGTGAAAACGGTGACGGGGACGGCGGATGAGCGGAAACTCTGCATACGGGAGTCCGGAAACCGGGATATTTTGCTGACCTCCTATGATTTGTTAAAACGGGACATCGACTGTTATGCGGGCGTCAGGTTTTATTGTCAGGTTATCGACGAGGCCCAGTATATTAAGAACCACAATACCCAGGCGGCCAGAGCCGTCAAGGAAATTGAAGCCGGATTCAGACTGGCGCTGACCGGCACGCCGGTGGAAAACCGCCTGAGCGAGCTGTGGAGCATTTTTGATTATCTGATGCCGGGATTTTTGTATGCTTACCAGCGGTTCCGGGAGGATATCGAGCTTCCCATCGTACAGAATCAGGAGGAAGCGCCCATGCGGAGGCTGCAGAAGATGATCGCGCCCTTCGTATTAAGAAGGCTGAAAAAAGATGTGCTGACGGACCTGCCGGACAAGCTGGAAGAAAATATGTACGCCGGGCTGGAGGGAGAGCAGCAAAAGCTGTATGACGCGCATGTACAGCGGATGCGGATGATGCTCGATAAGACGAGCGAAGAAGAGTTTAAAACCGCGAAAATACAAATTCTTGCGGAACTGACGAAACTCCGGCAGCTCTGCTGCGACCCCTCCCTGCTTTTTGAAAATTACCGGGCCAATTCGGCCAAAATGGACATGTGCATGGATTTAATCCGGAACGCGGTAAGCAGCGGGCATAAGCTGCTGCTTTTTTCCCAGTTTACGTCCATGCTGGATGTAATCCGGGCGGAACTGGAAAAAGAAGGCATCGGCTATTACCTGCTGACAGGAAGCACCTCCAAAGAAAAGCGGATGCAGATGGTCGGGCAGTTCAACGAAGACGATACGCCGGTTTTCTGCATTTCCCTGAAAGCGGGAGGAACGGGCCTGAATCTGACGGCGGCGGATATCGTCATCCACTATGACCCCTGGTGGAACCTGGCGGTACAGAACCAGGCGACGGACCGCGCGCACAGAATCGGCCAGACGAACGTCGTCAGCGTCTACAAATTAATCGTTAAAGGAACGATAGAAGACAACATCATAAAACTTCAGGAAAAGAAGAAAGAACTGGCGGAACAGGTTCTTGGAGGAGAAGGCATGGGCAGCGGCAGCTTTACGAGGGAGGAATTGCTGGAACTGCTGCAATAGCGGAATTAAGAAATTTCCGTAAAATCTGTAAAATCTGAATTTAGAAATTTACATTTTCTATAAGTTGTTATATACTATTGTGGAGCAACAAGATGTTGCGGTATGAATATAGGATAAAGGTGGGAAGATTAACATGGCATTATTAAAACAATGGCGCGATATAGCTTATTCAGAGACAGCCGACAAGGGAGAACTGCAAAGACTGTGGTCTGTCTATTTTCAGAAGGAAAAGGAAATCTACGCACAGCTTTTGAAGAACCCCGATGAAGTGGTGGAGGGGACCGTCAAAGAGCTGGCCGGAAAATTTGATATCGACGTAATGACGATGGTCGGTTTTCTGGACGGTATCAACGACAGTCTGAAGGAAGCCAATCCAATCGAAGAGATGGAAGAAGATACGAAAGTAAATCTTGGATTTGACAAAGAGCTTCTTTATAAGAATATGGTAGCGGCGGGCGCAGACTGGCTGTATGAGCTGGAAGAGTGGAACGACATTTTCGACGAGGATACGAGGAAAAATTTGTACAAGGAACAGAAGGAGTCTACTACGATTCACAAGGGCCCCAAAGTATATCCGAACGACCCCTGTCCGTGTGGAAGTGGTAAAAAGTATAAAAAATGTTGTGGAAGAAACGCATAAAAAAACGTGAAAAGCGTATAAAAATGATAAAGGCCGGAAGGCGCGTCTGTCTGGCCGGTCTTATGCTGTTGTGCATGGCCGGAAACGGATGGAGACAGGCGGGAACGGAGCCGGAAGATTCTTCCGTCGTGCGCCGGTTTTTTATCAGGCCGGAAGAGGAAGCCGTGTATGTCGTTTCCGTGTCCGAAGAGGTGAACGTGGCGGAAGAAGCGCACGGGGAGGAGGCCGCTGCGGAAGGAGAAACGACGCAGACCGTTTCCGGAAATACAATGGGAAGCCTGGCGGCAGAGACGGAAGCGGCGTTTTCCCAGGTGAATCTGGCGAGGGCCGAGATCGGGCTTCCGGAACTTATGTGGAGCGAGGAACTTGCGGACGCCGCGCGGGTCCGGGCGGAGGAGATTTATCAGTCGTTCTCCCACACAAGACCTGACGGAAATCCCTGGTGGACCGTGGACAGTGAGATTTTATTCGGCGAAAATATTGCGAAAGGATATCAGAGCGCGGACAGTGTCGTATCGGCCTGGATGGAGTCTTCCGATCATAAGGAAAATATTCTGTATGCGGGATTTGAAACGATCGGAATCGCGGTTATCAATGTAGACGGAAAATGGTATTGGGCGCAGGAGTTCGGCTACTGAGCCCATTTGGGCGTCCGTAAAATTCCTGTTTAAAAGGATTCGGACGCCGGAAGAAGGAGCGTGCAGTCAGAATGGATATCGGAATACCGGAATCGGGAAAGTCGAGGGCCGATTATGCGGTCAGTCTTTTTCAGAGCGGTTATAACTGCGCACAGTCGGTTTTTGCGGCTTATGCCGATCTGTTTGGGATGGATCAGGGGACGGCGCTTAAAATGTCGAGTGCGATGGGCGGCGGCGTCGGCCGTATGCGCGAGATCTGCGGCGCGGTATCGGCAATGGCGATGCTGGCCGGGCTGAAAGAGGGAAACGACGATCCGGAGAATGAAGAGGCGAAGGCGCATATCTATGCGCTGGTGCGCGATATGAGCGGAAAGTTCAAAGAAAAAGAAAAAACGATTATCTGCCGGGAGCTTCTCGGCATCGAGGGAATGGAAGAGAGCGCGAAACCGACGGTGCGGACAGCTGAATTTTACAGGACAAGACCATGTGGACGGCTGATCAGGGAAGCGGCGGAGATCATAGAAGCGTTTCTTATTGACAATGCTGACAATATGGAAAAGGAAGGGCGGGAAGAAGAATGATGGCAGTAACCATTGCAATTTTGAAGAAAACCCTGTCGGAAATGAAAGCGTCTTCCGAAAGGCTGTTTCGGGGCGAAATCACGATCAGCAAGAAAGAGTGCTGGCTGATCGGCACGATTCTTTTGCTTGCAGGCATCACGATCGGCCTGTTTAAGGCGCCGCTTACGCATGGCGTCAACATTACAATCGGAAGCCATAACGGCAATCACAACGGAAATAACAGCGCAAACGGCAATGACGGATGCGGCAGCGAGAGTCCGGCCGGCGGCGCGGCAGATAGATTACAGGAACGGGACGACACGAAAAATACGGAGAAGAAGCATGTCGGTTCCATATGCCGGAAGAGAAGAAAGGGGCATGATAATTCATGATTATTACATTAAAAGACGGTTCCAGCAAAGAATATGCGCAGCCGATGAGCGTTTATGAGATCGCGGCCGATATTTCGGAGGGACTTGCGAGAGCGGCCTGCGCGGGAGAAATAGACGGGAAAGTGGAGGATTTACGGACGGTTATCGATAAAGACTGTAACCTGAACATCCTGACGGCGAGCGACGAGGCAGGACTCCGCGTCATCCGTCATACGGCTTCCCATGTTATGGCGGAGGCGGTAAAAAGGCTTTTCCCGGATGCGAAAGTAACGATCGGTCCCGCGATTGACGAGGGATTTTATTATGATTTCGATGCGGCGCCTTTTTCCAGAGAAGATCTGGATAAGCTCGAAGCGGAGATGAAGAAGATCATCAAGGAAGGGCATAAGCTCGAACGGTTTACGATGCCGCGGGAAGAAGCGATTCGTTTTATGGAGGAAAAAGGCGAGCCGTATAAGGTGGAGCTGATTCAGGATCTGCCGGAAGATGCGGAAATTTCATTTTATGATCAGGGCGGATTCGTGGATTTATGCGCAGGCCCGCATCTGATGAGCACCAAACCCATTAAGGCGTTCAAACTGATTTCCTCTTCGATGGCATACTGGCGGGGCGATTCCGATAAGGCGCAGTTACAGCGTATTTACGGAACCGCGTTCCAGAAAAAAGAAGAGCTTGCGGCTTATCTGGAACATCTGGAAGATATCAAAAAGCGCGACCATAATAAACTCGGACGCGAAATGGAATTGTTTGCTACGGTGGACGTGATCGGACAGGGACTTCCGCTGCTTCTTCCCAAAGGAACCAAAATGGTTATGAAGCTGCAGCGCTGGATCGAAGATCTGGAGGATAAAGAGTGGGGCTATGTGCGGACGAAAACGCCGCTGATGGCGAAGAGCGATTTATATAAAATTTCGGGACACTGGGATCATTATAAGGAAGGCATGTTTGTGCTCGGCGACGAAGAAAAGGATAAAGAAGTCTTTGCGCTCCGGCCGATGACCTGTCCGTTCCAGTATTACTGCTATAAAAACAGCCAGCATTCCTACCGCGATCTGCCGATTCGCTACGGCGAAACATCGACATTGTTCCGTAACGAAGATTCCGGCGAAATGCACGGTCTGACGAGAGTGCGCCAGTTTACCATTTCGGAAGGGCATCTGGTCATCCGGCCCGATCAGGCGGAAGAAGAGCTGAAAAGCTGTCTCGACCTTGCTCATTACTGCCTTACCGTGCTGGGACTGGAAGACGAGGTAACGTATCGTCTGTCCAAGTGGGATCCGAATAATAAGGAAAAATATCTGGGGGACGAAGAGTACTGGGAATCCACGCAGAGCAAGATCCGGGAAGTGCTGAAAGAAAAAGGCGTTGCCTTTACGGAGGCGGACGGCGAAGCGGCATTTTACGGGCCGAAAATCGACATTCAGGCAAGGAATGTATACGGCAAAGAAGATACGATGATCACCATCCAGCTCGATTGTGCGATTGCGGAAAATTTCGATATGTACTATATCGATCAGAACGGCGATAAAGTCCGTCCTTATATCATTCACAGGACTTCCATCGGCTGTTACGAAAGAACGTTGGCGTGGCTGATCGAGAAGTATGCCGGGAAATTCCCCACATGGTTATGCCCGGAACAGGTGCGTGTCCTCCCGATTTCCGAAAAATACGAAGAGTATGCGGAACAGGTCAGAAAAGAGCTGGCAGAAAACGGCGTGGATGTTACGGTGGATAACCGCTCCGAAAAGATCGGGTTCAAAATCCGCGAGGCAAGACTCGCGAAGCTTCCCTATATGCTCGTTGTCGGAAAGGATGAGGCGGAAGGCGGCACGGTATCCGTCAGAAGCCGGTTTGCGGGCGACGAAGGCGTCATGCCGATAGAACGTTTTATCGATCAGATCTGCAGGGAGATCAGAACAAAGGAAATCCGGAAGGAAGAGATGTAGGGTCTGCGGTCTCACACGGGGCAGGACCGCGGTACGGAAGCGAAATTGTACACAGACAGGTAATTACCGGTATGAACAGGAAGTTTAAAATACGAAAAACAGGCTGCCGGGAGACCGCCGGATGGCTTTTTCTCGGCATCGGGATTGTGATGTTAATAAACAGCATCCGGTTGTGTTTTAGCAGCGATATCTGGTATGATGAACTGTTCACCGTAGGAATGGCGGAACATTCCTATGGTGAATTAGTTTCTTTTACGGCAAAAGATGTCCATCCGCCGCTTTACTATTGTATTGTAAAACTGGTATTGGACTTATGTAAACTTGTAAACCCGTCGGCCGACAGCGTTATCGTGATCAAATGCGTGTCGGTTCTGCCTTATTTTTTTCTGCTGGCCTATGGGCTGGTTTTTCTGCGGAAAAGGTTTGGCATGTTCGTGACGGGGCTTTTCTTTTTCTGTGTCCTGTCCATGCCGCAGCTAAGCGCCTGTACGGTGGAGATGCGCATGTACGGCTGGGCGCTTTTTTTCGTGACGGCAGCTTTTTTTCATGCCTGTGAGATTGTATATAAAAATGGGAAAGGCCGGTATGTGATTAAAAGGTTACGGGTGCGGAAAACGGAGCATTTTTTTCTTTTTCACTGGAACGGCCATTTTGCGGCGCTGGCTTTGTACGGGCTTGCGGCGGCTTATACACAGTATTTTGCCTGTGCGGCGGTAGTTATGGTCTATGGATATCTGCTGCTTTGGTTTTTCGTTTTGTATAAACGTTCGGCGGGGCAGGATAAGGATGCCGCAAGGGCGTTAAAACAATGGTTTGTCTGCGTTGTTTTTTCCGTTATGGTTTATCTGCCCTGGCTGTTTGTGCTGATCGGACAGATCACGGCGGTGCGGGAAAACTACTGGATTCTGCCGCTTACATGGCGGAGCATCGGAGGATGCGTGAAGTTTCTGATGAAGCCCGCTTTTTCAAAAGAATGGCTGAATGTACTCCTTGCGGTGCTGATGTTTTGTATGTACGCCGGGCTTATGGCCGGATACGGCGTCCGGGCATGGAAGGCCGCGGGGGATAAAGGCGCAGGCCGGAAGCATGTTGTTTTCCGCTTTTTTTACGCGCTGGCGGGCTGCATGGTTTTATGCGGCCTGGCGGGTTTCGGCTTTCTTGCTTCGATTCTTATAAGGCCTGTTTTTGTATACCGTTATATGCTGCCGGCGATGGGCTGTTTCTGGCTGTGTCCGGTACTTTGCCTGGACGGTCTCTTCCGTGCATATGCGGCGGACGGGGACGGCGGCGCGGCAGGGCCGGAAAACGCGGGCCGGAGAGGACGCAGGGCGCCCGGAATGCAGGGGAAAGCGCTGCTGTGCGCCGCTTTGCTGCTCATTGCCGTGTCGGGTATCCGCAATTACCGGGCCTTTATGGGAGAGGAAGAGTATAAGGCGGTTCTGATGAAAGAAACGGAACTGGCAATTTCTGATATTGCACAAGACGATATTATCCTGTATAATTTTGACCAGTTACAGGCGGTTATGGGATATTATCTGGAACAGGAGAATTATCTCTGGAACGCGGAGCCGGAGCCGCTCATCGTGGAAATATTTGGAAACAAAGGAAGCGTATGGGAGGCAGGCCAAATACGGCAATGGCTGGAAGAAGGCCGGACGGTCTGGTTTTTCGGCAGTTTTAACAGCAGAGAAGATCTTCGGGCGGAATGGGAAAAGGACGGCATCCTAACCGAAGAAAAAGGAAGCTATATGCTGGAACGGTACTGGTTTAATATTTATTCTGTTTTTGCGGAGTAAGTATCATCCGTATCCGCATAATTCAGAATAAGAAGGCAATAATAATCTCGGAATATCATTTTATAAAAATCAGGAGGTTATTATGGCAGAGTTAAAATGTGGTGTGGAAAATTGTTGTTATAATCAGGAATGCTGCTGCTGCAAGGGCGATATTATGGTAGGAGGCCAGCATGCGGATACGAGCAGGGGAACCTGCTGCGAAAGTTTTGCGCCGAACAGGGGCGATGCGTATACCAGTTCCCTGAGCCATCCGAGCAAAACGATCAGCATCGACTGTGAAGCGACAAAATGTGTATATAACAGTAATTACAGATGCCATGCGGATCATGTGGACATCAAAGGCTGCGGTGCGGCGGACTGTAAGGGAACGGAGTGTGCGACCTTTAAGGAAGCATAGTGCGCGGTACCGGCCTGGGGAGGTTAAGTATATGCGGAAAAAAAGGATAATCATTTGTGCGCTGGCGCTGGCGGCGCTGCTCGGCGGCTGCGGAAAAGAGCCTGAAGCACAGGAGACGCTTTCACAGGGAGCGGCGGCCGGTGCTGACCAGGCCGGAGAACCGTCTGAAAATGAGGACGCGGCGGCCGACGGGACAGCCGACAGCGCCGGAAGCGGTGAACAGCAGGCGGAAAATCTGGAAATAGACGAGGCAATGAAGGAAGAACTGACGGCGCAGCTTTTGATGGAGAACGAGCTGGATATTTCCATTATCGGGGAAGAGGGAACGACGAACCGATGCACGTTTGCCCTGCCGGAAGACTTTATCGAAGTAGAGGATATTCCGGGCATGTATGTGACGAAGCGGTATCCGATCGACGCTTCCAATATCTATTATGCCGAGATGGACAAGGACATATCGATGCAGCTCATGACGGAAGACACCTATGTGGAGCAGATCGAAGAGAATTTCAGAAATCAGTATGATATGGAAATCGATGTCAATTTGCAGAGTTTTGAGAAAATCAAAATAAGCGGGCATCCGGCGTTCCGCATTCTTTGCAGTTACGTGGTGGACGGCGTGGAAATCACCCAGCTCGAGTACGTCATCAATGCCGACAAGAGCTATGTCGTTACATATTCCCAGACAGACGAGTATTACAGAATGGATGAGTTCGAGGCGAGCGCGGCGACGATTGCGCTGGAACTGGAAAATTAGGAAATGTGTTTTTGGTATCAGGTTGTTTTTGGCAGAAATATTTAAGATTACCGGTTGACATTCCGTCAGCCGTGTGGTATAGTATCAAAGTGTGTGAAGGCACATTACAGCAAAGCAGAGTATCCACTCTCACCCTGCAGCGAACGGGCTCGCAGGCGTTTACAGTTCAGAACAGATCTTCCGCAGCGCGGAGTCCTGTGTCGTATGGTAATGGTGGATAGTTATGCTGTCCGCTTTTTTTGTGCCGGAAATGCTCTGAGAGGGCCGCATAATATGGGAAAATGTATTTTTTTAGGAGGGAAAAGCTATTAGCGATTTATTCATTAACGAACAGATTAGGGACAAAGAAGTCAGAGTCATCGGAGAAAATGGGGAACAGCTCGGCGTTATGCCGGTGAGAGAAGCGATGAAACTTGCGGAGGAGGCAGGCGTTGATCTGGTAAAAATCGCACCGACGGCAAAGCCTCCCGTTTGTAAAATCGTGGATTACGGGAAGTTCAAATATGAACAGACCAGAAAAGAGAAGGAAGCAAAGAAGAAACAGAAAGTTATCGAGATCAAGGAAATCCGGCTGTCGCCGAATATCGATACCAATGATCTGAATACGAAAGTAAACGCTGCGAGGAAGTTTATCACGAAGGGCGACAGAGTAAAGGTAACGCTTCGTTTCCGCGGACGTGAAATGACGCATATGAACAGCAGCAAACATATTCTGGATGATTTTGCCCAGGCGCTTTCCGATATTGCGGTAATGGAGAAGGCCCCGAAAGTGGAAGGGCGGAGCATGACGATGTTTTTAGCTGAGAAGCGATAAGCTTATTCAGTTTAAAATAAACGATATCCGTGTTATGATATCTGATGAATGATAAATACAGGAGGAATTTTGAAATGCCAAAAATGAAGACAAGCAAGTCAGCTGCAAAACGTTTTAAAGTGACCGGAACAGGGAAACTGAAAAGAAGCAAAGCTTATAAACGCCATATCTTGACTAAGAAGACTACGAAGAACAAGAGGAATCTTAGAAAACCTGCAATGACAGATGCAACAAACGTTAAGAACATGAAGAAAATTTTACCATATTTATAAGGCTTGATTTATAGATATGTTTTTGAAGGAGGAAAAAAGACATGGCAAGAATTAAAGGCGGTTTAAACGCCAGAAAAAAGCACAACAGAGTTTTAAAACTCGCAAAAGGTTATAAAGGCGCAAGATCAAAACAGTACAGAGTAGCAAAGCAGTCTGTAATGAGAGCGCTTGCATCTTCCTATGCGGGCAGAAAAGAGAGAAAACGTCAGTTCAGACAGTTATGGATTGCGCGTATCAACGCTGCGGCAAGAATGAACGGCCTTTCTTACAGCAAATTTATGTTCGGACTGAAAAACGCAGGCGTGGAAATCAACAGAAAGATGCTTGCGGAGATGGCTGTAAACGATGCGGACGGATTCAAGACGCTTGCAGAGCTTTCCAAAGCAAATCAGAAATAAATCGGAAAATCAGAGATAAAACGAAAGTTACAAATGGAGAATGGCTGGAGGCCGTTCTCCATTTTTTGAAAATATTTTGAAATTGTTTATAAACTATAAAACAAACGAAAAAAGGAGGCAGAGGAATGGGCGTATTGGAAGGTTTGGAACCGCGTCCGGTTTTTCATTTTTTTGAGGAGATCTGTAAAATACCGCATGGTTCCGGAAATGAAGGCGCAGTCAGCGACTATCTGAAAGAGTTTGCAAAAGAGAGAGGGCTTGCCTGTATACAGGATGAATGGAAGAATATCATTATCGTCAAAGAAGCCGTTCCCGGATATGAAAAGGAAGAAACGCTTATTTTGCAGGGGCATATGGATATGGTGGCCGTTAAAGCGCCGGATTGTGATATCGATATGGAAAAAGAACCGCTGAAGCTTATGGTTGACGGCGATCTGATTTCGGCACAGGGAACCAGCCTGGGCGGAGATGACGGCATTGCGGTCGCTTATATACTGGCATTGCTCGATGCGAAGGAGATTCCGCATCCGCGTCTGGAGGCCGTTCTGACAGTCGGAGAAGAGGTAGGAATGGACGGCGCCAGGGAAATCGATCTGTCCATGCTGAAAGGCCGCAGAATGCTGAACCTGGATAATGAGGAAGAAGGCGTTCTGCTGACCGGCTGTGCGGGCGGCTTCAGGGCGGACTGCAAACTTCCCGCGGCCTGGGAAAAAAGAAGCGGACAGCAGTTTCATATCCGGCTGGCAGGCTTACAGGGCGGCCATTCGGGCGCGGAAATCATCAGGGAGGGAGGCAATTCCAATTATCTGATGGGCCGTGTGTTAGATGCGCTTCTTCAGGAGACTTCCGCTTCGTTGGTCAGTCTGGAAGGCGGGCTCGCGGACAATGCCATACCGCGGCAGACCGATGCGCGCGTGCTTGTATCCGCGGAAGAAAAGGAGATCATTCCGGCAATTGTGCATGATATGGAAAAAAAGCTGCAAACCGAGCTGGCCGTCAAAGACCCCGGCGTCAGGATTGACGTAACGGAAGAGGGCGGGCGGACGACGGATTGTTTACAGGCGGAGAGCATGCGGAAAGCGGTCTGTTACCTGTTGGCGATGCCGAACGGCATTCAGGCCATGAGCGCCGATGTAAAGGGGCTGGTGGAGACTTCGCTGAACCTCGGCATGCTGCGGCTTTCGACAGAATGCCTCCGGCTGACTTATGCCGTCAGGAGTTCTCTGGAAAGCGGGAAAGAAGCGCTGCGCAGAAAAATGTCCGCGGTCTGTGCGCTGGCCGGCGCGGAAATGGAAGTCCGGGGAGATTATCCCGGCTGGGCGTACCGTCAGGATTCTCCGCTGCGGGATAAGATGATCCGTATTTACGAAGAGATGTACGGGGAAAAACCCAGGGTGGAGGCAATCCATGCCGGTCTTGAATGCGGTCTGTTTTCCGGAAAAATACCCGATCTGGACTGCATTTCCTACGGTCCTGATATGAAAGGCATTCATACAACGGAAGAGGTGCTGAGCATTTCCTCGGTGAAAAGGGTGTGGGAATATCTGCTGGAAGTGCTGCGGTAAAATTTATTGCGGTAAAGTGGTAAAATATCGGAATGATACTTGACGTTTCCATTTCAGAATTGTAGACTGATAGTCAGGGGTTAAATCAGAGAGGAAAGGAAACGTATGTAAATGACGGTCTATGAGCACCGGGCGCAGTACTATGAAACCGATCAGATGGGAGTGATTCATCATTCCAACTATGCCAGATGGCTGGAATCTGCCAGAATCTGGTGGATGCGGGAGAATGGCATCGATTACAGCGAGATGGAGAAAAACGGCATCGTCAGCCCGGTAACGGCGCTTTCCTGTCGGTATAGATCGATGGTACATTTTGATGACACCGTGCTGATTACGGTAAAGATCGAGAAATACAATGGTGTAAGACTTTTCCTGTCCTATCGTGTTACGGATAAGGAAAGCGGGGAATTAAGGATGACCGGAAACAGTGAGCACTGTTTTGTGGACAGAAGCGGACGGCTGGTCTCCTTAAAAAAGGTATATCCGGATTATGATAAGGCTTTTGTGAGGGAGTTGGAGAAGCAGAATCGTGATGCGGCAGGAGTATAAAAATGGAAGAAAAAGATATCTTAACAGGGTTGGATAAGTATGAGGAATTTTTAAAGAAGCTGGAAACGGAAATCCGGAAGATGGAGGACTACCGGATCGCAATTATTTATACCGATATCAAATATTTTAAGTATATTAATGATACGTTCGGATACCGGCGCGGGGATATGCTGCTGAAGGAGTTCACGCGTCAGGTGACACAGGGAAATGGAAACATGTTGTGTGCGGCCAGGGTATTTTCCGATAATATTGTTGTGGCTTCAAAAGTAGGCAGCCGGATGTCCAATGAGGAGGTCCGCGAGGTAATCCACAGGCACAATCTGGAAATGGAAAAACGTTTCAGGGAAAACTATTCTGCAGCGAGGCTAAAGTTCTGTACGGGAATCAGCTTCATTTCAAAAGAAGACAGGCGGTTGGACCCGGCCACAGCAGTATCCAATGCCAATCTGGCGCGGAAGATTGCAAAGGAAATGAAGGAGGACTGCTGTGTGCTTTTTGACAGCAGAATGACAGACGGCATTAAAAGAGAGATCGAAATCACTTCATCCTTGTCCAGGGCGATTGCAGACGGGGAACTGAAAGTCTATTATCAGCCGAAAATGAAAACGGATTCGGTGCGGATTGACGGCGCGGAAGCGCTGATACGCTGGCAGAAGCCGGACGGCCGTTTCATTTATCCGGACGAATTTATTCCGGTGCTTGAGCAAAGCGGACAGATTGTGGAACTGGATTATTTTGTATACAGGGAAGTATTCAGGTTTATAGCAGGACGTATGAGGGAAAATAAGCCGATCGTCCCGATTTCCGTAAATGTTTCAAGGGCGCATCTGCATAAAATGGAGATTTTGTCCTATCTGAGCTCCCTGTTTGAAGAATACCGGATTCAGCCGAATCTGGTGGAATTTGAGCTGACGGAGAATATTTATATCGAAAATACGGAGAAAGCTTTACAATTAATCGATGGGCTCCATAAGATGGGAACGAAAGTTTCCATGGATGATTTCGGTTCCGGTTATTCGTCTTTAAATCTGCTGAGCAGACTGCCCATCGATATTATCAAGCTGGATAAGGTCTTTCTGCAGGATGAGGAAACGGATAATGATCTGAGTGAAAACGATAAGATTATTATTTCCTGCATTATTGATATGGCGCGGAAACTGCGTATTACCTCTCTGTGCGAGGGCGTGGAGACGCCGGAACAGAGCGACTATCTTTCCGAGATCGGCTGCGAACTGCAGCAGGGATATTATTTTTCCAGACCGATTCCGAAAAATGATTTTGAAATGTTTATGGACCGGAATTTTCCGGGAAAAGGCGGTCTTATAACTGCATAAGAGAGATTTTTCATATATAAACAGCGGTAATCCTGTCCACGGGTTTACCGCTGTCCGGTTTTTGCCTAAAAATATGGATTTTTCAGGTTCCGTACAGCGGGAACACTTTTCCGAAAGGGAAGAAAAATAACCGAAGAAAAATAACGCCGTCAAAATGAACTTTCCGGCTTGAAACGGCAATTCAGATATTGTATGATAGGAATCGTATTGATAAAAAGGATGGATGGTTTCAGAAATTGAGAGAACTGAAGGAACGGGATTTGAGGCAGAAAAAAACCCCGGAAGCTTATACTTTCGAGGTTTTTATGATGATCGGAGTGACAAGACTTGAACTTGCGGCCTCTACTTCCCTAAAGTAGCGCTCTACCACCTGAGCCACACCCCGAAAACATTTATCATTATATCTGATTTTGCAGAAAAAAGCAAGCATAACTTAAAAAAGTTTTTAAGGTTTTTCAAGAACGGGTTTGGACAGAAACCAGGCCCTTCAGGATGAAAATGAGGAGGTGTTTTATGATAAATAAAGAAACGTTTCATCCGCTCAATTATATAAAAAAAGAGGAGTATTCCGGAAGCATGGACGGGATGCGGTATATGATGAAGCGGGTCAAAGGAGAAGAGGCGGACATGATTCGGGTTACAATCTGGCCGGAACCATACGGGATTCATAAGACGCCGGAAGAAGAAAAGCAGTTCATCGAAGTGCCGCTCAGCGAAGACGGAGAAGCACAGGCGGCGGACTGGCTGAATGAGCAGTATGAGGAACAGAAAGAAAGATGGAGAGGAAGCCTGCGAAAACCGTGGGTTTAATTTATGAGGATGAAAACAGAGACGAAGAAAACAAAAGTGCAAAAATATGAAATGGATATGTGCAGCGGTTCCATATTGAAAAAAATATTGTTATTTACATTGCCGCTCATGTGTTCCAGCCTGCTGCAGCTGCTTTTCAATGCGGCGGATATCATCGTGGTCGGCAGATTTGCAGGCGACAATTCGCTGGCGGCGGTAGGTTCGACTTCATCGTTAATCAACCTGCTGACAAACTTTTTCATGGGCCTGTCGGTCGGCGCAAATGTGCTGGTTGCCCGGTTTTTTGGCGCGAAAAACCAGAAAGACCTGACAGAGACGGTTCATACGGCAATGACGCTCAGTCTGTACAGCGGTGTGATTCTGACGGTGATCGGACTGGTGGGCGCAAAACAGATACTGCTTTGGATGAATACGCCGGAGGATGTGCTTCCTCTGGCAACGCTTTATCTGCGGATTTATTTTCTGGGAATGACGGCGATGATGCTTTATAACTTCGGAAGCGCTATTTTACGGGCAATCGGCGATACGAAACGTCCCCTGTACTATCTGACGATCGCCGGCGTTGTGAATGTGCTGCTGAACCTGTTATTTGTCATCGCTTTCCGGATGGACGTGGCGGGCGTTGCGGCGGCTACGGCGATTTCCCAGTGCATTTCCGCGGTGCTGATTATTCGTTGTATGATGAAGGAACAGGGAAGCATTCATCTGGAACTGTCGGAACTGCGCGTGCGCGGCGATAAATTCAGACGGATTCTGCAGATCGGGCTTCCGGCCAGTTTTCAGGGGATTTTGTTTTCCTTTTCCAATGTTATTATCCAGTCGTCGGTCAATTCTTTCGGGGCCGTGACCGTTGCGGGAAACTCGGCGGGAGCCAATATCGAAGGCTTCGTCTATGTGTCGATGAACGCTTTTCATCAGGCGGCGATCTCCTTTACGAGCCAGAACGTGGGCGCGGCCAGATATGAGAGGGTGAACAAAATCCTGTATACGGCGCAGATGTGCGTGATCGTGGCGGGCGTTGTTTTTGGAAATCTGGCAGTACTGTTCGGCTATCCTCTGCTTCGCATGTACACGACGAGTCCCGCGGTCATGGAAGCGGGCATGCGGCGGATGGAGATCATATGCCGGTACTATGCGTTCTGCGGCATGATGGATGTTATGGTGGGAGCGCTGCGGGGACTTGGATATGCCGTGATGCCGATGATCGTTTCGCTGATCGGTGCATGCGGCCTCCGGCTGTTCTGGATTTTTACCTTTTTCAGAATGGAGCAGTTCCATACGGTGACTTCTCTGTACCTGACTTATCCGGCCAGCTGGCTTCTGACCTTTCTGGCGCATGTGGCATGTTTTATCGTCGTGCGTCGTAAACTGGCAAAAAAATGAGGCTGTCGCTTTAACGAATGAAAATTCGTGAAGCGGCAGCTTCATTTTATCTG
>CAJUDZ010000021.1 GCA_910584965.1 uncultured Lachnospiraceae bacterium | reverse complement strand
GAGCGGAAAGCCTTGCAGGAAGAAATCGTTACGGCAAATGTCACAGACACAGAGGGCAGATTGAAGCAGATAACCAATCATGTGAAAACATGGGAAACGCTCTCTTTCGAGGACAGACAGGCGGTAGTTGATACGCTTATCAAGGTCATTCGGATTGCAGAAGGAAACATTGAAATCACTTGGAACATTTAACCATGAAAGTCTATGCCACACAGTTTTGAGGAAAATTTAATAAAAATCTGTTGATACGCCAATACTAAATACCGTATAATAAAGAAAACAGTGAAGGGAAGTGATACTATGGCACCTGCGGTACAGGCAGTTAGAAATCAAGAAATCCTAAAAACCGAATATTCCGAAAAAGCAGCCATAGGCGCATTATATGATGAACTCTCCAAGGGAATAGAAAGTCTGAAAAAAGGCGATGTTTATACGATTGATGAAGCATGGGAGGAAATTGACAAAATATAATGCCGGACAAACCAAAGAAATATAAAATCGTAATATCCAAGGACGCGCTTCGGGATATTAAATCAACTAAAAAGTATATTCTCGACACATTCAAATATCGTGAATATGCGGAAAACTTTTCAAAGAAGATAAAGAAGGCTATCAAAGAGCTGGATTCCTTTCCCAAAGGCTATGAAGCTACGGGATATGTAATTGAGGGATTGAGCATTTATTTCAAGCCTTACAGTACATATTTAATCTTCTTTGTTGTGGAGGATTCTACGATTACGGTAATCCGGGTATTGAAAGACCGCATGTATTGGCAGTCAATTATAAAGAAAATGCAGAAAATCAACAGATAAATTTACTTCAATCCTCCCGTTTCGGTGAAGCTCTCCGCATCGTTCAGGATCGCCTGAACGAAAAGAACTTCTATGCGTTTAATCCGGGATTTGACTGCACAAAATAAAGTTTACCGGCCCACCGCTTATTTTAAGCGAACCATGCCGGTTTAAATGAATTCAGAAAAAGGAAAGCATCAGCCAATATTGACCGGTGCTTTCCTTTTATTCGGTTATGCGGTGGTCTGCTGTACAATGGCCTTTTTACCGTCATGCGGCAGATAATCTTTTATTCAGTTACCGCTTTCCGGAACAGTATCCATGTGCTGATAAAATAACATATTAGTAATAAGACAAGAATACAAACCACAGCTCCTACTTGTGTCAGCAAGGCTCCTATGCCTATATAGGCAGAAATTTGTGCCGATATTGTTTTAAAAAAGTAGGAAACAACGATAATTGACACAAATGCCGCAACAGTAATCGGCAGACCAAACCATACAGCCAATTGCTTTAAAATTAAGTGTTCTGTTTCATGCCGGTCTACACCGAGCTTTCGAAGGACACCAAAACGGTATTTATAATGGGCTGCATCTATGAGCTGCTGCAAAGAAAGAATCGTAAGACAGATAACCATTAAAACCACCGCGCTGTAATCAAAAGCCGCCTGTAAAATAAAGCTGCCTGCAATGGAATTGTTAATTTGTTGTGTACTCGTTCTGATGTAGTATTGAACCCCATTTCCATTATCCGGCGTTTCGGGATATTTTTGAGCAAAGGAGGTTTCAAGGTAAATCGCTTCATTATACGGTATTGTCGTTTCTGTTTTCACATACCGGTTTCGCATAACCGAAAGGAGATTATCACAAATGCTATCCGGGAAAACATATAAAACGTCAGTATAGGAATTATAAACGGTTTGACCGATCGCTTCTAAGTGACAGGCATCTTCCGCAAGACTTAGAATGCCCATATCCGTTGAAATAACAGTATGATTGCTTAAAAATTCATTTCGTTCTTTCTCGGCCGCTATTGTCTTCCACTGCGTTGTAAATTCTCCCTCATTTAAGGAAATCCGCTCATATCCAAGCATTTCCCGCAAAGTGTTATAGTCGGAAAGAGAGATCGCAGCAATGGGAAAATCCAATTTTACCCGTTTATGAAAATCTTCCTGGTTAGGTAAGTATAAGTTGAAAGTGCAGTCATAAGCCACTGCAATATCTTTTTCGTGAAGAAAATCAGTAACAAGCCCGTAATTGTCCTGTGGTAAATCCGCTTCATCATGCACGCTATTATAGCGTGTGCTGATTTGAACATCATACAAAGAACGTATATCTAAATACCCCGAGGCCCACCCTGTTAATGCCGGAGCTGCCACAAACAAAAATACGGATAATACTAATGTCAGGCAAATCAACGTCATTGTTTTTGACGTGGTATTTAACTTTGAAATAATCTGTCCGAAGAAAAACAGATTGCTCCCCCTATATTTATATTTGGGTGATTTTTCTTTCCATTCGGAAAGCAAATTACCTGCTAAATAAATGATACAGCAAATCCAAAAGATTACATCGACAAGCAAGAACATCAAATAGCTGTTAAGTGTACCTGCGCCACCTGCAAGCATATACGTGCTTTGAATTACCGGAACACTTGCCGCAAATCCGATATTCACAAGTGAAAGTATGGCTGCCGCAAGAATATATCGGTTAAAACTCCATTTTTTACGAACAATGCACCATACAATGCTTAATAAAAAAGAGGCTGCGGGAGCAATGATGTTTCCCCAAAACATGATGTGTACGGGGACAGGAAAACGAGGGTCAGAATAAAAATACATTTTTGATATTCCCGTAACTGTCATAAATATGAGAAAAATAGTATATAAAATTGCGATTACCGGCATATAGCGGCTTCTATTGATATGTGGATCATTCTGCTTATCTGCATACAGCATATCAATGATTTTTATTTTCCGTATTGTGCGGACATTAAGTAATCCCACAGCCAAAAGACTTAATGAAAAAAAGCATATTGTCAGAATAACCGTATCCGGAAAAAATGTCCAGGATAATTTGTAGTCCTGCTCATAGGCAGACAGCAGCATACCTGTTATAAATTGTGAGCAGAATATACCTGAAAAAATGCCGATAATGATTGATACTGCTCCCATTAAAAAGGTTTCTGTAAAGAATATCCACGCAACGGTCTTCTGTTCCATTCCCATGACAGATTGTATGGCAAACTCCTTTTGTTTCCTGCGCAGCATATAGTTGTTCACATAGCGTATAAGGAACAATAACAACAGGGTTACTGCGCAAATCGCTATTTTCATTCCATCGCTTACTAAAGTAAACTCATATTCTGTCCCGATATCGGGATTATAATACTTGCTCGTAATGGACAGAAACGCATAGAACAGCATGACGCAGATTGTCATAGTGACAACATATACCAAATAATCCTTAGCCGAACGCTTTGCATTTCTGAAAACAAATTTAGCATACATCCGTTTGTCCACCTCCTATCATAGTGAGAACATTCAGTATTTTTTCAAAAAAAGCTTTGCGGGTATTGTCACCTTTCAAAAGTTCCGTAAAAATGCGTCCGTCTTTTAAAAACAATATCCTATTTGCATAACTGGCGGTAAACACATCATGTGTTACCATAAGGATCGTTGCACCAAGCCGTTCATTTATACTTTGTATTGTAGATAACAGCATTTGTGATGAATGACTGTCTAATGCTCCGGTTGGTTCGTCTGCCAAAATCAATTTCGGGTTATTTATAATTGCTCTTGCACAAGCGCAGCGCTGCTTTTGACCACCGGATACCTGATATGGATATTTGTTCAAAATATCCGCTATGGATAAAGTCTTTGCAATTTCCTCCACGCGAATATCAATTTTTGCAGCAGGTACTTTATTGATCGTAAGAGCGAGTGCAATATTTTCAGAAATAGTCAGTGTATCCAACAAATTGAAATCCTGAAAAACAAAACCTAAGTTTACGCGCCGGAAACGCGCAAGCTCCTTTTCCTTAATTTCGGTGACATCTGTTCCATCCAGGTAAATATGTCCTGCACTTGCCGTATCAATAGAAGAAATACAATTAAGCAACGTTGTTTTGCCAGAGCCGGAAGCTCCCATAATGCCGATAAACTCTCCTTTTTCTACTGAAAAGCTAATATCATCTATCGCTTTTGTGATATTCCCTCCATTGCCATAGTATTTTTGGATATGTTCTAATTTTAAAATCTCATTCATAATGTCTACCTCCTTGTTAAAACATTGTAGGTGATAGCTCAGTTTCTTTGTATCAGGTTTTCTTACGGAGTTCTAACAAAAATGTAAGAAGTGACCGGCTTCAGCCCTGCACCTGATGTATAAAGTGGTTGATATTGAAAAACAGCATAATTGTTGTACCGTTTGTATCAGAAACAATATCAATCCCTATTCCCAATTTATCACACAGACATTTGCAAAGATAAAGACCAATTCCCGTAGCATTTTGTCTGGCCCTGCCATTTTCGCCGGTAAAGCCCTTTTCAAAGACACGGGGCAGATCATTCGCGGAAATGCCAATACCATTATCCTCTACGAACAAACAGATTTGGTCATTCCGCTGCTTTGTATAAATATATATTTTGGGCTGTTCCGCACGATATTTTACTGCGTTGATAATCAGCTGATTGAGGATAAATCTAACCCACTTTTCGTCAGAAAAAACCGTATCGTCAAACTCCCTGACATTTACGGCAACATCGTTTTTCATAAGCAAATATTTATTGTCTGCAATGGCGTTATGCACAATATCAAATAAACCGATTTCATGGATTGAATAGTCCTTTTCGGTATGTTCACTCCGGGCATAATAAAGAGCCTGTTCTGTAAAGCGGGTAGTTTTTTCTAATTCTGCTAACAATTCTCTTGTAAAAGGGGATCGGTTGTTTTCACACAACAATTTCATAGCAGTAATCGGTGTTTTTATCTCATGTATCCATTGTTCAATATATTCTTTATAATCTGTGCGTTCCCTCTCGATAACTTCGATATGTTCTAACATGGATTTTTCGGCTGCTTTCAGCAGGAAATAAAATACTTGATCGTCTGCGCGTTCAGGTACTTTCATAAGCTCCGGGATTAAATATTTTTCCTTCAGCTGTTCCTGAAGCCGAAGCAGTTTATCCATTTCCCTTTTCCGCTTCTGACAGGCAATCGTCATAAAAACAGCGCAAATCAATATCCATGTAAAAAGAATTAAGAGTATGCTGTCCAGGCTATTGCCAACAGCTAATAAAAATACAGAAAGCGTCAGCATACATAGCATCTGAAACATCAAAAAAGATAGTTGATTTTTCCAGTACAGTTTTCCATTCATAATGTGTACCCCTGTCTGTGCTTTGTTTTGATGAAATCATTTAGTCCAATAGATACTAATTTATCACGGATACGGTTAATGTTCACACTTAAAGCATTATCATCAACATATAGCTGGTTATCCCATAAATAATCAACAATGTCGTTCCTTGAACATATTTTTCCGGCATTTTTGAAAAGAAAACAGAGGATTCTTAGCTCATTCTTTGTAAGTTCCGCTTTTGAACCATTATATTCAATCGAGCTGCTTTCCAAATGCAGAACGGCACCCTGCCATTCATAATCTGTGTGCTTTTGAGTTTCATATACACGCTTCAGCAAAGAGGCAATCTTCGCAAGCAGAATAGCCGTATTATACGGCTTTGTAATAAAAGCATCTCCACCCAGCATGATACTGTTCAGCTCATCCATATCGGTATCACAACTCGTTACAAAGATAATCGGAACATTTGAAAAACCCCGTGTTTCCGAACAAATTGAAAAGCCGCTGATATCAGGCAGCTTTATATCTAAAATAATTAAGTGCGGCTTATACGCTTTTATATTTTCGATCGGATTAGAAAAATCGGATATGGCGCATACATCATATCCATTGCCGATCAGCAGCTTTTTCAATTCTGTCCGGATCACAATATCATCTTCTATAATCATAATTTTATTTACGCCCACGTTTTATCCTCCTGTCAATCGGCTTCCCGGCATCCGGTCAAACGAATATTTTCAAGCATTTAAAGCCGGAATCCCGCTCGTCCATTCTATCCTTTTATTAAAAAAGCAAAACAAGAAAAGCCCTGCATGATACAGAGCCTTCTTAATCCCTGATTAACCTCTGACAATAGTTATGGCGTCACCTGGCGTGAAAGTCCTTTCTGCAAAACAGAAAGGATTCCCCTCTTATATGCCGATGCGGCACCTTTGCTGATACGGTTTCCGACTCCGGCTAAGATGTACTTTTATAAATTTTATAGATATCAAATTCATTATGTTCTATGCCGAAATGTCCCATATTCTCTATGACAAGACTGTACTTCTCTATCGTTTCCTGAGAAATTTCCGGTTCCCATGCCGTATGCAGAAACCAGACGGTATGAAAGTCTTTCGAAAAGTCAAATTCTTCGCAATAAGAAAGCCTGTCTTCTTCAAAATAACATTCATAAATGAAGCCAAAAGTTTTCCAGTTATATATGACATAATCCCCGTCTTCCAGATTTTTTGCAAAAAAATCCTCTGTCTCTTTCACATAAGTACTGCGGTATTCCTGCCGGAAACATTCTTTGTATTGTACCGCGCCGGTAAACAGCAGAAACAGGCTTATCATAAGCATAACGCCGTTCTTTGTTCTTCCCATGGCAATTCCAAAAAATAACGCCAGCAGGCCGAGCGCCGGCAAAATATATTGATCGCGGTAAACCGGCGTTCTGAGAATGGACACGGTTATTCCAAAAACTGCCGTAAGTGTCGGAACCAGCATACAGAACACCGCAAATACCGCATTCCTGTCCCTTCGCTTTGCAATTGCGATGATGTTAAATATACCTGCCGTTATCAACAGAAACAAAAAAACGAATACCATGCCGGGAACAAGCTGTAAATCAAATGTCCATTCAAAATATTCCCAGACCGTCTCCCACGTAATCTCCGGTATCCAGTATCCCTTTTCCACACTGGACACCTGTTTGAGCATGGAGGGCACCCACGGCAGATAACCGATGATCATGCCCGCCGCTGAAACACCCCAGGCCGCCGTCCGTTCCCTTTTCCAGATCAGAATTGCAAATAACAGCAGACCCGTTATGAAAATAACCGGGACAAAGGCAAAATAATGCGTATAGGCCGCCAGGACACCGCTGAGTGCAAAAATCAGAAATTCCTGTTTTTTTCCGTTCGTAAAAGCCCGATAAGCATACAGTCCGTTAAGCGTCACAAAAAACAGGGACATGGAATACATTCTCACCTGAACCGAAAATTCCATCGTACAGGGCATACACGCTAAAAACAACAGATACAGAACAGACGCTTTGTCTCCAAAGTCTTTCCGCACCGCCGTCGCTCCCAAAACCAGCGTCCCGGTCATGGGAATCACCGCCGCCGCTTTTTGCACCAGCAATGAATCACCCAAAAACACCCGAAATAATTTCGCATACAGATAATAAAGCGGCGGATGCACATCCCGCGCCGTCCCCTCAATGATATCGCGCACATTTCCTTTGATCAGCTGCAGCGTAAACGCCTCATCCGTCCATATATTATGATTAAACAATAACGATATATAGAGAACGGTAAAACCGGCCGCAATCCCCCAGATAACGAACGTGTCAAATTTTTTATTCACGATTCTCTCTTTCATAAATTTTCCTTTCCGAACGATATCGAACTAATACGAACTGCTTACCAGCTTTTTTTCAATTCCAGATTCCAGTCCAGCAGATACGGATGATCCTCCATCTGAAGCATCATCTCATACATGCGGCGGCGTTCCTGTGTCAGCGAATCTTCGTCTGCGTCCATATCTCCCAGCCAGAACCGATATCCTAACAGGTATCCTTCCATCATATCATCCCAGGAAGAATACATCGACTGTAAAACAAGTGAATTTTCAAGAGACGCATCCATCGCCTCTTCGTATGTCAGATATCCGCATATATAAAAACTCGCATAAAGCTGATTCACCCGGCAAAGATCCCAGGCCGCCATATCGTCCGGCTTTAAACCGGCATGATACATCTGATAAACAATCTGAAAGCGCCCTGCCTTCTTCGAGTCCTCCAGCTTCTTTATCTCTTTCAAAAATTCTTTTTCTTCCAGATCGAGCAGACCCAGTTCCTCCAGTTCATCCATACATTCCTGACAGGTATTCCTGTGTCCCTTTTCTTTCAGCTGCTCTGCCGTATCCAGTGCAGATTCCCGATCATCTATATTCCAGCTCTGTTCCAGCAGATACTTGTTAATTTCTATATTTTCTTCCGTCGGATAAATACCGCCTACCAGTTTCCAGTTCCATCCGTTGCTGTAAGTAAGCGGCGCATAAGTTGCGTTGAACCAGAGAACGGTATCGGGAAGCGTCTCTTCCACGATCTGACTTCCATCTCCGGCCAGCTGGGCCATCGTAATTAACTGTTCTCTATTTGCAGAAGCGGTTTCTTCCACGTCTTCCCTGAAATATTTTAACAGTTCGATTCCATAAGCCGTTTCCAGTTCTTGTATTACCGCTCTTGTATCATCATCATACCGTTCTTCGGAAAGGAAGATTTCCAATGCAATATAATGTTTTTGATCATACTGCATATAACACAGTCCTTCTACTCTTTTGGTATATTCTCCGTTGTATTCTTTTTTTTCATACGTAAGCAAAGCATAAAAAGCATTCTCAAAACCGGGAATCTGTAACAGCGAGCTTTTCCAGACATTGCGTATTTTTTCCGAATCACTCGATCTGAACCCGTATTTCGTATCCATATTGCTTTTCAGCTCCGTCATCAGATTCCCCATATAAAATTCTTCCACGTCCGCCGTCATCCAGACACCGTGCAGAAACGAACAGGCATGGGAATTTTCCATATTGGTGTAATTCCCCTTCGGCATGATTACCGGACAGACGCCCAGGCCGTTATAGTCCGCCATAACGGCTTTTCCGAAATATTGGTATCCGTCGAGCGTTTCCGGATTTGTCCCGTTTTCTTTGAAAGTATACGTTTCCAACGCTTCTTTTTCAGGCAGGGAACTGCCTCTTTTAAACAACTCGAGGTCAATTCCGTAGCATTCTTCCAGCGCCCCGATAATCAGATCTGTTTCTTCATCCACTTCCTCCGCAATCAGCTCGAACGACCAGTTTACATAATTGTTTGACGGCTGCACCGACATATATTCCAGCATCCTGATTTCACAGGGCGTGCCGTCATACTGTACATACCTTCCGGTATATATAAAATATCTGTCATCCCCGTTTTCCATTACCCCGCTGAATGTCAGATCGGCATAATCCATATCCGGCCCCGACAGGTATTCCTGCATCAGCGTAAAATAATCCTCAAATGGTTCTTCTCCTTCTACCCGGTTGACGAATGCGCTGAGATAAATCCCATGCTGATGATAGAAACCGTATCCCTCATTGATTTCAGTTCCTTTCGGCAAATAGATTTCGCATTTTTTTTCGGGATCATTCAAATCCTCCATCTCCCGCTTTTCCAAATACAAATCGCCGTTTTTGCCGCTTCCGGGAGAGACCTTGTCCGTTTCTTTCGTCTCTTTCTCTGCCGCAGTTTCTGTTTCCGCCTCTTTCTCTTCCCTCATTTCTGCCACTGTTCTGATTTGCGGAGCCCTCGGCCGGCGGCTTCCGCAGCCCGCAAGCGAAATGGTAAGCATAAGGCAGATCAGCGGAAAAAGCCGCCTTCTTTTGCTGTCCGATTTTTTCATATACAATTCCTCCCCATTTTCCCCTGAAACTTTAGACTCGCAAACACGCGCCTTCCGCGCTCACTGTCCGATTTCATCGGACGGTTTGCTCGTTCATGGCGCATGAAAAACAAATGGCTGCTTTGCAGCCGCTTGTTTTTCTTTTGCGCTCATTATATCATTATACAGGGAAAAAAACAATAAATGCAAAAACGGAACCGGTTGCGGGTTCCGTTTTTGCATAGGAAATAGTAATTATCCGCCATATGAGTATACTTGACGGTACAAGCATCTTTTATGGCTGTTTTTTCGTTACCGGTATCCATACTTCGTATTTCGCATTCTGCGGATCTGGGTTCAGATATACCTCGATATCCGGCGCATTGGCATATTCGTAACCGGAAGTCGGAAGCCATTCGGTCACGATGCGCCGTTCCAGTTCCTGAACGGACTGGTTCGTACCCGAACCGGGAAAAACCGCCCATGTCGATGCAGGAACCAGATATTCCTCCAAATCCGCCTTTTCTTTTGTGCTTGCCGCCGCGATAAAGTATTTCCAGTTTTCCGCTTCGTCGCACACGCTGACGCCGAGAATCCCTTTCGGCGAGGCATCCATCATTCCCGCCAGCTTTTGAAGCGTTCCGTCGTTTTCGGCCTTTCCCCACATGGACGGCACAATCGCGAAATTTTCTTCAATTCCCTGAAAAAGCGGCTCTGACACACCGACAATGCGGAACGGTTCTTTCGTTTCAATCCGATAATCCAGTTGTGCGGCTCCTTTTACGGAAACATGAAAGGAAATGGGCGGAAAGGCCTTTACGGATACGCCGTCTTTCCGAAGCGCCGAAGGCGCGATGCCATGTATACTCTGAAACGCTCTGTTAAACGCCGTTGGAGAGCTGTAACCGTATTTTTCCGCCACGTCGATGACTTTCACGTCTTTGTCCTGCAAATCGACCGCCGCCAACGACATTTTCCTTCTCCTGATATACTCGGACAGCGTCATGCCCGCCATATAGGTAAACATCCGCTGAAAATGATATGGAGAACAGCAGGCGATCCGCCCAAGTTCTTCATATTTCAGCTCATCCGTTAAATGTTCTTCAATATACTGCATGCTCTGATTTAATTTTTCAATCCATTCCATAAAACAATGCTCTCCTGTCTTTTTTATCAGTATACCGCAGTTTTTACTTTTCTTCCTCTCTTTCTCTGCACGAAAAAGAGAGCGCCGCACATTTGACATGCGGGCATGCTCTCCTCGCTAACGCTCATTATAGCATAAAAGTTCCAAGCAGGCTGTTTCCAAGTCCGCCGTTCATTACGTTTCTGTATGCGGCGGAAGAAAGCATTCCGAGGCTGTTCTGGCCGCTCAGCCACCCCTGTGTCAGATAATCGGAAAATCCGGTCTGCCCTGACAACAGGCCGTTCCAGTATCCGCCTGCCGTCAACAGGGGGTACGTTGTCCTGACCGGGATTTCTTCTTCATGACAGCTTTCCGGAGACGCACCGATGATCTGATAGCCGATCGACTTTGTACCCACAGTCTCCTGTCCGAAGCTGTGTTCTCTGATTTTTCCGAACACTTCTTTTTCCCAGGCCGGATCGCTTTTCATTTTCTCGAAAGCCTCCTCTTTTATGACAAGCGTGTCGGAAATATAAGAAGAACGGGCACGGGATTCCGACCGGATTGCTGCCACTTCATTTCGGAACCACGTTCTGTATTCTTTCATCGACATTTCGCATTTTTCCTGATCGGAAATGTCTTTCGGGCCGGCGGTATTCTGTTCATACGCAGGCAGCGTAATAATCATATCCCCTTCCCCTGCCGATACAGAGCCGATCGCCGCGTTCCTCTTCTCCAGCGCTCTCTGCAATACCGTATTGTAATCATATTGACCGACAGTGCCCGTTTTACTTCCTGTATTCTGAACCGTCTGGGAATGGACTCCCCGCATGCCGAGTGCATTAATATACATGCTTATACCCCTTCCTTTCCTTCTGCATTTTCCGTTTTCTGTTTTTCATTCTGCATCATAACCGACAAAGTGAATACCCGGCCGTCTGCCGACCATTCCACTTCCCCATAATATTTTCCGGCGGCATTCCGGATATTGGGAAAGCCTGAACCGTGCACACTTTTGTCTGGTTTACTCGTCATCGGAAATTCTGTTTCCGCATTTTTCATAAATTGGCCGTCAAAGCTGTTTTCGACTTCCAGAAAAAACATATTTCCTTTTCGAAAAGACGACAGGCGGATGAAAAGAGCTGCTTCGGGCTCTTTTGCATGCAGCCGGCCGCATGCCTCTATCGCATTATCCAGCGCGTTTCCGAGAATAACGCCCATATCGTAACTCCGGATACGCAGAGACTCCGGAACAATCAGCCGGTCGGCCTCAAACACAAGCCCCGGCAAGGTGCGGCAGATTTCATGATATTTCATATTTAACAGCGTATCGACAACCGCATTTCCTGTCCGGTACCGAAGTTCCGGCGTTTCCAGGGAACGCCCCAGTTCCGACAGATATTTCCGCAAAGCCAGAATACCTTCATTATCCCCATGCTTATGCGTAACCGCTCCGTTTTCCTCCGTACCGCCGTTCTTTTCGCTTTCCAAATCCATATCCGTCTTTTCTATTCCGGCGGCCAGCTGCATGATTATGGAAATGGTATTCCGCATATCATGCTTCATGCTGCGGATACCCGCATAAATATGCTCCATCTCTTCTATCTGTCTCTGCATGCCGTTTATCTGGTTTTCCAGTATAATCCGGCCGCTTTTTTCCCTGTTTAAGTCAATCAGCCCCTGAAATACTTTTACCCCGTATGGAATGGATAACAGGGATAAAAACAAAATAAGCGGAACGATCAGGACCAGCGCCGGATATTTATCATATAAAAGCACGGGCCTTTCCTGCTCCATATAAAACATAATTATGCGCAACATCATGCAGATCAACAGTCCGATCATTTCCGGAGCCAGCAGAAAGAAAAGTTCCCTCCTGTGCATAGGGTATTCTTTTTCCCGAAAACTCTGCCTGATCTGTTTCAATACGATAAACATAATCCACAGAAAAGACACGTTCACCAGAAGAATCATCCCGTAACCGCCCAAATACGTAATGCGCATCAGACCGCTTACACCAAGACTCCCATTTTCCAAAGACCGCACGGCCCAAGCCATCAGCAGGCTGTACCCTCTCTGCCAGATCGTATAGCTGAAAAGATAACTTGTATCACGGACGGAAAGAAACGTAACGATGAGAAACAGCCCCATGCGGTATCCCGTTCGGTAAAACCCCGCAAGACAAACCAAAAGAGTCAGGAAGGAAACGAACGTACCGCAGATAATCCGCAGAGTCTCGTAATTCAGATCTTCATAATCCGCCACGGAAATAATTCCCCACGCTTTCCTCATCATTACATAAATGAGGATAACCGCAAATCCCGCCCATTTTGCGCGTCTGAATCTGTTTTCCAGAAAGCTGCCGTAAAACCGGATCAGGTAACAGCCCTCGATTATATAATGAAGCAGCTCCAGCATTTCATCCAGCGCCTTATACACAGACTGTACCTCCATCCCGCAGATACCGCATATACCTCTTTACGAACTCATTATATTTTTCTCTTGCCAGATAAATATTTTCCCCGTTGCATAAGGTAATGGTATCGCCGGTATACCCTGTAATCCGGGCGAGATTCACAAGATATCCCCTGTGGCAACGGTAAAACTGCGCGCCCAGCTCTTTCTCCAGCCCGTTCATCGTTGCATAAGTTTCCAATACTCTCTGTAACGTATGAATGGCCGCTTTCCGCTGTCTGCTCTCGATATAAAGAATCTCTTCCCTGTTCAGCTTCACGCTGTGGTTCCGCCTGCGGATCAGAAGATACTCCGGCCCGCCGCTTCTCTGCCTTCGCTTTTCCGCTTCCATGACGGCCCTTTCAAAAATCTCCGCGAACTTATCTTCCCGGACCGGTTTTAAAAGATAATGGAAGGCCGCGACATCAAAAGCTTCAAATACATATTCTTTCATTCCGGTGACGAAAATCAGCACCGCTTCGTCCATCCGTTCCCGGAGCATCTTCGCCGTCTCGATACCGTTCATTCCCTCCAGCCGGATATCCTGAAAGATAATATCATATTGTCTGCCGGCCGCAAGAAGCGCTTCCCCGCTCCCATAAGTATCAATACTGCAGTCTTTTTTCCGGCGCAGTATCAGATTCTGAAGCTGTTCACAGAGTATCTTTTCATCATCGCATATTGCAATTTTCAATGATTCTGCCTCCTGCCGCTTCGCATCGCTTTATATTGCCTGTTTTCTTTTGCACATATAAGTATACTTTATTTGTTGTGATTTGTGGGCGAAATGTCATAAAACCCGTTTGAAATGGAATCAAAAGCAGAAGAAAAACGATGAAACGTTTTTCGCATTTTCGCATGGCATTATTTTCTTACGGCCGCCTTTACCAACAGCATCATCGGACGGCGCAATTCGTCTTTCATTCCCGGAATATCCATCATTTCTTTCGGAGGCTCCGCTTCTTCCACTACTTCAAGCGCAAAGCCGTTAGTCAGTAATCCCATCAGGATCTGCGTCAGCGTGTGGTGCTGTTTCAGCACATCACACCCCAGAAAATGCGTGCTTCACTCTCCTGTCATGAAATAATTATCAACCGGCCAGTACAGAGGTTTCCGGTCTTCCGCATATACCCAGTCCTGTCCGGCCCCCGCGGTGAAAACCGGGTGTTCTATATTGAAAATAAAGACTCCGTCAGGTTTCAGCGTTCTGTATACTTTTCGAAATACCATCGCAATATTTTCGATATAATGAAAAGCCAGATTGGAAACAACGCAGTCCCATACATTTTCCGGATACTCATATTCTTCGATTCCACAGACGCGATATCGAATTTGATCTGCCGGATTTCTCTTTTCTGCTTCTTCGATCATCTTACGGCTCAGGTCAAGCCCTAACACCTGCGCGGCTCCCTGATCTGCCGCATACTTACAGTGCCAGCCATAGCCGCACCCTAAATCGAGGACCTTTTTCCCCTGAAGCCGCGGAAACAGAGGCTTTAACTGATGCCATTCTCCGGCGGCGCTTAATCCGTCCCTGCTTCGGGACATTTTGGCGTATTCTTCAAAAAATTTTTCATTATCGTATTCATTATACACGGTGTCATGCCCCTGATCCATGAGAGTACCTTCTTCCTGTCATGAAAAGATAACATCAGCCGCCAAGTGTTCCTCCGGGATTACAATGTGTGAACCGAGACACTGGCGATACGCCTGCGCGCACTCCTCCCGGAACTGATGTTATCAAAATCATAGGAAGCCTTAAAGGCCTGTTTCTATTTTACTCTTCTTTTTCCGTGTTTGCAATGCCATACGTCTTCTTTCGGATACAACTTTTCTCAGACTTTTCTCAACCTGTTCTTACCTATTCTTTTGCCTCCGGAAGCCGCAGCCGCAGAAACCGCTTCGCCAGCTGCTTCGGATTCAGCGGCAGAATCGGGTAGATATAGCTCTGCCCGGACAGCGTCTGGTTGCAGACAATCGATAAAATCAGAATCGCTATTGCCGCCGCATAACCGTACACCCCGAAAAGGGCCGTTAAAATCAGGTTCAGAATCCGCATAAATTTCAGCGCATAACCCAGCTCGTAGCTGGACTGCGTATAATTGGCTATCGCGACAAAGGCCATGTATAACATTACCTCCGCATTAAACCATCCGCTTTTTACCGAAAATTCGCCAAGTACCAGCGCGGCCATCACGCTGAGCGGTGTACTGAGCATATTCGGTGTATTGATTGCCGCAAGCTTTAAGCCGTCGATTGCGAGTTCCAGCAGCAAAAACTGAGCGATCAGCGGAATATTGCTTTCTTCTTTCAACAAAATAAACCTGAACGATTCCGGTATCCACTCCTGATGCTGCATCAGGAGCAAAAAAGTCGGCGTAATCAGATATGTCAATAATCCGATTAAAAAACGGGAAAGGCGCAGATAGGTTCCCGTAATCGGCGGAAAGTAATAGTCGTCCGCCTCTTCTACAATATCAAATATCGAAGTCGGCACGATCATGGCCGACGGGGAGTTATCCACCAGAATGATGACATCGCCTTCCAAAATCTGGGCCGACGCCGTATCGGGGCGCTCCGTAAATTTGAATTTCGGAAAAGGGTTGAACCAGTTTCTTTGATAAAGGCATTCCGCCAGGCTTTCCTGATTCATCGTCAGGGCATCCACTTTAATTTCCGAAATCCTTTTTTTGATCTTGTCCAGAAATTTATGATCCACCCGGTTATCCATATAACAAAGCACGATATCCGTCCGGGAGCTTTTACCGGCGTTCATCATTTCCATTCGAAGTTCCGTACTGCGGATCCGGCGTCTGATCAGCGCCGTATTAAAAACAACGGTCTCCACAAAACCGTCTTTGGAGCCCCGGAGCGTCTTATCCTTCTCCGGTTCCGATACTCCTCTGGCGGGATAGGTTCTGGAATCAATTAAGACACATCTGTCATATCCATCGATGAACAGAGCAAAGACGCCGGAAAGAATATTATAGAAAATATCGCTCCATTTGTCTTTTAAATCAACTTCCACATAAGGCGTCGCGCTTTTGGCCATTCCATATGCGCTGTCCGGCATATTTTCCGGCTTTAAGTCGATAAAATACTGCAGAATCTTCATCATCAGTTCATCTTTGCAGAAACCGTCTATGAAATAAATGCAGGCTTGTTTTCCGCCCACATCGATTACCCTGTATACAATGTCAAAATTTGTATCCGGTTTTAACCGCTCTGCCAGATAGCGCATGCTTTCTTCCAGCGAGGTCGTCATACATTCCTGATTTTCCGCCATACGTTCTTTATTCGGCGTGTTCCTGTTTTCCTGTTTCTGGTTCGTATTTTGCACAGATAAAAACTCCTTCCGAAACATTTTTGTTAGTATGTCCGGGAAGGAGCTTTTTATTCTTCTCATTTTACTGCTTAATCTTACAGCTCATTTTCCTGCTTTATCTTTCGGCATCTTAATTTTACAGCATCTTACTGCTTTCCTGTGCTGCCATGTCCGCCTCTGTCCGCATGATCAAGGCTTGCCACCTCGTCAAAAGTAAGGGCCGGCTGATTCTCCATAATGCGGAACTGACAGATTCTGTCGTTTATATGAATCTGCGTGTCGCGCACCGCGTAGACCGGCATAAACCACTGGTCGTTGTCCCCGCAGTAGGAACTGTCGATAACGCCCTGGTGGTTGGTCTGAATAATGCCGAAGTTTTTAAAAGTCGAACTTCTCGGCACCACATGGGCTTCATACCCCTTCGGCAGCTCCATCGCCACGCCCAGCGGTATCAGCTTAAAATCACCCTTCTGCAGCGTAACCTCCTCCGCCGCACGCAGATCAATCCAGTCCGATTTCCCGTCTATGTAAGTCAGTTTCTCTATTTTATCCGTAAAATATTTAATTTTAATGGTTTTTGATTCCATATCCGCCCCTGTCTATCCGATTTTTCAGGATATAATCATTCTTTAGTTTTCACAATGCAGCACCGGCGGCGCCTCTTTTCGTTTTAAACTTTCCTGAACATCAATCACCCGCTGGTTCCGGCTCCCTTTCCAGCACAGCGTCGCGTCCTTTTCTTCCGCAACAAACTCGCCGTCCACCAAAACATCGATATACTGCATTGCAGCGTCATTTCTGACATTTTCCCAGACATCACCCGTATACAGCCAGATCGTCTTACCCGGATACTTCTCTTTAATTTCCGCCATAAAGCTTCTGACTTCCGGTCTGTTGGCGGCATGAAAGGGATCTCCTCCTGAAAACGTAATGCCGGAAATATACGGCTTGTCCAGCTGGTCAAAGATTTCCTCTCTGGCCTTCTCGTCAAAGGGCACACCCCCGTCCGGATCCCATGTGACCGGATTATGACAATCCTTACAGCAGTGAGCGCACCCGGCTACCCAGAGAACCACCCGCAGCCCATCCCCGTTCAGCATGTCGTCCTTCGTTATATTATGATACCTCATGTAATTTCCTCTTTCATAAAATTTCATCAAACTCTTATGCTGCCATTGGCGCGAGCTTCAGAACCTCTTTTCACACGCTACATGCTCTTCCGCTCCGCAATCTCCGCCATCTTGGCATCGCTCAGTCTGGTGTCCCCGTGAACGCGCGAATAAGCAAGATACCCGTTCATCCGGTCAATCTTCGTCAGATTACGGCTTCCGCAGGCGGGGCAGACATCCATTTCCAGCTCCTGATGGCCGCAGTCATCGCAATAAGCAAGCGAAAGGTTGACTCCTTCATAAAATCCCATTTCCATCGCGCGTCGGATCAGCGTTTTGATCGCTTCGATATTGTAGTCGATCGGATATTTTACATACTGAATTTTTCCGCCGTTTGCAAGTTCCCAGAAACGGTATTCCAGATTCTGTTTCTCGATCGGCGTGATTTCTTCCGTCACATGACAGTGGAAACTGTTGGAGACATATTCTCTGTCGGATACGCCCTCAATAATGCCGTATTTGGCCCGGAACTGCTTCACCTGTAAGCCGCAGAGGTTTTCCGCGGGCGTTCCGTATATCGCATACAGATGACCGTCCGCTTCTTTATATTCATTGATTTTATCGTTAATATGTTCCAGAACTTCCAGCGCGAACTGCCCGTCCTCAACAAGCGACTTTCCGTTATAAAGCTCCTGCAGTTCGTTAAAGGCCGTGATGCCGAAACTGGCCGTCGCGGTCTTTAAGATCGGTTTGATCTTATCGTGAAGCTGTAGTTTTCCTCCGAGAAAACCGCCTTCACAATAAGCGAGCGGATTCGTGGAAGCGCGCATTTCGCCGAGATACGCATAAGTTCTGATATGAAGCTGCCTGATCAGATTCAGATAATAGTCCAGCACTTCATAAAAATCTTTGCTCTCCTGGCGGGATTTCGCCAGAATCATCGGAAGGTGCAGGGATACGACGCCGATATTGAACCGTCCGACAAAGACCGGCGTATCGTTTTCATCCGCCGGGTGCATCCCGCCGCGTTCATACCAGGGCGAGAGAAAAGCACGGCATCCCATCGGAGAAATGACCTTGCCATACTGTTTGTACATGCTTGCTATATAGCCTTTTCCGGTCAGGCTCAGCCAGTCAGGGTACATTGTTTTGGCAGAACACTGTACACCGGCCTCAAAAACGTCTTCCAGTTCTTTTCCCGGTCCGTGCAGATTTTCGTCATACAGGAAAACGATTTTGGGGAACAGAACCGGTTTCTTGCATTCTTTTTTACCCTGTCCCGTCTTCCGTACATTTAACATAATAATGGTTGCCATCCTGGCAAATCTTCCGGTTCCGATTCCCGCCGTGACGGTGATAAAAGGATAGTCACCCCGGCTGCTCGCCACCGTATTGAATTTGTATTCCCAGCCCTGAAAGCCCTGTTCAAATTCTCTTTCCACATCGGCAAGCGCTTCTTTTTCCGCCCTTTCTCTGCCAATGCCGAGACCTTCATATTTCAGCAGGCTTTTCCGATAGGTTTTCTCCGCATAAGGTTCCAGTATCTTATCCACTTCCGGCACGGTAAAGCCGCCATACTGCTGGCTGGCCGCGCTCAGTACAATATCGCCGATTACGTCGAAAGCAACATCCAGCGTTTTCGGCTCGTTATACCAGATATTGCCCATTTCAAAACCGCCCTGCAGTACTTCCGCCACATTGAAAAGACAGCAGTTCATCGTATCGCGTCTCGCCGACATATCGTGAACATAAAGATATCCGTCCCGGCACGCCTGAATTTCTTCCGTCGTCATGAAAAATTTCTGATAAAGTTCCTTGTTAAACTGATTAAAAATCAGACTTCTTTTGGTGGAAACAAGGGCGCTGTCCGTATTCGCATTTTCCTTGTCCCCGATATACATGATCGACTGGCTTTTTTTATAAACATCGTCCATCATGCGTACGAAGTCCTGTTTATAATTACGGTAATCGCGGTAGCTCTTTGCAACGATCGGCTTCACATCTTCCAGCGCGCTTTCCACGACATTGTGCATGATCTGTATCGGGATTTCCTCCTCATTCATCTCATTCACCCTGTCCACCACCGTCTGACAGATATGCCTTTTTTCTTCCTCCGTAAATTTCGTCAGTGCACGGTAAGCGCTTTTTCCGACAGCATCGATGACCTTCTGAACATTAAAGCTCTCCAGACTGCCGTCTTTCTTGATAACCTTAACATCCCTGGACGGCTTATACTCGCTGCTGTAATTCTCATCCGCCGCATGCTTCTTCTCTAAAATACTGCTCATCCTACTACCATACCTTTCTTTTACGTCCGCGTAATCCGCTGTTGCAGGCCGCAGTCCCCGCAGGGACCACAGGGAAGCTTCGTACCAATGACCCCGCTTCCCTTTTGATACAAAATTTTACTGTTAAAATTTTGATACAAAATATAGTCGTTGTTTACATAACATTCCTACATTTTGTGGTGTAAGACTAGTATAAAATAATCCCGATACGGTGTCAATCGTAACCTATCCTGAAAATTTTATAAAAAAAACGGGATATGCCTCATCACATATCCCAAATGTTTTTTCATGCCGTATTTCATTTTTTATCGTTATTACGATTTACCATCATTCGTAAATTTGCCATCATTCGTAATTTCCCGCGATATCCTTTAAATACTGCCTGTACTGTTCCACAATCCCCGCCGGAGCAATCAGGCAGGCCCCCTGTCCAAGACCGGTCAGCCATCCGAAAAACTGACCGCTGACAGCGACGGTTACACGGGCTGAAAAATGCGCATCGTCCCGTTTTCTGACCGCCGCTTCCTTTCCGAAACGGTCCATCACCACGCCGATCAGCTGGTTTTCCAACAGCAGCGTGACGGTTTCCTCCCGGCCGCCGAACATGCCGAATGTTTTGTTCGTATAGTCCGCAATATCAAACCGTTCAAAAAGCGCGCTTCCCTCCCGCCTGACATCGGGCAGAACCTGTATGTCTCCCATTTTATCCACACGAAAATGTTTGATTTTGTCTTCCGCCGCATCGTGCGCGATCAAATAGTAATTTTCATCCTTGCAGGTCAGCGCCCAGGGACTGACCTGATACCGCTTCCCGCTTTTTCTCGGCACGAGCTTTTTTTCCAGATTCCATTCCAGATACTGAAAAGAAATCTGTTCGTTGTTCTGAATGGCCCTGTGAATATCGTCCACAATATAATAGATGCTCTCGTTAGCCGTTTTGATACGGTTCGCTACATAAACCTGCCTCTGCAGTTTATTCGCATCCCATTTGGAGGCAAGTTTTTCGATCTTGCCGATCAGTTCCCTGGACTTTTTCTGCGTCAGGAATTTGGAAGACTGCACGACCTCCACGAGCAGTTTCAGCTCCGCCAGCTCAAAATCCCGGCCCGCCAGGTAATAGCCGCCATTGACTCTGGATTTCACATGGACAATATCATAGCCGAAATCGGTCAGCTGATTCATATCGTCATAAATACTCTTCCGCTCGGCCCTGATCTCATACTTTGTCAGTTCTTCAATCAGATCTCCCGTGCTTATATAATGTTCTTCATCGGTCTGTTCCGAAAGAATTTTCAAAATATACAACAATTTCAGCTTCTGATTCGTCGATTTCGGCATTTGTACGCAGTCCTTTCATTCAAGTATTTTAAACAGATCATGTAAGTCCTGGATTTCATAGTCGATCGTCAGGCCGGAGCAATCCGTCGTTCCTGCCGGATGATACCAGCATACCGGGATTCCCGCATTCACACCGCCTTGCATATCGCTCGTTATGGAATCTCCCACCAGAAGACATTCTTCTCTGGAAACCCCATTCAGCCGTTCAAAGCAGGCGTCAAAATATTCTTTTCTCGGCTTCGGATACCCCATCAGCTCCGAAACAAAAACGCCGTCCACCATGCGGTCGAGTCCGGACAGCTTTATTTTTTTCGCCTGTGTCCGGTTGACGCCGTTTGTCACGATATACTGACGAAAGCCCCGTTCTTTTAACTGCATGATTATTTTATCCGCTTCATCCTGAAAAAAGAAAACATCTCCAAGCGCATCCTGATAGATGTCGTTAAATTCTTCCGGCCGTATCGTCGAAATGCCCATCCGCTGAAACAGCGTGGTAAAGCGCCCCAGCACCACCTCTGTTTTCGTAATCTCTCCACGCTCCATGCGCTTCCAGTATTCATCGTTAATGGCCGCATATACGGCAACCGTCTCGTCTTCCGTTTCCATTCCGAACTGCCGGAAAGTATACCGCAGCGCATAATCCTGCGATCTTGCAAAATCCAGAATCGTCTGATCTAAATCCCAAAGAATCGTTGTAAATTTTCCCATCCCGTCCCCTCTCTGATTTCAGCGATCGAATATAATGGAAAAGGTGTCCATATACATGAACACCCTGCCTTATCATTATGTACTTCCCTTTATGCCTTTTCTCCGTCCAAAGCCTGCGCTGCCTCACCGCCGGACATGGCAAGTTTCTGGTCTTTGCTCTTGCGCCACTTTGCACCGATAATGCAGGCTGCGATCACAAGCGCAACAATAATAATAAATAACAGCAGATATGAAAAAAAAGAATTCAAAAATAAAATTAAATTGGCCATCTGTTCATCCTTTCCGGTCAACCGCCCAAGCGGCGCCTTCGTATTCCTTCTTTTACTGCCCTTTATTGTATCACTACTTCCGCGATGTCGTCAAGTAGCTTACTGCCATCCGCCGCGGTCGTAGCAAGCATGTCGCACCGCTCGTTTTCCGGATGGCCGTCATGCCCCTTTACCCATTCGAAAATCACTTTATGAGGTTGTTTTGCCCGCAGAAGCCTCTTCCAGAGATCCACGTTCTTTACAGGCTTATTGCCCGCAGTTTTCCAGTTCTTTTTAAGCCATCCGTCAATCCAGTGCTGATTAAAAGCGTCCGTTACATACTTCGAATCGGAAACAAGCCGGACTTCACACGGTTTTGTCAACGCCTCAAGTCCTGCGATGACGGCCATCAGTTCCATGCGGTTATTTGTCGTCTTCTTATATCCTGCAGAATACTCCCGCTCATGCAGCGTCCCTTTGGAATCAACATACTGCAAAATCGTTCCATAGCCGCCCGGCCCGTCAGGATTTCCCCGTGCCGCGCCATCCGTATATATCGTTACTTTCATGATCTTTTTCCTTTCTTCCCGCATTCTGTACGCGTTTCCCCGCCGAAAATGCTCTGCCGGTCAGGGCATTTTTTCATTTGAGAAGCGCATTTCCCATTTCCCGGTCCTCAAAAAGGCCTCCGCCATCGTCTCGGCGTCTTTAACAAGATTTTCCTCATAGCCGAGCACTTTCAGCAGCGCAATGGCATTTCGGGAAACCGCAGGCCCTTTCTGTAAACGATACGGGAAAAAAATATCTTCATCCGCAATTTCTTCTTCAAAATGATAGTTTTCATAAATGCCGTCTAACAGTTTCGTCAGTTCCAGATCATGGGTTGCCGCAAAACAGATGGCGTTCTTCCCCGCCAGAGCTTTCAGAATCTGTGTGGAAGCCGCGATGCGTTCCACCGTATTTGTTCCCCGCAGCACTTCATCGACAAAACATAACGCATGTTTTTTATCATTTTCCGCTTCCCGCACCTTTTCCAGAATCCGACGGATAGACTTGACTTCCACCATATAATAACTGTCGCCGCTTTCCAGATCGTCCTGTAACGACATGGAAGAATAGACATAAAACATGCTTCCCACATAAGAATCCGCCATACAGGTGTGTATCGTCTGCGCCAGAATCGCATTCAGCGCAGCTGCACGCAGAAAGGTGGATTTCCCTGAGGCATTGGAACCGGTAAGCAGAACGCCTTTCCGCACCTCAATATCATTTTTGACAGGGTCATTCAATAACGGGTGATATAGTTTTTCCATCTTCAGGAATGCTCCCCGCTCTTCTTCCGGTCTGAAAACGGGAACGCAGTATCCGCCGCCCAGACCCGTGCGGTATTCTCCGATCACAACCGCAGTTTCCAGCCCGCCGATCAGCGTAACCATCCGGTCAATTTCCGCCGGATGTTTCTGTAACAGATGCAGCATCTGATTGAACTTAATCAGGTCCAGATAAAAAATCATCCGCAGATAGTCAAAAATAAGATCCAATGGATTCGTACCCGGAACGCCGCCGGACAGAACAATAAACGAATTTCGCCGGAATCCGTCCATCTTTTTACAGCATTCAAGAAGCCCTTCCCGCTCCCGTGCGATTTCCGCAATCGGTTCTTTCCCGATTTCCTGTGCGCTTTCCATTAACCGGATAATATATCGGAAGCTGGTCAGATAAGGCTCTATTTCTTTCTGTTCTTTATAGTAAAACATCATATTACGGCACAGCACTACCAACAGGATACAAAGACCGACTCCGACGGAATAATAAAACATCGACCCGATACCGATAAGCACCAGTGCGACCGCCAGATAATACCGGACGCTGTTCCGCTCTCCGAGGGTATCCAGATAATCCAGATATTCATACAGCGAATATTTCTGCATTCTGCCGAGCTTTGCAAAATGTTTCTGCATTGCTGCCCGTTCTTTTTCATGTTCCATAAAGTACCGGATATGCTGCTCCGAATGCTCCAGTTCTTCTTCCGACTGTAACGGCGTTCGGAGTCTGTAATACAGATATTCGTCCCCCGCCGCACTATGGGAATAATTGATTTTCCGGTATATCGCATCCATGTTCAGATCATACCATGTGATATCGTCGATCTGATGCGCTTCCTTATGTTTCTGATAGTACATGGCGATATGTTCTTCCAGCTCACCGGCTTTATATTCCCGCTGCACGGGCTCTCCGTACCGCTCCGTCAGTCTTTTTTCAAAATTCTTCTGTTCCCGTCTGCTGTCCAGATACCCCTTTACCATAATCAGCACGATAAAAAGAAGCATCACACCCGCAAAAATGAAATATTCCATATCGACAACCCTGCTCCTGCCCTGTTGGCCCGCTTATTATGAAAGACCTGTTTCCCTTTTGATTTCTTCAGCCTTCCTGTAAATACTTTCCATATCGATGAAATCTGCAAATTTTCCGTTTTCATACAGTACTTTTCCGTTAATCATCGTCATTTTCACATTCTGCTTGCTGCCGCTGTAAACGAGATTTTTCGGAATATTATTGAAAGGCCGCATATTGGGCTGATGCAGATCGATCAGAATCATATCCGCCAGCTTTCCCTCTGCCAGAACATCGGTATCGGGCAGCCCCATTGCAAGAGAACCGTTTACCGTGGCCATTCTCAGCACTTCCCACGCATTCACCGCGGAAGCATCTTTTTCCTTTATTTTCGCAAGTCCTGTCACGAGAAACATCTCCCGGAACATATCCAGACAATTATTGCTCGCTGGCCCGTCCGTACCGATAGCAACCGTTATTCCATTTCTCAAAAATTCAGAAACAGGTGCTATTCCACTTGCCAGCTTCATATTCGACGCCGGATTGGTAATGGCATACAGTCCTTTTTTCCGGAAGATTTCCATATCCGCTTCCGTCATATGCACACAATGGTAACCGCCTCCGCCATAATCGAACATTCCAAGCGAATCCAGAAAAACAGGCGGTGTCATGCCATAGCGCTCACGACATGATTCCACCTCCGGTTCCGTTTCGGACAGATGCGCATAGACCGGTGCCTGATACTTGTGCGCCAGCGCCGCAATCCGCTCAAGCAGTTCTCTGGAGCAGGTATATTCCGCATGAAAACCGAGCCGGTAGCTTAATAACGGGTGTTTCTTATTCAACGACTGAAACAGCTCTTCCACCATTTCTGCCGACTGGCTGAAATTGTTTACCCCGCCGACCTGAACGCAGCGCATTCCCGTCTCCATACAGGCATCCGCAATCGTTTCCGGTGTCAGATACATGTCAAAAACCGCCGTAATGCCGCTCGTCAGGTATTCCAGCACAGCCAGTTTTGTCAAATGGCCGACCATTTCCCCGGTCAGTTTCGCCTCTACCGGAAAAATCTGTTCATTCAGCCAGGATTGCAGCGGCATATCATCCGCATAAGACCGAAGAAGCGTCATGCCGGAATGGGTATGGGCATCTTTAAAGCCCGGCATCAGGAGATTTCCTTCACAGTCGATTTCCCGGTCCCAGACAATGCTCTCAGGCTCCTGTTTCCGGCAAACGGCATCCCTGCCGTCCCCCACATACAGAATCCGTTCGTCCCGGACCCAGACTTCTCCTTCTGTAATTTCCGGATTCTCCATTGTTAAAATACGAGCGTTATATAATCTGATATTCATCGCAAGTCCTTGATTTCCTTTCCTGATTTCTGCGTTTCCAAAACCCGCCCGGTCCCAATGTCCGTATTCTCTTTAAGGCTCCTGCCCGGAAAGATTCGACGGGCCGAATCCTTCCGGAAGCAGTTCGCATAATTTTTTCACCTGATATTCATCTTTCGATTTCGCCACAATGATCTCAAATGTCTGCGGATCACAGAATTCCATCATGACCTGTCTGCATACCCCGCACGGATACGCATACTGCGCGATCTCTTCCCCGGCCGGGCCGCCTGCAACAGCAATCGCGCAAAAATCTTTTTTTCCTTCGCTCACCGCTTTGAAAAAGGCCGTCCGCTCCGCGCAGTTCGTCGGGGAATAGGCGGCGTTTTCAATATTGCATCCCGTATAAACATGTCCGTCCGCCGTCAGAAGCGCCGCCCCCACCTGATAGCCCGAATAGGGGGCATAGGAAAATTCCCTCGCCTGAAGAGCCTGCACAATCAATTTTTCCACCGTTTTTTTCTCCATATTCTTATGATTCCGAAAGGAGCTTTCCGAACTGCTTCACCGATTCCGTCAGCAGCTTCTCAAATTTCGGCGCTACGGCATTGGCCGCTTCCTGTACTTCCTCATGGGTCAGCGGCGCGCTGTTCATGCCTGCCGCAAGGTTGCTGACACAGGATACTCCGCAGATCTTCATGCCCATATGATTTGCCGCAATCGCTTCCACAACCGTGCTCATGCCGACCGCGCTGGCGCCAAGCGTCTGTAACATTCTGATTTCGGAAGGCGATTCGAAAGAAGGTCCTGTAAGCTGTGCGTATACGCCTTCAAACAGCTCGATATCGTTCTCTTTCGCCGTATTTTTAATAATTTCCTGTAAATCTTCATCGTATACATGCGTCATATCCGGGAATCTTGTGCCCAGCTCATCAATATTCGGTCCGATCAGCGGATTCGGCGCAAAACAGGAAATATGGTCTTTGATCAGCATCAGGCTGCCCGCATGAAAAGCCGGATTGATGCCGCCGGAAGCATTCGTTAAGAACAGAACTTTTGCGCCCATCATTTTCATCAGGCGAGCGGGGAGCACCACATCCGTGATCGGATATCCTTCGTAATAGTGCACTCTGCCCTGCATCAGCACGGCCGCCACATCTCCAATATAACCGAAAATAAATTTTCCCGCATGGCCCGGCACGGTGGAAACCGGAAATCCTTCGATTTCCGAATAGGGAAGTTCCGCTTTCACGTCAACGGTCCTTGCAAAATTGCCGAGACCGGAACCGAGAACAACAGCCACATCCGGTTTAAAATCTATCCTGTTTTTATAGCACTCGTAACATTTCAATAATTTTTCATATACTGCGTTCATATAAATAACCATTCCTTTCTCTCAACCTGTGAGCTTTGGGCCTCTTGTTTTCCTGCTGTCACTTTTCACTCGCAAACTCGCGCTTTCAGCGCTTCCTGTCCGGTTTCACCGGACGTTTGCTCGTTACCGACGCATGAAAAACAAATGCCGCTCCTCGCCGCCTGTTTTTCTTTTGCGTCTAGTATATCATCATATGGGAGGAATGGGAATATGGAATCCAAAAAAGAGATATCTTTTCAGATATCCCTTTCCTGCCATCGCTGTAACTGATGCGAAAACGTTCATATGATGATGCACACCATCCCGCCGTTGCTGTCGTTTACGATTTTCTGCATGGTTTCCTGCAATTTTATCTGGCTTTCTTCGTTAATCATGGCAATTTTTCCCGAGATGCCGTCATTCACGAGCTGTTCGATCGTCTTACCGAAAATATTCGTTTCCCAGATACCTTCGTCGTTCGTTCCGGTATCCGAAATATACTGAATCAGGTCTTTGGCCTGCTGTTCCGTCCCGACAATCGGTGAGATTTCCGTCTCGATGCTGGCCTTAATCATATGAATGCTGGGGCTTTCCGCTTTAATTTTCACGCCAAACTTATTGCCCTGTCTGATAACTTCCGGTTTCTCAAGAACGATTTCTTCCTTATCCGGCATAACGACGCCATAACCTTTGTAGCGCACGGATTCCATCGCATGCAACACTTTGGTATACTCTCTCTTCATTTTTGCCATGTCTTTTAAAGTGGACAGCATCTGATATTCGCTCATGATGGGTTCCCCGACCAGGTCGCTTATCATCTCATAATAATAGGAATCATCCAGATCCAGTATGATCTTTACGCTGCCCTCCGACATATTGACGCCGTCCAGCTTGCATTTTTTAATGTATTCGCTTTCCAGTCCGAAATCCGCTTTCGTAATATCCCTGACATTGCTAAGTTCACTCATCAGCTTTTTAATCTGGCATACGATATCCTGTTTCATCTTGTGTTCGAAGGAAAGCATCTCGACCCATTTGGGCATGTAAAATTCGATCATCGTCAACGGAAATTCATACAGAATATTTTCCATAATCCGGTTAATATCTTCCTGTTTGAGCTGTTCGCAGTTGACAGGCATCACGGTAACATTATATTTTTCATGAATTTCATCTGCGATCTGCTTCGTTTCTTCCGCATAAGGCCTTGCCGAATTGAGCAGCACAAGAAACGGTTTGTGGATTTCCTGCAGTTCCCGGATCGTCCGTTCTTCCGCCTCCAGAAAACTGTTTCGCGCCAGTTCGCCGAAACTGCCGTCACAAGTAATCACAACGCCGATTGTGGAATGATCTTTGATTACCTTTCTCGTTCCGATTTCCGCGGCCCTGGTAAAAGGAATCTCTTCCGCCGACCAGGGCGTTTTTACCATACGTTCCATGTCCTCTTCCATATGGCCGGAGGCGCCGTCCACCATATAACCGACACAGTCTATCAGCCGGACTTTCACATCGATGTCCGTTCCAAGCCTGATCTGAGCGGCTTCTTTCGGGATAAACTTGGGTTCCGTCGTCGTAATCGTCTTCCCGCCGGCGCTCTGCGGAAGTTCATCCTTTGCCCGCTCTTTCTCGTGCTCGTTTTCCATATAAGGAAGCACAAGAAGATCCATGAATCTCTTGATAAAAGTGGATTTGCCGGTTCTCACGGGACCAACAACACCTATGTAAATTTCTCCCCCCGTCCTGTCCTGTATGTCTTTGTATACCGCATATTCATTTCTGTTATTAATATCCATAAAACAACCCCTTCCGTACTTAGTTACAATGTATGTGAAGGGGTTTTTATTTATGACTCAGTCATTTGAAGTTTTTCAATTATCTTTTGCACCGGTTCCGCTAAAATCACAAACCGTCCGCCAGGCGGTGGAAAATAATGCAGTTTGGCTGCGGCACTTCAATTTCCTTTCCGTTCATGACAAGCAGCCCTTTTTCCAGATCTACATTGAAGAAAGTCATCGTATTCGTCTCATGATTCAATGACACAAGATGTCTGTTATCCGGGAAAAGATTGGCATCTTTCGGATAATCCCCGCTGACGGGCAGACAGAACAGCTTCGTGAGCATACCGGTCTTTTCATCGATCTTAAAAACGACGGCGCTGTTGTCGCCCGCATTGGAACTTACCAGATATTGAAAATCCACGGAAATATTCAGGGCGCTTGCCGCGGAACCTCCCGCATGGTAATCGTTCAATGTCGGAATCGTCTGGATTTTCTCAAATTCCGGATTTCCGTGCACCTCTTTATAAGTATAGACATCGATGTAATTTTTCAGTTCGTGTACAATGTATACAAATTCCCCTGTCCGGGAAAATTTCAGATGCCGCGGCGCGGATTCCTGTTCACTTCTGATCATATCGATCGGACGCAGTTTTCCGCCCGTATGGTCCAGACGATAGACGTTAATATGATCCATCCCGAGATCCGCGGCACACAGATATTTATTGTCCCTCGTCATTTTCACACAGTTGATATGGGGCCTGAAATTCCGTTCCGCAATGCTTCCAAGTCCTTTATGGTAAATCTCTTCCGTAATTTCACCGATGCCGCCGTCTTCCCGCAGCCGCAGCACCGTTATTTTTCCGTCATGATAGCCGCCCACAAACAGGAATTTATCCTCATAATCTGTGGAAAGATAGCATCCTCTCATACCGTTAATACTGCCGTCATTGATCTTCTCCAAATCTCCCGCCGGAAGGATACGATATGCTTCCACGCCGAAATCTGTTATCGAATACAGAAACTTTTTATTGTGGGAAATGCTGATATAAGAAGAATTGGTGATCTCCACCTTCTTTTTCTCCTTCATACGCCCTTTTTCCATATCCACATCGTAAATTCTGATACCGTAATTGTCCTTGTTCCCGGATGTATAACTGGAAACATACGCCACATATTTTTCCTGTCCCATAATCATAACCATGCCTTTCTCTCGGTCTGCGGTATCTGGCAGGCTGCCAGCCGCGCCGGCCGCAGTATTTGCTAAGCTAAATTCTATCATAAATTACGATACTTGTTAAATACTTTTTTTATCTATTGACATTTTCCGCTATATCTGTATAATGAGCATTGTGTTTGTTTAGTGTCAGTAAACTTTAAGTTTATTATCACTGAATCACAGTTTTCGGCACATCCCTTTCCCTGACGGAAATAACGCCGAAAGAAAGGAACTTTTCATGGATTCGACCAATAAAATAGAAATCGGAAATAAACTCAAGGATCTCCGGAACAAAAAAGGGCTGACGCAGGAAGAACTGGCCGACCGCTGCGAGCTGTCGAAAGGATTTATCAGCCAGCTGGAAAACGATCTGACCTCCCCTTCCATCGCAACGCTTGTCGATATTCTGCAATGCCTCGGAACCGATCTGAAAGGCTTTTTTACGGACCGGACCGAAGAACAGATCGTCTTCGGAAACGCCGATTATTTTGAAAAACAGGACGAAGAACTTAAAAACACCGTGGAATGGATTATTCCCAACGCACAGAAAAATATGATGGAGCCCATCCGGGTCACATTAGCCGCCGGCGGCTCCACTTATCCCGATCTTCCCCATGAGGGCGAAGAATTTGGTTATGTCCTGTCTGGGACCATTTACATCGTTCTCGGTGACAGGACCGTAAAGGCCAGAAAAGGAGAATCCTTCTATTTCCGGCCGGATTCCAATCATTATATCAAAGCAGGAGAAAAAACGGGCGCGGTCTTCCTCTGGGTCAGCACCCCGCCCAACTTTTAAGAACGGAGGATACTTTTTTGCAGAAAGAACTGATCAGACTGGAACACATCTCCAAATCCTTTGACGGCCAAATGGTTTTGGACGATCTCGAACTACATATCCACGAAAACGAATTTGTTACGCTGCTGGGCCCAAGCGGCTGCGGCAAAACGACGACGCTGCGGATTCTGGGCGGTTTCGTACAGCCCGATACCGGCAGAGTCATCTTCGACAATCAGGATATCACCAAAACGCCCCCGAACAAAAGGCAGTTAAATACCGTATTCCAGAAATACGCACTGTTTACCCATATGACCATCGCCGATAATATCGCCTTCGGCTTAAAGATTAAGAATAAATCGAAAAGCTATATCGACGATAAGATCAATTATGCCCTGAAGCTGGTCAATCTGGAGGGATACGGCAGACGGATGCCGGATTCATTAAGCGGCGGCCAGCAGCAGCGTATCGCCATCGCACGGGCGATCGTCAATGAACCTAAGGTACTCCTTCTTGACGAGCCGCTCGGCGCCCTGGATTTAAAACTCCGCCAGGAAATGCAGTATGAGCTGATCCGCATGAAAAACGAACTGGGCATTACTTTTGTCTATGTCACGCACGATCAGGAAGAAGCGCTTACGATGTCCGATACGATCGTCGTCATGAATCAGGGCTATATCCAGCAGATCGGCTCCCCGGAATCCATCTACAATGAACCGGAGAACGCTTTCGTAGCGGATTTCATCGGCGACAGCAACATCATTGCCGCTACCATGATTGAAGATAAATGCGTTGAAATTCTCGGAACCCGTTTCGCCTGTGTGGATACCGGTTTCGGAAAAAACAAACCCGTGGACGTCGTCATCCGGCCGGAGGATGTAGAGCTCGTGGAACCGGAAAAAGGAACAATAACAGGTGTTGTTTCGCATTTGATTTTCAAAGGCGTTCATTATGAAATGGAAGTCATGGCAAACGGATTCGAATGGCTTGTCCATTCCACCGTCCTTTCACCGGTCGGAAAAGAAGTGGGACTCCGGGTGGACCCTTTCAATATCCAGATCATGAACAAACCGGAATCCGAAGACGAGGAGGCTGTTGCGCTTGAAATCTGAAAAAAAAATACTTGCGGCCCCCTATGCGGTCTGGGCCGCGATCTTTATCATCGTACCGCTGTGCATGATCCTGTATTATGGCCTGACGGACAAAAACGGCGTCTTTACGCTTGAAAATATTCTTGCCATCGCTGCCCCCGGACACGCCCGGGCCCTGCGTCGTTCCATTATGCTGTCTCTGATCAGTACCATCATCTGTTTTCTGCTGGCCTACCCGCTGGCAATGATACTGTCGGAAAAAAAGAAAAATAACAGCAGTTTTATTATCCTGATCTTTATCCTGCCGATGTGGATGAATTTTCTGCTCCGTACACTCGCCTGGCAGACCTTACTCGAAAAAACAGGTGTTATTAATAGTGTGCTGGCTTTTTTGGGCCTGCCTGCCCTGCGCATCATCAATACATCTCATGCGATTGTGCTCGGCATGGTATATAATTTTCTGCCGTTTATGGTACTGCCGCTGTATAACGCGCTGTCCAAAATCGACGAAAACGTCATCCATGCGGCGAAGGATCTCGGTGCAAACAGCATCCAGACTTTTTTCCGCATCATACTGCCGCTGTCGGTTCCGGGCATCATCAGCGGCATCACAATGGTATTCGTTCCGGCGCTGACAACATTCGTTATCAGCACGCTGCTCGGCGGAAGCAAAGTGCTTCTGATCGGCAATGTCATCGAACAGGAATTTACCCAGGCGAGTAACTGGCATCTCGGCAGCGGTCTCTCCATCGTATTAATGATCTTTATTCTGATCAATATGGTTGTTACCGCCCTGTTCGAAAAGGAGGAATCATAATGGCAAAAACACATTTCGTCAGAAAAATTTACACAGCGCTTATCTTTATTTTCCTTTATGCACCGATTGCGACCCTGATCGTACTTTCCTTCAATGCCAGCAAAACGAGGGCCAAATGGGGCGGCTTCACCACGAAATGGTACATTTCGCTCTTGCAGGACGAGACGATTCTGGACGCGCTCGGCACCACGCTGCTGATCGCCTTCCTTTCCGCTCTCGCCGCCGCCATCATCGGCACGATCGCCTGTATCGCCATGTCCGGCATGAAAAGACGCAGCAGGACGATTCTGATGGGAATCACCAATATTCCGATGCTGAACGCGGACATTGTAACCGGTATTTCTCTGATGCTCCTTTTCATCAGTTTCGGGCTTCGGTTTGGTTTCGGTACCATACTGCTTTCCCATATCACTTTTAACATACCATATGTTATTTTATCAGTGCAGCCGCGGATGAAACAATTGAATCCCAGCGTCTATGAAGCGGCGCTGGATTTGGGAGCCTCTCCTGTAACCGCCTTTTTCAAAGTGACGCTGCCCGACCTGATGCCGGGAATCCTGTCCGGCTTCCTGATGGCCTTTACGATGTCGCTGGACGACTTTATCATCACACATTTTACAAAAGGCTCCGGCATCAACACGCTGTCCACGAAGATTTATACAGAAGTCCGCAAAGGCATCAAACCCGAAATGTATGCCCTTTCCACCATTATTTTTGTGACGGTGCTCGTGCTTTTATTCCTTGTCAATATCGCACCCGATAAAGAGCAGAAGGAAAACAGCCGGAAAGAACAGAAAGTCTGATATGCCCATAACAAAAGACATAAAATAACAGGTTGAATAAAAATGCGTATTCAGCCGGCGAATGCTCCGGCATTCGGTTCATTGCGCGCAGCAGCGCGCGGATTGGCACACCGATGAAAAAATTATGTTTCTATATTATAATATCAGTTGTTATTGTTTTTATGGCCGGCTGCGGCACAGAAAGCGATGACGACAACATCGTTATCGTTTATAACTGGGGCGAATATATTGACCCGGATATGCTCGAACTGTTTGAAGAAGAAACGGGAATCCGCGTCGTCTATGATGAATTTGAAACCAATGAAACGATGTTTCCCAAAGTGGATGTCGGTGCGGCCGAATATGATGTCATATGTCCTTCCGACTATATGATCAGCAAAATGATTCAGAATGATCTGCTGATGGAACTCGACTTCGATCATATTCCCAACGCCAAACAGAACATCGGCGCACAGTACTGGCAGCAATCCGAAGGCTTTGACCCCGGAAACCGGTATTCCGTCCCCTACTGCTGGGGAACGGTGGGCATTCTCTATAATAAGACGATGGTTGACGAACCGATCACGCGCTGGGCACAGCTCTGGGACGAAAAATACAAAGACGAAATCCTGATGCAGGATTCTGTCCGCGACGCCTTCATGGTGGCGGAAAAAATGTACGGCTATTCCATGAACACACTCAATGAACAGGAACTTCTAACCGCAAGAGATGCGCTGATCGGTCAGAAACCGCTTGTACAGGCTTATGTCATCGATCAGGTACGCGATAAAATGATCGGCAATGAAGCCGCAATCGGCGTTATTTATTCCGGCGAAGCGATCTATACCAAATATGAAAACAACGATCTGGAATATGTCATTCCCGAAGAAGGCACCAATGTCTGGATCGATTCCTGGGTTATTTTAAAAGACGCGCCCCATAAAGAAAACGCGGAGAAGTTTATTGATTTTATGTGCCGCGGCGACGTGGCCCTGAAAAATTTCGAATATATTACCTATTCCACCCCCAATGAGGCCGCAAAAGCCCTGATTGAGGATGAAGAGGTAAAGAACTCTCCCATCGCCTTCCCCGACCTTTCCCAGTACGATAATCTGGAAACGTATACTTATCTTGGCGAAGAAGGCGACACTCTTTACAATGAGCTATGGAAAGAAGTAAAATCCTACTGAAAACTATTTGGCCAGTGCCTGGAAGGAAGAGCTGATCGCATAAGCCGCATCCTGGCTGCTCATGATAAACAATACCACGTCTCCCACATTTTCTACGAGAACCGTTTCCGCGCTGACGCACACCCACTTGTTGACGTCAGCGTTTTCTTTTAACATCTCCTTTACCTTGTCCACATCTTCCGGATTCACCCGGAGAAGCACACACTGATATGCAATGGAGGATATCATCGGAACGGAATAAACGCCCTCCGTATAAGGTACTCCGTCCACGCCGAGAAGCGCCTGCTCATTTTCTGCCGTCAGCGCATCGCAGACATATTCCTGCATCGCCTGCTTGGTTTCCGCGTCCAGATCGACTCCTTCATAAATCCGGGCCATAACTTCCTGTAAATCGCCCTCGATCTTCTTTCCGTCGCTCCCGGCCGCCTCATTCTTTCCGCAGCCGGCCATGCAAACCGTGCACATTAATAAAACAAGCGTTATGATACCAGATGTTATTCTTTTTTTCATTTTTCATTTTCCTCTCATTCCACCGCGCAAGCGGTATTTCATTCTTCTATTTTATCACAGACCTTCGGATGGGTAATGAACGCCCCATTCCTGCCGCAGCGCGTCCATCAATTCCATGACCTCCAGCGTGTCCGCATGTCCCATCGAAGGACATTCCCGTTTACCGTTTCGAATACAGTCTATTGTTTCCAATATTTCGTATTCGTATCCGTTGATCTGTTCCGGCATGGAGACGGTTCTGCAAAGTTCCCGCTTCTCATTATAAATTTTTACTTCCAGCGGATTGTTGATATTATCGACCACCATCCATCCCTTAGAGCCGTAGAAAATTCCCTGCCTGTCGGACATTCCATAAATACCGGAATTTAAAACCGCAAATCTGCCGTCCTCATAAAATAAGGTAATCACGTTCTGCCCGTCCACGCCCGTTTCTGTCAGCTGCACGGCGGACTGTCTCCGCGCAATCCGGTTTCCGAAGTGCATGAGCGCAAAGTTCAGCGTATAAACCCCGACATCCAGCAGGGCCCCGCCCGCAAGTTCCGGTCTTATAATCCGTTCTTTTCCGGAAACGGCATAACTTAAATTGGCGGTCAGTGTTTTCACGTCTCCGATAACGCCCTCCGCCAGCAGATCGTTGATGATCTTCCGCGACGGCATATAGCGGGTCCATATGGCCTCCGTTACAAGCACATCCCGCTCCTTTGCCAGCCGGAAGATCTCTTCCGCCTGTTCTTTTGTCATGGTAAAGGCTTTTTCACAAAGCACATGCTTACCGGCTTCGATACACATTTTCATGTGTTCGTAATGATGGGAATGGGGCGTTGCGACATAAACGAGTTCTACCGCTTCGTCCGCCAGCATTTCTTCATATGAGCCGTATGCTTTCTGAAAGCCGTGCTCCTTTGCAAACTCCTGCGCCTTTCGGAGGCTCCGGGATGCAGCCGCATAGCACTCCACCTCCGGGAGGGCCTGCATCGTGACCGCCAGTATCCCGGCAATATTTCCCGCTCCTAAAATTGCTGTTTTCATATCAATCACCCTGCCTTTCTCTCAACATGCAAATAACTTGAAATTTTACTGACTTTCGGCCGGCTGGCCAATCTGATACGTATAATCCGTATGATAAGTCCTCACATACAGCGTATCGTCCTTCCTGATAATATAGTCCGCCATGCTTTTAACCGGAATCTGTTCTAACAGGCTTCCGTCCAGACGGCTTACCAGATTCAGGTAATCCGGCTCCGCCGTAAAGCCATAGCCGCATACGATCGTGTCACCGATGATCTCAAAATTGCGCCCGTTCGTCATACAGGGCGCGCTTTTCCAGATCACATGTGCGTCGTTGATATCGATCGCGACCAGATAACCCGTATGGGGACAGGATTCCGTGTAGGTATTGTGCGCAACCGCCACATAGAGCACATCGCCCACAGACTGTGCCCACCAGACGCGCTGTTCCACGAACGCCTCATCGCCCGGTTTGATATTATCGGTATACCGGTAATTCGAAAAGTCCAGACACTTTAAAAACATGCTGTTTTCTTTCCTGTAGATGTTTAACAAATAGCCGGACGCATAATTGTCTCCCACGATCTCATAACGGTAAGTATCATCCTCCATATGAAAAGAATCGAACGGCGGCAGTTCATTTTCCCGAAACCAGTCTTCGGTATCGGTGATCTCGTTTGCTTCTTCCGTCAGCAGTTTGAGCGTCAGTCCGGCATCGCTTTCCGAAGCGACCGGTTCTGTCAGATAATATTCCTGACTCGGATTTTCCAGAAGAATTTCCGTCGGATCCGTAGTCTCAAAAAAAAGCTCCGACGCGTCTGCTTCTTCCGGTTCCTGCGGTATTTCAGGCTGTGCGTCAAAACCGGCTAAATCCCCTTCCCGCGCATCTTCCTGCCCGTCCTGATCACTTCCTGCCTCTTCGCTCTGCCCGCCTTCCTGGTCATTTCCTTCCTCTTCGCTCTGCCCGCCCGTTACCCGGACATGCCCGTCCGTTTCCTTCCGTTCACCGTCTTTCCCTGCACAGGCGGCCAACAAACAGCACATTCCCACGCAAAGAAATATTCGTATTTTTTTCATCATCAGATCCCCCTTTTCAACCGTTCTGCAAACTGCCCGTAGAAATCTTCCGGTCCGTACGGTTCTTCATAGAAAATATGCAGAAAGCGCATATTTTGTTCCTTCATAATACCCGGCTCGGACGCTTCTCTTTCGGCCATCTCTTCCTGTAACCGTCTGCGCAGCTCATGCCATTTTATCAGAAAATCCGCATACTTCGTATCATCCGGCACATCCAGCCATTTTCGGACTTTCACCTTCGTCCCGCCATTCGGACAGGCCTTATCCAGCAGAAAATACCGGAGTTTTCCCCCCTCATAATTTCTGCCGAGCGGAAACAGTCTGCACAGACCGGGCCGGAACGCATGAATGCCGCATCTGCCCTCTTCATTCAGAAAGCCGCAGCGTTCTTTCACTCCCTGCATCTTTAAATTCGGTAAAATCAGCCCTTCTTCCACATGCAGTTCCAGTTTTTCTTTCAGAAGCCCGGCAAAGGTTTCCTTTAAGTTCGTTTCCAGCTGCCAGATATCATAGGGATCCAGCACAATCGACTGCCCCATGCCGCAGCAGCAGTCACAGCAGCCCTGACAGTCCCGGCAGCCGGCTTTTACCATATCGTTTAAATCGTACAACTTCATATCCATGATATTTATCCTTCTCTGCTGATTCTCCTTTCCGGCCATACCGCCCGAAACATGGCGCCTCATTCACAGGCGCGGTCATTTGGTCAGCAGAATCCCGCTGATCGTCGGCTTATGCCATTCAAAATACGGTTCCCCATGCTGAATGCCCTCGCTGTATCTTATCTCGAAATGATTCAGGAACAATACCGTATTTTCATCGATCCGTATCCGGTTATACTGCTTCATCGCTTCGCTGATTTCCTGCGAGTCCGCATCGGGATGTTCTGTTTCATAAAGCATACATTCCCAGGCAAAATCACTGATATCAACGGTTATGATTTCTCCCGTTTCCCTTTTTACGAACTGATACGCCGTAAAATCCAGCCGATAGCCGCTTCCGTATGCTGCCGTTTTTTTCTCCCCGTCCTGATTCGGATAAACAGCCTCAAACAGACCGTCGCTTTTCTCATTATAACAATCCGCCTGATTTAACATATTGAGATTCTGCCAGTCTTCCACATCCAGCTCACCAACCATCTGGCAGCAATGAATCCGATGCGTTTCAAATTGATTCAGACTGCTGTCGCTGATTTCCATCTCATTCAGTTTCGGCACAAAATCTTCTTCGGCAATGGAATACTGTTCGGCAACGGCCTTCGTCTGTTCCTGATTTTTCAAATATTGGTAAGAACCTTTCAGCCGCCCGTATTCGAGCTGTGACAGCTCTTCGCCGTCCAGGACCTTCTGGTAATATTTTTTCAGAAAAGACTGCTGGCACAGGCTGGAAAGCCTGTACATATTGATACCGGGCGCAAAAAAAGCGATAAAAACCAGCAAACAGAGAAACGCCAGCATCTTCTCCCGCTTCTCTTTCCGAAAATGCCAGATCAGCAGCGTGCCGGTCTCGAATAAAAGGAGCATCATCCCCATATACCGTTCCGGCGTCACGCCATATTGACCAATCCGGACAATCATAGAATACAACTGTAAAAGAATCAACGGCGCAAACATATACGGCAGTTTGGAGAACACCTTATAATAACGCCCATTATCCGCATAGTATTCCGCCATGAGCCATACCGGCATGCCGAAACAAAACAGTGCGGACACGATGGAAAAAACCTCATTGGACGGCACTTCCCATAAAAGAACGATTTTTACCACATAAAAATAGACAATCGCCATGCCGCAGGCCGACATCAGCAGCAGAATATATTTTATAATAGTTCGTAAAAAAGCCCCCGGCTCATTCGTCATATCCCGCAGCGCGGCCAGACTCATCGGTGCAAAATACAATCCGATCAACAGAATTTCCAGATAATACCCGAAATCAGAATACCCGTCGCTGATCAGCAGCGTGTTCACAATGCCGACAATAAACAGCGTGCCGAAAGACAACAGCCAAAATACGATAAAAACTTTCATCTGGTTGGAAAATACCCTGAGCACGTATTCCGGAAATCCAATGCCCGATCTCTTATAACAGAAATAAACCGTTCCAAGCGCCAGAAGCAGCAGATAGCCATACAGAAACCGCACTGACAGCTCGGAAAGAACACTTCCCGTGAAATAAGCCTCCTCCGCGGCAGGCGGGTCCGCTCCGACAGACAGATCCGCTCCGAGCGTTCCCAAAGCCGTCAATACGGCAATTACGGCCGCAGCGATCAGCGCATACAGCTTTCCCTTTTTCTTTCCCGCAAAATAAGTCTCCGCAAAAACGGCGCCAAAGCAAAAGCAGATCAGCCCTCTGTTTATCACGCCCAAAACAGGTTCATCGAAAATACTCACAATATATATGTATTTTTCCGACATAACAAACACGGCCACCGAACAAATCGTAGTGACTGCGATCGAAATGAGCGAAACAGCATAACCCGCAAAGGATGCCCTGGTCTTTTCATAGAATTTTCTGCCGAATGCTTCCCACAGCCTGTTCTTCATGCGTTCCATCCATGTAACTCCTTTTCGTTCCCGTCCGGTCACATTCCCGGGAAAAAAGCAGGACTCCGGCTTCCCTGATCCTGCTTTTTCTTCTAATAATTTTCTGCGCTGATTTCAAAATAACTCTGCGGATGCGCACAGACCGGACATACTTCCGGCGCGTCCGTTCCCACAACGATATGTCCGCAGTTCCGGCACTCCCACACTTTTACTTCGCTCTTTGCAAAAACGGATGCGGTCTCGATGTTGTTAAGCAGCGCACGGTAACGCTCCTCATGATGTTTCTCAATCGCACCAACCATGCGGAATTTGGCAGCCAGCTCCGGAAATCCTTCTTCTTCCGCTGTTTTGGCAAATCCTTCATACATATCCGTCCACTCGAAATTCTCCCCCTCAGCCGCAGCCGCAAGGTTTTCCGTCGTACTTCCGATTCCGCTCAGTTCTTTCAGCCACATTTTCGCGTGCTCCCGCTCATTTTCGGCCGTTTTCAGGAAAATGGACGAAATCTGCTCAAATCCTTCCTTTTTGGCAACGGATGCAAAATATGTATACTTATTTCTCGCTCCCGATTCCCCGGAAAAAGCAGCCTGTAAATTCTTCTCGGTCTGCGTACCGGCATATTTGTTCTGACTCATATGGCTTCCTCCTGTTATGTCAAAAAATGGTATTTATTATTTTTGTATCATACCATTCCTTCCGGAAAAAGGCAAGCGGTATACCGGAATTGAAAGCGCATATCCGGCCATAATGCCGAAAATCAGAGAAATGGAAGCCGCAAGCACGGATACATACAAACTGTTTTTAAAATATTTTACAAACGGAAAAATGCCGGTATCAAAAATATCTCTGTAATGCTGCAGGGTCAACGCTTCGGGAAAGATCGTCGGCGGCACGCAGTATGAACCTGCGCATTCCGGAAGATATCTCCGTGTTCGGCCATAACGATTTCGATTTTTCCCCGCTCCTTACACCGCCCCTTACGACCGTCCGCGTCCCGATCCATAAACTGGGCATGATCTCCGCATCCAAGCTGTTTTCCATGATCAAATCCGGAAAAAAAGAAACGGACCAGATGCTTCCGACCAAAATGCAGTTTCGCAGTTCCGTTGCAAATCTGCACAAACACTGAAACGCAAAGGAGGAACTATTATGCACATTGTCATCGCTCCGGATTCCTTTAAAGGAACCCTTTCATCCAGTCAGATTATAGAAATTATTTCCGCCGAAGGAAGACGGCATTTCCCGGAAGCCAAAGTCACCGGCGTTCCTATCGCGGACGGCGGCGAAGGCACCCTTCAGGCCGTACTTGCCACGCGAAGCGGAAAGCTCCGGCGTATTGCCGTTTCCAATCCTCTTTTTGAAAAAACAGAGGCTTCCTACGGTATTTTTGAAGATTCCGCCGGTGAAACCTCTGCCCTGATTGAAATGGCCGAGGCTTCCGGCCTTACGCTGCTTTCTCCCGCGCGGAGAAACGCGCTGAAAACAACTTCTTACGGAACGGGAGAACTGATTGCAGACGCACTGAAACGGGGCGCCCGCAGTATCACGGCCGCCATTGGCGGAAGCGCCACTAACGACGGCGGCATGGGGGCCATGACCGCACTCGGTTTTCGTTTCCTGGATAATCATGACAGAATTGTCACGCCTGTCGGCGAAAATTTAATCCGCGTTGTCCGCATTGATACTTCCGGCATACTGCCGGAGCTGAGAGAAAAGATTTCCGTTACCGTAATGTGCGACGTCCGCAATCCTTTCACCGGTCCTGACGGCGCTACATACGTCTATGGTCCGCAAAAAGGCGCTTCCGACGAAGCGCTTGCGCGTCTCGAAGAAGGCATGCTGCATTTTGCCGACGTGATCAAACGGGATTTGGGAAAAGAGATCAAAGAGATTCCCGGAGCCGGGGCGGCCGGCGGACTCGGCGGCGCATTCTGCGCTTTCCTGGATGGTAAGTTAAAATCCGGTATCCGGACCATGTTAGATCTTGTCCGCTTTGATTCGATTATCGAAAATGCCGATCTGATTATAACGGGAGAAGGACGGGCCGACGGGCAGTCCGCCCAGGGAAAAGTCCTCTGGGGCATCGGCACATGCGCCGGAGAAAAAGAGATTCCCGTAATCGCTGTCGTTGGCGGAATGCTTCCCGAAGCCCGGAAACTTTATGACTGCGGTATTACGGCAATCGTTCCCGCCCTGAATTGCGCCATGCCGCTGGCGGACGTGCTTAATCACTCCGAGGAACTGCTGCATGACGCCGCCGAAAGAACTTTTCTGCTGCTTAAAGCCGGTATGACTTTCGTTTCTTAAAGGCCCGGCTCCGGTGTGCTGTCTGTACTTTCTGTCAGTGCAGACAGCAGGCTCCCTCTTTCGTCCTGTTCCATTATATCGCCGTAAAGCCAAAGGACTTTGGCATCTGACGGGCATTTTGTATGCTGTCCGCATATTCCGACTGTTCGATTGCTTTCCGGACATCCTCACAGGTGATAATCTGCATGTCCTTTCTGGTATAGGTCTTCTTATTCTGCGCAAGGACGCGGCCGGCCGTATATATAACCGCCGTTTCGAGAAGGCTTCTCGCTTCCCGTCCGTTGCCAAAATTATCGTCCAGAACCCGTTTTTCGAAATGAGCGCGCAGCATCTCCCCACAGTTTTCATCAAGAAGATAATGTCCGTTTTTGGCAAGCCGGAAAAAAATCTGCACCATTTCATCGGGACTGTATGAATCAAAATAAATCGTAGAAGTAATACGGCTTTTGATTCCAGGATTGGCATCCAGAAAATCCTTCATTTTATTATTTTTATCATTTACTTTCTTTCCGCCGTATCCCGCAAATATTACCAGCTTATCCGCGGAATGGTTCTCCAGCTCGATAATCAGCTGTGCAAGCGCTTCTTTTGTGTAAGAATCATTTTCCCCGCGGTCTCCTACGAGCGAATACGCTTCATCGATCACTATGATATCATAGTTTTCAAATAATGCCTTCGTCCTCGGCGCGGAATGACCTACATACATACCTTTCAGCTCGGCTCCGTTGATACAGGTAAAACGGTTGTCCGCAAGCAGACGCTCCTCCACCATAATCTGTCCCATCAGCTGTGCCACGGTTGTTTTGGCTGTTCCGGGAGCTCCCAGCATCACATGGACATTGTGATACCTGCTTCCCGAAATCCCCATTTTTTCTCTGATTCGGTTATACTTCATGACATTCACGACATTGATCACCTGCTTCTTGACATCCTCCATGCCGATTAATTCTTTCATCATGATGTCTTTCGCCGTTTTCTGCTCTGCCGCGCTTCCGTTTGCAGCCATCGACGCGGTTCTGCAAAAACGGTCCATAAAGTAAAAATCCTTATTTTCAATCGGTCTTTCTTCCGGCGTCTTCCAGTCTTTTACCGCATATTTTACAATATTTTCAACCAGCTTACACTTCTCTGACTCCAGAATTGCCGCGACAATATTGGCAAGCCGGTCATAAGAAAATCCTCTCTTCGTGGAGATATTCCTTGCCGCAAAATTTCCCCGGAAAAGCAGCTTATAATAATTTTTTTCCGTCTCTTTTTTCAGATTTACGGACACCTCATCCGCTGAAAGTCCCAGCACAAGATGACTGCACCCTTCTTTTACCGGATCCGTTGTATAATCGGCATCATCCTCTTCCCAGGTACCGTTCCCACGCTCCGAATCGTCAGGCAGCTCTTCCGTGCCATCCTGCATATGCGGATCTATATGAAGAATATATACTTTTTTGTTTTTCGAAAAATAATTCAGTCCGTCCATCAGATAGTCTTCTTTTTCAAAACAATCCGTTCCCATGCTGAATATGTCCATCGGATACCCTATATTTCCAAACGGGTTATTTCCGCTTAAAACAACACAAATGGATTCTCTGATACAGTTCATCCAATACGGCCTGTATTTCATCCCCGCCCGGTTACTTTTCATAAACACATCCTGACATGCAAAGACATCGCTCCCGCAGTCCGCTCTCATCGTTTGTTCCAGTTCCCGTCCGTTAATCAGCGGAATTTTCAAAGGGCTTTCTTCCCACTCTTCCATGTTGGTACTTTCCGCTTCGGATTCCTCATCTTCTTTCACATACAGGCCCATTCCGCCTTTTCGTTCAAAGCCTGCCGCCAGATATGTGATGGCGAGATAACCCTGTTCCAGATTATGGGTCTTGATCAAGATATATTTCGGCTCATTTTCTTTTTCTATCAGTTTATTCAAATCCGTAAACTGGCTGGCTCCCAGTTTTATGTCTTTTTTCAACGCCTGCGAATCAAGTTCCGCGGGAACATGCAGATATGTTACCTTCTCCATAATCTCATTTTCAATGATCGCCCTGCGGACATGTGGTTTTAAAATTGATAATTGTTTCATAATAAAACCTCCTTCTGTAATCGCTTCTTTTTTGTTTCTAAAAGCATATTAACAGTTGGAGGTAAGCAATATTGCAGTGTTTGCAGACGATTGTTTAATGATAATATATTATTCCGGTATCCAAACGCTTTTTTACCCTTTCGCGGGATTCTTCCGGCGAAATAATCAGGCAGTCATTACAATACTGCGTTGCCCACAATTCCACACCGCCCGGTGCGGACTCCATGGAAACCCGGAGCCATGTAATTCCCTGCTCTTCATAATATTCCCTTCCGTGCTTCAGGTATTCTTCAAGCAGATCGTCCGATGCCTGCGTCACTCTTACATTTTTCCCGAATACATCCACAATCGTATTCATAATATAATTTTTTCCGGTATCCCGGCACAGCATGACGATGCTTTCCTTTTTTCCGCCGAACATAACAGGATGTTCATAGCGGTATTGCACCGGATTGAAATTTTCCGCCCGGTATGTATTTTCCGTCTGTATTTCCTCGATATCCGTAATCCGGTCGATACGCATGCTGGTGATGTTCCCGTATTTTTCATTATATGCAAGAAGATAATAATAGCCGTTGCTCCACATCAGATGAACGGGTTCTATGATTTTGGGATAACCCGGCCGGGGCGCCAGCCTTTTGTCCATGCCGTAACAGCAATAGGTAATCTTCGCGCTGTTCCTGTTATTGATAACCCTGTTTAAAGTCTCGATATTCATGAGAAGCAGCGAATCTCCATCCCTCGTTTCCCTCGCCGTGTCAAAATAGCGGGTGTCCGGAAAAGACTGCGGTCTGAGCCTCAAGAGTTTTCGTATAATATCCGTAATATCTTCTTCGCTGAAATAGCTGTAAGTTTCGATTGCATCCTTTAAGGTCAGCAGCTCGGCCGTCCCCAGGCTGTTCTCATAATAATAATACTTTTTGGGCGCCTGCGCGTCTTTTGCCGCGCGATACGCCCTGTATCCGCCATCCGTTTTCATAACACAGGAAATACAGTATCCGTAACGGCAAAGAGCTTCCCGATAATCAATGCCCGGCGGAAAAATCCTGTCCATCAGATCATCGAGTGTACGTTTTACGGTATCAAGGCTTATGACCGCCCCCGTCGAAGAAAGATAGCCGAACTCTGCATTGACCTTATCCCTGATTGCAGGCGCGGACATCGGATGTTCTTCGTCCGTATAACCGGACAATACCTGTAAAATATAAAACAAATTCAAACGGGAACTTTCCGGTTTACTACCACCTGCCATAACATTTCTCCTTTTTATTCTTATTATGGATTGGCTTTATTAAAATCCGTAAACACCTTAAATAATCCATTGATTGCCGTGGTCGAATAGTTCTGGCTTTCCAGTTTCACTCTGATCGTTTTCTTTAAATCCGGTTTCCACGCTTTTTTGATCCACTGTGTAACGTTCGGATCCGATTCCACCAGAAACCAGCCCGTACTGCTGTACCACGCATCATAAAATGATGTTAAAAGCCTCTCCTTATACTCGTACTTCGACCGGTTATAATAGTAGTTGTTAAAATCAATGTTCTTAAAGTATGACATATCTTTTTCCTCCTACCTCAAAATTGGTATAACACCAGTATACATTGTTTCATCATGCAATATTGCCCGGTTTTCGGCATTGAATGATATTTGGTTCTGCAAAGTATCTGCAGCACAACCGATTTGATTAACTGCATACCGGTGACAGAACCCTTTGAAACACATCGTAATTCCTTGTATCTGCCGGCTGGCAGTATACCGCAAATTCAATAACCCTGAAACATCTTAAATAGCCCCCAAGCACCTCTGATACCGCTTCCGCCACGATGGCAGGCGGGTTCCGGAATGCACCACAGCCAAACGCACCCAGAACCATGACATCTGCGCCTTTTGCTGCCGCTATATCAAGAACCCTGCTTATGCGCTTTTTATGCAGCTCCAGTAAATCTGCGGGCTGAATGACAACTGCTTTTCTGCCGGAATCCGGGTTCATTGCATTACCCGGTATATTGCGCAGGTTTGGGGCTGCACAGGATATCACATCTATCTCGTACCAAAAGGTTTCCTCCAGTACTTTTTCCGTATTGTCATCCCTGAAAACCGTGACCTTTGGCGTATAAATGCAGTCATTGTTATACAGGGCATTCATGCGCCCCGCTTTTAACGCCTCACGGTGCGCATTGTGGAAACGGCTTACTGCCGTCTCATCCGAAATGCAGGCATACAGGGTGCTGCACCGGCAGATGGATTCTTCCTGCGCATTGGCGCCATTCGCGACGCCTCCTCCCGGATTTGATGCAGATGCAAAGTTAAGCACACAGACTTTCATGCCCGGATACCCGGCTGCCGCCTCAAGGCACCTCCTCTGTGACACCAGCACCTTTGCCGGCGCATCATATCTGCCCGCCGGTGGCGCCGCCTCCATATCTTCCGTTATAACGCTCTGGTGATCTTTGGAAAAAGAGATGGAATCCGCCAGCCTCCTGTCCCTTCCATAAATCCGCCTGGTCTCCTCAAAAATTTCTTTTCTTTCCTCACGTGGTTTTTTATTCATCACAGCCGCCACCCTTTCTTCTTTCATTATAAATCCAAATCCCCTGCCGAAAACAGGCATCGGTATAACAGCAGTATACATTGTTTCACCATGCAATATTGCCCGGTTTTCGGCATTGAATGATATTTGGTTCTGCATATTGTCTGCATATCGTTATATTTTCGTATAAAATACTAAAGTAAGCCTTTCGTTAATGACCCTTGTTCTGCCTGTTTGGCGATACCCCATTTTTTCATACAGATGACAGTTTTTAGGCTCCTGCAAAATTGTATCCAGCTCCCAGTTTTCGCTTCCATGTATTTCTTCACACAGCCGGATTGCTTTCTGTGCAATGCCTTTCCCTTGAAATTCCGGCAATATAAATATTGGGGAAATTCTTTTGTTTTTTCCGTTTTCCTTTTGGTCAACAATACGGATCGCTCCTGCTTTTTGCTGTCCGATACAAATAAAATAGTAAAATGTAAAGTCCTGTTTCAAGCGTGCTTCTACTTTTTCCATGTTTTCATTTGCAGGACTGGTGTCAAAGTCCTGATATTTCTCTAATAATTCTTTAAAAGATTCAACCTGCATGGCGTGTAATTCTTTTGCATCGTCAATGCCTGCCCTTAATAACGTTACTTCCATATACAGCCTCCGTATTAAATGATATCAATCCTTTTGATTTGATGAATATTTTTATTTCTATAAACCAAATCATCCCTTACCGTAAATCCAGCCTTTTCCCAAAAAGCATTGCCTGATACATTTTTCTCAAAGGCCACCAATGCCGCTTTGTGTATGCCCTCTGCCTCCAAAGCCTTCATTGCTGAATCAACCAGCTTTTTCCCGATTCCCTGCCCTCTGTATTCCTGACTGACCGTTGTATGATAGATAAAGCCTCTGCGCCCGTCATGTTTCTGATAATCAGATTGACAATTTCTTCTGCGTCTTCTTCCTGATAAGGCTTGGCAATAATCCCTGTTCCATTTAATAATATCATAAAACTCCTTTCCAGACAAAAAATGCACTAAACATACAATATGTCCAGTGCGCTCCTAAAACTATCGGTTATATAACATTCTATCATAATTACAACTTACACCTGCCGATTTATATGCACAGACATATCAGACCTACCTGCGTAACTGTGCATCCAATCGAAACACAATTACTTCTAAGTACGTCTGTAATACATGTACATATAATTCATTGTAAAATGTAAGTTCTGCATTTCCATGCTCTCCTAAACTTTTTTAATAACCTACCATAATTCTATTTATATGTCAAGAAATATTTTTGAGTGAAGTGATTGAAGAAAATCATCTCATAACTAACTTGAATTTTCCTGTCTGTCATGTTATATTATAAACATAAAAGGAAGCAGCCGCCCACAAAGTGGTTAGCCTCCAGAAGACGTAAAGCCTACCTTCACCGGCCAAGTGACAAGGTAGGCTTATTTATTTTCGCTTGTTGTTCCTATCTATGTAGGCAAGCAGTGTAATTAAAAATGTCGCAAACAGAATCAAGTCCTGAAACGAAAACATTTCCATCCGCACCACCTCCCTTCTTCTTCAAGTTAGGGAGGCTGCCACCTTGCAACACGACTGTTCCTTTCCCACAGTATAACACAGATATTTCTGATTTTCAGCAAAAATACGCTTATATTGCATATAAAAACGCCACAATTCAAAAGAATCATGGCGTTTCATCTGTCTTTATTTGCTATTTTTCAATTTGCAGCTCAGCTCAATTAGAATTTACCTTCCTTAGCCGCTTCTTCGATCAAAACAGCTACCGCTACCGTAGCGCCTACCATCGGGTTGTTGCCCATACCGATCAGACCCATCATTTCTACGTGTGCCGGTACGGAAGAAGAACCTGCGAACTGTGCATCGGAGTGCATACGGCCAAGTGTATCCGTAAAGCCGTAGGAAGCAGGACCCGCCGCCATATTGTCAGGATGAAGGGTACGTCCTGTACCGCCGCCTGATGCTACGGAGAAGTATTTCTTTCCGGCTTCCGTTCTTTCTTTCTTGTATGTACCCGCTACCGGATGCTGGAATCTTGTCGGGTTTGTGGAGTTACCTGTGATGGAAACGTCAACGTTTTCTTTCCACATGATCGCTACGCCTTCCGGAACGGAGTTCGCGCCATAGCAGTTTACTTTGGAGCGGAGTCCTTCGGAATATGCGATTCTCTCGATTTCCTTTACTTCATTCGTATAAGGATCATATTCTGTTTCAACGAAAGTAAAGCCGTTGATTCTGGAGATGATCTTTGCAGCGTCTTTGCCAAGACCGTTTAAGATAACACGAAGCGGTTTCTGACGTACTTTATTCGCTTTCTCAGCGATACCGATCGCACCTTCCGCAGCCGCGAAGGACTCATGGCCTGCGAGGAATGCGAAACAGTCTGTCTCTTCCTCCAATAACATCTTGCCCAGATTACCGTGTCCGAGACCTACTTTTCTGGTATCTGCCACGGAACCGGGAATACAGAATGCCTGAAGGCCTTCGCCGATTGCAGCCGCAGCGTCAGCTGCTTTCTTACAGCCTTTCTTAATTGCGATCGCAGCGCCTACCGTATAAGCCCAGCATGCGTTCTCAAAGCAGATCGGCTGGATTTTCTTAACCTGCTCGTAAACGTCCAGGCCAGCGTCTTTTGTAATTTTCTCAGCTTCTTCGATGGAAGAAATGCCGTAAGTACTTAATACTGAATTGATTTTGTCAATTCTTCTTTCATATGATTCAAATAAAGCCATCTTATCTTACTCCTCCTGTTTATTTTTAGAGATTACTCAGTAACTTACGAATTTGTTGAGCAACTATCTTGCAATCGAATTTCGCTCGATCTCTATTCGCATCTTGGATCGATGATCTTAACGGCATCATCAACACGGCCATACTGTCCGCATGCCTTTTCATATGCGGTATTCGGATCGTCGCCTTTTTTGATGAAGTCTGTCATCTTGCCGAGACTTACAAACTTGTAACCGATGATTTCATCATTCGCATCAAGTGCAATTCCTGTTACATAACCTTCTGCCATTTCGAGGTAACGGGGACCCTTTTTCAGAGTGCCATACATCGTACCTACCTGGCTTCTTAATCCCTTGCCGAGGTCTTCAAGACCAGCTCCGACAGGAAGTCCGTCTTCAGAAAAAGCGGACTGCGTACGGCCATAAACGATCTGTAAGAACAGCTCTCTCATCGCCGTATTGATTGCATCACATACGAGGTCTGTATTCAACGCCTCCATAACGGTAAGGCCCGGCAGAATCTCAGATGCCATAGCGGCTGAATGCGTCATGCCGGAACATCCGATCGTCTCTACCAGCGCTTCCTGAATGATACCTTCTTTTACATTCAGGGTCAGCTTACATGCGCCCTGCTGAGGTGCACACCAGCCTACACCGTGTGTCAAACCGGAAATATCTTTCACTTCTTTTGCCTGAACCCATTTTGCTTCCTCTGGGATTGGAGCGCAGCCATGATGTACGCCCTGTGCTACGGTACACATTTCTTCAACTTCTTTTGAATAAATCATGTGATAACTCCTTTCGATTATGTAATAATATTTGATAACAGATTATATAGAAATCCTCCATAATCTGTCATAACCGCTGTTTTTATTTTCGCATATTACAGCCGAAAAATCCAGTATTTTCTAAAATTTCTGCCGATCAAAACAGATCATCCGTTTCCATACGCCGTTTTCTCAAAAATTCCTGAACCCGGAAACTCAGCCGATAAAATATTCCGATATATCAATGGAATTGACCAGGCCCAGCGTATTTTCTTCCTTGCATTCCAGCCAGCTTGCGCTGCTCCGGCACCAGCACCGCATGGAATAATTGAACATCTCCTGCGTGCATCTCGCATGCGGATCCTGTTTATTCATCCGGTTAAAAATACAGTCTTCACAGGGCGAATCCCTGTGTTGGATTGCCTGGTAACAGATATCGCCGATTTTTACCTCCGGCGTCTGCATCAGCACTTTTTTATTGACAAACCCAAGCTCATAAGTATTGGCATTGACAATATACGCATAGCTGTCCAGATTGTCTAACATTTCTATCTGTGTTGCAAAATCGCGCAGACGGTCCATCAGGCCGATTTGCAAAATATGTGCTTCTATAATACGGAACAGTGAACGAAGTTCCTCCATAACATTATTTTCAAACTCAAGCTGCACGTCCAAATGATTTTCAAAAATGATTGCGCCAAGAAACGCTCCTTTGGAAGTAATCGGATAATACAGCAGGCTCTTAATGCCCTCAGACTGGAGATAATACCGAAGTTCATCCACAACCATATCATATTCATGGATAATGCTGCAATTTTTAAAAGAATCATATAAAACTTCGTATACGACCCGCCGCAGCTCGTAATGTTCCTTGCTTTCTTCCTTCATTTCATAACCATGAACGGAAAACTTTACCTGTTTGGAAAGCGGCAGGCTGCCCTTTTCATTTCCGCAGATAAAACCTCTGTGAAATTTATAGTGCACCGTAATCAGCTCGATGGCTGACTGCAACGCTGCCTCCAGAACATTTTCTTCAAAAAGAATGCTCATGACCATGTCTTCGGTTTTCCAGCCAAGTTCCATGCCCTTCTCCGGGTCATAGGCGATGTTTTCGTTTTTCCGAAGCGCATTATATGCCATCGTGACGGCCGCATCATAAATACGGTATCCGCTTTTTCCCCCCGTCTTTACCCTTCTGATCGCCCTGTTTGCTTTCGAATAAAGCTCCTCATAGGACATGCCGTGATAGGGGAAAATGGATATGCCGACACAGCTTTGGACCCGGATATCTTTTCCGTGATCCGACAGCCGGAACTGAACCTTCTCCAGTAGATCGGCGGCGATCCTGTCCACATCGGATAAGTTGTCGATTTTGCTGATATACAGAATGAATCTGTCTTCCGAAAGCCTGCCGATGACATCGCTTCCTTTTACCATATTATTCAGGTAAATTCCTGTTTCCGTCAGGATTTTTCCGCATTGTGCAACGCCCAGCCGTTCGTTCACTTCCAACAGGCCGTCCAGATCTACGAGCAGCAGCGCGCCCAGATCGTCCCCTGCCGTTTTCTCTCTCAGAATGTTTTTTATCAGCTTTACCGCCGCTTCCTTTTCGTTCAGATTGGTCTGGGCGTCCCGCTGCGCGCGGAGCTGCAAATTGAGTTCCTGCAATTTCTTTTCATGAATGTTGATGAGACGGCCGACAATTCTTGTAACATATCCTTCCGCACCGAGCAACGACGTCAGATTCATCTGATACCATGTGTAATCATCGTCAAATTTTCTGGTTCTGACCTCTATCGTATCATGCCGCGGAGACCGCAGCAGGCCGTTCCAGATTGTCCGGTAGCCCTCCACGTCGTCACCGAAAATACTGTTGTCCTTGTCCTGATCGCCAAACAGCTCATTATCATCGATATTCCCGCCTAAAAAATCCATTTCATCGAACTGCTGCATATATCGATTGATAATCAGTTCTCCGGTAGAGGCATATTCCCCGGAATTTTTTATGATAAGCACATCCGTTTTGGCATTATAATCGATGATCTTTTCGCCCTCGGCTTCCAGAAGAATATGCAGACGTTCCGCCTGCTGATGCAGCTCTTCTTCTACATTCTTCTTCTCCGTAATATCCTGAATGATACAGACTATAATATATTTCGTGCCTTCCCGCGCATACAGATTGCCGCGCACCTGAAGCCAGCGAAGGCTTCCGTTCGCTGTTACGGTACGAAATTCCACCTCAATGGAACCATCATCCTTCAATACGTCTTCAATGCCCTGTTCAAAAATCGGAAGATCTTCCGGAATGATGCTCATTCTGACATTTTTCAGATACTGCATGCCCTTCGTTCTGGAATATCCAAGCATACGGAAAAAACCATCATTGACAAATATCGGCGTCAGTTCTCTGTTTTCATATTCAAAAAAACAGATGCCGGCAATGATATTGTTTATCATCGAGCCAAAATTTTCAACATTCATTTCTTCTATTGCCATACCTTTTATCCCCAATACTGTTTTTAATCCCTCTTGGCGGCTACTTCTCCATGTTTCTTATAGATACTGTGCGCCGGAATAAATCCCCTTACCATGGAAACCGGATAAACGTTGGATTCTTTCCCGATAATCGTACCTGGATTCAAAACGGAATTACAGCCGACTTCCACATTGTCTCCAAGCATTGCACCAAATTTTTTAAGCCCGGTCTCAAACCGTTCTTCACCCGCTCTTACTACAACAAGCGTCTTATCGCTTTTTACATTGGAAGTGATAGAACCCGCCCCCATATGCGCTTTATAGCCGAGAATGCTGTCTCCGACATAATTATAATGGGGAACCTGTACCTTGTTAAACAGAATCACATTCTTCAGTTCGGTAGAATTCCCGACAACCGCCCCTTTGCCGACGACGGCATTTCCTCTGATAAAAGCGCAATGCCTGATTTCCGCCTCTTCGTCGATGATTGCCGGGCCGTTGATACAGGCCGAAGGATACACTTTGGCAGATTTCGCAATCCAGACATTTTCACCTTTCTTCTCGAACCGGTCTTCCGGCAGCGTGTTGCCGAGTTTTATGATAAATTCCCCGATTTTGGGCAGAACCTCCCACGGATAAGTTACGTCCGCAAAAACGTCCGCCGCAATCGTTTCTTCCAACGTATAAAGCTCTTTAATTATAACATCTTTCAAACCGTTTGACATCATTTTTTCCCCTTTTCCATTATGATTTTTTATAAAACTGTGAAGCATACCGGAATCTGGCGTTCAAAGCAGCCTGATTGTTCATCTGCTTCACAATATTGGTTCTTCTTGTGACAAAATCGTCCAGCTTGATCATATATTCCTGTGAAGAAATCGAACCGTCCGCAACCAGGTTTAACCCTTTCTCCCAGCTCGCCGTCAGCCGCGGATCAAGAAGCGGTTTGATGGACGATGACACCACTTCATAAATCATTTCACCGAGCAGCGTCGGCGTGATAATCTGGGTCTTCTTATTCAACGCCAGATACCGGATATGTACGAGCTTTTTTAAAATTTCCGCCCGCGTTGCGGAAGTGCCGATGCCGCTCCCTTTAATCTGAGCCCTGAGTTCTTCGTCCTCAATAAACTGTCCCGCGTTTTCCATCGTTAAAATCATGGAGCCGGAATTATACCGTTTGGGCGGCGTTGTCTCGCCTTCTTTGATCGTCAGTTCTCCCGATGTCAGTTTTTCTCCCTTTTTCAGGCCTTTCAGCACTTCCATAAAGGATTCGTCGCAGGCTTCCTCCGTCTGTCCGTTTTCCGCTTCATTTTCTTTCTTTTCGTCTTCCGGGCTTTCCGCCGTCTCCTGCGTTTTCCCGGCACCCTGCACCTTCCCCGTCTTACCGGCCGCAAAGGAATACTGCATTACTTTCAGATAGCCGCTTTGCTCAAGCACCTTAAACCCGGAGAAAAAAGCTTCCCCTTTGATATTCACTCTCAGGCTGATTTTCTGGTACACCGCCGCGGGATAAAAAACGCTCAGAAACCTTCTGACGATACACTCATATACTTTCGCCGCCGTTTTATTTAAACTTCCCAGCGCCGAAAGCCCCTGTCCGGTCGGAATAATCGCATAATGATCGGTAATCTGTTTGTCATTGACATACCGGGATTTGGCTATATTCTGAAAACTGCCTTTCGCGAGGATTTCTTCCGCCAGTTCCCTGACAATGCCATATTGTTTCAAACCTCCGATATTTTTATGGATTTCTTTCGCTACCGCCGAAGAAAGCACCCTCGCATCCGTCCTCGGATAGGTCGTCAGCTTTTTTTCATAAAGCTCCTGTGCGATACGGAGCGTCTCGTCAGGACTGACCTTGAAGAGTTTGGAACAGTCATTCTGTAATTCCGCAAGATTATATAAAAGCGGCGGATTTTTCGTTTCTTTTTTCTTTTCTATTTTTTCAAGCACCGGCTCCGAAACAGGTTCTTCCGCTAAATAATCAATCAGCTCCTGTGCCGTTTCCTTCTTCTTAAATCCGTTTTCCTTATAAAGCAAAGGCGACTCAAAATAGCGGGAGCCTTCCACAGCCTTCCACTCACAACTGCATGCTCTGCCCCGGATATCGATATCCGCCAGCACGCGGTAAAACGGAGTTTTCACAAATTCCCGTATTTCCCTCTCACGGTTGACTACCATGCCCAGAACACAGGTCATGACCCGGCCCACCGATATGACAGCCTTGTCGGCTTTTAAATAGCTTTTTACGGGATAACTGTATTTTAACGTCAGCACTCTGGAAAAATTAATTCCCATCAGATAGTCTTCTTTCGCCCGCAGATAAGCCGCATCGCTCAGATTATCGTAAGCCGACAGGTCTTTGGCTTCCCGGATGCCCCGCAGGATTTCCTCTTCCGTCTGGGAATCGATCCAGACCCGTCTGCGCGTTTTGCCGGTCACATTCGCCTGTTGTTCTACCAGTCTGTAAATGTATTCCCCTTCGCGCCCGGAGTCGGTACAGACGTAAATGGTGTCCACATCTTCCCGGTTCAGCAGTCCGCTCACGATCTGAAACTGCTTTTTCACGCCGTCGATGACCTCATACCGGAACTCTTCCGGAATGAACGGAATCGTATCAAGCGACCATCTCCTGTATTTCTCATCATAGGCCTCCGGATAACTCATCGTGACAAGATGACCTACGCACCAGGTCACAATCGCTTCGTCGGACTCCATGTAACCGTCCCGGTTGCTCATTCTATATTTCAAAGCCTTCGCAAATTCCCTTGCAACGCTCGGCTTTTCTGCTATAAACAGATTTTTTTTCATACTTCCTCACTTCAATCGTAAACCAGAAGAATGCGGCGCATTCTTCGAAACGGGCAGGCCCGTTTTTTAAATATCCGTAATCTGTACCAGTTTCAGATTTTTCTTGACTTTTGCCTCCAGATCCAGCTTTTCATCGAATCCGGAAGCCGTATACAGATAGATGTAATCCGCATTGATTTTCACTTTTCTTGCATAGGAAAGCAGCCACTCATAATCTTCATAGGTCATCATCGCCTTTTCCCAATTACAGAGCGCAATCAGCGTTTTTCCTTCCGCATCCCGGGCAATAAAATCGATCGTCCCTTCTTTGCCGACCCACTCACCGCTCGTTTCGTAATGAAGCGGAAGTTTTCCCCGTTTATTCAGCCTCGCCAGATGTTCCCGGCATACCTGCTTGAAACAGCCGGATACGTATTTCCTGAAAGACGGATAAATATACAGATTATAAAATTCCCCGACCGATATGGTCTGCAAAGAACTCATAAAAGGATACATATAAGTGAAATAGAAATTGACAAACGGATGGACAATGCGGTAAATCCCTTTCTGCGCATTCTCCTTATCCGCCATATCATAAGAAAAAACTTTCTCCACGAGTTCCAGTTCCATCAGATTTCTAAGATAAACGCTGATCTTGGCACGTGAAAAACCCGTATGAAGATAAATATCGTTCAGCTTATACTTTCCGGAAGCGATGGCGGCAAGAATCGTGTTATAAACGCTCGTTTCCCGCAGCTGTTCCGACACCAGCCGTTCCCATTCCTCAAACAAAAAGCTGTCCCGGTTCAGTATATGACGGCAGATATTCTGCTGAATCGTCAGTCTGTCGTCAAACTGATTCCACAATCCGGGAAACCCGCCTAAAATAGAATATGCTTCCACACACTCTTCGATTCTGAAATCGGGAAAACGATGTACAATATCGCCGAAAGACAATGTGCGTACTTTCAGCAGGCCGGACAGCGCATATGCGGCGTCCCCGATTTTGTTTATCATACTGTTTTCGACCCAGCCGATAGCAGAACTGCACAGCAGCACCATCACACCGTTTTTTTCGTCCAGACCGGACGTATAGCGGACAAGCTCCCTCATAAAAGACTCGCTCGTTTTTGCGATATTCTGAAATTCATCAATGATAATGATTTTTTTGCCGCCTCCGGCACAAAGCACATTCAGAATATCACCAAGCTCCGGAAATTCCTCTGTCATATTTCCGGCCATCCTGATCTGCATTCCCCACTGATACATCTGTTCCCGTTCCGAGCAGGGTTTCGCAAGATAATAGTGGCTCTGCCTGTTTTCCGCAAATTCTTTCAGAAGCGTCGTCTTGCCGATATGCTTCTGCCCGTATACGACCAGAATCTGACTGCCCGCTTTTTCATAATACTGATCCAGATATTGTAATTCCGCTATCCTGCCTGATAACATAATAACCCCTCATTTTGTTCTATGTCATTTATGTAAGCGTTTTGGCAATTAATTTCTCTATTTTCTCAGGAGGCATCGGCCTTCCCAGATAATACCCCTGTATGTTGTCGCAGTCGATGGCTGTCAGATAATCGAACTGTTCCTGTGTCTCGACGCCTTCCGCAATCGTTTCAAATCCCAGTTTTTTCACCATATAGATGATGGATTCCGTAATAATTCTTGTATTTTCATCCGTAATAACCGTATCGATAAAAGATTTATCCACTTTCAGGGTATCGATCGGAAGCCCCTTCAGGATATTCTGGCATAAACGGAAGCCACGCTTTTGCTTCCATAAGGATCATAAATACCGATACAGAAAATATCCCCGTTGAAATGGGATACCACAATATCATCTTCCGCAAACTCTGACAGATACTGTCCGAAGATCTGCACGATTTCATCTCCGATGATAATGCCGAGTTCGTCGCTCATCTTCCGGAAATCGTCCAGATCAATGAACATGACAGCAGCTTCCTTTTTTTCCTCTTTGGCGCGATGTACCTGCTCTCCAAAAAGGCGCACGAAATAATTACGGTTATAAAGGCCGGTCAGAAGATCATAGTATGCCATATAGGTAAGTTCATCATTCTGTGCATTAAATTTCGTCACATCCTTGAAACGAATAATCTTATCGGCGGAGCGTCCGGCGTCGTCATAGACGATCGTAATTTCCACTTCGACCCACATTCTTCCGTCTTTCATTTTGACGTCGATTGTCGTGGACTCCATGCCCCTTTTTTCAATAAAAAGCGCTTCCCGCAGCGGAACAACATACTTTTCTTCCACGTAACCGTAGAATTTGGAAAAATCCTCCATGCTTTCCACTGAAAAATCAAAAAAATAGTCCCAGTTAGCGATCGTCCGTATTGTTTTTTCTTCATAATTGTAATATAAAAAAGCGCTGGTCGACGTCTCGCAGATCAGATGAAGCATTTTGACATCCTTCATCAGTTTTCTGTTTACAGAATTAATAACTTTATCTGGCTCTGTAAATCATCCATACCCAATCCCCTATATGCCGTTTCCTGCTAACGGCTATGAACCCTGTTTCTTAACGATGTATCCCTTTGCCTTTAACGTCTCCGCGCACAAAACCGCACCGCCTGCCGCGCCGCGCACCGTATTGTGGGACAGGCCGACAAATTTCCAGTCGTATACGCTGTCCTCTCTGATGCGGCCGACGCTGACTCCCATGCCGTTCTCGAAATCCACATCGAGTTTTACCTGGGGCCTGTTATCCTCTTCCATATACCGGATAAACTGCTTCGGTGCGCTCGGAAGTTCCAGTTCCTGCGGGAGTCCTTTAAACGCCGTCAGTTTTTCGATTAACTGCTCTTTTGTCGGTTTTTTTCTGAATTTCACAAAAACGGCCGCCGTATGTCCGTTCAGAACCGGAACACGGATGCACTGGCAGGTAATGACAGGCTCCGATGCCGGAACGATTTCCCCGTTTTCAATCTTTCCCCAGATCCGAAGAGGCTCTTTCTCGCTCTTTTCTTCCTCGCCTCCGATATAGGGAATCACGTTTTCAATCATCTCCGGCCAGTCCTTAAAAGTCTTGCCCGCGCCGGAAATCGCCTGATAAGTCGTCGCAACCACTTCATATGGTTCAAATTCTTTCCAGGCCGTAAGCACAGGCGCATAGCTCTGTATGGAACAGTTCGGCTTAACGGCGATAAAGCCTCTCTGCGTACCGAGTCTCTTTTTCTGAGATTCGATCACGTCAAAATGTTCCAGATTAATTTCCGGTACGACCATCGGCACATCGGGCGTCCATCTGTGGGCGCTGTTATTGGATACAACGGGCGTCTCTGTTCTCGCGTAGGCTTCTTCGATCTTTTTGATTTCGTCCTTCGTCATATCCACCGCCGAAAAAACAAAATCCACTTCCGCTGCGACTTTTTCCACCTCATTAACGTTCAGCACAACAATCTTTTTTACCGCCTCCGGCATCGGCGTCGTCATCTTCCATCTGCCTCCGACCGCCTCTTCATATGTTTTGCCCGCCGATCTCGGGCTTGCCGCGATCGTCGTCACTTCAAACCACGGATGATTCTCCAGCAGAGAAATAAATCTCTGTCCAACCATGCCTGTTCCGCCTAAAATACCAACTTTTAATTTTTCCATTTTCAATTTTTCTCCTTTCCCTCGGTCAATGAAATTATGACAGGCTTTCCGGTATTCCCATTTCATGATACCAGTCTCCTGTAAGATATTCCTTTTCCAGCTGAATGACTCTGCGCATCGCTTCCGACCCCGGCGCCCCGACCGTCAGCCGCTTCTCCACACAGGTTTTTAAGCTGATTTTTTCATAAATGTCTTCTGAAAAGACCGGGCTGATGCTTTTCAGCTCCTCGATGGTCATATCGTCAATGCTGCATTTTTTATCGATACAATATAAAACAAGTTTTCCGATAATGCCGTGCGCATCCCGAAATGCAACACCCTTACCGACGAGATAATCCGCCGCATCCGTCGCATTGGTAAAACCCATCATCGCGCTTTTTTCCATGATCTGACGGTTAAATTTCATCGTCCGGACCATGCCTTCAAATAACGCAAGGCAGCCCTTTACCGTATCGATGGCGTCAAAGGTCAGTTCCTTATCTTCCTGCATGTCTTTATTGTACGCGAGCGGAATACCCTTCATCGTCGTTAAAATCGAAATCAATGCGCCGTATACCCGTCCCGTTTTACCTCTGATCAGTTCCGCGATATCCGGATTTTTTTTCTGCGGCATGATGCTGCTCCCCGTCGCATAGGAATCGTCAATTTCCACGAAACGATATTCGTTGCTGTTCCAGATAATGATTTCTTCGCAAAATCTGCTCAGGTGCATCATGATCGTGGAAAGCGCCGACAGAAACTCGATCACATAATCTCTGTCGGACACCGAGTCCATGCTGTTTAACGTCGGCGCCTCGAATCCGAGCAGCGACGCCGTATAGTATCTGTCAAGCGGATAAGTCGTTCCCGCCAGCGCGCCGGCCCCGAGCGGGCAGTAATTCATCCGGCCGTAAATATCCCGGAGTCTCAGCCTGTCTCTTTTGAACATTTCAAAATACGCGCCGATATGATGTGCCAGCGTAACCGGCTGTGCTTTCTGCAAATGCGTAAAGCCCGGCATATATGTTTCGATATTTTCTTCCATGATATGTAAGAGCGTTTCAAGCAGTTCTTTTAACAGTTCGTCCGCCGCAAGAACTTCCGCTCTCGTATACAGCCGCATATCCAATGCCACCTGGTCGTTACGGCTTCTCCCGGTATGCAGTTTCTTCCCGGCTTCGCCGATGCGTTCGATCAGATTTGCTTCCACAAAACTGTGAATATCCTCGTATTCTTCCGTAATCTGTAAGACGCCGTTTTCCACATCCTGCCTGATACCGGTCAGCCCCTTTACGATTTCGTCTTTCTCTTCTTTCGTCAAAATTCCCTGTTTTTCCAACATGACAACATGCGCAATGCTGCCTTCGATATCCTGCCTGTAAAACTTTTTATCAAAACTGACAGAAGCGTTAAAATTATAAACGAGCTTATCGGTTTCCCGCGTAAAACGTCCGCCCCAAAGCTGTGCCATAGTCGTCCCCCGTTCCTGCCTCGTCCGTCCGGACGGGCTATTTTATTAAATCCAAATTTGATGATACCATAAAACACCATCTATTTCAATCAAAACCGCTTTTTTTATGATTCGCATGAATCGTAATGTCTCCGTTCCTTCAGAGTTCGCATAAAAAAAGAAAATGTATCGCAACACAGTTTTCACTTCACTACGGCACATCTTCCCACATATAAAAAAATCGCTTTATTCTATTGCTATTTTTACCTTACTTGTGTCAGCACTCCCATATCCATCTCATACACCCTGTCACAGAGCAGGTTGATGTCCTCCCGGTTATGACTGATGATAAGAATCAGCTTTCCCTCCTCCTTCAGTCCAAGCAGGAGCTTTCGTATCTCCTCCACGCCATGATTGTCCAGCCCATTCATGGGTTCGTCAAGGATAATCAGACTGGGATTCTCCATGATAGCCTGTGCGATACCCAGCCGCTGGCGCATCCCCAATGAGTATTTCCCTACCCATTTCTTATCATCAGGATTAAGACCAACCATGGTGATACACTCCCTGATGCGCTCCTTTCCGACCACATTTCGGATAGAGGCAAGATATCTCAAATTGCGAAATCCGGATTCCTTGGGCAAAAATCCCGGTGTCTCGATGATGAAGCCGGTATCCTCAATAAATTCCACATCGCGCCCGACCTGTTTTTCTCCTACCCATATCTCGCCCTCCGTGACAGGCATAAACCCGCACAGACACTTGATCAGCACCGTCTTTCCTAAACCGTTCCTGCCCACAATTCCATAAATCCCCTGCTTAGGTATCTCCAGATTGATATCCTTCAATATCATCTGATCGTCTATTATCTTAGAGACATTTTTAAAGACAATCCTTCTATCATTCATTTTTTAGTCCCCATTTCTTTCCTTTTTTCGTTCCCTGTCCCAGGCATATTACAATAAAAAACGTGATTGTCACCGAAAAGAACACCGCCGCATATTTCAAAGATACGCCATAGGATAAGTTGTTCCCTGACATCACCTTCAATTGTGCCAACGTCACCGGTGAGAAAAGATATGCCTTGGGTGTCCATGAATTGTAGATCATCACATCCAAAAATACAAAGAGTGATGCCACCAATATCCCTGTCATCTTTTTTGTGATATAGTTGAACAAATAGACCACCAACCCCATCCATGATACACACGCCCACTCAAGCAGGAAGCTGATTGCAGTCGCCTCCATCGGCGAAAATACACCGACAATATAAGCAAACACCGTAAACGGGACATCATACTGATTCCCTGCGTTTGTCCTTGCCAATGTCCCCCAGATGATTCCCCAATCGCCGCTAAACTTAGTCCGTGAAAGCAGGCTGATAACACTCAATACCCATATAAACCCCACAAACAAAAACGAAGATGCCAGAATATACAGTACATTACCCAACTGCCAGGAAAAGCTCCCGGAACGCTGAACGATATAGTAATGAGCCTTCCCCTCAAAGGGTGCTGTGCTAAACAGGAAGACTGCACTCACCATAAAAACCATCTGACAGATGTAATCATTCATCAGATGTGGAAAAGCCCACGGACTCACTTTCTCACCAACCGCCTGTGCCAGATTGGCCACCGGCTCCAGATAGGAGTAGATAAATACAGCAAGAATCATGAACAGGATCAGCACCCTGACTTGCACCAATTCCTGCTTTAGCTGAAAGCCAAAAACCCGAAGTCCCTTACTCATGCTCCACCCTCCTTTTCAGCTTCCGGTAAAACAGAATACCAAATCCCACAGTCAGTCCCAGCACCACCAACACAGAACACAAAATGGTGAGCTGATCTGTACCAGCGGAACTTCTACCCTGCAGCCATAAATCCAACCGAAGTCTGACAGGAATCTTCAAAACCAAATAAGCCCGACCTGTCAAAAAGGACAGAATCAAAGGAGACGCCGCCGTCACATAGATATTAGGGAAATATGACGATACCA
>CAJUDZ010000020.1 GCA_910584965.1 uncultured Lachnospiraceae bacterium | reverse complement strand
TTCCGTACCCACTCCCGGTTCCGCAGGACCGACGGGTTCCCCTTCGGCCGGCGGCTGCTCGCTGCCTTCCGGGCCTTCTTCCGGTTCCGCAGGACTAACGGTACCCCCTTCGGCTGGCGGCAGTCCGCCGCCTTCCGGGCCTTCTTCCGGTTCCGCAGAACCGACGGTACCCCCTTCGGCCGGCGGCAGTCCGCCGCCTTCCGCGCCCTCTTCCGGTTCCGCGGGACCGACGGGTTCCCCTTCGGCCATCGGAAGCCCGCTCTCTTCCGGGCCCGCTTCGGGTCCCGCGGGCAGCGCAATATCCGTTTCGGCAGATATCCCGATATTTTCCTGAGTCCGCAGTTCACTTCCCATTGCGGCGGCGGTATCGGACATGTATACTATAAATGCCATAACCCAGATCGGCAGCATTTTAAACTTTCTTCGGTTTTTCATGCAAATAACCATGCCTTTCTCTCAGCTTGCGAACTTTGTACCTTTCTCATAAGAATGGAGAATCATAATGAAACAAACGACATTTTCCAAATCCGTTTTACAGGCGGTTTTCGTCATCATCGTCACAATTTTCTTCGCTTTGTCAGGCCTGACGGCTCTGACACGTTATGATAACAAATATATATCAAAAGCGGCACTCACACAAGAGCATCTTGCCGTTATTCCAGAAAAAGGATACTGTTCCCTTGCGGACGGCTGGGAGCTTTATCCCGACAGGCTGCTCTCTCCGGACGATTTTTCTTCCGGTACGCCGCCCCATTACGACACATGGGCGGGAGAATATCCGAATCTTTCCGCATTTCATGAAGACCGGAATCCCTATGGAACCGCTACCTGGCGTCTCCGCCTGCAGGGCAGCGGAATGGTCACGCTTTATTTGCAGGAGCCGCTCTGCGCCGCCCGCGTTTTCGTGAACGGAACCTGTCTGGGCGGGCCGGGAAACGTATCGCAGGAAAATTATGCGCCTCTGATTCGGGACACGTTTTATTCTTTTCTTCTGGAAGGGGAAACGGAACTGATTATCCAGACTGCCAATTACTCCCATTATTACGGCGGACTCTGGTATGTGCCGGTCATCGGCCGGCCGGACAGCATCAGCCATCTTATCGCCTTCCGCATGGTGCTCTACGGGATGCTTTTCTTTCCGGCCATTGCGCTTTCCCTGTTCTGCATCGCGCTCTGGAAGCGTCAGAAAAACACTTCCGATACGGTCGTCTTTTCTTTCGGCCTGTTAAGCCTGTCCCTCGCCCTGCGGATCTGCTATCCCTTTTTCAGACTGGCGGGACTGCCGGACGTTCGCTTCCTGTATGCGGTAGAAGATGCCTCCGCACTGGCCGGTATCTTTTTTTCCATCCGGATCGTTATCCGGCTGTTTCTGCCAGAAGGCTTTACGCGCTTTAAAACGATGCTTTACGCGCTCTCGCTCGGCATGTGCGGGCTTGTTGTTTTCGTTCCGCTGTTTCTGTTTCCCGCTTTCCCAACGCTGATTCTCTTGTATGGGCCGTTTCTTTCCTGGTATAAGCTGATCATGTCCGGGCTTTCCATCAGTCTGACGGTTTATGGTGCCCTCATGGGCTTTCCATACAGAAAAACCGCGCTCGCAGCCGTAACCGCAAACGGCATCTGTCTGCTTTACGGTGTTCTTTCGATCGGTTACTATGAGCCGTTTATCGGCGCTTTTCCGGAAGAATATGGTGTTTTCTGTATGGTCGCCGCATTTGCCGTTCTGATGGTACAGCGAAGTCTGGCAATGGCCTCGGAAAACTCCAGACTGCGGCTGCATTTACAGGAGGAAGTTCAGGAAAAAACAGAACATTTACAGAAACTGCTCGCAGAAAGAAGCCAGTTGATCGCAGAACTGGGACATGACATGAAATCTCCCCTGACTTCGCTTTCCAACATGGCGCAGATCATTCGTCTGAATGATATTATGCTGGATGAAGATACGCACAGGCGGATGCTTCATATAGAAGAACAGTGCGGTATCTTATCCGAACGCCTGAAATCCATTCAGGAAATCGCGTCCCGTGCCGGCTCCCCCCTCAGGATGAAACCGGTTCTGCTGAACGCTTTCCTTTCGGATTTTTATCACAGCTGCCGTCCCATCATCGAGCTGTACGGACCCGATTTCAGTGCAAAAATCACCCCGCGTCCGTGTCATGTCACGGCAGACTGTGAGCAGCTTTTCCGCGCACTGGAAAATCTGCTGTATAATGCCGCCGATTTCACGCCGCCGGACGGAAAAATCACACTTTCCCTGTCCGTAAAAGATTCCTCTGCCTGTATTATCGTTTCCGACACCGGATGCGGTATTTCCGCAGAAGATCTTCCCAATGTTTTCAGGCGTTCTTACACGACCCGCGGCGACAGAGGCGGCCAGGGACTCGGTCTCGCGATCGCCCGCACTGTCGTTTTGGAACATGGCGGACAGATTGAGGTCTCTTCCAAAAAAGGAGAAGGCACAGCTTTCACACTCCGCCTTCCCCTGCTTTCCTGATTTTTACGGTAATAACGCTTCCGTCCGGGCTGTTTTCCTATCGGACAGCCGTCACCTCATAATCCTTCTCTTCCACGGCCTTTCTCAGAACGTCCTCCGCAACTTCTGTCCGAAGCGTCACTACCGCGGTTCCTTTTTCATGGCTTACTTCGGCCTGTTCCACTTCGGGCAGCGCCTCCAGCGCTTTTTTGACCGCCGCTTCACAGTGACCGCACATCATTCCTTTGATTTCGATTGTTTTTTCCATTGTTTCCGTCTCCTTTTCTGTTTGATTTTTATGATTCCGGGCGTCTTCCCGGCCCGGTTCCGTCCGGGCATCTTTTTCCGCCTCGTTCATGACCGCGCGTTGTTTCGGTTTCCTGTCCCCTGCCGTGTCATACATCTTAAAAAAGTTCAGCCGCAGCGCATTGCTGACGACACAGAAGCTTGAAAGGCTCATGGCCGCGGCGCCGAACATCGGATTCAGTTTCCATCCGAATACGGGATACCACAACCCGGCCGCCAGCGGAATGCCGATCACATTGTAGAAAAATGCCCAGAACAGATTTTCATGAATGTTTTTCAGCGTCGCCCGGCTCAGCCGGACAGCCGCCGGCACATCGCGAAGCCTGCTTTTCATCAGCACGATATCCGCCGCATCGATGGCAATATCCGTCCCGGCGCCGATAGCGATTCCGATATCCGCCCTCGTCAGTGCGGGGGCATCGTTGATGCCGTCGCCGACCATTGCCGTAACGCCTCTCTCCTGTAATTTTCTGACCGCCGCTTCTTTCCCGTCAGGCGCAACGCCCGCAATCACTTCGTCCACGCCCGCCTGCGCGCCGATGGCCTGAGCGGTCCGTTCATTGTCTCCGGTCAGCATGACAACACGGATTCCCATATTCTTTAACTCCCTGACAGCCTCCGCGCTGTCTTCTTTGATCACATCCGCCACCGCGATCATTCCCCGGTAAACGCCCGCTTTACTGAAAAACAGCGGCGTTTTTCCTTCTCCCGCCAGATTTCCGGCAAGCGTAACGGCTTCTTCCGGTATGGCAGCTTTTTCCCGGATAAAAGCAAGATTTCCTCCGGCCAGTTCTTCTTTCCCGCGCGTACCTGTCAGCCCGTTGCCCGGCACGGCCTGAAATGCCTCCACAGCCGTTTCCTGAATGCCCATTTCCCGGGCGCGTTCCAGAATGGCGCGTGCCAGCGGATGTTCGCTCTTTTGTTCCAATGAAAAGGCAAGCCGCAGCAATTCCTCTTCCGTGCATCCCCGTTCGGGAGAAATATCCGTTACTTTCGGCTCTCCGCCCGTAATCGTTCCCGTTTTGTCCAACGCCGCAATCTGCACCTTTCCGGCAAGTTCCAGCGACTGGGCGGTTTTGAACATAATGCCGTTCTTTGCTCCCATGCCGTTTCCGACCATGATCGCCACGGGCGTTGCCAGTCCGAGCGCACAGGGACAGCTGATCACGAGAACGGAAATGGCCCTTGCAAGCGCAAATCCGGCGCTTTCTCCGGCAGCCAGCCAGACAATGCCCGTAAGCAGCGCGATGCCGATAACCGCCGGGACGAATACGCCCGACACTTTATCCGCAACTTTGGCGATCGGCGCTTTTGTCGCCGCCGCATCGCTGACCATCCGGATGATCTGCGATAAGGTCGTGTCTTCTCCAACCCTTACGGCCTCACAGCGCATAAAGCCGGACTGATTCAGTGTCGCTGCGGATACATTGTCTCCGGCCTGTTTATCCACCGGAATGCTCTCTCCGGTCAGCGCCGCTTCGTTTACCGCACTCGTCCCGTCGATGACGATACCGTCCACGGGTATATTTTCACCGGGTCTGACGACAAACACATCCCCGATTCTGACCTGCGCAATATCCACTTCCGTTTCCACGCCGTTTCGCACCACGACCGCCTTTTGGGGCGCAAGCTTCATCAACCCTTTGATGGCGTCCGTCGTTTTGCCCTTCGAACGGGCTTCCAGCATTTTTCCCACCGTAATCAGCGTCAGTATCATGGCCGCGGATTCAAAATAAAACTCATCCATATACAGCATAACCGCCTGTGCGTCTCCCCTAAGCTGGGCTCCCGTCATCGCAAACAGCGCATAGACGCTGTATACGAAAGAAGCTCCGGCTCCCATCGCCACAAGCGTATCCATGTTAGGCGCTCCGTGGAACAGGCTCTTTATGCCGCTGATAAAAAACTTCTGGTTGACCACCATAATCGCCGTGGTGAAAAGAAGCTGCACCAGCCCCACCGCAACATGATTCCCTTCCAGAAAGGCCGGCAGTTTCCAGCCCCACATCATATGTCCCATGGAAAAATACATCAGCGGCAGCAGCAGGCAGACGGAAACGATCATCCTTTTTTGCAGAAGCGGCGTTTCCCTGTCCTTCAGCATATCGTCATAAGAAGAGGCCTCTCCCGCTTTTTCCCCGTTCCCGGACGCGGCTTCCTTCTTTCCCGCGCCGTATCCGGCCGCTTCCACCGCCGCAATTATCTCTTGCGGGGAAGCGCTTCCCTCCACCCCCATAGAGTTGGTTAAAAGGCTGACCGAACAGGCCGTCACACCCGGAATTTTCGATACGGCTTTCTCTACCCGCGCGCTGCACGCCGCGCAGCTCATACCGGTAACATTATATTGCTCCATCGTAATTTCCCCTTTCAAAAAAGATTTGGTCCATAATTCGCGGCATTTTCCGGCGAATCCCTGCCTCGGTACGGCATTTCGTTCCTCTTATGTTACCGCATGAGTTTCTGAAGCAATACGGCCAGTTCATCGATCACCTCGTCGTTTCCCGCCCGGATATTATCGGCGACGCAGGTCCGCACATGCTCGGCGAGCAGCACCTTGCTGAAGCTGTTCAGCGCGGCGTTCACAGCCGCCACCTGCGTCAGCACATCCGCACAATACGCATCGTTTTCCAGCATGCCCTGAATGCCCCGCACCTGGCCTTCGATTCGTTTCAGCCGGTTCATCAGATCTTTATATTCTTTCTCGGAACGTTCTTTCTTCTTTTCCATACTTTTTCTCCATACTTTCATCTCTCCGCCTTTTATGGCTTTCATGCCGCACCGGACTGTGATGCAATACCATGAGGAATGTGCCGCTTTTTGGTTATGCTCCAACGGAAAAAGGATCCGTTTCCCAAATTCGCTTGCATATACCCCATATGGGTATATTAGAATTATACCCCATTAGGGTATTTTGTCAAGGTGCTTTTTGATTTTTTGTATTTTAATGGATAATATTGTTATATATTTAGTTAATATTTTACCATAATTTGATATAAAAATATTTTGACTTCATCACTCCATAGTGCTACAATACAATTATGAATTATTATTGATAAAACGTTATGATTTTATTATGATTCTTTTATCATTTCTTTTTATCATATACGAAATTATCATCAGCCATTCACTATTAGAGAATCATGGAACCGCCGTATCCGGCCGCCCATGATAACCTGTCACTAATGACCATGCCTTTCTTTCAGTTTACGAACTTTGAAGCCAGGACGCTGTCAGCGCCGGCACAAATTCGCAGTTGAAAAATCTTTGATTTTTCAACTTATATACGTATCACGAATAAGTCACTGTAAACGTATCATATTTATCTGTTACTGTTAATGTATTACGATCGACCGGTCACTGTCAACACAGCAAAATCTCCACTTCACAATTTCACTTATTAATCTGACTAAACAGACGACAGGAGGCATAATGTGGTAAAAGACAACGAAAAAACAGCAGATATTTCTATTAACTTCGATTCATCCTCCACTTATAATAATTTTTATGATACCAGTGAGCACGGGAACCTGGAATATCCTGTCAGCGTCTACCAGATCGACCTGGACCAGCACACTTCCCGCTCCATCCGCTGGCATTGGCATGAGGAAATGGAAATCCTTCTGATCGGAAGCGGCTATGCCAAAGTAACCACCGATGATGAAGAATATATTCTGACACCGGGACAGGGATTCATTCTGAACCAGAATGTCATGCACTCCATCCACAGCGTGGAAGATAAGAAATGTTCCTATTATTCGCTCGTATTCCATCCTGATTTTCTCTTCGGTTACACAAGTTCTTACCTGCGTACTAACTTTCTGCATCCGATGCAGAGTTTTTCCGTGCTGAAAACCATGCTGATGGAAGAGCAGAATGCCTGGCATAAAAACATGCTGAATATCCTGAACAATGTTCTCTCCGTGAATCTGACAAAAAATTTTGGCTATGAAATGGTCACGAAGGGATATCTGTGCCAGTTCTGGGCGGCGCTCCTGAACAGGCTTCTTCAGGTAAATATCCCGGCAACGCCCAATATTTCCATGAACGAACAGCGGGTAAAACAGGCCATGCTTTACATACGTCTGCATCACGCCGAAGCAATTTCCCTGGAGGATATCGCGGACAGCATTTCTGTCAGCAAAAGCGAATGCTGCCGCTGTTTCAAATCGACCATACAGATGACGCCCTTTGAATATCTGATGAAATACCGTATTTTCGAGGCGAGCAAGCAGATTCTCGACGACCGCGAAAGCAAACATTCCATTGCGGATCTGGCGCTTTCGGTCGGTTTTAACAGCATCAGCTATTTTAACAAACTATTCAAACGCTATTTAAACTGTACGCCAACGGAATACAGAGAACGTGTTGCCAAATCCTCTTCCGTTGTTGAAATGGATCCTTTTGCTATTCCACTTTTTTAAGATACTGCCCCTAAAAAAGAAGAATGCCCAATCCGTCGGGCATTCTTCTTTTTTTCATTAATCCCTGTAATAAGTGCGGAAAGCCTGTATCAGATAAGCGATATCCGCCGCGCCTGCCGTTTCATATGCCGAGTGCATGGCGAGCTGGGCCAGCCCGATATCGACCGTTTTCACCGATACCTGGGCCGTTGAAATGTTGCCGAGCGTGCTCCCGCCGGCAATATCCGAACGGTTGGCATAGGACTGATACAATACGCCGGCCCGAAGACAGATGTCCTTCATCATGGCCGCCGATACGGCGTCCGTCGCATACCGCTGACTGCCATGATACTTAATGACGATTCCGTTATTCATGACCGGGCGGTTCCCCGCATCCGCCTTTTCCGGATGATTCGGGTGAAGCGCATGGGCATTATCCGCCGAAATCAGAAAACTGTCCGCCAGCATACAGCGGTATCCTTCCGCATCGACGCCGAGTTTTTGACTGACTCTTTCCAGCACATCTTTTAAAAAAGTAGAATCCGCACCCTGCTTTGTTCCGCTTCCGACTTCCTCATTATCGAAAACCGCACAGACATTCATATATTCTTTCGGTTCTTCTTCCGCCAGAGCCTTCATCCCGGCAAAAGCGCATTCCAGATCGTCCAGTCTCGGCCCTGTGATAAGCGAATCGTCGAGACCGGCAATGCGGCATCTTTCCCGGTTATACAAAAAAAGATCGGCTCCGAGAATTTCATAATCCGCCATGCCGGCCTGTTCCGCCAGTTTCCGCAGATAAACGCCTTTCGCTTCCGCGCCGCCGATCAGCGCTTCCATATCCGTCTGCGGGTTGTATGCAACGCCCTTATTCATATCCCTGTTCATATGAATCGCCATATTCGGTATGACCGCCGCATCTTTGTCCAGATTCACCAGCCGGCTTTCCATCCCCTCTCTTCCGCGGAACACGAGCCTTCCGGCGATGGAAAGCGGTCTGTCCAGCCAGGTCGAAAGAATCATGCCGCCGTATTTTTCCACATTCAGTTTTACATACAGGTCGTCCACAACGATCTCCGCCGCTTCTTTCAGCTTAAAGCACGGGGAATCGCTGTGCGCGGCCGCCATATGAAACCCCCGAGGCATTTTTTCCGGTATGGTGAAGGCTATGAGGGAGGAACCGTTCCTGTTGACATAATATTTTCCACCCAGGCGGATATCCCATCTCACGCTTTCATCCAGCCGGGAAAATCCGGCTTCATCGAGCATTTTCTCCAGATTCGCCGCCGCATGGTATGCGGTCGGACTGTTGTCAATGAAAGCAAATAATGGCTGTAAATGATCATAAGACATTCTTTTTTTCATGTTTTCCTGTCCTTTCCTTTATGTTTCCTTTTCTGTCTTTACCCTCAGTGGACAAGGGGTTACTATCTATCTTTTCCATAAAACTTCACTTATCGATCCTCTCACGAACAAATTTTGCTTTCCGGTGATTTTTCAACCGCGCCAGCATTTTTCCGGTATACGAGATAATATCCGGCGCCCACCAGGTCGGCCAGCGCCCATCCGATCGGCACCGCCGCCCAGATGCCGTTTACGCCGATGGCCGGGACCGCCGAAAGAACATACGCCAGAATAACACGGGTTCCTAGTGACACAACTGTCAGAACTACCGAAATGCCCGGTTTATGAACCGCCCGGTAATAGCCGTAAAACAAAAACAACAGACCGATTCCAAAATAGAACACGCCCTCGATGCGAAGATATCCCACACCCACTTCTATCGTTTCCACGCTCTGCCTGTCGATAAAAAGCCCCATCAGCGGTCTGGCAAAACCGACGACGATTATGGTAATCAGCAGGCAGAAAACGAAAGCACCCAGAACGGCGTCTTTCATGCCTCTGCGGATCCGCTCTTCTTTTCCCGCACCGTAGTTCTGCGCCACATAAGTGGAAAACGCATTGCCGAAATCCTGAACCGGCGCATAGGCAAAGGAATCGATCTTCACCGCCGCCGCAAAAGCCGCCATTACCACCGGGCCAAAACTGTTCACAAGTCCCTGTACCAGCAAAATGCCGAAATTCATGATCGACTGCTGTAAACAGGTGAGCGAAGATAAACCCGCCAGTTCTTTCAGTATCCCGCCGTCAAATTGCCGGTTTTCCTTCCGTACCCTCAGATTTGGATATTTTACATAATCATAAATTAAAATGCCGATACCCGCCACATACTGCGAAAACACCGTTGCCGCCGCCGCGCCGCCGACACCCCATCCAAAGCCCCGGATAAAAAGGAGATCCAGCACGATATTGAGCACCGCAGAGGCCCCCAGAAAACAAAGAGGAACCATCGAATTGCCGACCGCACGCAGAAGATTTGCCACAAAATTATATAAAAAAGTAGCCATAATTCCCGCGAAAATCCATACCAGATATTCTTCCATGAGCGGCGCCACCTCCGCCGGCACTTTCAGGAAAACAAGAATGCCGTCCAGGCCCGCATAAACCAGAATGTTCAATACGACCGCAACCGCCCCGATGGACACAAAAGCGATATAAAGCCCTTTTTCCAGCCTGTCGTAATTCCGGCCGCCAAACTGCATGGAGAAAAAAGCGCTGCTCCCCATGCAGAGCCCCAGAATCACGGAAGTCACAAACACCATCAGCGTATAGGAAGAGCCCACCGCCGCAAGCGCATGCTCCCCCAGATACCGCCCGACAATCAGCGTATCGACTACATTATAAAGCTGTTGCAGCATATTCCCTATCATGATCGGAAATGCAAACTTCAGCAGATTTTTCATGATGCTTCCCTGTGTCAGGTCGTAATTCACGGTTGTTGTCCTCCTCTAAGTGCATACTACAAGTGCGTCTCCGGCGGGGCGGGGTGTCACGAACTCGCACTGTTGTATCGTTTCATCCCTCTCGTCCATACGAAATAAGTAAGCAGGCTGAATGCGGCCGCCACCGTAATTCCAAATACGGCTGTCTTCCAGGTCATTTCCCCGATCAGGCTCTGCACCGGCAGGGTGGCCATGATTCCATAGGGAAGCAGAACATAGAAAATCACTTTGAAAATCCCGTAAAAAGCGATTCCCGGCAGTTTCATGCACAGATCCAGACACGCTTCTTCCAGCTGGTCCAGCCTCGCATTGGATATAATATAAAACGACATGGAACGAATCAGGACTTCCATATTATAATACATTATGCTCATAACCGCCAGCCAGAAAAAATAAGCGCACAGATTTTCTCCTTTTATGACAATTCCGCCGGCTTTTATTCCGTAAACGATAATGCACAGGCTCATCAGCATGAGCGGAACGGAACCCGGATTCATCTTCTCGAAAGTCAGTCGGAACAAAGGGCTGACCGGTTTGGTCAAATACAAATCCATCTCGCCGCTCATAATCTTGCCCGGAATCGAGATCAGCCCAAAAAAACAAACGGTCATACTGACTGCGTTCAGCAGGGAAAAGGTTCCGATATAAACGATCATTTCACCGCTTCGCCAGCTTCCGACCGACTCCACGTTCGCATAGACCGCCTGAAAGGCGAGGAGCTGTATCAGAAACAGGCTTCCATCCACGAAAAACGGCCCGAAAAAATCCAGCCGGAACACCGTCAGATTGTGAAAACGCAGTTTTACAAGCTCCCGCAATACTCTGAAATTTTTGTTCAGATTCCTTCCCGGTTTTTTGCCCGGATTTTCTGTCAGATGTTTTATTTTATTTTTCATATGCCCACCCCATCATACTTTCTACTATATTTCGCATAGGTCAGCCAAATAACGATCTGCATGACCAGACACCAGCCCGCCATCACAACGATACCCCGGACGGCTTCCTCCCGGCATTTCCCGATTAAGAGCATGGATGGCAGATAAGTCACATAATAAAAAGGCAGCAGCCGCATCATTCGTACAACCGTTTCCGGGAACAGCGTCAGCGGCACAATCGTTCCCGTAACCAACGCCATCAGATTGTTTTTTATCATCAGGAATGTGTCGATTCCCTGATACTTTAACGTCAGTATTCCGAGATAATAGCTGAACTGCACCATGAAAAAAAGACCGAGCAGAATCAGGCACAATGCGCAGAATAAAAGGGGCGCCTCCGTAACAAATGTAAATTCAATCCGGAAAACAAAGACCCACAAGGCCGCGGCAATCAGGTCAAACGCCAGGTAAAACAGGACGACGCCGATCTCCATTGCCACAAAATAGCCTTCTATGCTGACCGGGACAATCATATATTTTGAAAAGGTGCCGTTTCGTATGCGCTGGCAGATTTCGCCGCTGATTCCGGCAGACATCTCCAGCTGGGATAAAAAGGAGCTGACAATATAATATGACAGCATGCCATGAAAAGTAAATCCCGCAACCGTCTCTTTCCCCATAAAAGGCATGCGCCAGAGCAGATAGGCAAACAAAATTTTGGATATCGTAAAAATCATGTTAAACACCACATCCGCGCGCCATGCAAACTGGGATTTAAAATAAACCTTCGCTACTTCCGTATATTTACGCATTTTCATCTGTACGCACCCCCTCACTTTCCGACTTACCGCTCTCCGCTTCCGGCCCTGACTCCATGCTCTCCGGCCCGCCGCACAACCGCTCCATGACCGCCGCCGGTTCCTCTTCTCCGAAAAGTTCTTCCGTTTTTCCGTCAAAAATTTTCTTTCCCTGATTGATAACGACACAGCGTTCACACAACGTCCGGATGTCTTCCATATAATGGGAAGTCAGCAGTATTGTAGTCCGCTTCTCCTCATTGATTTCTTTTAAAAATTTCCGAATCTGACCGGAGGCGACTACATCGAGCCCGATCGTCGGTTCGTCCAGAAACAGCACTTCCGGGTCATGCAGCAGGGCCACGATCAGTTCCATTTTCATCCGCTCTCCGAGCGACAGCGTCCGAACCTGTACATCCATCAGCTCCCTGACCCCGAAAAGTTCCGTAAAATAAGCTTTATTCCTCTGAAAATCCTTTTCCGAAATTTCATAGATCTCTTTAAACAGGCGCAGAATGTCGTTGACCGTCAGTTCAAAGAACAACTGGCTTTTCTGTCCCATGACAACCGCATACCGCTTCTTGAACGCATTTTTCATGTCGTTCGGATAATATCCCAGGACGCTGATTTCCCCGGAAGTCGGCGCAATGATGCCCGTCAGCATCTTAATAAGCGTGGTCTTTCCGGCGCCGTTTTTTCCGATCAGCCCGACGAACTCTCCTTTTCCGATCTGCAAATCCATGCCGCCGACCGCTTCCTTCTCGATATATTCCCGTTTGAACAGGCTGGCAATACTGCCGCCTATTCCTTCTTTTTTCACATAACGCTTATAGATTTTTGTCAGATTTCTGGTTTCAATGATATTTTCCATATTCATACTCACTCCTGTCTGTCCGCTTCAGCAGACGCTTCCTTTATAAAGTTTGCAAAACGCCGGTAATTTTTTCATCGGATGAACGCAAAAAAACATGGCCATACAGCCATGCTCCTCAATAAAATCTTTGTCAAATTCAATCCCGTCCCAACCGGTTTTCCCTCTCCGTCAGGGAGCGGATATCGATCGTACAGACTTCGCTTTTTCATATCATGAACGGAAAATACACAACCGGTATTCCCCGCCCGCCAAATCCACGGGAGTTCTCCCGCTCGCGCTCATGATATATCACATATCGGGCATTTCGTAAGGCAGAAACGAGGGCAGACTGACACCGTGACAGGCTGACCTCATGCAATATTTATTTTGCATTCTCCATTACGACCACAATCGACATGTAAATTCCTTTCCCGATATTTCCGGCGTTTCTGCCGGATTCGGTGTTTTGATAGTATTTTAATATGCTCTATATTACCAAACAGGCGGCGGGCTGTCAAGTACGGATTATCGGGTGCCGCAATTCAATGCCGCACTTCACCCAGACACCGCAATTCACCCAGGCGCCGCCATTCATACCTCAATTCACCCAAGCACCTGATTTCGTGCCGGATTCCGAGACATCCGTTACCTGCTTTTTTTCTTATCCTTTTTCTCTTTCTTCTTCGCGCTCTCGATCAGATCTTTCAGCTTCAGCGCCTTATCGATATTGCCTTCCACTTTCAGCTTCTGCAGGGTAACGGCCAGAATCGGATCCTGTTCCCCGGCAGCGATCTTTTTAAGCGTCTCCGCCTTTGCCGTGAAAACGGCATCCCTGTCATAATACTCATAAGGCTCAACGTAAAGCTTGCCTTCTTTTACTTCCACGTAAAATATGCCTTCCGCTTCTCCGGTAATATTAAACTGATATGCCAGATGCTCCGTTACGTGACTGACGTCCGCCTTCTGAAACTGTTCTTTTACTTCTGCAAAAAATTCTTCGTATGTCATTTTTCAAACCGCCCTTTCTCTGTTCCGGATTCTTTTCACGCTTTTTCCGTCAAATTCCCGTCCGTCACCCGATCGCATGAAAACCTCTTCTGTTCTTATCATACCACCAATCGAAAACTGATGCAATCCCGAATGTGCCCGCATATCAGCATTCCCCCTGCCAATGTCATACGGTTCGGCCGTCAACAGGCGTACGGACACGCCGCAGCTTTGGCGCCGTTTCCCGCTATGCTTCTTTCTTTTTCCCCTTCCGCGGCTTCGGCGCAGGCAGTTCTTCGTACATGGACCGCAGAACTTCCGTCATCAGCGCCGTATTTTCCACGTTATCCACAATAATCATCAGGCTTTTGGACCCTTCATAAGGATAACCCCGTTCCGCCTCCGGCAATAACCGCAGCGCGGCTTTGGCCGGTTTGAGGTACAGGCAGTTGTCGCAGATATCGCCCACCAGTTTCCCCTGAAAATAAACGCAGTATCCGCCCATCATGGAACGGGTCGTCACCTCGCCTGCCTTTTTCAGGTTTTCCAGTATATAATCATGAAATTCCTTTGAAACAGCCATCATCTTACCTCCGTTATGACATTTTTTTCCGAATATCATGCAGCCGGTCCAGGGCCTCAAAGAGCGTCTCGTCCTTTTTCGCGAAATGAAGGCGGATCAGGTTGTTTACCGGTTCCCTGAAAAAACTGGATCCCGGTACCGCACCCACGCCCACTTTTTCCGCCAGCGCTTCGCAGAAAGCCAAATCGCTTTCACAGCCAAATTCCCCGATATCCAGCAAAACATAATAGGCTCCCTGCGGATTCGTATGGGGCAGGCCGATTTCATCCAGTCCGTTCAGGAACAAATCCCTTTTATGGGTATATTTTTCCCGCAGCCCGTCATAGTAAGACTGTGGAAAGCGCAGCCCCGGAATCACGGCTTCCTGTAAGGGAGCCGCCGCGCCGACGGTCAGAAAATCATGTACCTTTTTAGCCGCATCGACGATCTGTGCCGGCGCAATGATGTAGCCGAGTCTCCAGCCCGTGATGGAGTAGGTCTTGGAAAGGGAACTGCAGGAAATCGTCCGTTCCCACATGCCGGGAAGCGAAGCAAAGTAAATATGTTCATGCGGTGCATACACGATGTGCTCATACACTTCATCTGTTATGACATATGCGTCATATTTTTCCGCCAGCGTTCCGATCAGCTCCAGTTCTTCTCTCGTAAAAACCTTCCCGCACGGGTTCGATGGATTACAGAGAATCAGGGCTTTCGGCTTCCTGGCGAAGGCCGCCTCCAGTTCTTCCGGCCGGAACTGAAACGCAGGCGGATATAAATTTACATAAATCGGCTCCGCACCGGACAAAATCGCATCCGCACCGTAATTTTCATAAAAAGGAGAAAAAACGATTACCCGGTCTCCCGGATTCGTGACGGTCATCATCGCCGCCATCATCGCTTCGGTACTGCCGCATGTCACGACAATTTCGCTGTTCGGGTCGATTTTTCTTCCCATCAGCGCGGATTGTTTATCCGCCAGCGCCTCTCTGAAATTCTGTGCGCCCCAGGTAATGGAATATTGGTGAAAATCTTCGTGCGCCGTCTGGGCCAGTCTGTCGAGAATCTCCCGGGGCGGGTCGAAATCGGGAAATCCCTGTGATAAATTTACTGCCTGATACTGATTGGAAATCCGCGTCATCCGACGGATGACGGAATCGGTAAAACCTGCTGTCCGTTCTGATAGCTGCCGCATTGTTCTTTTGCTCCCTTCGTTCCCTTGCTGCGAATGGTCATTCTCTATATTGTTTTTTATAGTTTACCACAATCCACGGCCGCTAACTACCGGATTTTATGTTTTGGTTAAAAGGAAATTTCCCATTCCGCCAGTTTATCCTCATATTCCTCTTCCAGCTGTTCCAGGCGCTCCGTAATCTCCTCCGAATACTCGCCCAGCATCATATTGCCCATAAACGCATTGATAAATCTGTTGTCCACATGCAGTTTCCAGTCATCTCCCTCCTGATATGCACGGACCGTGACCGCAATCGTACAAGTATCTTCCTGAGCATCCATAATTGCCAGCAGTTCTTCGCCGCCGTCCGCCAGATCAGCCATACTTTTTATCATCCGCCATATGCCGGTCCCGTTTGACGCAATCATATTTTCCCAGAGCGCTATTTCATAATACCCTGTCACATCCGTCATATCCAGGTTCGTAATTTCCATATCAATCTCGGCATTTCCGCCCTCTTCCCTGACGTCCGTAATCTCCCATTCCAGCCCTTCCACCGTTTTTTCCGCCATCTGCAGATGAAACCGATACCGTTTTCCCTTTTTCAGCCCGGGCTGCAACAGTTCGTTAAAAACCCGGTATTCCGCTTCGACCGGGATACCCAGCCAGTTATAGTAAGTTTCCACATAATTATCCGTATAACTGTTAAAGGCATCCAAATCCAGCTCCTTCAGACTTTCCATCGTACACTGCATGGCTTCTTCCGGCGTCCCGGCCCCTTTTCCTTTGGCGTCGCCGCTCATTCCGCAGGCTCCCAGACAGAAACCGCTGAAAAGAACTGCCGACATTATTTTCACTTTCCGCATTTTCACAGATATGCACTCCTTTCTCTTTTCTACCTGCCCTCAGTGGACAAGAGGATATCAGGTAATTGCTTATATTGTATTTACCGCGGCTCTCCCACACAATGCCTCCGGCACGAATCGGCGGTCAGACAGCAAAAAAAGGCGCCTGAGCGCCCTTTTTCTCACCTGAACTCTATACCGGGAACCGGTGTGTCCGATTCCCATTCGAAAAAAATTTTCCCCGTGGATTCCTTTTATCCACGTGGATTCCTTTTACGATGAGCGTTCCCGGCAGGCGGGAGGTATCATCGCCGCAAAATAAAACCAGCCGTCCTCACATTTTATGACGCTCGTCCCGTCATATTTCCTGATGACAGCATCCACATTCAAAAGACCGATTCCGTGACGGTCCTGATCGCGTTTGACGGTAAGCGGCCGCCCGTCGTTTATCCGTACGGGTTCTTTTACCGGATTTCGGACGGAAAGAACAAGCGTTTCCTCTTCCAGCGTCATCTTAAACTGAATCACTCTGTTTTCCGTCAGTTTTTCACATGCTTCGATCGCATTATCCAACAGATTCACGAGAAGCGTAACGATTTCTTCTTCGCCGATGGCAAGCTCCGATAAATTGTTGACCGATATGGTCATCATAATGTTTTTTTCCAGCGCGTCCTGATATTTTTGGTTCAGAACCACGTTCACGACCATGTGATTTGTATTGATCAGATCGACGCTTCTTTTCAAATTTCCGGTCAGGCCGGAAAGATAATGCAGCGCCTCTTCCGTTCCGCCCCGCTCCAGCATTCCCTGAATACTCTGTAACTGATTTTTATAATCATGCAGAAGACGGCGCTGCTGCTCGTAGCTTTTCTGCATGCCGCGGTACATTTCCATCTGATTCCGCACCCGCTCGCCGCTAAGCTGCATCAGGCGCAGTTCTTCTTCTTTTTCCAGCCTCCATACGGCAAAGTAAACAATGCACACGCATAAAACCGCCATGCCAAAGACAACGGTAAAACGTATATAATTTTCCACGGTATTCCCGTTTGAGACAAGCATACTGACAGCCGTCAGAACGATCATGACAAGGACCGGGATAAACCCAAACTTTTCCCACCGCAGACCCGAAAAATGCCGCGGACGCTTTCTGAAAATCAGCCGAAAAAACAGCGCCAGACTGAGAAGAAGCAACTCCGCCATCACTTCCATCCCGTCATAAACCGCTCTGCTTTCGGGCAGGGGAAGCAAATAAACCGCAGCAAGCAGTATGACGAAAATAAGCCAGTAAATACCGCAGAACAGCACGGCGGCCAGAAGGTTTCTGAGCACGCCTGTCCGGTAATAAAACTGCGCAATCAGAAAAAGCACGATAATGACCCGGACGGGCTGCAGCAGATAAGGCGGAATCGGCGTGACGGCAATCAGCATAAATCCCGCCGTATATGCCAGGATTTCGGTACGGCACACCCGCCGCGGCCACTTTCTTCTTTCTGCCAGAACGGTTTTAAAAAACAGTTGACAGCTAAAACCGGTCAGCAGGCTCAAAACCAGACTTCTTATCAATATTTGCATCACATCGCTCCCTTATATGCCGCAAATGCTTCTTTCACGGCCTGATATTTCATACGGGGCACGGGAAGTTCCGTCCCGCAGTCCAGCGACGCCGTATAATGATTGATTTTTCGGATATGCTTCATATTCACCAGATAGCTTTTATGAATACGCAGAAAGCCGCATTCGGACAATTTTTCTTCGATGACATCCAGCTTTTCATAAATCTGATAACTGACAAGGTCGTTTTCCATATAAAAAAAGACAGACTTATGTTTCCGGCTCTCTATATAAAGAATATTATCCGTGTACAGTTTCTTTTCTCCTTCCATAAAAGAAAAAGCCACCCGCGCCGTCTTCTTTCTGTGCAGGATGGCGTCCATACATTCCGTCACCGCCTGATCCATCGTATCCTTCAAAATATAGCGCACCGCATCGACTTTATATCCTTCCAGCGCATAGTCGATGAAAGCCGTTACAAACACGATCGCGGTGTCGCTGTGGAACGCCCGAATCTGTTTCGCAGTCTGCACCCCGTCGAGTTTTTCCATGCTGATGTCCAGAAAAACGATATCATATTTTATCCGGTCTGCATACCGCTCCAAAAATTCCTCCCCCGATGAAAAGGCGGAAATCGAATAGCAAAGCTCTTTTTTATGCAGATACTGTTTCAACAGGTTCTCAAGTTTTTCTCTGTAAAACAATTCGTCATCGCATATGGCAATCTGAAGCACCGGCTTTTTCCTCCTTTTAACCCATCAGCCCGTATAAAACAGCCGCCTGTAAACATCGCCTAAAATGCAGCGCATTCTTTCGCAGTCGTTTATACGGCAGCAATCCCCTGTAAAACATAAAAATCCCCACCAGAATACCTGACGGGGATTTCGTTTTTCTCAGGCCGCGTCTTCCGGCGCCTTAGAAAATCTTTATTGTTTTATTGAATTGCACTCAGTGCATCTTCCATATCGAAGAATACGGTTTCCAGATTAACAACATCGTCCTGGTTAGGCGTCCATACGTTGTCAACGAGTTCGATTCTGAGTGTTGCTGTTGCCGGCTCATCATAAGTTACGTTTGCGAGCGAGTCCACAAAACAGTCTTTATATTTGGAGATAATCTGCTCGTTCATCTCATCTTCTGAAGGTACCTCACCGCCGGAAGTCATTGCCGCGGTCCACTCTTCAACCATGCTATTTACTTCTTCCATATAAGCTGTCATTGCAGGTTCAAAAACATTCATCTGCTCATATGTAATCGTTACGACGAAAGATCCGTCACTCTGTTTCTCAGCCTCGCCTACCGTATATTTAGCGCCGCCATAAATATCAGCAAACACCTGACGGAACGATTCAGCCTGTTCTGTCGAAATGCTGCCGCCTGCGGATGCTACCATCGCATCTACATTGGCATCCAGACCCTGATTGTACAGATCTGCCGCTTCCTCAGCCGTTCCAATCTTCATAGATACAAACTGGGTGGAATCATTCTTATAAGAATTGTCCAGCAAAGCCTTTGCATATGCTGCCGCATCAAAAGAATTTCCACAACCGCCAAGTAATCCAACCGTTAATGCGCCTGCGAGTAAAAGTGGTAATTTTTTCATTTCCCTTCGAGTCCTCCCTCTTTTTACATAGATTTCTGATTTTATATTAGGTTAATCACCTGATACATTAGGCTATCAGTTTTCAAATTGTTTGTCAATAGGATTTACTGAAATTAAAGAAATTTAAGAATTGAGTCGTTCTTTCACACCGCTGTCTGCGCTTCTTCCGCATTGCATAGGGCCGGACGCATTCCGCCGGCACGGCAGACAATCGTCTGTCCGTACCGGCGGCTTTTGGACGGTTTTCAGTTTTGGTTCATCTTCGTTAATTTTGCTGCCTTGATCAGCCGATCAGGCCGCCTTCTCAGTCTTGGTTCATCTTCGTTAGTTTTGCTGCCTGATCGGCGGCGATGCAGGCGTCGATGATTTCCTGGATATCGCCGTCCATGATTTTATCCAGCTTATAAAGCGTCAGGTTGATTCTGTGATCGGTCACACGGCCCTGGGGAAAGTTATAGGTTCTGATCTTTTCCGAACGGTCTCCGGTTCCGATCTGGCTCTTGCGCAGTTCCGCTTCCGCGTCATGGGCCTTCTGCTGTTCGATATCGTACAGCTTGGCGCGGAGAAGCGCAAAGGCTTTTGCCTTGTTCTGAAGCTGTGATTTCTCAGTCTGGCTGTACACAACGATGCCCGTCGGGTAATGGGTCAGACGGACCGCGGAATCGGTCGTATTGACGCACTGTCCGCCGTTTCCCGAAGCGCGCATGACGTCGATGCGGATATCCTTTTCATCGATCTCCACATCCACTTCTTCCGCTTCCGGCATAACCGCTACGGTAATGGTCGATGTGTGAATGCGTCCGCCTGACTCCGTCTCCGGCACGCGCTGTACGCGGTGTACGCCGCTTTCATATTTCAGAACGGAATAAGCGCCCTGCCCCGTTACCATAAACGTTACGCTCTTCATGCCGCCGATGCCGATTTCTTCCACTTCCGCCGTTTCCACTTTCCAGCGTCTGCTTTCGGCATAATGGACATACATCCGGTAGATCTCGGCCGCAAACAGGGCCGCCTCGTCGCCGCCCGCTCCGGCCCGAATTTCTACGATAACGTTCTTGTCGTCATTCGGGTCTTTGGGCAGAAGCAGTATTTTCAGCTTCTGTTCCAGTTCTTCCACTCTCTTTTTCGATGCGGCCAGCTCTTCTTTTAACATCTCCCGCATCTCTTCGTCGGATTCGCTCTCCAGCATGGCGAGGCTGTCCTCAATATTCTGATTGCTTTTCCGATATTCTTTGTACGCCTCCACGATCGGCGTCAGGCCGCTTTGTTCCTTCATCAGCGCGCGGAACCGCTCCTGATTGTTCGCCACGGAAGGCTCGCTTAATTCATTCATGATCTCCTCAAATTTCCTGAGTAAATCTTCTAATTTATCAAACATCATTACTCCTATCCGTCTGCTTTGGCAGACATACACGCTAACCCCCATGCCGCCTCCCGGCGGCACAAACCATCAACTTCTTTCCACACTATATCCGGGTGCCGCGCACGACTCTGTCGAGTCCCGCATAATCCTGAATCACTTCCACTTCCCGATAACCGGCCGCTTCCATCATTTTTTTGACCGCCTGTCCCTGGTCATAGCCGATTTCAAAAAAAAGCTCTCCTCCGCGGGTCAGATATTCCCCCGCCTGTTTCAGGATTTCCCGGTAAAAATAAAGGCCGTCTTCTTTTCCGTCCAGCGCAGAAAGCGGCTCATGATCTTTTACTTCCGGCATCAGGGTATCGATCACATCCCGCCTGATATAGGGAGGATTGGACACGATCATTTCAAACGGCCCATACCCTGTCCGGGCTTCTTCCGCGTTTTCTTCTTCCGCCCCGTTCTCTTTTCCGCATTCCAGCGCTTCAAACAGATCGCCCTGCAAAAACAGAAACCGGAGTTCTTTTCCCGCTTCCGCTTTCTTCTTCTCGTTGATCTTCTCCGCATTCCGTCCGGCCGCGGCCAGCGCCTTTTCTGAAATATCCACGCCGATTCCCGTGCAGTCGTTGGAATAATATAACAGGCTCAGCAAAATGCACCCCGAACCGGTGCACATATCCAGAATGCGCATTCCGTCATGCAGACTGCGCATGGCCTCTTCCACCAGGATTTCCGTATCCTGACGCGGTATCAGCACATCTTGATTTACATAAAATTCCAATCCCATGAACTCCTGCTTACCGGTAAGATGCTGCAACGGTATGCGCTTCCTTCGTTCGGATATCAGGTTTACATAACTTTCATTTTCTTCTGCGGTCACTTCCCTGTCACCATGTACAAGCAGCGTATTCCGGTCCGTACCGCACACATATTCAAGCAACAGTCTGGCGTCCAGCTCCGCCTCGGCAATTTCCGCTTCCCGAAGCCGCTCCGTTCCCCATCTGTACGTCTGTTCGTAACTTCGTTTTTCCATTCTCCACAGCCTTCTCCTGATCGATACGCCGCGGTTTCCCGCATCCGCAGTTTTCCCCGATCGTTACGCCGCGGTTCCCGCATCCGCCGCCTTCTCCTGATCGATTCACCGCTTTTCCCGCATCCGCGGCAGCTTCGCTTCTACTCGTCCCCGCCTTCCGGCTCCGCTTCGTCCCTCAGCCAGGAATCGTCCACCTCATAGCCAAACGTATCGTACAAATACTTTTTCCAGTCAAAAACCGCTTCCACCGCGGCTATTGCAACCTCAACCATGCTTTCGTCCGGCTCTTTCGTCGTCAGCCGCTGCAGCATAAGGCCCGGCGCCGAAATGATTCTTACGAGAATATTGTCGCTTTTTCCGGCCAATCTGATAATCTCGTACGAAATCCCGGCAATCACAGGTATCAGCGCGATACGAAGCAGCACTTTATAGACCGGATTTTCCACCCGGATAAAAAAGAACAAAATAACGCTGACAAACATAACAAAGAGCATGAAGCTGGTTCCGCAGCGTTTGTGCTGCTTCGAACTGCGCATGACGTTGCGCACAGTCAGCGGCCGGCCTTTTTCGATACAGTCGATACATTTATGCTCCGCGCCGTGATACATATAGACCCTGCGGATATCCTTCATCAGGGAAATCGCAAGCACATACAGAATGAAAATAAGAATGCGCACGACGCCTTCAATAATCGCCATCAAAGAGGCGTTTCTGATATAATCCTGAAACTGTGCGGTCAAAAAATAAGGAAGTACCATGAAAATTCCGACCGCAAGCACGAGGGAAAAAATTGTCACGATTGCCGAAAAGACCTTCTCGGCCTTATCTTTGAAAATTTTATTAAAAGCCTTATCCGCCATGGTTTCCTGAGCTTCCCCGTCTTCATAAAATGCGGACGAAAAATTCAGGGATTTCATGCCGAGTACAAGCGAATCCACAAAATTGAAGACGCCCCTGACAAAAGGAACCTTCAAAAGCCTGCTGCCGTGTATAACGCTGTGATAAGTGTCTACTTCCACTTCAATTTCTCCGTCCGGTTTGCGGACAGCGACCGCATACTGCTCCCCGTTCTTCATCATAATGCCTTCCAGAACGGCCTGCCCGCCGATTCCGGAATAGCGGTTGTGTTTTTTTCTCACTTCAACAATCACGCCTCCGTACTTTACATCTGAATATTAAAGAAGGTTGAGATATTCACCCCAACCTTTTTAAGCAAACTATTTGGTTTCCACACCGTATTTCTTATTGAACTTATCAATACGTCCGCGAGCCTGTGCAGCCTTCTGCTGACCTGTGTAGAATGAATGACATTTGGAACAAACTTCTACATGGATCTCAGGTTTGGTAGAACCCGTTACGAATGTGTTTCCGCAGTTGCATGTTACAGTTGCCTGATAATACGCAGGATGAATTCCTTCTTTCATTTCAATACCCATTCCTTTCCTGAATTCTGCTCCCATCCACCACTGTTATAATCCAACAGCCTTTACATTGTAGCATAGCCGTAAAGCGTATGCAAGTGCTTTTTCCAAATAAGAAAATTTTCTGAATATATCATTTTAGCAGTCATTTAAATGAAATATTTTGCTAAATAAATTTCATTTTTTTGACCATATTGACAAATTCCATGTTATTTCTTGTTCTTGCGAACATGTCCAGCACTTTATCGACCGCCTCTTCCGGTTTTAAGCCGTTTAAAGCTTTCCGGATAATATTGATCGCTTCCAGTTCTTCCGGCGTCAGCAGAAGATCTTCTCTTCTCGTGCCGGATTTCGGGATATCGATTGCCGGGAAAACGCGTCGTTCGGAAAGTTTGCGGTCCAACACCATTTCCATATTGCCGGTTCCCTTAAATTCTTCGTAAATGACATCATCCATCTTGCTTCCGGTCTCCACGAGCGCGGTTGCAAGAACTGTCAGGCTTCCGCCCTCCCTCATATTTCTCGCCGCGCCGAAGAAACGCTTCGGCATATGGAGCGCGGCGGGGTCAAGGCCGCCGGACAGGGTACGGCCGCTGGGCGGAACCGTCAGGTTATACGCCCTTGTCAGTCTGGTAATGCTGTCGAGCAGAATCACGACGTCCTTCTTATGCTCTACCAGGCGTTTCCCGCGCTCGATGACCATCTCCGAAACTCTCTTATGATGTTCCGGCAGTTCGTCAAAAGTAGAATAGATGACTTCCACGTTGGGCCCTTCAATTACTTCTTTGATATCCGTCACTTCCTCCGGACGTTCGTCGATCAGCAGAATGATCAGATGCGCTTCCGGCGTATTCCTTGTGATGGACTTGGCTACTTCTTTTAATAACGTCGTCTTTCCGGCTTTCGGCGGGGATACGATCATACCTCTCTGTCCCTTTCCGACAGGGCTCATCAGGTCCATAATTCTCATGGCAACGGAAGAACCGGGCATCTCCAGTTTCAACCGCTCATTCGGAAAAATCGGCGTCAAATCTTCGAAATTCACCCTGCGCATCGCCACATCGGGCGCATAACCGTTGATGGATTTCACATAAAGCAGCGCGCTGAATTTCTCGCTCTGCGTCTTGATTCTTGTATTTCCTTCCAGAATATCTCCGGTTTTCAATCCGAATCTTCTGATCTGGCTCGGCGCCACATAAACATCGTTTTCTCCCGGCAGATAATTCTCACACCGGATAAATCCAAAGCCGTCGCTCATCACTTCCAGTATGCCGTGGGCAACGATTCCGCTGTCGAGCTCGGAAGGAAATCTCTCCTCTTCATTGCCTGAGGGAGCGCCCTCCGCACGTTCCGGTCTCTCCGCTCTTTCGGGACGTTCCGGCCTCTCCGCTTTTTCAACCCGTTCGGGACGTTCCGTTTTCTCCGGTCTCTCCGCCTTTTTGGGCATAATGGATTTCACGGCAACTTCTTTTCCTTCCGCCTTATCTTTCTCATCTTCCCGCAGCATCGCTTCCACCAGATCTGCTTTCTTCATCGTAGAGGTTCCCTTAATCCCCCTTGCTTTGGCGATTTCCTTCAAATCGGCAAGCGCCAGTGACTCATACTTTTCTTTCATACATTCCTCCTGTACTTTCGCAGTTATTTCGATACCGGAAATCCGGTTTTCCAGCCTTTATTCGTTCAATCTTTGGTTTCTGTCGGGATTCTAATACTTGATATGTATACTGAAATGACATAAATATCTAGTTACTGAAGAACATTATACAATAGTTTGTCTGAATAAGGAAGCGGTTTTTGAAAAAACTTTGCGCTTACGAAGCCGGGAGCGGAGCATGTTCCTTTCTCCCGGCCTTCGAAGCGGATAATACGTTGTCTGTGTTTTGCTTTTTTATGCCTTCCGGCCGCTCATTTCCAGCAGTTTCTGCTTCAGCTCTTCTTCCATATGCTGCATTTCCGCTTCCGCGGCCCGCCTGCGCTCTCTGCCCTCGGCCTGGATTTTCATGACCTCATCGAGCGTGGAGATCAGCGAAGCGTTTGTATTTTTGAGGGTTTCCATATCCACGATGCCGCGTTCCGATTCTTTGGCGCTTTCCACCGCCGCCGTCTTTAATACGGCCGCGTTCTTGCGCAGAAGTTCGTTCGTCATGTCCGTAACTTCCCGCTGTGCCCTGGCCGCCTGTTCCGCATGGTTGACGCCGAGCGCCAGCACCATCTGGCTTTTCCAGAGAGGAATCGTATTGACAACCGTTGACTGGATTTTTTCCACCATCATCGTATCGCTGCTCTGCACGAGCCTGATCTGCGGCGCCGTCTGAATGGAAATCATTCTCGTCAGCTCCAGATCATGGATTTTCTTTTCGAAACGGTCGCAAAGGCTTTCCAGATCTTTTGCCGCCTGCGCGTCCTCCGGAAGCCCGCTCGCCTGCGCTTTTTCCACAAGCGCGGACAGTTCTTCGTCCCGCGTCTTCTGCAGCTTCTTCTTCCCCGCAAGAATATACATGGACAATTCCTTAAAATAAGTCAGGTTCAGGTCATACATTTTATCCAGCACAGCGACATCTTTCATCAGCTGTACCTGATGCTGCTCCAGCGCCTGGCAGATTCTTGTGATATTCGTCTCCGCTTTGGAATATTTGACTTTCATGGCGTCCAGCTTATTGGAAGTCTTTTTGAAAATGCCAAAAAGGCCTTTTGCCTCTTCTTCATCAAAATCTTTCAGCTCCGCAACAACGCCGGAAAGCATTTCCCCGATCTCTCCGAGATCTTTTGTTTTCACGTTTTCCAGCGCGTCTCCCGAAAAATCGGCCATCTTTTTCTGTGTGCCGACGCCGTACTGTAAAATCGCATTGGAGTTATGTAAATCAATCTGCTTACTGAACTCGTCCACCATTTTCCGTTCTTCATCGGTCAGCATCGACTCGTCGAGTTTCTCCCCCGCTGTCTGTTTCGCCGCCGTATCCGCCGGAACCTGTTTTTCCTCCAATACTTCGCCGAATACCAGCGTCGGTACCGCCGCTTCTGTTATATCGCTCATGTTATGACGCTCCTTTCTTCTCCTGCATCTCCTGTATTCCCTGTCTTATTTTGCTGCCTTTTCAAAATCCCCGTTCAGATACCCGTCCTGTTTTAACATCGTATGCAGAACGGATATATCCGTCTGAATGTCCCATGCCTTTTCCCGGAAAAGCTCGTCCAGGAATTTTTCAAAAGCCTGATTGATCGTATCAAGTGTATCTTCGATTTCTTTTTTCGTTCTGGAAATATTATCAAGTTCCAGGTTCTGCCTGTCCAGATCCCGGTACGCTTCAAGCAGCTTCTGCGTCGTCGGCAGATAGTAGTTGAGCATTTTATGAAGATCCGGTGCGAGTTCGGGTTCTTTCTCCACCCGGTCAAATATCCTTGTTACAAGAAGCTCCAGTTTATAAAGCTTCCCTGACATCTCTTCTCCCGGAATTTCATCGTTGCACAGCCGTATCATCCGAACGTAGTTCTGCCCTTCTTCCAGCATCTTCTCATATTCCGTCCGGCCTTTCCCGTCTCCGTCCGCCTGATCATTTCCGGTCCCGTTCCGGTTCTCCGCTTTGTTTCCCGTTCCGGCTTTTGTCTGTTCCCGTAACCGTTTTTTCTCCAGTTCCAGCTGCTGTTGCTGTTCCTCATAATTTGACTGTGTCAGTCGATACTGTTCGTACAGTTCATCGCTGACAATCAGACAGCTTTCCTGTTTATCCAGATGAGCCTGCGGGAACCAGCCTTTCTGAATCATTTTCCTGATATCTTTTAAAACAAACCTTCTGCTTTTCCCGATTCTGTGGGACAATTCTTCAATGGAACAGTAAAGTTTCTGCTGCGCCGCGGCCACATAGCGTTTAAAGCGGTTCGCCCGTTCCTTTAAGGTAATGCCCCGGCATCCGATTCCGGCTCCCACCGCCGCCAGCACTGCAAATGTCAGACTTACTATCAGATCCTGTCCTCCGAACAGAAACAGCATCAGGAAAATAAAAGCCAAAAATCCGGCTGTTCCAAAAAGGCTGAACCCAAAACCAATCATAACAATGCCCAGCGCTTTTCCCCTGGGCTTCCCAAAAAATCTCCTGTCCGGACGCAGATCCGGTTTCATGCGCCGGGGTGTTTTTCGCCCGCTTCCCTGACTTGGAAGCGCAAATCCGGTCCGCACCTCATCCGCCGTGCCGGTTAAACTCCTTCCCACCTCGTCCATCGCTTCATTCAGGCTCTTTCCGACTTCCCCGACCGCTTCATTGAGGTTCTTTCCCACGCTGCCAACCACATCGTTAATGCTTCTTCCCATACCGTCGACCGCCTGACCGACCGTATCCCCGATGGACTTGCTGAGTCTGGAAAAGTCATTCGCGTCGATTGCGTCCTGCACCTGTCGTTTGATATCTTCTCCAATTTGCTGCCATTCGTTATTGTTCATCTTATCCGTTATGCCCTTTTACATTCCTGCTTTATTTGCACTCTTTCTTCTTTTTGATTATACGTTACCCGGACGGAAAATGCAATAAATGCTTATTGCACAAACACTACAAATACTATATGATAGGATTTGGAATGCCGGAAGACGGCATTATGAGGAAATCGTGAACCAATAAGCTGACAGAAAAGGATGGTTATTCATATGACAACGAACGAAAAAGCACTGGAACTGCATGAAAAATGGAACGGAAAACTGGAAACGGTCTCAAAAACCCCGGTGAAAACACGGGAGGACCTGGCGCTTGCCTATACGCCGGGCGTCGCGGAACCCTGCAAAGTCATCGCTAAGGACAAAGAAGCCGCTTATACCTACACATGGAAGGCGAATACGATCGCGGTCGTGTCCGACGGAAGCGCGGTCTTAGGCCTCGGCAACATCGGCCCCCATGCGGCGATGCCGGTCATGGAAGGGAAAGCAGTCCTGTTCAAAGAGTTCGGCGGCGTGAACGCGGTTCCGATCTGTCTGGACACTCAGGATACGGAGGAAATCATCAAAGCCGTCACGTATCTCGCACCGGGCTTCGGCGGCATCAATCTGGAAGATATCAGCGCTCCCCGCTGCTTTGAAATAGAAGAAAGGCTGAAAGCGGCGCTGGACATCCCGGTTTTCCACGATGACCAGCACGGTACGGCCATTGTTGTACTGTCCGGCATCATCAATGCGCTGAAAGTCGTCGGGAAGAAAAAAGAGGCATGTAAAGTCGTCATCAACGGCGCGGGAAGCGCGGGCGTTGCTATTGCAAAGCTGCTTCTTAATTACGGCTTCGTAGACATTATTCTCTGCGACAGTAAGGGCATTATCAGCAAAGCGGACAAAAACTTAAACCCGGTTAAAAAACAGATGGCGGAAATTACCAATCTTTCCGGTCAGACCGGTACACTCGCCGACGCTTTGAAAGGTGCGGACATCTTTATCGGCGTATCCGCTCCCGGCGTCGTAACCGCAGAAATGGTACAATCGATGAATCCGGATTCCATCCTGTTTGCGATGGCGAACCCGGTTCCCGAAATCATGCCTGACATTGCCAAAGCGGCCGGCGCGCGCGTTGTCGGCACAGGCCGTTCCGATTTTCCGAACCAGATCAACAACGTCGTTGCTTTCCCCGGTATTTTCAGAGGCGCACTGGAAGGCCGCGCAAAACAGATCACGGAAGAAATGAAGATGGCTGCGGCGCTTGCCATCGCCTCCCTCGTACCGGATGAAGAACTGAACGAAGACAATGTCATGCCGGAAGCATTCAATCCGAAAGTGGCCGAAACCGTTGCGGAAGCGGTAAAAGCTTGCATTCACGCATAACCCGTGGAAACGCGGATGAGAACGCCTGAGCGCTGGCTCGGAAAGCCCTACTATTCTCTGGACGCTTACTGTCGGAACACTTACGGGGAAAAACTCTATAAGATCGCGCTGAACGCCGGGCTGACCTGCCCCAACAGAGACGGTACGCTGGACACAAGAGGCTGCATCTTCTGTAACGCAGGCGGCAGCGGCGATTTTGCGATAGAAACGCGGACGGTTCCCACGGCTGCCGAACAGCTTTCCGAAGGCAGAAATCTTTTCCGGGAAAAAAAGACCGGAAGCCGCTATATCGCCTATTTTCAGGCCTATACGAATACATACGGCCCCGTCCCCTATCTTCGTAAGATTTACGAAGATGCGCTGGCAGAAGAGAGCGTCTGCGGCATTTCCATCGCCACCAGACCGGACTGTCTTGGGCCGGAAATATTGACTCTTTTGGTCGATATTCGGGAGAAATTTCCTGACAAATTTGTCTGGATAGAACTGGGACTGCAGACGATTCACGAAGAAACCGCCCGTTTTATCAGGCGCGGCTACGATCTCTCCTGTTTTGACAGTGCTGTCAGATTATTACGGGATAACGCCTTTCCGATCATCGTCCATGTGATTATCGGCCTTCCGGGAGAATCGGCCGAAGATAGTTACCGTACCGTTGACTACCTGAATCATGCCTGCATATGGGGCGTTAAATTGCAGCTTCTTCATGTTCTAAAAGGGACCGGACTGGAACCGCTCTACCGGGAAGGGACCGTGTCCGTTCTGGAAAAAGAGGCTTATCTCGACATCCTGATTCACTGTCTCGAACGGTTATCGCCGGAGACGGTCGTCCACAGACTGACCGGAGACGGCCCAAAAGACCTGCTTCTGGCCCCCCTGTGGAGCCGGAACAAAAAAGATGTATTAAATTCTCTGCATCACGAAATGAAAATCCGGCAGACTTTTCAGGGCCGGCTTTTGCACGGTTAAAAACAGATGATGCGGACATGCACAAAAATTCTGATTTTAAATACGCAAAAAGGAAGGAGGAGCCGCCAGATTTGAACAAAGACATTCTGATTTTTAATAAATTGATCGTTCTGTATATGTTAAACCGCGCCGCCTTCCCGATCACGAAGGCACAGATCGCGGACTTTATCCTGGAAAAAGAATACATGGACTTTTTCACATTACAGCAAGTCTTTGCGGAGCTGACCGCTTCGGATATGATCTCCTCCAAGTCCATCCGCAACCGCACCCATCTTGCCATTACGGAAGAGGGACGGGAAACGCTGTATCTTTTCCAGAACCGTATCAGCAGTTCCACGAGGGAGAAAATCGATGCCTTTTTCCGGGAAAACGCGATGGAAATGCGGAATGAAGTATCCGTCCTCGCCGATTATTACAAATCCACCTCCGGCGAATATGAAGCCCATCTGAGCGCGTCGGAACGGAATATCCGTCTGGTCGATATCACGTTATCGGTGCCCGATGCGGAAACGGCTTCCGCCATCTGTGATAACTGGCAGAAAAAAAACCAGGCCATCTATCAGCATTTAATAGAGCAGCTTTTCTAAACGAAAAGCTGCTCTGTTCTGAATAAGGGGGCCTTCCGGCCGCCCTGTCCTCCGTTAATGATTCTGAATAATTTCACTCCAGCTCGAAACGCCAATCAGCCGCAGGGCAAAATCCGTGTAGGCCGCGGACTGATCGGTATCCACATATTTGTACGCGTCATATATGGATTTACGGTGGCCTTCCAGTGTATTGATGCCGAGCGCGAGCCCCTGCGCAATCTCCAGCGAGGCGTCCGTTTCTCTGGAAAACAGCATGCTGTCGATGTACTGGTTTGCCTCTATGACTTTATAGGCATATACGAACGACGCCGCCTGTAAATCCTGTCCCTGTGAAGACGTATAGCCGATCTCGGAAAGAATCACATGGCGTACCTCTCCGGAATCCGTCAGAAATTCTTCTTTCTGCAGATAATCCGTCAGCACGTGAATGTTCCTGATCGAAATCACCGGCGTCGTCTCGGAATCCAGTATGTAAGTGCCGGCCCTTCCCGCCGTACTCCACGCTTTGGCGCTGGTCAGCGGATAATTATACGGATGCTGCGCCACGCCCCAGTCAATATTTCCCTTGCTCGTGATATTCCGGTTAAACTCATCTATAATCTCTTTGGAACTGTAACCGTTATTGGAATACAGGCTCTTGCCCCACTGCTGGTCGATTGAAATATAAAGGCGGGCATTCGCATTAATGCTCAGAATCGCGTTATAAAAGATACGGAATGCTTTCGCATACTCTTCCACATAACTTTCCGTATCCATATATTCGATGTAGTTCCACTCGCTTCTCGCATTGATTTCATTGCCGATAACCCAGTTCATGACCACACCGTTTCCGCTTCCCGAATAGCGGCTCGCCAGGAAAGAAGCGACCGCCGCCAGATATTCCGCCCCCGCCTCATCGGCCGCGTTAAAAGCATAATACGGCGCCTTTCCGCCGGAACGCGCGAGCGGGTGTATCAGATTCCCGGTATAATGGGAAATATCATTCAGCACAATGGCCGTCGTCGTAATGCCCTTGTTCGTCAGCGTCGAAAAGATATAATCGTATTCCGCGATAATCTGCCCGTTAAAATAATATTCTTTTCCGTTGTAGGAATAGACAACCGTCGGATACGCTTCATTGCTCGTAAAGCCCAAAATCCTGCTGAGCGGAATATTATAGGCGGCGTGCTTTACGCCCAGATCATCCAGTTCATTGCCCGCCAGCTTTTCCGGGTCAACGAGAAGGCCCTTTTTGGAGCTGGTCGCTATAAAGGATGGATTATATCTGGCAATCATTTCCGGATTGGTGATGTATTTCGGCTCGCTGATCGCTACAAATTCCCCGTCCTTGCGGACCGCCACAACGAATTTGGAAAAAAGCCTGGAACTTACCGTATTGTAATTGAGATTGACTGAAAAAGTCAACTCCACGTCTTTCTGGTCTTCGACGATATAGTCCTCCCCGCTCAATTCGGTTTCATACGTTTTCTGCTCAAACAGATAATAATATCCGTCGTCGCTGACCGCCAGTCCTGGAGCCGACATCGTGATATCGATCTTTCCGGTCTCGCCGTTGATGACGCAGCTTTCGATCTTTGCGAAATCTGCCGTATTTTCTTCCGTCAGCTTAATTTCCGGCGGCCTGTTGCGCATGCCGTGTATCATATAGCCGGCCGCATCGGTCAACGCCCGCGCCGCATCCTTGCCGGCGTCCTTCTTCAGCTGGTCTTTCATCAGATCCCGCTTTTGCTGTGTCTGGCTGTATTCGGCCAGTTCCACCGCCTCCATATGTATCATCGCTTCGATCGCCGCATTCTCGGCCCGTAAGGCCGCCGCCCGATTCTGTATTCTGAAAAAAACCGCGGCTGCAAATATCACGACTGCAAACGCGGCCAAAGCCGACATGACGATCGGATTTCTGTTTTTCGGGTCTTTCTTTTCGGGCTCCTGCCCGGACGCCGGAGCGGTTTCTGCCCGGACGCTTTTTTCGTCTTTTCCGGCTCTGTCGGCTTTTGTACCCTCTTTTTTTACCGCGGCGTCACTGGCTGCCGCGTTTTCGGCGGCCGGCTCCGATATCGTCTCCGCTGAAACTTTGACGGTCAGTTCCGTCCTTATTGCCGTTTCCTTCATCCGGCCTCTCTCCTGCCGGATTTCCGTGACTGTTTCTTCCATTTCCGACTCTTCCAGAATAATTTCTTCTATCTGAAGCGCCTCTTCCAACGCTTTATCACGGTTTTTCTTCTGTTCCAGTTTCTTCTTCTCTTCTTCAAGCTTTTTTCTGATAAGAGCCTGCTTTTCTTTCCGCGTCTTTTTGTCCGTATTCTTCTTCCGGTCTTCCAACTGACTATTCTGACTCATGAGCTGCTTCTTCCTTTATCCGTTTCATATGTTCTTTTATTTTCACTTCATATCCGTTTCCGGAAGGGCTGTAAAATTCTCTTCCGTTCAGTTCATACGGCAGATACTGCTGTTTCACATAATGATTCGGATAATCATGTGCATACCGATATCCCGTTCCGTGTCCGAGTTTGGCCGCGCCTTTGTAATGCGCATCCTGTAAATGCGTCGGAATCGCCAGGTTCCCCGTCTGCTGTACCGCTTCCATCACCTCAAAAATGGCCCGGCTGCTGGAATTGCTCTTCGGCGCACAGGCGATATAGGCCGCCGCCTGTGCCAGAATGATCTGTGCTTCCGGCATTCCGACCCGTTCCACCGCCAGAGATGCACTGACCGCTACGGTCAAGGCATTGGGATCCGCATTGCCCACGTCCTCCGCGGCGCAGATCATCATTCTTCTCGCGATAAAAGTCACGCTTTCACCCGCATAGAGCATTCTTCCCAGATAATAGACCGCCGCATCCGGGTCGGATCCCCGCATGCTTTTGATAAAAGCGGATACCGTATCATAATGGTTGTCGCCCGTCTTATCGTAGCGGATGACTCTTTTCTGGATGCACTCCTGCGCCACCGCAAGGGTGAGATGAATTTTGCCGTCGGCGCTTCTTTCCGTCGTCATAACGCCAAGCTCCACCGCGTTTAACGCATGTCTTGCATCCCCGCCGGAAAGCTCCGCGAGAAAAGCGAGCGCGTCTTCTTCGATAACGGCATTGTACGCGCCCATGCCTTTTTCCTTATCATATACGGCCCGCAGCAGAAGCGTCCTGATCTCTTCTATCGACAAGGGTTTCAGTTCAAAAACGATCGAACGCGATATCAGCGCGCCGTTTACCTCAAAATAGGGATTCTCGGTCGTCGCGCCGATCAGAATGAGCGTTCCGTCTTCCACGAACGGAAGCAGATAGTCCTGCTGCCCTTTATTGAAGCGGTGAATTTCATCGATAAACAGAATCGTCTTTCTGCCGTACATGCCCCCGGCATTTTTCGCCTGTTCCACAACGGCTTCCATGTCCTTCTTTCCCGCCACCGTAGCGTTGATCTGCGTAAACTCCGCACTCGTCGTATTGGCGATGACTTTGGCAAGCGTCGTCTTCCCGGTTCCCGGCGGCCCGTAAAAAATAATCGAGCTGAGCTTATCCGCCTGGATGGCCCGGTATAGCAGCTTATCCTTCCCGATAATATGCTGCTGCCCTACCACCTCGTCCAGCGTCAAGGGCCTCAGCCTCGCAGCCAGAGGGGCTTCTTTTTCCATATTCGTATTTCTCATGTATTCAAACAAATCCATTTTGCCGCTATGTACTTTCTATTTTTGTCTGCTTTCGCTCTTTCTATCTTATCATCTCATGGCAAAAAGCGCAAATATAATATCTTCCAGCCTGTAAATTGCCTGTAAATTCAAATCATTTTAAATCATTCGGAAAGCGTCCGCAAAGACCATTGCCATGATGACAAATCCATACTATAATCAATATAACCTGACCGCGGAACCGTCCGGATTCCGCAGATTGCTTTTATGGAGGATTTTATGAAACTTTACGAATATCTGCCGGTTTATGAAAACGACGGCTTTTTACTGCGTCCTGTTGAAAAAGAAGACTGCTCCGATCTGCTGGAAGTTTACAGCGACAAAAACGCCCTTCCTTTTTTCAACAGCGACAACTGCGACGGCGACATTTTTTATTATGCGGATGAAAACCGGATGGCTGACGCAATGAAGTTCTGGCAGACTGCCTATGAAAATCAGTGGTTCGCAAGATGGGCCATCGTGGATAAAGCCGTTTCCAAAACCGTCGGTACGATCGAACTCTGCCTCCGCGCTTCCGACGATGTCTTTAACGGCGCAGGAATCTTACGGATCGACGTCAGAAGCGGCTATGAACGGGAAGAGCCTCTGTACGGGATCGGGTCTCTGATCATTCCGCCCGCCTTTGCGCTGTCAGAATGTCATGAGCTCATTACAAAAGTGCCCGTTTATGCGGTGGAAAGGGCTTCCGCAATGCGGCGGCTCGGTTTTCGGAAATCCGAACATTACCTGATCGGGAAGACCGGATATGCCTATGACGGATATTGGAGCCTTCTCCCTCCATCAAAACGCGCCCTCCCCTAAATATTTGCCGTTTCGTATTATTTGCAAAAAACCGTTTCCTTTTAACGCCTTACAGCGGCGCTCCGCAATTATGACTTATTCTTCTTCCACATCGCCATCCAGCCGGATACACTCCAGATCATCCGGCACATACAGCTTCCCGTGGAAAAAACGGCCGCCCTCTTCTGCATAAAGCCGTTTCCGGTCCGGCAGACTGCGGTCTTCGGTATGATAAAGAATCAGCTTTCTCACCTGGAGCGCCTCGGCTGTCTCACAGGCATCTTTCACCGTGGAATGATGTTTTTCATAGGGCGCAAAAATATCCGACTGGGAATGCAGACAGAACGCTTCATGCAGAAGCCACTCACTGTTCTCCACATAAGCCCGCACATACGGATGATACGGCTCGTCGCCGCAGCAGGTCAGCTTTCTCCCGTCAGCCATTTCCATGCAAAATCCAAACTGCCTGTCTTTCGTGGAATGAATATCGAAAAATGTTACCCTGCGGTTAAGAATTGTCCGCGCCTCGCCGTCTTCTACCACATGAAAGCGGATATGACCGCTGACATAATTCCACTGGTTTTCCCAAAGCAGGCCGCGCAGCATATTTTTCAGCAGTCCGATCACCTCTTCATGCCCGTATACGTTCACTTTTTTCTCCGAATCCGCTTTTCCGCCCGCATTTGCCGGCTCCGGATGCTTCTCTTTCTTCTGCATCCCGCTCTGGCAGATTTTGCGGATTACCCAGATAATCCCCAGTATGTGATCGATATGTTTATGGGTCACGAAAATTTCGTCAATATCCGAACAGCGGTATCCGGCCTTTTTTAACTGGCGTAAAATCGTATTTCCTCCGCCGCCGTCCACAAGAAAATTCCCGTTCCCGCCGCTTATCATAAAACAGGTATTGTAACATTCCGTCACCATGGCATTTCCCGTGCCGAGCATTGTTATTTTCATTGAAAAACATTCCATTGCCCCGTCTCCTTTCCGTTCCTTTCTATCGGTCGTCATCAGTCGTCATTTACAAAACACGGTTGACGTCCTATCGTTTTTCTGAACTCGGACCAGGATTTTCTTTCTCCGGTCTTCATAAAGTATACTGCATAATCCTCATGGAGGAAAGCCCCGCCGCATTTTATTCTCATACAAATCTTCTCGGCCGGTCGGCGGACGAAATCACACAGGAGCTCAATCTTTCCCCTGCCGCGGTTCAAAAAGTCCTGTCTACGTTAAACGAATAGCGCCTTCCGGCCGGAATCGCTTCCTACACGATTTCGGCCGGAAAGAACATTCTCTCCTGCAATGAAGTATGCTGCTTATGTGTACAGGTATAAAAAATCGCCGCTCGGCAGCGGCGATTACAAGAATGCTTCGCATTCTCCCCTGGAATGGTTTCTGCTGCGGCAATTTCCTATTATATAAAAAACGCAGGCCGGACAGCCTGCGTTTTAAGAATTTACTGCGGTTACCACCACAGAATATAAATCAGCGTCAGCATAAGCCCGATGCCGAACATCAGAAGGCCGAAAGAAAGGCTTCGCTGGATAATCATAAAGCTCTCACGGAAATCTTCCACGCCGGCCGCAGTCAGATGCACAAATTCTTTATGGGTCTGTTTTTTTCTTCCCCACAGGCGGTTTCGGACTGCCTGCAGAGCATTCATTATCCTGCCGAGGAACTCCGTCAGCGCATTTCCTTCCCGCCGTTCACAAGGCAGCGGGGAATCCCGGTACAGGGTCTTACGCAGCACCACCACCCCAATGTCCACGGCACTGTCAAATACTCTGCATGCGATGCCGCACAGCACAGGCAAAACCCCGAGCAGCAGCGGCCTGTAAAGCAGATATTCCATATCCAGCCATTTCGGCCATTTGTCCACATAAGCGTTTTCACGCATCAACAGTTTCCGGACGACGAACAGATAGACACAAACGCCGATCACAATAGAAATCAAAGCCCCTTTTAGATTGGATAAACTGAAGTAAGCCACCGCTTCTCCCCCGCTTTCCGCGGGAGAAGGGTTCATAAAGCCGCCGCCCAGACCGGCCGCGGCATCCATCAGCGTATGCGGGAACAGTCCCCATACCAGAAGGACGAACGCGCTTACGCCCAAAGCAAAACTGCTCCCCCTGTTCATATAGGGCTTTTTTTGATCATATTCCGCCTGTTTCCCGGCTTCGCTGTTTTTTTCCACGAATACGGCGGCAAAAAGTTTCGTCATATAAGCGGCCGTCAGCCCGCCGCTGATCAGAAAAAGAATTTCCGCCGCCTTCATCAGACCGGCGCCTCCGGATTCGAGGATGCTTTCATGCAGAAGCGTTTTGCTGATATAGCCGGCAAACAACGGTATGCCGCTGACAGCCAGCGCACCTGTCAGAAAAATACCCTTTAAAAACGGCTTCTTTCTTCCGAAGCCCCGGATTTCGTTCAGATCAAGGGCATGGGCATTCATGAAAATAACGCCCGCCGCCATGAACAGAACGAGTTTGATCAGGGAATGATTCACCATATGCAGCAGCGTGCCGCGCACGGCCGTCAGATTTTCTTCCAAAAGTCCCTGCATCCCGACGCCAATGAGAATAAAACCGATCTGCGATATGGAAGAACAGGCCAGCGTTCTTTTTAAATCGATTGAAAAAACCGCAAGCAGCGCGCCGCAAAACATCGTCAGCGCACCGATGCCGAGCATCAGGCTTCCCCATGTCCGGTCGTTTAAAAACAAATGGCAGCTGACCGCCAGTATCCCGAAAATACCGGTTTTCGTCAGAATACCGGATAGCAGCGCAGAGGCCGGCGCCGGTGCGGCCGGATGCGCTTTCGGAAGCCAGATATGCAGCGGAAACGCACCCGCTTTGGTGCCAAATCCAAAAAGCAGACAGGCCCCCGCCCCGTACAAAACCGCACGATTCCCCGAAAAAGCCTGTGCCGCCGGAAAAAGCTCCGCAATATCCAGCGTGCCCAGCGCATCATACAGGACAAAAATGCCCATCAGCATCACGAGCCCGCCGATGACGGCCGCCGCGAGATACGTCGCCGCCGCTTTCAACGCGTTCTCCGTCTCTTCCTGTGCCACCCACACATAGGAAGTAAAAGACATCACCTCAAAGAAAATAAACATCGTAAACAGATCCGCCGAAAGAAAAACGCCCATTGTCGCCCCCAGCGTGGCAAGTAAAAACAGGTAATAGCGATTCCGGTGTTTATGATTGCTCATATATTCCCCGGAAAGAATCGTCGCCATCATCCACATAAAGGCCGCAATCAGCCCGTAAAGCAGCCGGAAGCCTTCCAGCGTAAAATGAAGCCCCATGCCGCAAAGCCCCGGCAGACGGCACTGATACGATACCGCTCCGTTCCGGTTTTCTAAGAACATAACGAGCATTATTATCAATTCGCCCGCTGTGATAAAACATGCCAGACCATCCCTCGCTTTTTCACTTTTCCTTCCGACCATACCGGTCAGGACCGCTCCCGCAAAAGGAAAAAAAACCAATATGGCAAGTATCATATTTTCTTTCATTTCCATATCAATAACCATGCCTTTCCGCAGCCTGCGATTTGGGCCGCACGCTAACCAACATGATGCCGCTTTGCGGCATCTCAAATCAGGGTGAAGACCGCCTCAGCAGCCCGCCGGACCGCCTCCGTTAAAAACTGCGGATGCAGCCCGATGACAAACATCGCGATTACAAAAACACATAACGGCAGCATCATCATCCAGTTCGGATCTTCAACATCGCCAAGCGTCCCGTAGTCAAAATCTTTTCCCGGGAAAAAGGCTCTGACCACAATAGTCAACATATAAATTGCCGTCAGCAGCGCAGAGATCAGAATCGCTCCGAGTCCCGCATAGGCCAACGGGTTTCCGCCTGCCACCGCGCCCTTTGCCAGATTCCATTTGCTGACAAAACCGCACAGGCCCGGCACGCCCATGAGCGCCATCGACGCGATCGTAAAGATCACAAAAACTTTCGGCATCTTCCTGCCAAGCCCGTCGAGCTGATGAATATAGATCCGTCCCGTTTTATAGATCACGGCGCCGGCGCAGAAGAAGGAGCAGATCTTCATGAGCGCATGGCAGAGCATATGGCTGAATGCCCCCGCCAGTCCGAGAGGCGTCATCAGCACGATGCCGAACAGAATATAGGATAAGTTGCTTACCGTTGACCAGGCCAGGCGGCGTTTGAAATGCGTTTCCTTCAAAGCCCGGCTGCATCCGTACAGGATGGTAAAAATCGTCAGCGCCATCACCAGATTCTGTGCCCAGGTTCCCCGCAGAAATTCCGTCCCGAAACTGAAATACGTAATCCGCATGGTCGCGAAAGCGCCCGCTTTCACGACCGCCACCGCATGCAGAAGCGCCGTCACCGGCGTCGGCGCCACGCCCGCCTTCGGCAGCCAGGCACAGAAAGGACACATTGCCGCCTTCACGCTGAACCCGCAGAAACAGAGCACATATACAAACAGAAGCAGATCGGCCTTATCTCCCAGCGCCGCTGCGTCAAGCACGCCGCCCGGCGTAAAGTTTGAGGTACTGCCGTAAACCAGAATAAAAATCATGCCGATAAAGGCAAAGGCCGCGCCGCCCAGCGAATAATACAGATAAGTCCGGCTGGCCAGCACCGCTTCCCGCGTCAGCGTATGCAGAACGAGAGGCAGCGTCACCATCGTCAGCATTTCATAAAAGAAGTACATCGTTACGATATCTTCCGCCATCGCGATGCCAAGAGTGACTCCATAAGTCAATACATAAAACATAAAGAATACGCGCTCCCGTCCCTCATGTTTCATATATTCAAAGGAATATAATGTCGCAAAAGGCCACAAAAAAGCCAGTATTACGGCAAAAATACTGCCCGCCGCATCCAGTTTCAGGCTGATGCTGAGCTGCCCCGTGAACCGGAACAGCACAAAGGCTTCCGCCGGAGGATTCAGAACCAGCCCGAACGTGAGCGCCGACGTTATGAGCACAAGCAGTTCGATATAAAGGGCCGTTATATTTTTTTTCCGAAAAGGCAGAACCGGAATCAGGACGCCGCCGAACATCGGCAGCAAAACAGCAATTACCATCATATATGCGTTCATATTATCTCATCATACTCCTTTTTCTCATATCCGTTCCTTACATCACCGCTGCCGCGATCTTTGCCGCATATTGAATCAGCGGATTCGGCCAGAGGCCGGTAAGAATCGTCAGGACCGTCAGAACAAGCAGCGCCGCGGACATCATATCCGGTTTTCCCGCTCCTTTGCCGCTCTTATGCGCCGGGGCCGTCCGCAGCGGCGTTTCCGTGCCTCCCGGCAGTTCCGGAATTTCAGATTCCTCCGTCTGCGCCGGTTCTTCTCCCGGCAGAAACCCCTTGATCGTAACCGGGAGCAGATACCCCGCGGTCAGCAGCGCGCTGAGCAGCAGGACTACCGGGCCCAGCATACGGAAAATACCCGTTCCGGACTGCAAAGCGCCCTGCGCCAGATACCATTTGCTTATAAACCCGTTAAAAGGCGGAATCCCGATTAATGCAAGCGATGCAAATGTATAACACCACAAAACCACCGGCATTTTCCTGCCGATGCCTTTATATTCATCCGCGCTCGTTTTCCCCGTCCTGAAGATGAAAATTCCCGCGGTCAGAAACAGGGCGCATTTCACTCCTGCATGGAATATCACATGCAGCAGCGCTCCCGTCATGCCCGTCGGCGTCAGCAGCGACAGACCGAACAAAATATAGGAAACCTGCGAGACGGTGGAATACGCAAGCCGCTTCTTAAACAGTTTTTCCCGATAAGCGAGCATGGAACCCATAAAAACCGTCAGCAGCGTCAGACACATCCAGGCCGTCTGTACCCAGGTTCCCCGGATAAAATCCGGGCCCACAATATAATATACGGTACGGATAAGCGCCAGCACACCGCCTTTTACAATGACAGCGGAAAGCACGGCGCTTGCCGGGGCCGGGGCTGCCGGGTGGGCTGCCGTCAGCCAGGAATGCAGCGGAAACATGCCCGCCTTCGCGCCGAATCCGATTAACATCAAAAAAACCGCCAACAACAGAATCCCGCTGTTTCCTGCCGCCATCGCAGAATTCAGCGTACCGCCTGCCGTAAAGGTCAGCGTATCGCAGTACCGGAATAGAAAATAAATGGCAAACAGGGCGCAGTACGCGCCGCACATGGAATAGAACAGATATTTTAACGCCGCCATAATGGCCTCTTTTGAACCGCTGTGCAATACGAGAGGCATCGCGGTCAGCGTCATCAATTCATAAAAGAAGTAAAAAGTAATCAAATTTCCGGCAAAATATAATGCCAGCAACACCGCATAGACAAGCAGGTAAAAGCCGAAAAACCTTTTTTCTTCTCCCTCATGCTCCATATACAGAAACGCGTAAAATCCCGCTGCCAGCCATATAACACTTGTTATCCATGTAAACAGCCGCCCAAGAGCGTCCACCCGAAAATAAACCGGAATGTCATCCATCAGGTAAAACAATGTCAGGCCGCGTTCTCCCGCACCCGGCCATACCGCCGCAAAAGCGAGAAAAACAGAAACTACGAGTACCGCCCCCACCAAAAAATGCAGCTCCTTATTCCCGGTTCCCGGTACATGCTTCTCTTCTTCCGTTCCCTTCTCCCGCACACGGATATGCTCCAGAAAAGAAGAACAGACCAGCCAGATTCCGGCTCCCCCGGACAACAGCACCGGCAGCAACAATCCCAATCCTTCTCCAATCCAGTTCATCTGTCAATACCTCCCGGCCCTTACAGGCACATACTCTTTCATCCGCACAATCCGGCATGCCGGACAGAATCGCTTCATCTCGATACACTTTGCCTCAAAACATCTCAAGTCCCTGCTCAATCAGTCCGATAACCGGCTCGGAAAACAGACCGAGAAACACGTTCAGCACGATAAAACAGGCGAGCGCAATGCTTTTGGCAGGCTGCTCCCAGAAGCTGATCTCCTGAAAGCCCTTATCAATAACGACCGTTTTCTTTTCCGGCGTGTAGATGCGGATGACCGTCTTCATAAAATATACCGCATTCAGAATCACGCTGACCGCAAGGGCGATCATCGTAATCATGATTTTATGCCGGTTTCCCATCGCCGCCTGTGCAAACAGCAGTTTGGAAATAAAACCGGAAAACATCGGAAACCCGACCATAGACAGCGATCCCACCGTGAAAGCGGCTCCCGCCAGCTTATTCCGGTACCCTGCTCCGGTCAGGTCAAAAAAGTTCTTACTTTTGGCAGAGGCATCCGTAAGACCGGAAGCCGCCACGAAAAGCAGCGATTTGGTCGCGGCATGGGATACGATATGGTAAATGCTTGCGATCATGCCGGAAGCCGTTCCCAGACCAAAACCCATATAAATATAGCCGATCTGCGCCACCGACGAATAGGCGATCATCCGGTTGATGTCGTTTTCCTTAATCGCATTGACGGAACCCATAATCATGCCCGCCACGCCGAAAACAAACAGCACGTTGATGACCTTGCTTTCCCGGATAATATCGAATCCGATCACCCTGTAAAAAATTTTGGCAAGCAGAAAAATATATCCTTTGGACACCAGCGACGACAGGATTGCCGCCGAGGATAACGTGGAATATCCATAGGCATCGGGCAGCCAGGTATGAAAAGGATAGAGCGCGCTCTTGATGGCGATTCCCACCGACATCAGACAGATCGCGACGAGCAGCGGAATATGATATTCCCCCGACGTCTGTAACAGCGCGGTCTGTTCCCTGATATTGCTCATCAGAAGATGTCCCGTCAGACTGTACAGGAAGCAGATGCCGAGCAGCAGCAGGCCGGAGCCCAACAGGCTCATAATCATATAGCGGACGGCCGCCTCAAAGGTCCTTCCCGTCTGACGTATCATGATCAGGCCGCAGGCGGAAATCGTATTGATTTCCACAAAAACATAGGCCGTAAATAAGTCGTTCGTATAAATCAGAGCAAGCAGAGAACACAGCAGCAGATTTACCATAATGTAATACAGGTTCTGCTTCGTCTTTTCGATTTCCAGTTCCCGCTCCAGTGCGCCGCCGGTCACACACAGCAGCATGATGATGCAGAAAAACAGCGCCATTGCCGCTTCCAGAACGCCGACTCTGATCTCGTTACCCCAGGGCGCGGGAAAATGTCCCATCGTATAAATATATTCCTGCCCGGTTCCGAGCACAAAAATAAGAACCGCCGCCGACATAGCGCCTATTACCGCGATCACAAACAGATTCAGCCGTTTTGCCGCTTTTCCGTTTAAAACGGAAGACACCGGCCCGGCGAACAGCGAAAGCAGAATGGAAATAAAGGGAAAATTCTGCACGAAAGCCATCACAATCCCTCCTTTTTCAGCTGTGTGGAGATCTCGTCCAAATCCAGCGTATGGTACCGGTTATACAAACGGATCGTCAGCGCCAGCATCAGCGCCGTGACGGAAACGGATACCACAATACCGGTCAGCACAAGGCCGCTCGGAATCGGATTGATATAGGCACCGGCGCTGCGGACGCCGTCCGTTACGATGGGCGCCTTATGGCCTGCAATATAACCTTTTAAGGCAAGAAACAGATACACCGAAGTGTCCATAATATTCATACCGACGATTTTCTTAATCAGATTTTTCTGCATCAGCAGATTGGAAAAGCCGATGCCAAAGAGTATCATCGACACGGCTTCCTCATAATTCGTCAGAAAATTGGTAAAATCCATCTCAATATCCCCCTTTTCGGAACATGACATAGAACGTATACATCGTTCCCGCCACCACAATACCGACACAGATATTCAGCACAAGAATCAGTCCGCTGCTCAAGATGGCGCCCGGCGTGCCGAGCGGAATCACGCTTTCGATATGGTTCGCTCCCGTATAAAAAGAATAACTTTTCGCCAGACAGTAACAGCCAAGCGCGCCGACGCTGAGGATTTTATATGTTTTTCCCGTGAAAAACCGCTCCGTCTTCCGGAAGCCAAACGCATTCAGGTACAGAATCAGTCCCGCGCCGATGATCGCACCGCCGGAAAAACCGCCGCCCGGCCCGAGATGACCGCACAAAATCACATAAATGCCAAAAATGATGATCGGCGGCACGAGCACTCTGGCAGCCGTCTGTAAGATCACATCGTTTTTCGGCTCATAAATGCGGTCGCTCTCTTCGATGTCTTTCCCGTTCTCGTCTTTCTTCTTATCCTTGCGCAGCAGAATCAGCACCGTACAGGTTGCAATAAATAACACGTGTGATTCTCCCAGTGTATCAAATGCCCTGTAATCCAGAATCATGCCCGTCACGATATTGACGGCTCCCGTTTCTTCCAGACCGCTTTCGATATACCGCTTTGCCACCTCATTATTGGCCGGATTTTCCGGATGGCCGTATGACGGCAGATAGGAAACCGCAATCAGCAGCATGGCCACGAGAAACAGGCAGAACACGCCGCTGAACACCTTATAAAATCTCTGGAAGCCCCTGATTTCCCAGTTGTGGGCCAGATCATAAATTCTTTCGATTCTCAGCCGCTTCTCCCGCTTCCGCTTCCAGTCGATATCCTCGTCCTTATCGGCTTCTTTCTGGGGCTTCATTTCCACCGTATTTAAAAAAGGATCTTTCGTTCCCGCAAACCACTGTTTCAGCCGGAAGGAAAGGGTCCGTTCATACTCCTGCTTCGGTACTTTCCTGCTCATCGCCCGTCTCCCCCTTTCCGCCGTCCTGCTCTTTCTTCATGATGGCCCGGATTTTTTTCAGCGTAACAAAAAACAGGACGCTCGTCACGCCGGCTCCGACCGCCGCTTCCGTAATCGCCAGATCGGGCGACTCCAGCAAAATCCAGATGATGGACATCACCAGACTGTACGACATGAAGATCAATACCGTATTTAACAGATTTTTGGACAGACTCGCCGCCACGGCGCATATGATCAGAAATATCAGTAAAATATTGGTAAAAGTCTGCATAACTTCCTCCTTTTCAGGACCCGGCCCGCTTATTCATGCCGTTTCCTCCGCCGCTGCCGCCCGCTTCATATACCGGTTCCGCTTCCTTTTTCCCGCGTTTATCCGGCTCGTCCAGGCGGAATACGGAATAATGTCCGCTTCTTTTTTCATCCGTTGCAACCTCCAGCCGCGCGATCAGGTGGGACGAAGTCGGAGAGGAAAACCACAGAAACACTATGACGCAGAACAATTTTAAAGACGTAAAATTCCATCCGTTTATGAGCATCAGTCCGATCAGCGAACTCGCAATGCCGAGCGTATCGCCCATAGCCGCGGCGTGCATCCGGTTCAGCACATACCTGAAACGAAAAACCCCGACCATCTCGATGCAAAAAATGACAAGGCCGCAGAGCAGAAACAGCGCGCCAAACAGAAACCGAATCCATTCAATGACCGCCATCGCTCTCTTCCTCCTTTTTTTCCCGGTATACTCCCATATAAACCTTCGTCAGCACGATCACAGCAAGAAAACTGATCATCGCATAAATGATGCAGATATCCGCCAGATATCCTTCTTTCATCATAATGGCAAGCGTGGCAATGATGACCATTACAATCGTTCCCATCATATTCGTCGCAACGATTCTGTCCGCAATGCGCGGCCCGATAATCGCCCGGATCAGACACAGAATGATCATAACTGCCAGGACAACCAATACGACGGTGAACAGCACATGATACGCCTGATCCAGCCCCGGTATTCCTTTTCCCATGACCTAATGCCCTCCTTTCTCGATCTCTTCCATCATTTTGACAAAAACGGATTCGTTCATGCCTTCGGCCAGCGACTCATCCAGACAATGTACCGTATAAACATCGTCTTCAAGAAGCACCGTAATGGTTCCCGGCGTCAGCGTAATGGCATTGGCCAGCGCCGTCCGCCCCGCCGCCGTCTTTAAATCCGCCCGGAAAGTCACGAGCGCCGGCTCGATTTCTTCTTCCTGTGTCAGAATCAGATGCACTACCGCAAAATTCGCCTTCACGATCTCGATCACCAGCACCGCAATATACCGCAGGATCCGGAAAAAATTTTTGAAAAGCAGCTTTTCTTTTTCAATGCTGTAATCCGCAAATTTGCAGGTAAAAGCGAATACGGCGGCGGCGATGATAACGCCGAATACCGCAATTTCCAATGTAAAATTCCCGTTAAAAATAACCCAGAGCAAAAAATATAACAGAAACATCTCTAAAACTCCTTTTTCCCAAGCCTGACATTTTCCATATGCTCCGCCAGCTCCGGCGTAAGCCCGTCGAACAAATATTGCTTCTCCGCCGCCTGTTTGTCCATAAAAAGCTCCCGCAGTTCCTGATTGGTCGACATAATGTCTTCTTTCAAATCCCCCGCCGAAACCCGTCTCGCGCCCTGGCCCATAATAATCAGCTGTTCCAGTCCATCCGATGTGGCGACGCTGACCCGGTGTTTCCGCGCGATTTCATGCGTCACCTTCTCGATATACTGATCGGCAGTCTCCGCTTCCTTCGTATAAACAACATGGATATTATGCCAGGTGAAAATGCTGCCCGGACTGCCTTTAACCTTATAGGCGTCGAAAACGAGAATCAGCGTCATTTTCCGATATCCCTGATAATTGCTCAGAATATCCATCAGCTTTCCCCGCGCGCCGTCCAGACTGACTTTTGCCAGTTCATTCAGTTCTTCCCATGCAAAAATAATATTATACCCGTCCACAAGCAGATATTCTTCTTCCTGTGCGGAAATGGTTTTCGGCCCGTTCCATTTCCGCCGGGCGTCCGGACCGCCGTCGAAACCGCTCCCGACGGTTCCCGTACCGCCGGCCGGTTTACCGTTCCCGGGACCGCCGGCACGCTTTCTTCCGCCGCCAAAACGCTTCCCGCTGCCGGAGTTTTCTCCCGCACCATCCCTGTTCCCGTATGTCCTGCGGAAAATTTCTTCCAGTTCCTTTTCACCGGCGCTGTACGCGGCATATCCGCCCGCTTTCTTTCCGCTTCCCGGCCTCCTGGAATCTTCCGTTCCCCCCGGCGCTTCGTCCGCCGCCGCGCCGCCGTTTCTGCCGGGAAAACGCTCCAGGTGCATATACCGCTCCACATCCTGCCATTCCACGAGAAAACCCGCTCCGTGCGCACAGAAAACGGAAGAGGCCGGGTTGTCCGGATCCCGCTCCGCCTCATAGCCGATGCGTGCGATAACTTCCTCCGCGTTATGACAAGGCTCATATCCTTTCAAATGACAGAAAAGCCTGCCGTTTCCGCCGGAATATGCCATCAGCTCCGCCTGATAGCCCTGCATTCCTGCGGCCGGCGCGGTTCCTGTCAGCACGGAAGTCTCCCCTTCCACCAAAGGCGCATCAAAACGCCCGTTCATCGCCTGAATATCCGTCATGGCACGGCCGATCAATGTGGAAGGCAGTTCCAGCCGGAACCCGTAAACAGGCTCCAGAAGAACGCTCTCTGCCCGGTGAAGGCCCTGCCTGACCGCCCGGTAAGTCGCCTGCCGGAAATCGCCGCCCTCGGTATGCTTTAAATGCGCCCGCCCCGAAACGAGTGTGATCTTCATATCCGTAACAGGAGCACCCGTTAAAATTCCCAGATGTTCTTTTTCTTCCAAATGGGTCAGAATCAGACGCTGCCAGTTTCCCGCAAGCACATCCTCGCTGCATTCTGCCGCAAACACAAGTCCGCTTCCGGCCTCTCCCGGTTCCAGCAGAAGATGCACTTCCGCATAATGGCGTAACGGTTCATAATGGCCGACGCCCTCCGCCGGCGTCCGAATCGTTTCCTTATACAGAATGCTGCCCTCATCAAATCCGACGGAAACGCCAAAACGTTCCTCGATCAGTTTCTGCAGAATTTCGATCTGCACTTCTCCCATCAGCTGTACATGAATCTCCCCGAGCTGCTCTTTCCAGACGATATGAAGCTGCGGCTCTTCTTCTTCGAGCTGGCATAACTTTTTATACATCGAATGAACGTCACATTCCGGGGGCAGCGCGACCCGGTATGTCATGACCGGCAGCAGCAGCGGAGAAACGCTTCCCCGCTCAAACCCCAGCCCTTCGCCTGAAAAAGTCCGGCTAAGCCCGGTTACCGCACAAACCGTTCCTGCCGGCGCTTCTTTTTCAAGCGTATATTTTGCGCCCGAATAAATGCGAATCTGATCGATTTTTTCTTCCCAGTCTCCCTCGTTTCCTTTTACGGACTGCTTTACCGATAAACAGCCGCCCGTAATTTTCAGATATGTCAGACGGCTGCCGGCGCTGTCCCTGCCGATCTTGTAGACCCGCGCGCCAAAACTGTCCGAATATTCTCCGGCCAAAGTGAATTTCTCCATTCCGTCCAAAAAAGCCTCTACGCCGTCCCCCTTCAGCGCAGAACCGAAGTAGCAGGGGAAAACTTTTCTTCCGGCGATCAGGGACGTGATTTCTTCATCCGCAATGCCGCCCTGCTCCAGATATTTTTCCAGAATCCGCTCGTCGCACACAGCGACGTTCTCCAGAAACCGCTCATAATCCGCATCGCTGCCGCATGCCGTCTCCGCCGTACGGTCTTTCGCATCTCTCCCGCGCGCCGTCTTTGCCTCGCAGTCTTTCGCACCGCCGCGCGCCGCTTCCGCCGTAAAGTCAATGCACTGACTGCCAAGCCGTTCCTGCAATTCCCGCATCAGGCATTCCCTGTCCGTTCCCGGCTGGTCCATCTTGTTCACAAAAAGAAAGACCGGAATCCGGTAACGTGCAAGCAGATTCCAGAGCGTCAGAACATGCCCCTGCACCCCGTCTGCACCGCTAATAACAAGCACCGCATAATCCAGTATCTGCAAAGTGCGCTCCATCTCCGCGGAAAAATCCACATGCCCCGGCGTGTCAAGCAGCGTTGCATCCATGCCTTTCCAGGAAAACTCCGCCTGTTTGCTGAAAATGGTAATGCCGCGCATCCGCTCCTGTGCATCCGTATCCAGAAAAGTGTCCCGGTGGTCCACCCTCCCCGCTTTGCGTATGCTGCCGCTCCTGTAAAGTATATTTTCCGCTAACGTCGTCTTTCCGGCATCCACATGGGCCAGAATCCCAATAACCCTTTTTTTTCCAATCATAAGAAAGCCTTTCCGAACAGCCCGACGAACAGCACCGCCGCAAGCTCGCATAATATCAGGAAATATCCCGCCGACTCCTTTGTAACGCCGCCGAATACCTTTTTGGACATATAATAATAGTACGTCCATATCCACATACAAAGCAAAGCTTCCAACATGCCCATTATAGGTTCAATCATCACACAAGTACAGAAGCACAGCGCTAAAATAACGCTAAGAATGATTCTGAGCGCCCGCTTTATGCGCGGAGAAAAGTTCGAAAATTCTCCCTTTTCCGCACCGGCCGCCGGAAACCATACAAATGCCATGCCGTACAATGCTCTCGATATCATATAGCCGATGCCGAGAAGCACAATCTGACTGTCTTTCCGAATCGTCGAAAGGCCGCCCGCATACAGCAGAAAAAAGGCTGCCGCCGCAATAACCCCATACGTGCCGGCGTATCCGGCCATTCGGCCCGTTCCGGCGCCGGCAGACGTCCCTGCGGCATCAGACTTCCTGTCCGGACCGGCCGCCTTCTGTTCCGCCGCGCCGGACAGCCTCTCGGCCAGCGTTTCCGACGTATTCATAAATCCGGACAGATAAATGCCGCCGCTCATCAAAACCGGAACCGCCGCTCCGATCAGCGCAAAGCAGGACTGTCCAAGATCGAACCGCTGACAGAGCAGATTTAGAAGGCACAGAACAATGCCTGTCGCCGCTCCGTAAAACGGCCGGAAACAAATCCTGTATTTTGCATTTTCCCTGCTGTTCATCCATCGAAACATGCACCCGCATCCTTTCTTCCTTTTTCCCGTAAAATACCAGTCAAATTATATGCCTGTCATTTGGAGATGTCAAACGGAAATGAAGTTATATCTTTACTCCATAATCATCAAATATGGAAATCTGGCCCGTTTCTATCATTTTAACCAGATACTTTTCTTTTACTTCCTCAAAAAATTGGGGAATGGCATTTCTATGATGCCGTAAAAACCATTCTATATGGTTATATAAATAATTAATCCTGACTTCAGGGTCATTCAAATCATTGGGGACTCTGCCCATTCTCTCATCCATGCTGTCAAAACCGGTAAATGGCTCCATCAGCCGGTTTCTGGCCATCTCGATATACTCCGGGTTATTATCTATGCCAATTCCCTGCCTGTTTAGCTGCTGACAGACTCTTAATAAAGTCCCGGAACCCAGAAACGGGTCTAATACCGTGTCTCCCTGGTTAGAACTTGCCAGCACCATCCGTTCATAAAGCCCTTCCGGCTTCTGCGTAGGGTGCCTCTGCCGGTTTACATTACAATAGTGCATATGGGAAAATTCCCAGACATTGCCCGGATTTGCTCCCCGCATATTATTCACGCTTCTGTAAAACTTTTGCGGAACCCTGATATCATCAAGGTTAAACGTATACTGCTTCGCGCTCTTGGTAAAATAAAGTATATCGTCATGTCTTGGACTGAAGCCTCTCGTCTTGCCTGTCCCCTGTGTATAATACCAGGTAATCCAGCCGTTAAAATGAAATGCAAAATCCCGCTCCAGCATTTCATATATATAGGAGATATATCTCATTCCCATAAAAATATAAATACTTCCATCATCTTTCAGCACTCTGCCACATTCGGAAATCCAGTTCCGGCTAAATTCCAGATATTCATCAAACCCCAATTTATCCTGACTTTTCCCATAATCCTTATTCAGATTATAAGGCGGATCTGTTACAATCAAGTCAACCGACTTATCGGGAAAATCCTTTAATTTCTCGATAACATCTCCCATAATCAGTAACTGGTTGTCTATTTTATCCATCCGTTCTTTGCCGCCTCCCTGCAAAAATCCTCTATTGACCGCCGGCTGCTGTGTAAATACTTATGGTCTAACAGCTGACACATTTCCCATGTAGTCCTGTATTGACATGTAACATAATGAATATCCCGTATCTGTATCTGCCCTGTTCCCAGCGCCGGATTATAATTGATATCCGCATCGCTGATATACTTTAAATCATATACATTAAAACCGGCTACTTCCATAATGCCATCCATCAGACCGGTTTTGGCATTTCTTTGCACATATACTTTATGTTTGATGGATAAAATAATAAACATAAAGTCAGGGTCCTTCACATATGCTGTTCTTATTCTGCTAAAGCTCGTGATGTTCGGACCTTTTCCACTATTAGGGATGTCATCTGCCGTAGCCTTCACATCCACGTTTCCTTCTGCCTGTTCAATATCTTTATAATCTGATTAATTACAAATGCCGAATCCTCTTTATAAGTCACAGACTCTAAAGGCTTCTTCAAAATCAGATCTTCATATTTCAAAATCTCACCTCATTCCTGTCCCTTCACCCGCACCACCACAAAGCTCTCCGGCGCAAGCACAAGCCTTCCGTCCAGTTCTTCGCCGCGCTCCTCATAACGGACGGGCTCCGGGCGTTTCTCTGCCATGCCGCCGCATAATGCCGCCTTTCCGGCTGTCTCTTCCGCCGTCCCGTCGTTCTCTGCCGTCTCCCTTTCCAGCGTTTTGAGAATGGCGGTACCGCGGACTGGCCTGTCGTTTTCGTCCACAAGTTCCAGCGTCTTTGCTTCCTTTGACGCATTGACCGCCTTTATGACAGATTCCCCCGTCTTTTCATCGAAGGAAAGACTGACATAAACCTGTTCCTTTCGCAGTTCCTTTTCCTGACCGTTCATCGGGACGAGCGCGGTACCCATATTTTCACCGTACATTTTCTGGACATAATAACTCGCCGTCGGGTAAGTGTCCGTTTCGTCGAACCAGATCATATTGGGCGCCCACTGGGCAAATCCGATTCTGGCAAAAAGAGGCGCATAGGAGGCCAGAATTACCACATCCGCATTTTTCTCAATGCCCGTCAGGAAAGCCGCTTCGGCAAGCGCACCCGAAAGCATATTCGCACCCGGATGATTCAGGCCGCTGACCGGATGAGCCGCATATTCTCCGGCGAAGACTTTGACATCCCTCGGATATTCGTCATAAAAATCCACATGATCGTAAAACCATTCCGGTTTCACATAATAATGTTCATCCACCGCATAACAGAAATCCGGCTTGCCTGCTCCCGCTTCATGATAGAATTTCCAGGCATCCCGGTAATGATCCGATGTAATGTCCGGCCCCGCGGAACCGATCAGCCGGATTTCCGGATATTTTTCATGGATTGCCTCTTCAAAAATCCGATAACGCCTGAAGAAATCAACCTGCTCCGTTTCCCACTGTTCGTTGCCGATACCGGCCATTGTCATGCCAAACGGTTCCGGATGTCCCATCCGTGCGCGCAGACCGCCCCATTTCGTCTCCGGCGAACCGTTTGCAAATTCGATTAAATCCAGGGCATCCTGTATAAATTCCTGAAATTCCGGCGCGTCCACTTCCACCAGTTCATATGACTGATACTGGCAGGCAAGTCCCACGTTCAGCACGGGCAGCGGCTTTGCCCCGATCATCTCACAAAGCAGGAAATACTCATAATATCCGATGCCAAGCGTCTGGTTATAGTGGGCATATTCCGTATGCCAGCCGTTTTCCGCATTCGTGCCATGCAAAGACCATCTGCTGAAATTCGCTTTCCTGCGTTCCGGTATGCCAACGCTTTCCTTCCACCGGTAACGGTTCTCCAGCGTATTGCCCTCGATGATACAGCCGCCCGGAAAACGTAAAAAGCCGGGATGCAACTCCTTCAGCCGCTCAAAAATATCTTTTCTGAAAATGCCCGCAACCGCATCCGCCGGCATCATGGAAATAAAATCAAACTCCACGGTTCCCGCCGCTTCCAGAGAAAGTATGAACGCACCGCCTTCCACCGTCTCTTCCGCTTTCAGCGTCAATTCGTAACGAATCCATTTCCGCCAGACATTTTTCGGAACGCTCCGGCAGACTGCGGATGCCTCCGCATACACTTTCCCGTCTTTTTCCACGGATACCCAAAACTTCCCTTCATAATCGGCCTGTCTGGCATAGAAAGACACCCGGTATTCCTTTCCTTTTTCCAGAAAAATGCCGCTGTACGCCTGGTTCCGGAAGCCCTGTCCGGGTTCATTTGCCGTAAAACGCAGATAATGCGGGTTTTCCCGGTATAAGGGGCTTCCCGTCACATATTCGAGCTTCCCGCCGCCGTTTCCGTTATTCCCGTTACGCTCTCCATGCGCTCCGTTTCCGCCGCTTCTCTGCGCCGGGCTCCAGCCGTATCCCGGATCATGCTTTACATAATAATCCCCTTTGTCTCCGTAACAATCATAAAATTCAAAAGAGCGGTTTTCGATCATTTCCGCGTACAGGCCGCCGTCGGCCGCATAATTAATATCTTCGAAGAACAGACCGATCATCCCTTCGTTGATTTTGCTCCCTTTTGTTTTCTCCAGTTTCAGTCTCATAGATTCGGTTCCTTTCTTTATCCCATTCAAAATCGTTCAAATCCGGTTACGCCGCAGTCCTGTATGAAATACAGGAACAAACCTATTATACTACGAATCCGGCAGAAGAACAATTTACCGGCGGGCTTTTATTCTTTATTATATATAAGTGGACAAGAGGATACACGCCCTTGTTCACTGAAGGTATGCAGACAGGGTTTCAAAATAAATTATAAAAAAAGTGAACCGCATATAAAGTCATGACGAATATAAAGTGAACAGACAAAGGAGGTGAAACATTGAATGCAGGAGAAACCGAAAAATGTATTGACGCGTTCGGTACGGATATCTATAGATTCTGCCTGAAACTCTGTGCGGAAAAAACGGACGCCGAGGACTTATATCAACAGACTTTTCTGAAAGCGCTGGAAACGGAATGGACGCTTGACTGGGAGAAAAATCCGAAAGCATTGTTTTTTTCTCTGGCATATCATCTTTGGAAAAGCGACAGAAGAAAACAGGCCAGGCGGAATGCGATCGCCCCCTGCAGCAATCTCGATGATGAAATGGAAACGGTACTGCATTCCGAAGAAAATCTGGAAGAAAGTTATTTTCAAAAGGAACTGATTACGGAAGTACGGCAGATCATTCAAACGCTCCCGGAAAAATTCCGGGTACCCCTGATCTTATTTTATCTGTCCGATTGTTCCATAGAGCAGACAGCGGTTATCATAAAAAAACCGCCGGGCACCGTGAAAAGCCGCTTATTTAAGGGGAGAAACATGATTAAAAAAAGATTGGAGGAAGCTGGTTATGAAAGATCATCGTTCTGACGCAGCAATAGAAAAAATCATCCGGGCTTCTGTGGAAATAACCGACGTACCGGACCCGGAACTGAACAGTCAACTCAAGGCGGCTCTATATCAACACGAGGCCGTCCTGCAAAAACAACCCGCCACACGTGCCCTGCCGCTTTGGTATATGCCCATGATATGCAACCTGGCAGCCTTTTCTTTACTGGCTGTTTTGGCCCTTATGATAATAGAAAACGTATACTTATCATACTTTGCGGCCGGTATCTGCCTTTATATCGGCGCGGCGGGCATATTGCTTACCATAGTCGGGGTCAAAAGAGCGAATATCAAAGAGGAGATCACAATCCGTATGAAGAAAAGAGGTGTATTGGCATGAATCAAATGAAAAATAAAAAATTTCCTATCTTTACCGGTATTTTTATTATCTTACTGTTCCTGTTTCTGCGATTTGCTTTGTTTTTTCTGAAAAGCGACGGTTTCAGCGGCCTTTCCATGCTGCTCCCCGCCCTGCTTCTTTGCACGGTTGTTTTTGCATTGTGTACTTCCGCTTCTTTTGCGGCCTGGGTATATCAGGATTGCAAAAAGCGGGGCGATGACCCGTTACTTTGGGCGCTTATCGTTTTTGCCGCTTCACCCTTTATCGGACTGCTGCTATATTTTCTGCGCCGTTCCGAAACAAAAGAGGCCTGTCCTGCCTGTGGGCACAAAATTTCATTAAAGGCAAACTTCTGCGAAGAATGCGGAACACCTGTCAAAAAGGAGGATCATAACGTTATGGTAAAACAGGAAACACATCACTTAAAACTGATTGCCGCCGGAGTCGTGAGCATGGCGCTCATGCTGATCAGTCTGACCGGTTTCATCGTCAATGCGGCCGCCGGAAACGGTATCAATACAAATATTGCTTCTGATGACCGGATTTGGAACATGGGCACAATCAGCATGAATTACAGCGCTTATACCGACGGCGTCTGGACTCTGGATTTCAGAAAGGCCAGCGACGGATTTGTGAAAGAAAAAGATATGACGATTACGGACACGGACACACAGATGCTCCACGCCGATATTTCCTGCGGCACAGTGCCGGACGGCGCAACGCTTGTATTATGGCTGGTTCAGGGAGATACGGCGAAGTCCGTTGATATTACCGGTCTTTCCGAACCGCTGGAATACCCTCTGCATGAATTTGAAAACGGAAAAATCCATGTCAGGCTGCAAATCAATGGTGTGGAAAATACCGTTTCGAAAATCTACATTGAATAACAGGCAGGAAGGCGGCTGCGCACACGGCATCGGAACAATCCGTAAGCCGGAGCGCATGCCGCCCTTTCCCGTCAGAATAAACCAACCGCTGTATTTTTATTCCGGTTATCCCAGATCCGGTTCATCACAAAGGCTGATCTCTCCCGGTGCCTTTCCTTCCGTTTCAAAGATCAGAATCCGATTTTCCCCTTTGCGAAGCAGAGGTGCTGGAATATAAAGCCGTCTCTGGGGGCCGATCTCCCAGAACCGGCCGATGTGAAAGCCGTTTACGAGCACACAGCCTTTTCCCCAGCCCTTAAAATCCAGGAATGTGTCCCCTGTTTCCTCCGCCGTAAATACAAATTCATAAAATCCCGGTTCTCCCTCTTTTACCGGCTTTTCAAAAGACAGGCCCGACAGATCTTCCATGGGGAGGCAGTACATGCTCCAGTCATAATGCTGGTGGCCGTTGATCTGCACGCAATGGTCAATTCCTTTCCGCTGTTTTTCCAGCATCGGGCCGAAGTTCACACGTCCCATGTTTTCTACGAGGATGGACAGCCTTTTCCCCTTCTTAACAGGCGTATCAAAGGTGTGCTCCGCCAGCAGTTCCCTGTCGTACAGCGTTACAAGCGGTTTTTCGTCCATGAAAAATTGAGCTCTGTCATTCGCGCCGTACAGACGGATTTTCTCCAAATCCCCTTCTTTTTTCAGTGTGCTTTCATAGAGCGTATATCCGTAACCCTGTCCGAGTTTTTCCATCGAAAGGGGCGTCACGTTCCGTACTTCCCGTGAAATATTGGAAAGGTTGTCGAAGAGGCCGGCGCTCCTTACGGCTTTCAGCGTTCCGTAACTTTTTCGGGAAATCCGTGTCGTCAGCTCCACCTGCTTTACCTCTGCGTACCTGGAGATCACTTCGCGGAATGCTTCATATTTCGGCGTCAGCTGACCGTCTTCTGTCAGAAGCGCGTCGTAATCATAAGAGGTTACATCCGGCGTCAGCACATCATAATAGTTTGAACCGTTCATAAAGCCGAAGTTGGTTCCGCCGATAAACATATAGATATTCACATGGCCTTCGGAAAGAATTTCGTCCAGATCTTTCACATGCTCTTCCAGATCGCCTGTCTGGTGGCAGGGCACTCCCCAGCTGTCGAACCATCCCACCCAAAATTCCATGCACATCAGCGGTCTGTCGCCGATCTTCTGTTTCATCACGCCAAACTGCATACGGCCTTTGGAACCGAAATTTCCGGTCTGCAGCACATCTTCGACCTTACCGCAGTCAAAAGCGTCTCCGAAGGGGCCGTCGGAAGTCACAAAAGGCACGCTGCATCCGCAGTCCGTCATCAGTTTCTTTAAGTAGGAAAGATATGCTTCATTATCGCCGTAATATCCGTATTCATTTTCTATCTGCATGAAAATAACCGGTCCGCCTTCGGTGATCTGCAAAGGCTTAATCACTTCAAAAAGTTTTTCATAATATGACTTTACATGCGCCAGATAAGGCTCATACATGCAGCGCAGGCGCATGCCGTCTTCCGCAAGCAGCCACCAGGGAAGTCCCCCGAATTCCCATTCACCACAGATATAGGGCGACGGCCGTAAGATAACCCACAGGCCAAGCTCCTGTGCGAGCCTGACAAAAGCGAAGACATCCAGTATGCCCGAAAAATCAAATTTTCCTTTTTCTCTTTCGTGAAGATTCCATGGAATATATGTTTCTACCGTATTACAGCCCAGCGCTTTCAGCTTTTCCAGCCGGTCTCTCCAGTATTCGGGAACAATGCGGAAATAATGGATGCCTCCCGAAATAATTTTTATTTTTTCTCCGTTCAGATAAAAGTCTTCTTTTATTTCAAATTTGCCGTTCATATCTGTATACTCCCATCTGTCTGCCTTTCGCAGACGCTTAAATCATCTGGTGCGGGTTTTGGAAACTGCTTTATTTTTATAGAAAAAGAGGTAAGGACGCCTGTCCCTGCCTCTTTTCCTGAAACGGGAAAGCGACATGCGCTTTCTCTTTTTCGGTTTCTGTCAAATCGTTTATTTATAGAGTTCGTCAAACTGTCTCTGCAGCTCTGCCGTAACATCGTCCACACCAGCCGCTTTTATAGCTGCCTGATACTCCGCAACGATTTCTTCCGCTGTGCCGGAATATTTTCCGTAAGAAATCTGTTTCATGTAGCTGTCATGAATTTCACTGATATTCCTGATCTGTGCTTCAATCGGGTCAACGTTAGCTACGAACTGGCCGTAAGGATATTCAATTTTAATCTTGTCATATTCGTCATACAGTGCATTGATCTTATCCCAGTCACGGCTTGCGTCGAGAACCTCGAGGTCGTCGTTACGTCCCCACCAGAAATTGGTCGTTCCGTTGATGTTATCGGTATCCTGATTGTAACCTTCCGGTGTTGTTCTGAGGCCGTCAGCCGTAATTTCATAGGATACGCCTTCGATACCATAGCAGAACAGTTTATAGCATTCCGGATCATTTCTGAGAAGGTCATAAACCATCAGCGCTCTTTCAGGATTTGCGCTTCCTGCGGAAATTGCCATCGCACCATGTGTAATGGAAAGCGCCGTTACGTTGCCGCTCTCTTCACCAAAATAGAAGAAGCCTGACTCTGCATCCGGGTCATCCTGATAAATCTTATTAGCCGGTGTAGGGCTTACCAGGTCTGTCCATGTCTGTGTATGATGCTGCTCTGCCGCTACGGTACCAACTCTGTAATCATCACGGTTCGTACCTGTACGGTTATTCAGTACGTCAGTCTGCCATACACCGATCTCATCCCATTCTTTCATCATCTTCGCATATTCTACGAGAGAATCCGTCTCTGTCATGAACGGGCAGTAAACCGTGTAAAGATCGTCTCTTGTGCCGCCCCACATAGCGCCCGCGTTAATACCGTCGATCGGAACATAATTGGAATGCGATGCAATCCAGCCGCCCGCCATCTGTGCCTGCTGTGTGCCGTCGGAATCCCAGGGAATAACATCCGGGTAAGTCGTTTTTACATAACGGAAGTACTCTGTCAGATCTTCCCAGCTGTGAACGCCGTCCGTCAGACCCGCTTCTTTTGCCCAGTCAAGACGATAGATAAAACCATGATTGGTCCACTGTGCATAATTGTCTTCCGGAATCAGATAAATCTCACCGTCGTATTTGCAAAGCTCCCAGTTCTCTGCGGGTACGCTCGCCCATGTCTGCGGTGCATATGTCTTTAACATGTCCTCGGATAATTCAAGGAATGCTCCGTTCTTTGCGTTCGGCCACGCATCCAGCCAGTCGGAAGCCGTACCTACAAGGTCAACCGTACCATCCATACGTGCCAGTGTCAGGTTATAGTTGGAAAGATAATCCGTCCAGGAAATGAAGTTGATGTCGAGTTCCGCATTTACTTTTTCGGTCAGAATCGCGTTTAATTCTGCCATCATTTCATCATATTTTTCTTTGGTTCCGGAAGGCGTATCTCCCGTTGTCATGTATGTAATTACTACATGCTCGGATGTGTCCACATTTGCCCACGGATCATCGGATGAAGCGGTATCGCCTGCCGCATCGGTTGATGCCGCATTGTCATCCGTTGACGCTGCGCTGTTGTCCGTTGACGCCGCGCTGTTATCCGTTGATGCTGCGCTGTTGTCCGTCGAAGAAGAACCGTTATCAGCCGGTGCATCAGAACCGCCGCCGCAGGCTGTCAGACCGGCAACCATTGACGCTGTTAATAATGCTGCGAGAAATTTCTTTTTCATATCTTACCTCCGTTTTAAATTTTATATTGAACTCATTTCGAGTATCAACCTATCTATAAATACACTCCCCAAAAACTTTACAACCCTTCCGGTGCGAGTTTAGAACTTCTCTTCACCCTCCGGTTCTTCAAACCCGCTGGGAGAATGCCGCTTTCCAGGCATTCTCCCGGGTGAAGAAGATTTGCCAAAGGCAAATCGTAGAAGTTCTTGGCGAAACAGCCCTTGCTGTGAGCCTTAGAACTTCTCTTCACCCTAGCCTTTTACCGCACCAACCGTAATACCGCTGATGAAATACTTCTGTACGAACGGATACAGGAGTACGATCGGCCCGGTCGCCAGAACCGCATTCGCCATCTTAACGCTCTCCTGCGGAATATCCGCAATGTTGATGAACTGGCCCGCAACCGAATTTTTCAGGGCATCGATCTTATTAACAACCTCATACAGTGTAAACTGCAGCGGCTTAACCGCCACTTTGGAACCTAAGAACAGCGAAGACTGGTACCATTCGTTCCAGTAACCGAGTGCGAGGAACAATCCGATCGTCGCCAGCGCCGGTTTCAGCATCGGGAGAATCAGAGAGATGAAAATTTTCATGTCTCCCGCCCCGTCTATCTTGCCGGATTCCGTAATTTCATGCGGAATCGCCTTTACGAAGTTTTTCATCAGAATAATCAGCCAGGGCGACATCATAAGCGGTAACAGTACTGCCAGATAGTTGTCCTGTAAATGATAGGTCTGTGTCATCAGCAGGTAATACGGTGCAAGACCTGCCGAGAACAGGCTTGTAAAGTATATGTAGAAGGAAATTGCATTTCTGAAATGAAAATCCTTTCTTTGCAGCGCATAACCCGTCATCGAAATAATGGATAATCCCAGCGTGGTGCCTACCAGCGTCATAAGAATCGTCAGCACATAGGACTTCCAGATACCGCCGTTCTTCGTAACCATATCATACGCTTCCAATGTAATATCTTTCGGGAAAAGCTGAACGCCCTCCGCACGGATTACCGCCTCGCTCGTAAAGGAAGAGCTGACAATGATCAGAAACGGAATGATACAGCAGACCGCATACAGTGTGATAAAAGTATAGCCAAAACCTCTGATTATCTTATCCGATGTGCCAATTTTGACTTTGGCTCCCGACTCCATTAAATCCTTATCTTTATTCGCCATAATCTGCCCCCTCCTAGAATAATGAATAATCCGGTTCGATCTTTTTTACGATCCAATTGACCGTCATTACGATAATAAATCCAATGACCGACTGATACAGACCAACCGCAGACGCCGTCGAGAAATTAAAGCTTACCATAGACGCACGGTATACATAGGTCTCAATGATATCTGTCGTCGGATAAAGAAGCGGGTTCGTTCCGACAACGTTGTAGAACAGGCCGAAGTTACCTTTTACAATACCGCCAAGCGCAAACAGAAGCAGAATAACGATCGTCGGTTTCAGCGAAGGAAGTATAATATAGCGGATTCTCTGGAAGCCGTTCGCGCCGTCCACCTTCGCCGCCTCCATCATTTCACCGTCAATACCCATAATTGAAGCGAAATACACAACGGAGTTATAGCCTGTCTGCTGCCATAAATAGATAATAATCAAAAGCACCGGCCATACGCTCGGGTCAGAATAAGGCTGCCACTTTTCTTTTCCCAAACTTGCCAGAATGCTGTTGACAAATCCCGTATCAAAGTTTAACAGGTTGAATACGAGGAGCCCTACCAGTACCTGAGAAATGAAGTACGGAAGGAACAGAACCGTCTGTGATACTTTCTTGAACATTTTGCTCTGTAATTCGTTGAGCAGAATTGCCACGAATACCGCGAGCAGGTTTCCCAGCAGGATAAATGCCAGATTATAGAGAATTGTGTTTTTCGTCAGATTGAACAGTTCGCCTGACGTAATCAGGAATTTGAAATTATCCAGTCCGATAAACTTACTCCCAAAAATACCATCCCGATAGTTAAACTTCACGAATGCCGCATAAACCCCGGGCAGCGGCATGTAACTGAACAGAAAGAAAAATAAAATTGCCGGAATGCACATAACGATCAATGTCCGGTCTTTTACTACCTTCTGCCAAAAAGTCAGCCCGCATTTGCGTTTTTTCATGTTTTACCCCCACTCTCTTTTCTGATAAATGTTTTTATCATTTTTTGTCACATTTGCTACCTTTTTCTGTTCTGAAATCGGTTGCATTCTTCTTTTTTACCATACCACCCCCCCCGGTATTTGTCAACCATTATTTTGAAACCGGTTGCAAGTTTGGTAAATATAGTGATTTTCGACAATAAAATTTTGTGCAATCTGCTGGCCAAAAATTTTTCGTAAACGTTTAAGTAGACAAAAAAACAAGATGTGCCGAAGCGGCCGCCGCGATCAATCAATTAAATTTCGCATGAATAAAACAGATAAAAAGAAACCACTTATGATATACAGAATCTATCGTGAACATTATGAGAAAGAAAAAATAAAAGCGCCGCTGACAGCGGCGCCTGTTGCGCTTCACCTGGAGCATGGCACAATCAGGCTTCAGCCTCGGTTTTCCTCCGCTCCGCCACCTGGCCGCTGCTCTCCCGCACCACCAAAGACGGCGTTACCTTCTGATGCCTCGGCACCTTTCTTCCCCGTGCCGCCGCAATCGCCGTATCGATCAGTTTGCGCCCAAGCGTTGCATAATCATAATCGATGCTTGTCATTTTCGGTATCATCAGGTTTGCAAGCTGCGTATTATCATAGCCGACTATCGAGATATCCTGTGGAATGCGATAACCGTGATCTACCGCGCTGCGTACCGCTCCGGCCGCCGCAAAATCATTGATCGCTATGACTGCGGTCGGTATATCTTCCAGCTCCAGCACCTGATTCATCCCAAAATAACCCGTTTCATAGTCATAACTTCCGTCAATCACGTATTCCTCTCTGTATTCAATTCCGTGTTTTTCCAGAAGTTCCCTGTATTTCAGATACTTTGCGTAAGTGGAAGTCACGTTTTTCCTTCCCCCGATCAGCGCAATTTTTCTGTGCCCGAGTCCAAGCAGATGCTCTATCAGCAGTTCCGCCGCCTGTTCCGCATCGATCTGTACTTCATAGCACTTCGTATCGTCCAGTTTACCGGTTACGACCATCGGGATTGTGGCCGTCAACTGGTTCACTCTTTCCACATACTCTTCGTTGGAAACCAGATCATCCGCGCGGCCGCCCAGCTGGATAACCGCCTCCACCCTCTGCTGCTGAAGCATCTCGAGATGCAGGAACTCCCGTTCCGTCACACTGAGGGAATTACACAAAAGCACCGTATACCCGGCTTCTCTTGCCGCATTCTCACAGGCCACAAATACTTCCGCGTAATAAGGGTTCCTTACATCCGCCGCCACAATGCCGATAACACCGCTTTTCGTATCGGACAGTCCCCGCGCCATCGCATTCGGCGTAAAATTGTATTTTTCGATCAGCCCCTGTATCTTCTCCCGCTTTTCCTGACGCACATTGACATTATTGGTCAGGACTCTGGATACCGTCGAAGGCGAAACGCCCGCTTCTTTTGCAATATCATATATGGTAATGGCCTTATTTTCCGTTGGATTCTGCATGATAATTCCTCATTTGATGCCGCCCGGCGGACAATGCCGCTCCTCTGGGAGCAATATAGTGTTATTGGTACAACATCATTATGATAGGAAAAAATATCATTTCTGTCAAGCGGACTTTCGGGCGATGTGGACTTTTGAAAGATGCAGACCGTTTTTCCTACATCCCCACGCTTTCATAACGCCTGATGCCCCGGTAAAATACCGCCCTCGCGAGCAGAAAAAAGCATACGCTGACGCCCGCCGGCACAAGACACCATGTCCGCGAAAAAGTTCCCCGCAGGATTTCTGCCGGAATCACTCCGATAAAAGCATAAGGCACCAGAAACAACAATACGATCTGCATTGCCCGCGGATATATTTCCACCGGATATTTCGCATACTGCCCGATGTTTGTTATGGTATAGGGAATCGTCGTCCTTCCGCCCGCGTCAAACCAGAAAACCACACTGTTCCCGAGCAGATAAACCGACATGCACAGCAGCGTCCCGCACAGAACAAAAAACAGGCTCAGGATAACGCCCGCCGCATGAAGCGCCCCGACCCTTTTCAGGAAAACGGGCAGGCAGACCGCACCGGTCAGAAAAACACTGATTCCCTGCAATCCCATTCCGTAGGACAATACCTGAAACAGCGGGGATACCGGCCTTGACAGAATACAGTCAAATTTTCCGTCGAAGACCATCCCCGGCATTTCCCATATTCCCTGGAACAATACGCTGCACAGCCCTTCCGCAATAAAGAGAAAAGACAGAATCAGATAAATTTCATCCCTTTTCCATCCGGCAATATCGGAAAGATTGCTGTATATGATAAAAGGCGCCGCCATACCGAGTATTCTCGTAAGCACCCCGGCTAAGAGCATCATCCAGAAATTGGCCGGATATTCCATTTCCGTCTTAATATACTGTTCTTTCAGTTTCAGAAATATTTTCAGCATTTTTACCTCAATCCATCCGCTTGGGCGGACTTTCACATTTCTCTGTCTACGGCGTACCGGCCGCTCTAGCCGCCCGCTATCGTCATATTTCTGCGTGCCAGACCGTAAACGGCACAGTGCAGCATCCAAAAAAGAATCAGCCAGATAAACTGCATGACCAAAATAAACGCCGGACTGCCCGGAAGCTCCTGCCCGAGCAGTACCGCGATCGGGACCTGAAGCATATAGGGAAAAGGCGTAAAATATGTTATGGTTTTCAAATAATCCGGGAACAGGGCGACCGGAATCATTGCGCCGGAAAAAAACTCAAACAGCGCCGTTCTCGTCCAGGCAATTCCCAGATAACCTGTCGTAAAAAAACAGAACAGGCTGAAAACATCTATGACCATCATTCTGAGCAGAACCGCCAGAAACATACAGGGCAGAAACAAAAACGCCGCCTGAAGGGAGGGCAGTTTCATGTACCTGCCGAAGCACCCAAAGCCAACGACCACGATGGCCAGATTCACCACGCCCTGAATCAGTACCGTCCCGGTCAGTTCGGAAAGAGTCTGTATCAGAAATGCCGCCGGCCGCGTGCATCTTGCGACAATCCTTCCGCTTTTAATCTCTTTTGCCAGCGTATTTTCCCCGGACCAGCCGACCAGATTGCTCACCGCAAAAGCCACCAGTATATATGCGAACATATCCGCTCTGCTCATACCGCCGATATCCGCCGCACCCTGCTGTACATAACTCTGCTGCGCATAACTCTGCTGCGCATAGAGCGCATCCCACAGCAAATACTGCCCGCACAGAAGGATGACCGGCGTCAGCAGGTTGATGAGAAAACTCGTCCGGTAATATAATTGCCCCTGTACCGACAGGGAAGTCAGTTTTAAAAATATTTTCATGCCGGATTCTCCCCTCCGAATATGCGGGAAACCACTTCGTCGATATCCGGCTCCTGAATTGTAATATCCTCAATATGAAAAGACCGGGAAATTGCCGCGATCACCTCATCCGATGAATACTCGCCGGCCGGATACACGATTTTGGTCACACGCCCTTCTGCCGTAACTTTTGCGGACGGCAGAACCGCCCGGATATCGCCTTCCGTCCTTCCCACCACCTGTATCATTTTATCCCGCACAAATTTATGTTTTAACTGTTCCAGCGTTCCGTCATAAACCAGCCTTCCTCTGGAAATCACCAACGCGTCGTCGCATATTTCATCGATATCATCCAGATCATGGCTCGTCAGAAAAATTCCCGTTCCGGTCTCCTGATTCATTTTCCGCAAAAAAGTCCGTATTGTATGTTTGACATTGATATCCAGCCCGATTGTCGGCTCATCCAGAAACAGCAGTCTGGGACTGTGCAGAAATACCATACCGATATCCGCGCGCATCCGCTGCCCGAGCGAAAGCTTTCTTGCCGGACTTTTCAATAATTCTTCCAACGAAAGAAGTTCCACCACCCGGTCAAAATTCTGCCGGAAGGAAGCCTCGTCCAGTTTATATAAAGTCTTTACCGCCTGATAACTTTCAATGACGGGAATATCGGTCCACAAATTGGACTTCTGGCCAAATACAACCCCGATTTCCCGCAGATATTTTCTGCCCCCCTGGCGGGGATTCTGTCCAAAAACCCTGATTTCTCCCTCCGTTGGCATCAGGATTCCTATCATCATCTTAATCAGCGTGGATTTACCGGCCCCGTTTTCCCCGATACAGGCAAGCGCACGTCCCTCTTCCATCCGGAAAGACAGCCCGTCAACCGCCGCCTTCTCCTGCCACTTCGCATGAAAAAGATTTTCAAAAGCGCCTTTCAGACCGGGCTCTTTGATATTGACTCTATATACTTTCCTGAGATTTTCAGCTGTAATCATTTTTCTCCCATCTCCTCCGCCGGATATTTTGAAACCGGTTGCAATCTGTTGTATAAAAAATCGCCGCTCGGCAGCGGCGATTACAAGAATGCTTCGCATTCTCCCC